>JBLNDT010000073.1:0-29887 GCA_050261915.1 Solirubrobacterales bacterium
TTCAACAAGGTTGGAGAGCCATTATCTGATGTGCCTGGTATTGATGAAAGCTTTAAAGACACTGGGAAAGAAAGTTATATCCAATATATGCTTTCTGATGAAAATAAATATTCCAATGTTAAAACCTTGGGTACAATAACCAGTAAAAACAATAAATTGTTTTTTAAAGGTGTTGACAGGGTTTATTCAAGTGAGCCTAAGGGAGTTGCAGTAGTAACTTTTGAATTGGATGGGGAACTGCTTAACAATTTTAAAAATGTTGTTAATAAAGAAATTGTTATTTTAATTAATAATCAAGTACAGCTTTCAACTATTGATATGGACAAGAATACATTTAATGTTTCAAACTATTCCTTCAATGAAGGTAAAGAATTTTTCAATGTATTTAAAATTGGTGACAGGGAACTGGGATACTCATTTTTCCCGATAAAAGATTATGATAACAAAATTATTGCATATGCAGGAGTAGGTTTTGACATGAAAACTGTGAAAGATGCATATCTAACCAGTATGTCAAAGTTCATACCAATTGAAATTTTTATTTTAATTATATTGCTTTTTATAATGCTTTTAATTACTAAAAAAGTATTTGCTCCTTTTAAAAAAATAATAGAAATTACTGATCAAATAAATAAGGGAGATTACTATATAAATAACAATGGAACTGAAATACGTGAATTTGGCGCAATAATGGAAAGCATAAGCAAAATGTCCGAGGCAATAAAAAATAGAGAACAAGAACTTGTAAAACTATCCACCATCGACCGTCTTACAGGAATATATAACAAATCCAAATTAAATGATATCCTTAGAAATGAAATAGAATTTTCTAATAAAAATTCCAGCAACCTGTCAATTATAATAGCAGATATTGATTATTTTAAGAATGTTAATGATACCTTTGGTCATGAGGACGGGGATGTGGTTCTAAGGGAATTTGCAGACCTGTTAAGATCTAATATTAGAAAAACAGACTTTGTTGGAAGATGGGGTGGAGAAGAGTTCCTAGTAATCTGTCCTTCTACAAAACTTGAGGAAGCTGAAGATTTAGCCAATAGAATAAGAGAAAAGGTGGAATTATATCAGTTCACAGTACCTTCTAGGCAAACAGCAAGTTTTGGTGTAGCAGAACTACAAACTGGTGAAGATACAAGATCCTTATTTATACGGGCGGACAAGGCCTTGTATAGTGCTAAAAGTTTAGGACGAAACAGAGTGGAGATAAACTAAATGAATAACAGAAAAAAAGCAATATCATTTATGGCTTTGGCTATACTGTTATTTTTGATTGGTGGAGTATTCTTGAGAAATAGTAAAATCAGCAATTATGACACTGAAGAAATATACAATAGTTGGAAAAAATTATACATTCATAATTTAGGAAATGATATGAGTAGGGTTGTTAATCCAGAGGATAATTATATTACTGTAAGTGAAGGTATTGGTTACGGATTGCTTTTTAGTGCTGCAATGAAGGATAAAAACACCTTTGATAGTCTTCACAATTATATGAAGTCCCACTTAAATAAAAATGGATTAATGAATTGGAAGATTGATTCAAAGGGGAATGTTATAGGAGAAGGCTCTGCAACTGATGCTGATGAGGATATGGCATATGCATTTTTACTTGCCTACAGCAATTGGAGTGATAATACCTACATGGAAGAGGCTAAAAGGATAATAGGGGCTATTGAGAAATATGAAATAAGTTCAAAATACTTAGTACTTCCTGGAGACTCCTGGGGCGAAAATTATTCCATAAACCCTTCATATATAGCTCCTTTATATTACTGCAAATTTTCAGAAGCATCTAATAAGAAGTTTTGGAACAATGTATTAAACAATAATATTATATTTCTTTCAGATTGTATGGATACTAAAACTGGATTTTTTCCGGATTGGATTAACAGTGACTTCACCAAAAATGAGGGTAATGACATATTTGGCTATGATGCAGTAAGAATTCCAATTAGACTGCTGCAGTATTACAAAAAAACAAAAGATACTAGGGCATTAAATATTTTGCAGACTGAATATAAATTTATTTCCAGTATTGGTGCTGATAATTTAACTGCCGGGTATTCTCTATCGGGAAAACAATTGGTGAAATATGTTAATCAAACTTATCTCTCTTCTTTTTCAGCAATTTGCTATGTAAATCAAAGTAATGACTTTAGTAGACAAGTTACAGAAAAATTAATTAAAAGTAAAGAAAATGATTATTATGGAAGTTCCTTAAGATTATGGACAATGCTCATTTTGGATGGCAAAATGTAATTCTTTGCCTGAGGTGTATATGTATATGGATAGGAGAAGTAAAACAGATAAAAATAATACCAAGGATAACAGAAGGCAGCTTTTTTATAAATCCTTGCTACTTTTAGTGTTTTATATGAGTTATACTTTTTATTTATTTTGGAGATTTTATTACACAATACCAAAGACATATGGGTATTTTTCTTTAATTGCGGGATACCTTCTATTTACTGCTGAATTTGTGGGTTTTATTGAATCTGCTATTTTTTATTTAACCTTATGGAATACATCTACACCGGAAACTCCGGAGGTAGGCAATATAGAGTTCCCTGAGGTGGATATATTGGTTGCATCATATAACGAAGCAAACGATATATTATATAAGACTATGCTGGGTTGTAAAAATATAGATTATCCGGATAAAAGCAAAGTTCACATTTATCTTTGCGACGATGGCAACCGTGAAGAAGTAAAGAAATTATGTGATAAGCTGGAGGTAGGTTATATAACCAGAACTGAAAATACTCATGCAAAAGCTGGTAATTTAAACAATGCCTTAGCAAAAACTTCATCCCCTTATGTGGTAACCTTTGATGCAGATATGATTCCAATGCATGATTTTTTAATTAAAACAATACCTTTTTTCATGACTGAAGACAATATCGGTTTTGTACAAGTTCCCCAAAATTTTTATAACCCTGATCTATTTCAATATAATTTGTTTACGGAAAATAATCTTCCAAACGAACAAAATCTCTTCTCCAGGTATATTCAAGCTGGAAAAAGCAGATTTAATGCAGTAATTTATGCAGGTTCCAATACTGTTTTGTCCCGGAAGGCATTAGATGAAATAGGAGGTCTTGTGGTTGGTACAATTACCGAGGACTTTGCAACTGGAATGAAGATACAAAGCAAAGGGTATAAATCCATATACTTGAATGAAACCCATGCTTCAGGACTTTCTCCTGAGAGTCTGGAGGATTTATATAATCAGAGAATACGATGGGCCAGGGGGGTAATACAAACCTTCAAAACCTTTAATCCCTTATTTATGAAAGGTCTTAATATTTTTCAAAAACTCATGTATTTTAGTGCATTTTCTTATTGGTATTTTGGAATTTGGAGAATAATATTTCTTCTGGCACCAATAATGTTTTCTGTTTTTGGAATAGTTGTACTTACAGCTCCAGCCATGCAGATGCTTGAGATATGGCTACCTATGTTTGTGTTTACCAATATAGCCTTTATGGTTTTCACAAAGCAGGTAAGAACTGTTGCCTGGAGTCATATATATGATACAATACTGTTTCCTCAGATAACCATGGGAGTTTTAAAAGAAACCTTTGGTATGAAAATGTCAAAATTCAAGGTTACTCCAAAGGACAATGTAATAAGGAAGGCTTTTGTAAATAGATTCGAACTTGTAGGAACTCAAATTGTTATAGCCTTACTCTCATTAATAGGTATTATAAGGATATTATTTCTATTTATTACAAAACAATTTGAAGCTCAATATATAATAAATTTATTTTGGCTTGTATACAACTTCTATTTATTAACCATGGCTGCTTTTTTTGCTTCGGAAAGGCCAAAGTTTAGAAATAGTGAAAGGGTAAACGCCTGTGAAGATGCTTATATATTTAATGGATCAAAAATATGTACCGGGAAAACAACAGATATATCAGAAACAGGGGCTGCTATAATTTTAAAGAACCCAATTTATCTAAGTGAGGAAGAAAACCATCACATAAGATTGAAATCATTAAGGAATACATGTGATTTTTCAGCTCAGATAGTAAGAGTGGATAGTTTTAAAGAATGCCATAAATATGTATTCAAAATAACTGAAATACATGAAGAGGATTTCGCAGAACTATTGCTAATGCTTTACGACAGGGTACCTGCATTTCCTGAAACTCAAATAGGGGGTACTTTTAGGACAAATATATTAAAGAACATAAATTATAGGAGAAAAAGAATAATACCATTCAATAGAAAGCTGCCAAGGATAATAATTGATAAGGATGTTTCCATTTTGACTGCACAAGGCCAAGATATCATACATGTTTTGGACTTCAATTTTATGTATTTATCAGTAAAGCAAACTAATAAATATAATGAGTTCCACATTCCTCTAGGGGAAAATTATGATATTACACTGAGTTGTGTCCTTGAAAAAATTATATCCAGAGTAGAAGCAGATAATATTGCCTTGTTCAAAATAACAAATTATAAAGAATTTGCAGATATTGATTTACTATCGTTGTTAAAAATGAATATAGAAAATAGTACAACCACTGTCAATATTGGTATTGATGAAGCAGCTGCAGCATTGCCTTTAAACCAGTAAGTGGATTGTTTTACTTTAATTAGCGGGAAAACCGGGCATCAAGGTGATGTCCGGTTTTTTAATTAAATGACTATTGAACTGCCGAGTTTGAATCAGCTTTTTGCAATAAACTTATTAACTTATCAAGTTCTGAACTTAAATTTGTTAAATCTGTAGTTCTGGTATTTTGAACAGCTATTATTTTGTCAAACTGTGCTTCGGCATCCTGGTAGTTTTTACTTGAAATATCAGTTTTTATTGTTTGGTAGTATGATTTTATGCTGCCATTTAATGCTTCTAAGGAGGTGATATCAGAATTAATTGTTTGCAATTCAGATTTAATACTTGAGAGGTCACTGTCAGGTATTTGTTTTTTGCCTTGCTTAATGTCTTTAATCAAACTTTTAACGGTAGTCTTTTTTTGCTTTATAGTCTCTAATAATGCTTTGTTAGCCTCTGCATTTTGCTTTATTGTATTTTTTTTAGCGGATATGTCAGATTTGTATTGGCGTAAATCTGACTTGCTGGTTAAATTTTGTTGTTCTTTAACAAGTCCGTTTCCAATATCAGCTGTCTTTGCATAAACTGAAGCCCCTGGTAATGCAACGGAAATTGCTATAATTGAAGAAATTAATTGTAATTTTGAAAATTTCATAAAATCACTCCTTGAAATATTTAATTTATATTATTTATTAAGGTTTCAGTGTCATTAAGTTCCTTCGTATTAACTGAATTATTTAAAGCACTATCTAATTTTCCCATAGAGTTATTAACTTCCTCCATTGATGAAGAATTATTTTGCTGGCTTTTACTAATAGATGCTGAACTTGCCGGAGGGTTTGAATTAGAACTCTTAAATGCAGAATTATGTTTACCGCATCCGCTAAACATAAAAGCTATAAGTAAAACCAAGATTAATAATGAAACTTTTTTCATGACTGACCCCCTTATAAATAGGAATATAATTGTTTATAAATTAAGCTTAGCATTTAAATATTGGATAAATCCAGGATAAATTGTGGCGAAATTGCGTCAGAAATATGTGATGAATATATAAAGCATAATGGGCTGTGATATAATTAAAATAAAAATCAGGGGTGAGCACTCATGCCAAAAGAGCTTATATATATTGCAGATGATGAAGTTAAAATACAGGAGTTAATAAAAATGTTTTTAAAAAAGGAAGGGTATGAGGTATGTACCTTTTCAGAGGGGGATGCCCTGCTTAAAGCCTTTTTGGAAAGACCTGCAGATATGCTGATTTTAGATGTAATGATGCCAGGAATTGATGGGCTTTCATTATGTTCTGAGATTAGGAAAGAAAATGAGGTTCCAATAATCATTATTTCTGCAAAGGATAGTGATTCAGATAAAATTGCAGGGTTAATGCTTGGAAGCGATGATTACTTGACAAAGCCATTTAGTCCTGTAGAACTGGTTTTAAGAGTAAAGAAAATATTTAAACTACTAGATAGAGACAAAGAGGGAAAAGCTATTGAAAATTCACTTAGGATTTTGGATTTGACAGCTTATGTAGATGGGAAATATGTTGTTTGTAATGGAGAAAAATTGAAATTAACTCCCATGGAGTTTAATCTGCTCCTTTATTTAATGCAAAATTGCAACAAAGGAGTAAGTAGAAATGAACTGTTAAACAAGTTATGGGGGTTTGACTGTGAGGTAGATACAAGAGCTACGGATGATATGATAAAGCGTATAAGAAAAAAACTCTCTGATGCAAATTCAGAACTAAAAATAGAAACTTTATGGGGCTTTGGATTTATGATATCAGATATGGCGAAATAAGAAAGGATGTAATTATGGAGAAACGTGCCAAAACCATAAAGAAAAGAATATTTTCTTCACACATGGCAATAATAGGTGTCTGTATTACCTTAACCTTAGTTGTTTTTGTAATTAGCTTCAGAATATTTATACGTAGAGAAACTAAACTGCAAATTACTGCTGCAAGCAAAATACTAACTGAAACAATAAGTGAAAATTTTAATAAAACCATTTCTAATAAGGATTATTCTGACGCTGTCCAGGACACACTTGAGGTTGAAAATGCGCTAAAACAAGTTCAAAATTATTCCACAATTAACTATGCATTATTGGATGAAAATAAAAATGTGATCTCTCTTAAACAGAACAAAAATCAAGATAATTTTGTAAATAACAAACTTATTCCCACAATAAATAAGAATAAATTAAATAATTTTAAGGAAAACACCAAATCTCAGTTTTTAATATCAATATTAAGAAGTCAGTATGAAGTGTCCATTTCACCAATTAAATTAGAAGATGGAACCAAGCGCTATTTAATTGTTTACTCCGATCTGGAAAAAAGCAGATCCTTAACCAGAGTGGTTATTATAATGCTGGTTTTGATACTTTTGGTTACAGCCTTAATTGCCTCAATAATTTCAAGCAATGTATCAAACAGAATTTCAATGCCTATAAATAAATTGATTAAATATGCAAAAAAGGTTGGAGATAGAGATTATAATACTGAATACGAAAAATTTGATGAGGATGAAATAGGGGAGCTTGCTGAAACAATGCACTCAATGGCTCAAAAGTTATCTGCCTATGATAATACAATTAAAACTTTTTTGCAAAATGCTTCTCATGAATTAAGAACACCATTAATGTCAATTCAAGGATATGCTGAGGGTATTAAATATGGAGTTGTTGATGAAGAAGAGAAAGCGGTAGATATAATTATTGATGAAAGCAAACGTCTTTCCAGCCTGGTAGATGATTTATTATATTTATCCAAGATAGATGCAATGCAGGATAATTTTAAATGTGAAAGTATAAATGTAGAGGAATTGCTAAAATCAAGTATTGAAAAAGTTAGGGGGATAGCCCTTAGCTCTGAAAAAACAATAATTTTTGCGAATGAAGCCAAGGAGGATCTTATTATCCAAGGTGATAAAGATAAACTTATCAGGGCAATAATTAATATTTTAGGAAATTGTTTGAGGTATTGCAACAAAAATATTGATGTGGTGGAAAGTAAAATTGAAGGGACTGTTGTCATTGAGATATATGATGATGGACCTGGTTTTGATAAAGAAACTTTAGCACATGTATTTGAAAGATTTTATAAAGGAAAGAATGGAAATTATGGACTTGGTCTTGCAATAACAAAAAGTATTATTAAAAAACACAGAGGAAGTATAGAAGCCAAAAATAATCAGGCTGGTGGAGCCTTATTTAGAATAATATTAAAGGGGTAATGCAAAATATGCAATTACCCCTTATTTTAAATTATAATAGTAATTTTTCTATATATAAGTCTCTCTGGTGGTTTAAATTTATAAAAGTATTGCCTTCATAAAGCAGAGGTTTTTCTATATTGTTAATGTTGATTTGTATTATTTTACAGGTGATCCCGTTATTCAATAAAACATTTTCTCCTAAATAATAATTTATTACACGATTAAGAAAAGTACTGCATAATTCGTAATCTAATTTTATTAGACTTTCTCTTTGAATAAGCTTCAAAGCTTCAAAAGGTTTCTTGCTTTTCTTGTAATTTCTGTCTGAGTTTACTGCATCAAATATATCTGCAATAGCAATTATTTTTGCGAATTTATGTATTTTATTGCTTGTCAAGCCTAAAGGATACCCAGACCCATCAGCTTTTTCATGATGCATCAGAACTCCATAGCTTACAGCTTTATCTAGAAATTTAACATTCTTAATAAAATCATATCCTATTATTGAATGTTTTTTCACCACACTAAACTCTTGGTCGGTTAAAGGTCCTGGTTTATCAAGGATTTCCTTGTCTATTTTTGTTTTACCAAAGTCATGCAATACAGCTGCATAGGTAAGGAGATTCAATTCTTTTTTACTAAGGCCGGCCCAACTGCCAAGTATTGCACTTAAGGCGGCAACGTTTACACAATGCCTGTAAATTGTATCACTGCCGCTGCCGTATAATACAATATCTTTTATAATATAACTTGCGTATTCAAGTTCATTTTGTATTCTTGCGGCAAATTTTCTTATTTCATCCATGCTGGAGGCTTTTAGATGCTCCATATTTTCAAAAATACGCTGAACATCCAATGCAAGGGCATTAAATTCCTTTTCTATCTGCTCGCAAATTTTTATTCCTTTACTTTTAACATTTTCAGTATTAAAAGTATCATCTATGATTTTGCTGTTTTCTATTATAATGTCATCGTTAATATCAAGGCTGTATTCAATAGCATTTGATTCATCACAGTATACTGCTATTTTATCACAAAAATAAATTGATTTTAGTTTATTGATTAAGGATTCAGTTATTGTAACATCCTGGCCAATAAGAACACACTTCTGCTCTTTAATTTCATTTGCGCAGATCATACCTGTTTCTAATTCATCAATTGAAAGTAACCTACTACATTTTTGCATAACATTACCTCAAAACTTAGTATAGTTCCATAAATGTAAAAAAATAACTAGCACCTATTAATTATAAACCTTTATGTAAAAAAATGCAATATGAGGTATAATAATGTTGAGGTGAAAATAATGTATGAAATTTCTTTCGATGTAAAGCATTCTGAAATAGATGCAGTTTTAAATAAGCTTATAAGTATTGGATTATGCTCCACATATTATGATGCTCCTTATGAAGTTACGGTTTACTCCTATGGCTATGGTTTTAATGAAAAAGAAGATGAAATTGTAAATTTAAAAGTTTATCCTGATGAAGATAATGAGGAACAATGTTTGCAATATGTTGAACAAATAAAAAGTCTTCTTAACTTAAAGGAGGACATAAAATTAAATGAAATTACTGAGGCTAACTGGCAGCAGCCTTTTGAACCAGTGGATTTGCATAATGGCTGGATAATCGGTGAGGCCAATATTATTATAGAAGATGGTAAAAACAAGATAAATTTTGAATCTCAGGGGTCTTTTGGTACTGGACTTCATGAAACCACCCAGGATTTTTTAAGGTATATTATTGAGGATGACTTTTCAGGAAAAACTATTCTTGATATTGGCACAGGTTCCGGAATATTAAGCATTGCAGCGGCCCTTAGAAATGCAGAACATATAACAGCACTGGATATAAGGGATGTTACAAGTGAGGTTTTATATAATGCTAAACTAAATAATATTAATAATATTGATGTAATAGTAATGGATGCCACCTCTAAGAAATTTGATATGGATAAAAAATATGATGTGGTGTTTATTAATATAGGTGGAGAAGAAACTCTGGCATCCTTGGATATGATAAATGATGTTCTTAAGCCTTACGGCAAACTTTTTGTTTCAGGTCTGGTTGAATGGAGCAGTGATTATGTAATAAGTGAACTTAATGCATCAGGGTATAAGCTAATAAAGATTACCAAAACAAATGAATGGGTTACAATGGTACTCTTAAAAACAAAATTTCAGTAATAACGCATTGAAGGCAAATTAATGAAAAGATATAATTAGCTATAGGCAGAATAGTTTGGAGGTCAAAGTATGAGAGATAAAGTTTTTGTTTTAGGTGCTGGCAGAGGGCAAATTCCGATTATAGAGATTTGCAAGAAAAACAATTTTGAAACTATTGTTGTAAGTAAAGAAGGGGATTATCCTGGATTCCAGATTGCAGATAGATGCTATTATATTGATGTAAAAGACAAAGCAAAGGTGTTGGAAGCTGCACAGAAGGAAAAAATATCTGCTATATTGTCAGATCAACTTGACGCCTGCGTACAAACTATAGCATATGTAGCTGAAAAGATGGACTTGCCTGGCATAGGATATGAAGCTTCTTTGAAGTTTACAAATAAGTATATAATGAAGCAGGAAGCACAGAAACTGGGGGTGGAAGTTCCTAAGTATAATATAGTGTTTAATTTAGAGGAAGCCTGCAGCAAGTCAGATGAAATGGGATATCCAGTTGTTATAAAGCCTCCAGATCAAGAGGGAAGCAGAGGGGTTATTAAAATAAACAACAGGATTGAATTGGAAAAAAATTTTGAGGACTCTTTCAAACTTTCTCAATCAGGGTATATTGAAATTGAAAAATATATTCAAGGGACTGAGTATATTGCTCTTGGCTTTGCACAAAATTACCAATATACTAACTTGGCAATTAGCCAATACTTACCATTCAAATCAGAGCATTATTTTGTTCCAAAAATGAAAACTACCAAGGCTGCTCAGTCTGTAACTGACGAAGTAGAATTGAGGATTTTAAATAAGACTAAGAAATTAGTTCAGGGTTTTGGAATGAAGTTTGGCATTGCCCAAGCTGAATTTTTGTATGATAAGACTGAAGATAAGATATATTTAGTAGAAATTGCCGCAAGGGGAGGCGGCATGTTTACATCATCAGATGTTATCCCCTTGACCTGTGGTATAAATATAATTGAATTACTTGTTGATTTTGCTACAAATAAAACACAAAGTTTTGACTTTTCAAAACTATCTTCCAAGGTAGCTGGATATATATGCTTTTCACTTCCAGAGGGAAGGATTACTGAAATAGGAAATGTAGATAAATTAATGGAAATACCTGGAGTTTACAAGGTTTATCTAGATACAATTCACGTAGGAAAAGAAATTGGAAAGATGGTAGACAAATCAATGAGAATAGGCCCAATTTTATTTTACGGTAATACTGAAGATGAGTGTAATAATACCATAGAAAAGGTTAAGGAAACATTAAAAATTTCAGTATGTACCCTTAATGAGGGAGTAAAGGGCATAATATGGTAATTACACCTTAGGTTTGTTCTTCATAAATTCAAATTTGATAAGAAGAAATTGTTCCATTTCGTTTAAGAATTCATAAAGCATGGCTCTGTTTTCAAACTCTTCTCTTGTTGAAGGTAGAGCCATGTTTTTAAATTCAAATCTTAAAGCTTCCAGTTCATTTAATAAATTAGTGCAGGTGTTGCTTTCATAAAAGTCATTTGAAATTTTTTCTGTAAATTCAGCTACCATAATAGTCTGGTCATAAGCTATGAAAAATTTTCGAAAAGTATCCTTTAGTTTTTTAAGTGTTTTGAATTGCTGTCTTCTCATCTCCATATACTCCACATAGTAACTCATATCTGAGATTAAATAATTATTCAAATTTTTATAAGCACGCTGCTTACCAATTTTAATTCTTTCACCTAAGTCTTTAAATAATTCATCTTCACTAAAAGAGCTGTTGTTTTCTTTTAATGCTGCAGCCATTTTTAATAGAAGTTTTTTCATGCAGTCTTCAATATATTTCTGGTCTTCTTTTATTACATTTTCAAGGCCGGGCATATATAAATTTAATATTAAGGCAATGCTTACTCCAATAAAAATAAGTTCAAGCTCATTTAAAATAAGTGGAAAACTTGTTATCCTTTCAACTAAGAGGTGAGTTACAATTACTGAGCTTACCACAATTCCTTGTTCCAAATTTAATTTTACAGTTAGAGGTATAAATATAAATAAAAAAACACCGAAAACAATAGGGTTGTACCCAAATATATTAAATAAAACTGCTGATATTAGAAGAGCTAATATACATGCGCCTATCCTTTGAACAGCAATTTGTATTGATTCCCTTTTAGTGCTTTGAATGCTTAACATGGTAATTATTCCCGCAGCAGCTGCATATTTTAAACCAAGACTAGATGCCGCAAGCATTGATATTGATACTCCTACACCGGTTTTTATTGTTCTTGTTCCAATTATCTTCATATATTTCTCCTTGTAAAATTAATGTTGTTCTATTGTATCATATTTTTTATAAATTTGGTTGACAGAATAAAGCAAATAGATTATATTAAAACTATACCAATTAAGTAGACTTTAGAGGAGATAATATGAAAATAACACAAGAAGCAGATTATGGCTTACGTGTAGTACTATACTTGTCTAAATTAGAATATGGAACAAGGGTTGATGCAGCAACAATTGCAGAGAAAGAGTCACTGCCTCTAAGATTTTTACTGAAACTTCTTAGAAAGCTGATTGCACCTGGAATTGTAAAATCATATAGAGGAGTTAATGGAGGCTATTCTCTTAACAGGATGCCGGAAGAAATTACACTTAAGGATGTAATAGAAGCCATAGACGGACCTGTATGTGTGAATCGATGCATAATGGACCCTGCCTATTGTAATGCAAAAAAAGGAAACCACTGTGAAGTTCACAGGGCTTTGGAGGGTGTCCAAAGAAGTCTTGCCATGGAACTATCAAAAGTAAATTTTAAAGATTTAAAAGAGGGGAAATATTAATTCCCCATTAAAAATAATTAAATCTATACCAAAAAGGTAAACTATAAGGAGGTTTCACAATGAATACTTGTGGAAATTGTACAACTTGCAGCAGTGCAGATAAGGTTTTGGAAAACTTTATCGCAAATTTAGAGGAGGATACTTCTCATCACAGAGTAATTGCTCAAAAAATTAAATGCGGATTTGGACAACAAGGGGTATGCTGCCGTCTATGTTCAAACGGACCTTGCAGAATAACACCTAAATCACCTAAGGGAGTATGTGGAGCAACAGCAGATACAATTGTGGCTCGTAATTTTTTAAGGGCAGTAGCAGCTGGTGCAGGATGTTATCTTCACATTGTAGAAAACACTGCTTTAAACTTAAAAAAGACTGGTGAGAATAAAGGCAGAATTATGGGACCAAATGCACTTAACCATCTTGCTGAAGTATTTGGAATACAAGCTGATGATATATACGAAAAGGCAATACTTGTGGCAGATGCTGTTTTAAAGGATTTATATAGGCCAAGATATGAAAAAATGGAACTGGTAGAGAAGCTTGCTTACGGACCAAGATTCAAGGTTTGGGAAAAGCTTAATATTCTTCCTGGTGGTGCAAAATCAGAGGTTTTTGATGCAATAGTAAAAACATCAACAAACCTGAACAGTGACCCTGTGGACATGCTTTTGCACAGCTTAAACCTAGGTATATCTACTGGTTTATACGGACTAGAATTAACTAATCTTTTAAATGATGTTATGCTTGGAGAGCCAACTATACTTCAGGCAAAGGTTGGGTTTAAGGTTGTTGACACAGATTATATAAATATAATGATTACTGGACATCAGCATTCAACTTTTGCTCATCTTCAAAACAGGCTACTAGACGCCGATGTGGTTGTTAAGGCAAAAGAAGCAGGAGCTAAGGGCTTCAAGCTTGTTGGATGTACCTGTGTTGGTCAGGACCTTCAGTTAAGAGGAGAGCATTATAAAAATATTTTCTCAGGGCATGCTGGAAATAATTATACAAGCGAAGCGCTTATTGCCACTGGAGGAATAGATATAATCCTTTCAGAATTTAACTGTACACTTCCTGGAATAGAGCCTATGGCATATGTTTATATGGTTAAGATGATCTGTCTTGATGATGTGGCAAAAAAAGTAAATGCAGATTATGTTAAATATACCTATGAAGAAAGAGAAGATATTTCAAATAATATAATTGATGAAGCAATCAAAAGCTACACTAACAGAAGAGGAAACGTAAAAATAAATATACCTATGGATCACGGTCACGATGATGTTGTTACAGGGGTTAGTGAAAATTCACTTAAAGCTTTCCTTGGAGGCACATGGAAGCCATTAATTGATTTAATTGCCAGCGGAAAAATCAAGGGAGTTGCCGGGGTAGTTGGTTGTTCTAATCTTACTGCTATGGGCCACGACGTGTTTACTGTAGAGTTAACTAAAGAACTTATAAAAAGGGATATTATAGTACTATCTGCAGGGTGCTCCAGCGGTGGACTAGAAAACGTAGGATTAATGTCACCTTCCGCTGCCAATCTTGCTGGAGACAATCTTAAAGCAGTATGTGAAAGCCTTGGTATTCCACCTGTTTTAAACTTTGGACCATGTCTTGCTATTGGAAGACTAGAAATTGTTGCAGCTGAGCTTGCTGAATATCTAGGTATAGATATTCCAGAACTTCCATTAGTTCTTTCAGCACCACAGTGGTTAGAGGAACAGGCTTTAGCAGACGGAGCCTTTGGACTAGCCCTAGGACTTCCACTTCACCTTGCAATACCGCCTTTTATTACTGGAAGCAAGCTTGTAACAAAAGTATTAACTGAAGACTTAAAAGACTTAACTGGAGGACAATTAATTCTTGAGGATGATGTAATAAAAGCTGCAGACCGTTTAGAAGAAATTATTCTTGATAGAAGAAAAAGCTTAGGCTTAGCTTAAGTTAGGGGGATGAGCATATGACCAGGATTATAATTGACAGGTCCTTATGCCAGGGATGCTTAAACTGCACCTTGGCCTGCATGGAAGAGCATAATGAAAAAGGGAAATCTGTATTTGATTTAGACCTTGAAGATGGTAAAAATGAAAGCAGAAGCTATATAATCATGGATTCTGAAGGTAGGGTAACACCAATATTCTGCAGACATTGTGATGACCCTGAATGTGTTGCAGCATGTATGAGCGGGGCTCTCACAAAAGACCCGGTGACAGGCATTGTTAAGTATGATGAGGAAAAATGTGCAGACTGCTTTATGTGCGTGATGTGTTGTCCATATGGTGTGTTAAAAGCCGATAACATAACAAAAAAAATTATATTAAAATGTGATTTTTGTGAAGGAAGAGAAACTCCAAGATGCGTTGAAAGCTGCCCAAGTGGGGCTATATCCTTAAGCAAGGAGGGTTTGAAATGAAGTATGTAATTATTGGAGCCAGTGCTGCAGGGATAAGTGCCGCAAAAACTTTGAGGGAATTAGATCCAGAGAGTCAAATAACTGTTATTTCAAAGGATAAGGATGTATACTCAAGGTGTATGCTTCATCTTGTTATAAGCGGTGAAAGAGACATAAAAGGTATTTCATTTATAAAGGAGGACTTTTTTGAAACAAACCGCATCAACTGGATTAAAGGACATAAGGCAACAGGGATAAATGAAAATGAAAAGAAGGTAATTTTAGATGACAACAGTACTGTTTCCTATGATAAGCTTCTTATAGCATCTGGTGCATCTGCCTCAATCCCACCAGTTAAAAATTTAAGGGAGGCAAATAATGTTTCCTGCCTTAGAAATATTGAGGATTCAATATCAATATCTGACAGGTGCAAAGCTAATGATGATGTTGTAATTATTGGAGCAGGTCTTGTGGGTATAGATGCAGCAGTTGGTCTTATTAACAAGGGTGCAAAGATTCATTTGATAGAAATGGCAGACAGAATACTTCCTATGCAGCTGGATAAGAAAGCAGCATCAAGGTATGAAAGCTTATTTACAGATAAGGGTGTAGATATTATATCCTGTGCTTCTGTTAAGGAAGTAACCCTTAATGAAGCTGGAAGTGCCAAAGCAGTTGCATTAAGTGACGGCAGAACTATTCCATGTTCATATATAGTTGTTGCAGCAGGAGTTAAGCCAAACATGGATTTTATTAATGGGACCTCTGTTAAGATTGAAAGAGGAATAGTTATTGACAATCATTGCAAAACTACCACCAAGGATATATTTGCGGCAGGAGATGTAACGGGGCTGGCACCTATATGGCCAGTGGCGGTTAAAATGGGGAAGGCAGCGGCATATAACATGACTGGTACTGAAAGAATATATGAGGACTTCTTTGCTTTTCAAAATTCAATGAATTTTTATGGCCTTGAAACTGTTTCACTAGGAATGATTGAAGCACCGGACTCAACCTATACAACGGATATACTTGAAACAAAGAAAAGCTATAAAAAGATTGTACATAAGGATCACATAATATATGGTGCTATATTACAGGGTGACATAGCTTACTGCGGGGTATTGGATTACTTAATTAAAAACAAGGTGCACATTGAAAAAACCAATAATATATTCAGTTTAAGTTTTGCTGATTTTTATGGCACAAAAGAAAATGGTGAATATATTTACTCTGTTAAATAAAAAGGCGGGCTGATGCAAAATTAAAATTTTGTATCAGCTCCTTTTTACATTTACTTCAAATACTAATCTTAAAAGTTTTGGATATACTAATTTAGAAACACAAACGAAGTTAACGAGGAAATTGTAAGGTTAATTTTATTTAACAAAGCCATAATATATGATTAACCTTTGTGATATATAATTACAACTGTAATCAATTTAATTATTTTAGGAGGATTAATATGAAAAAGACAAGCTTGAAATTAGTTCTAGCTGCTTTGGCAGTAACAGTAATGGCGGGGGCCTTTGCAGGCTGCAGCAGCAAAACTACCACAGATACAAGCGGTGTTTCCGGTTCAATAACATTAGCAGGTTCTACAGCACTTCAGCCTTTGGCAGAGCAGGCAGGAAAAAAATTCACTGAAAAGAATACAAAGGCAATAATAAATGTTCAAGGCGGCGGCAGCGGTACAGGACTTAAACTTGTATCTGAAGGAACTGCAGACATAGGAAACTCAGATGTAGCGGCAGAGGTAAGTCTTGGTAAAGATAAAGCTGCAGAACTAGTAGATCATAAAGTTTGTGCCTTAGGGTTTGCATTGGTTGTAAACAAAGATGTTAAAGTTACTAATCTTACAAAACAGCAGGCTCAGGATATATTCTCAGGTAAAATCACTAACTGGAAAGAAGTTGGTGGAGATGATATGAAAATTGAAGTTATTCACAGAGCAAAATCTTCAGGAACAAGAGCAACCTTTAAAGAAAAGGTTATGGGCGGTGTAGATGAAAATGACAGTATAGGAACTATGCAGGATTCAAACGGAAACGTTGAAAAAGCTATTGCTTCCACAAAAGGTTCAATAAGCTACCTTGCGCTTTCATACCTTACAGATGAGGTTAAAAAGAATGTTACACCAATTCAGATAGACGGAGCAGATGCAAATAAGGCAAACATAGCAGCAGGAAAATATACATTCTGGTCATATGAATACATGTATACAAAAGGCGAAGCAAAAGGCTTAACAAAAGCATTTATAGATTACATGGCTTCAGATGCAAACAAATCACTTATTGAAAGTTTAGGATACATCCCTTCTAGCGATATAAAATAGTTATATGACAATGAGATGGACCAAAGACTGGTAGGTTTTACCTCCAGTCTTGGTCTATGTATAAAAAGTTGAGGTAAATTATATGAATAATAAAAAATTTCTTACTAAGCTTAAAAATGAATATATAGGCAGGACTTATGCAGTTGTATGCGGCCTATTAATTGTGTTATTGACCTTAAGCATAATGTTCTTTATTATATCCAAAGGTCTTGCAACCTTTATAAATGACGGAGTATCAATAAAGGAATTTTTATTTTCATCAGTATGGAAGCCGGAGATTGACACACCTAAATTTGGTGCACTCATATTTATTGCTGGTTCCACCTTTGTTTCAGTAGGTGCTGTGTTGATTAGTGCACCAGTAGGAATTGCCCTTGCTGTTTTTACACACTATATATCTCCTAAACTTGGAGATAAGGTACTTCAGCCTGCAATGGAATTGTTCGTTGGAATTCCTTCAGTAGTTTATGGATGGATAGGATTTAGCCTACTTATTCCATTTTTAAAATTAAGTTTTGGTGGAATAGGCTTCAGTCTTCTTGCTGGAATTCTAGTACTTTCAGTAATGATATTGCCAACAATTGCAAGTATAGCTTCAGATGCGGTAAAGGTTATACCTAAAAACTATCTTGAAGCATCCTATGGGTTAGGTGCTACAAGGTGGCAAACCATAAGTAAGGTAATAATCCCGGCAGCTAAAGGGGGCATACTTACAGGAATTGTTCTTGGACTTGCTAGAGCATTTGGAGAAGCGCTTGCAGTTCAAATGGTAATTGGAAATTCAATTAAATTTGCTAACAGTATAATAAGTCCAACATCAACCCTTACAAGTATTTTAACTATGGATATGGGAAATACTGTAACTGGAACTCCTTGGAATGATGCCTTGTGGTCCTTGGCAATGATACTATTAGTTATATCATTTATATTTATTTTGATAATAAGAGTCGTTGGAAAAAGAGGTGAAAAGTAATGGACGCAAAACGTGCTGATAAAATATGGACAATTATACTGTATGTAATTTCAGGCATGGTGGTTCTTCTTCTGGCGGCCTTGATAGGATATATACTTTTCAAAGGAAGAGATTTTTTAAGCCTATCCTTCCTTTTTGGAAATCCCAAGGTTGGGGAAGCAGGAGGCGGGATAGCTCCGATGCTTTTCAATTCATTTTATATGCTTGTTTTGTCTCTTTTAATTACAATACCATTTGGAGTAGGTGCCGGAATATATCTTGCCGAGTATGCAAAGGAAGGGCCAGTAATAAATATTATAAGGCTGTGTATAGAGACTTTGTCCTCACTTCCTTCAATTGTAGTAGGATTATTTGGACTTTTGGTTTTTGTTAATATGACACACTGGGGCTTTACAATACTTTCAGGTGCTATGGCAATATCTGTTTTAAATCTTCCTTCCCTCACAAGGGTAAGTGAAGATGCTATAAGAGCGGCAGCAGAAGGGGTTAAGGAAGCAAGCCTTGGATTAGGAGCTACTACCTGGCAGACCATAAGCAAGGTTATTCTTCCATCAGCAATGCCCCAGATTTTAACCGGAGTAATCCTTGCTTCAGGAAGGATATTTGGTGAAGCTGCTGCACTTCTTTATACTGCCGGCATGAGTGCACCAGATTTGCACTTTAGCAATATCAGCCTAATAGATAAATCATCACCCTTCAGCTTGATGAGACCTGCAGAAACACTAGCAGTATATATATGGAAGCTAAATGCTGAAGGTATGGTGCCGGATGCAGCGGATATAGCAAATAAAGCTTCTGCTGTATTAATAATTATGGTACTTGTATTCAATTTTTCAGCAAGATTAATAGGGAAAAAAATATATGAAACTTATTCAGGCAAAAAGTAGGGGGAAATTATGGAGATAATAAAAACTATAAATCTAAATTTGCATTATGGTAAAACGCAGGCTCTAAAGAATATAAATTTAAATGTTGAAAAAAATTCTGTTACTGCATTAATTGGACCCTCAGGTTGTGGAAAGTCAACCTTCTTAAGGACAATTAACAGAATGAATGATTTAATTGATGGAGTAAATATAACCGGGGAAGTTTTCTATGAAGGAAAAAACATATATCAGGACTATGATGTTATTGACCTTAGAAGAAAGATAGGGATGGTATTTCAAAAACCTAATCCGTTTCCAATGTCAATATATGACAATATTGCTTATGGCCCAAGAGTTCATGGGATAAAAAACAAGGCTGAACTTGATGAAATAGTTGAAAAAAGCCTTAAGGGAGCTGTACTTTGGGAAGAGGTAAAGGATAGACTTAATAAGAGTGCTCTTGGAATGTCTGGCGGACAGCAGCAGAGGCTTTGCATAGCAAGAACTTTAGCAGTGGAACCAGAAGTGCTTCTCATGGATGAACCAACGTCAGCATTGGACCCAATATCTACTTTAAAAATAGAAGAACTTATGGATGTGCTTAAAAAGAACTACACGGTAATAATCGTAACTCATAATATGCAGCAGGCTGGAAGAATATCAGACCACACAGCTTTTTTTCTAAATGGTGAAATAGTTGAAAGTGGAAATACTGAAAATATTTTTTACAAGCCTCTGGATAAAAGGACAGAAGACTATATTACAGGAAGATTTGGATAAAAGGATAAATATAATTTTAGAGGTGAATTAAATGACTAGAACTGGTTTTGATTATGCACTGGAAAGCCTGGATGAGGATATTCTCAGAATGGGAAGTATTGTTGAAAAACAAATACACCTGAGTATTGAGTCCTTGATTAAAAAGGATAGTGAACTGGCAGATGAAATTATAAATAATGATGACTTGGTAGACAATTTGGAAAAGGACATAGAAAATAAATGTATAAGACTTATAGGGAAGGAACAGCCCCTTGCAATTGATTTAAGAACATTATTTACAAGCAGTAAAATAACTACCGACCTTGAAAGAATTGCTGACCATGCAGTTGATATAGCAAAGGTGGTTAAGAGGCTGAAAAATCAGGATTATATTAAAGAATTAATTGATATACCTAAAATGGCTCTTATAGCAGAGAGAATGATAAGGGAGTCTTTAGATGCTTTTCTTGAAAAAAATGTAGAAGCAGCATATGAAGTATGCAAACTAGATAATCAAGTGGACGCCTATAATAAAAAAATATTCAATGATCTCCTTGAAATAATGATAAAAGATCAAACCACCATAAGTCAGGGAACCCAATTCATGTTTGTTGCAAAAAACTTAGAAAGAATTGCAGACCATGTTACAAATATATGTGAATGGACAGTTTATCTTGTTACTGGTGAGTTAATGGATTTAAATGATTAGAGGTTAAAAGTCGGATTATATTCCGGCTTTTAATTTTTTGTATTAAAATTAAATAAAAAAGGTTTTTTTATCATTTTGTAGAATATGTTAAATACTAATATTGTCTTGGGGGAGTTATCATGAAATGCTTTAAGAAAAAAACTGCTATATTACTTGCTGCCTGGCTTGTAATTTCATTATTAAATTTTAGTAATGCCATTGGGGTTTTCGCGGAGGATAATGAATACACATCTAAGGTTGATGTGGTGTTTCTTATGGATGCAAGTAAA
This sequence comes from Solirubrobacterales bacterium, assembly GCA_050261915.1. Taxonomy (GTDB): domain Bacteria; phylum Bacillota; class Clostridia; order Clostridiales; family Clostridiaceae; genus UBA699. The sequence goes on from JBLNDT010000073.1 coordinate 21,120, forward strand.
TCAATGGATGCCAGCGATCCGGAAGGTATTGCATCTGAAGCAATGAAAATGTATATCGATATGTGTCATGTAAAAGGTGACAAAGGTGGAATGGTTGCATATTCCGGAGATATAATAAAGGAATCTCCCCTTATGAATCTTAACTCTGAAGGTGATAAAACAGCACTTAAAGGCACATTGACCAACATACAACGAGGTGAATGGACAGATATAGGTTTAGGCTTAAAAAGAGCAGTGACCTTATTGAAAGAAGGTCAAAACAAAAATTACAAACCAATAATAATAATGCTTTCAGACGGAAAAAATGATCCAAAGCGAGATAAAACATCATCTTTACAGGATATAACATCTGCTATAAATGAGGCTAAAAATGACGATATTCAAGTTTACACTATAGGGTTGAATGCAGATGGTTCTGTAGATAAAAACCAGCTGGAAACTATTTCAAGAGAAACTGGCGGGAAGAGTTTTATTACAAATTACGCAAAGGATCTTCCCCAAATTTTAAGGGAAATCTATGCAGATAATTCAAGTTTGAAAATTTCTCAGCAAAATACGATTACAGGCAATGATAAGTTTCAGGATATAAAAATAAACATACCAGATTCAAATGTAGTTGAAGCAAATATTACAATATTGTCTTCAAAATCGGTAGAGCTTAATTTAAGTGATACTAGCGGCAATGTGGTGAATGTGCCCTCTGAAAAGGTTCTTTACACAAAATCTTTAAAATACTCAATGTTAAAACTGGTATCCCCTGCAAAGGGCACTTGGACTTTAAAAGTAAAAGGCAGTATGTCAGATCAGATAGATATAAGCCTTATTGATAATTATGATTTTAATACTGCTATAAGTATAAATCCGGAGAAGGAAATTCATAAGGGGGATAAAGTAGCTGTTGTATCATATATTCAAAGTAATGGAAAGAAATTGGAGGATGCCGATTTCATAAAAACACTTAAGGGAGTAATATCTCTCAAGAACAATGATACAGGAGAAGTAAAAGAATTCCCTATGTCAATTCAGGACAATGAGTTTGTTGGTGAAATAACATTGCCGGATGATAAAAGATATGAACTCATTTCAAAAATCGAGGGTACAGGTTTTACCAGTGAAAGCAAACCAAAGAATATTGGTGCATTAAACAGGGCACCAGTGATTATAAAAAAGAACAGTATTTTTATACTTTGGAATAAAAATATTAAAAATATAGATTTAGCAGAATATTTTACAGACCAGGACAATGACAAATTAAATTATGAGTTTTCAGCATCTTCCAGTGATACAGCTAATCTTTTACTTAATGGGAACACTCTTGAAATCCAAGGGAAAAAATTAGGTTTGGATAATGTAAAATTGATAGTACATGATGGTAAAGGAGGCACCACTACAAAAGAAATAAAGGTATTTGTGTGCTTTGCAGTTTATGTAATACCAGGAACCCTTGCTGTAATAATTATTTTAACATTGATTGTATTAATGGTTTTAAAGAGAAATCGAAAAGTTAATGCTTCTTTAAATGGACAAATTATGATTCAAATTAAAGATGAGGAGACTGGGAAAGTAGATGAACCAAAGTTTAAAAATTTAAACAGCTTTGGGCGTTCATTTACAGTGTTTGACTTACTTGATCCTAATCCTGAATATGAAGAAATGAAAAAAATATTTGTAATGGCTGGAGAAAAGGACGAGATGCTCCTTATGAATAATTCAAATTGTACTTTAATGCTAAATGATAAAGAAGTAAGTGCATTTAAAGGTTTAAAGCTTAAGGATAATGATATAATTAAAATTATTTCAAGTGATAAAAAATTTATTGTATCCCTAAAATATTATAGATGGAATAGTACCATTTTTGTAGAATCCTTATTTCATGATTCGCCAATAGATAAAAAAATCCCGGATTAAAATCCGGGATTTTCCATTAATTAAAGTGAGTGCTTATGATCTTACCGTTGTTATTTGAAATGATACCATTATCAAATATTTTAATAAAGATTCCTTTGTAATCTACTTCCTTGCCAGATATTACTTCAGTTAATTTGCTTTTAGTTGAGTCATTTATATATATTTTTCCTGATCTTGATACATAAATATCTTTTATATCTGCAGCATTACTTAAGTTGTATGTCTTCAACTGGCTTTTTGCCCCTGTAATACTTGTAGTAAATATTTTGCTTATTTTATTGTCTTCTCCGTTTCCTATATAAATCATGTCATCTTCATCTGTGCCTAAAAGATAATGTGTTGCATTTTCTCCAGTTGCAATTGGGTTGATCATACCCACTACTCTTATTCTGTTATTGGTGCGATCCTCATATACAAGCTTATCTTCTTTATTTACAACTGAAATATTACCAAGAGTACAGCTTACATATTTTGTAGCTTCCATCTGGGCCATAACATTTATTCTATATATTTTGCTTATGGTACCCTTTAGTCCCACTTGAACATAGGTTACATTTGTAGCTGTTGATAAGGTTATATTCTGAACATCAGAGTTGCTGTCATTTAAAGGAATGCTCAGTTCCTTGCTTTTTTCATTGGAAAGAGCCGTAGACTCGTCTTTTTTTGCATTGTATGATTTAAACTTGATAAATCCTTTTCTCTGGGAATCTATGTATTTATAGGATACCAGCATAATATCCCTGTCTGGAAGCCATTTACATATTGAAAAAGTACATCCTCTGTCTATTTCTATTTGCTTCTTTTTATTATTTGACGTATCAACAACAGTGACTTTACCATCTTCAGTGTAAGAGATGTAATTTCCATTATAGGAAACCCCTATGTTTGATGCCCCATTAGGTAGTTCAACATTAATATTGTTCAGCTTTTTGTTTGCTGCATCAACTTTTTTTGTATTAAAAACAGTTTCATCATTCAAATAAAATTGATCTATAAAAAGAAAACCCGCCAGTTCAAGTAAAATTGGTATAAGAGTTAGTATAATTAACCTTTTAAATTTCTTCATAGTAAACACCTCTCTACTGCTTTACATATAATGCTGTGGCAACAGTTCTCTCACCATTCCAGTCACATGGATTATTGATTACATCCCCGTAAAGATACATGGTAGAGGATGACCCCCCGTCAAGGTTGCTTGCATTAACAGCACCTTGCTGAATCAATATGTTTTGAACTTCCTTTAGGGTAGCTCCTGGCTTTAATCCTTGTCTGCCATCTATAACAAGCATTATAATAGTACCATCTTTTTTCTGTCCAATGGCTGTACGAGGGTTTAAACCTTCGTCTTGAACAGATACTGTTTTTCCGTTTAACAGAAGGGTATCCCTGAAGGATAATGCTTCCGTTACATTCATTTTAATAAGTTCGTTTATTGAATGGTTCCCAACAATTAATTTTCCCTCGTTTGTAAAGGCTGTAACATTTACTTTCACATCCGGTTTAGTATCTGTGTATATTATTTTTCCATTTGATATAACAATGCCTACAGGGTAAGCACCTGTTCCAGTCCAAAGTTTTCCGTTGGAGGATTTATCAGTAAAACCACCACCATTAATTGCAGCAGCAGCATTGTTTAGTTTTGCTATTTCACTGGTTCTTTGTCCCACCTCTCCAAGGGAATTTGTATAGCCTATTTTTATTCTTGTGGGATCTTTTATTTCTAAAATGTATCCATCAAATTTTTTTGTGCTTATATCAAATCTTGAAATATCTTTATTATTTGAATATCCAATTTGTATATTGCTTAGGTTCTCATTTGTACTTAAAGTGGTTTCACCTGTGGAATCACTTTGAAGTATTTCATTGATCTTATCCTTTGATAAAAAAGTGGTGGCAATGTACTGGTGGCTTAAAGTAGCCATTGCAGTACCTACCAGGGTTCTTTTTACATTTTGGAAAGGTCCGTAAAAAGTTATTATTGGAACGGATATACAAATTATAAGCAGCTCGTATATTATAATTCTAATTTTATATTTTAAAGTTGATTTTTTACTCCTGATTCTTTTGTTTTTCATTATTACCTCCAGCATTGAATATATAATTCAATAAATATATTATCATTATTCCTAAATAACTTCCATACATATCAATTGAATTAATATATTTGTAACCATTAATTATAAAAAAGTATTGAAATATAGTTTAAAAAGTAATATAATCATATAATATTGAAGTTAATAAATTTTTGAAGGCAACGGCGTCTTTTAAAGGAGAACTATAGGTTCTTTTGTTAAGGGACGCTTTTTTGTTTTATTAAAATTTGGAGGTGTAATAATGGTAAAAGATTTAATTTATGTGGTTCCAAAGACAGATCATTCAGAGACGGCTATAGCACAGCTTCTTAAAGAGCATCCTGAAATCAGATTTATTTCCCTTGTTGGTATCGACTTATCAGGAAACAATACGGATGAGAAAATACCGGCAAAATTGTTCCTTGAGGATGTTCACGGTTTCTTAAAGGGAGGGGTTCAGACTGATGGGTCATCAGTTGTGCTTCCTGGAATTGCATCCTTAAATAATGCAAAGGTGGATATGCTTGCAGATGTTGATGTAAACTGGACAGTTGATTATAACCTTGAAAACATTGACCTTGAAACCGGTAAGCCTGTAGGTACACTCAGAATCCCTTGCTTCCTTCATCATGAAAGTTCAGCAGTGGACTCAAGATCCTTGTTAAAAGGTTCTGTGGAATATATGAAGAAAACTCTTATGAATTTGTTTGAAAAATATCCTGAATCTTTAGCATCAATTAACGTTAATTACGATGATATTGATGATATAGTTGATACATGTGCAACAGAATTGGAATTTTGGGTTAAAACTCCAGATGAAAAGGCTGAAGTTGAAGAGCTTTCAACATCACAGGTACTTCAGGAGCAGTATTGGACAAGAACAAAAGGTGCAGTAAGAACAGCTCTTGAACAGAGTCTGACCTTAATGGAAGCATATGGGCTGGATCCTGAAATGGGTCATAAAGAAGTAGGTGGAGTTAAGGCAAAGCTGGATGAATCAGGAAAATACACACATATAATGGAACAGCTTGAAATTGACTGGAAGTATTCCACAGGGCTTCAGGCAGCTGATAATGAGCTTCTTGTAAAAGAGATAGTACATGAGGTTTTCAGAAATAATGGACTTGACGTTACCTTCCTTGCCAAGCCTATAGAAGGTGTTGCAGGTAGCGGGGAACACACTCATTTGAGTATTGCCCTTAAGCTTAAAAATGGAAAAAGGGTAAATCTTTTTGCTCCAACTAAGAAACACTATATGAGCATATTTGGATATGCATCCTTAATGGGGATCCTTAAAAACTATGAAGTTATTAACCCATTTGTATCATCTACCAATGATTCACTTAGAAGGTTAAAACCTGGCTTTGAAGCTCCTATATGCATTGTAACATCTCTTGGGCATACTGTGGATATTCCTTCAAGAAACAGAACAGTATTGCTAGGCCTTGTAAGGGATGTAGAAAATCCTCTTGCAACAAGATTTGAATTAAGGGCTCCAAACCCACACACCAACACTTATCTTGCTGCAGCAGCATTATTTACTGCTATGGTAGATGGAATAAAATATGCTGTTACCAAGGGGAAAACTGAAGATAATCTTTTATATGAAATTTCAAAGAAAGCTGAAGATGAGGCAGATTATCTAGAAAAAGGACGTGCTTATAGAACAGAAGAAGATGTATTTGAGGACTTTACAGAAAAAGAGAGGGAAGAGTTCTTTGGCAAGGCTCCTGCTACTGTTTATGAAAATCTTTGTGCCCTGGACAATTACCCTGACAAACTGCAGGTATTAAAAGAACCAGGAGTTCTTACAGATAAAATCATAAACAGCTTTAGAATTGGAACCATGAAAAAATGGCTTGTTGAAATAAATAACAGAATAATTAACAACTACTCAGCAGAAATCAGAAGCTGCAAAATGATTCATCAGCTGGATAAAGCCCTTGATCTGGACGTGGCAAACTGGATGAAGATTAATGAATTGAGACTATATTTAATGAAGGATACTTATGATTCAAAAAGTCTGTTTACAAGGATAAAGGCTGAATCGGAGGCAATGAACTATGGAGAGGTGTCAAAGCTTCAGCTTGAGCTTGATGCAAAAATGAATGTACTTAGGGAACTTTATGCTAACTATAAGAAGAATCTTTTAGACATTTAACAATAAGGGTATTGGCTATGGCTGATACCCTTAAAATTTTCTTGATTATATGGAAATTACAGGTATAATAAAATAGAAATCATAACATATTTATTTTTGGAGGAAAAAAAATGAATAATCACAATGAGAAGAACAGGGAACTTATATATCAGCTTGATGGTATACCTCCTGTTAAGACGGCACTGCCACTGGGACTGCAGCATGTACTTGCCATGTTTGTAGGAAATATTACCCCGATTATTTTAATATCAAATGCTTTAAAACTACCTTTAGAACAAAAGGCATTTCTTATCCAATGTGCCATGCTGGTGGCAGGAGTCGTATCACTGATACAGGCATTTCCCTTAGGTCCAATAGGTGCAAGACTTCCTATTATTATGGGGACAAGCTTTGGATTCCTTGCAGTTTGTCTTTCAATAGCTGCTAAATATGGTCTTCCTGGAGTTCTTGGAGCTGCATTGGTTGGAGGAGTTTTTCAGATATTTCTTGGCTTTTTTCTAAAGCATATAAGGAAGTATTTCCCCCCGATTGTAACCGGAACAGTTATAATTACAATTGGTCTTTCACTTCTGGGAACAGGTATGAAGTACTTTGCAGGAGGTGCAGGCTCAAAGGACTTTGGATCTATTCAAAACCTTCTTATCGGAACAACAGTATTAATAACAATAATTTTGGCCCAGTATTTCTTCAAGGGTATTGCCAGCAAATCTTCAATACTTATAGGTTTAACCCTAGGTTATATAATTGCTGTTATAATGGGGAAAATTGATTTCACATCAGTAGCGGCAGCCCACTTTGTTTCTTTCCCGATGCCCCTTCAATTTGGCTTTGAATTTCATTTAGATGCAATATTATCCATATGTATAATTTACATAGTATCCACCGTTGAAACTGTAGGGAATGTTTGCGGAATAGCTGCAGGGGGTATAGGCAGAGCTGCTACAGACAGGGAAATTTCTGGTTCTGTAATAGCAGACGGCGTTGGTTCCATGTTTGCAGCAATATTTAATGTGCTTCCAAACACATCCTATGGCCAAAATGTTGGAATTATAACCATGACTAGAGTTGTAAACAGGTTTACAGTTGCCACAGGGGCAATATTTCTTATTATATGTGGAATGTTTCCTAAAATAGGAGCAATTTTTGCAGTTATGCCCTCCAGTGTACTTGGGGGAGCTGCAGTAGTGATGTTTAGTATGATGATCGTAAGCGGAATTAACCAGGTAACAGAAGTTCCCCTAAAAGGAAGAAATGCCACAATCCTTGCAGTGGCATTGGGGGTAGGTGTAGGTTTTTCAATGGTTCCTGATGCGTCTAAATATTTCAATCCATTTATAAAAATGCTTTTTGAAGGCTCTGGTGTGGCAGTAGCAGCTGCATTGGCAATATTCCTTAATATAATACTTCCTAAAGATAAAATTTCACAATAAATTGAAAAAGTACTCTTTTAAAGAGTACTTTTTTTAATCTAAATGTTGTTGTAATAGATAATAGTGTGAAGTGTGCACACTTTATCAGATAGATTCCTGTAGTCATGAGTATTATCTGCAAGGAACTTTATTGAATCTCCCTCTTTTAGGTTGTAAACTACATCTTTAACTGTTAGTTCAAATTCTCCTCTGCTGACATAAATGTATTCCTCAACATCCTTGTCATGAGGTTCAGAATTGTGTATACAGCCAGGTTCCAAATCTACCACCATTACCTCGAATTTCTTTTTGAAATCAAAGGGGAAGGCAGGGTAAACAACATACTTGTCATTATCCTCCTTCATAGGGGTTAATTCTTCTCTTTTTACAAGAGCCAGCTCGTCAGGTTTTGCTTCAAGAAGTGATGTGGAGGAAATATGCAAGCCGTTTGCAATTTTCCACAAGGTAGAGATTGAAGGATTTGTTTCTCCTCTCTCTATCTGACCCAGCATACCCTTGCTTACTCCTGTCATTTCAGAAACCTTATCAAGGCTGTAGCCTTTACTTTTACGATATGAATTAAGATTATTTCCTATAATTAAATTTATATTATCCAAAATATTCCCCTCTTTTTTACCATACTGCTTTAAAATTATAGCATATTCTTATCATATTCTCAACTAAATAAGGGGTTAACAAAATGTTTTAAATTTTCAATATAAACATCTTGTGCAATATATTATACGTATGATATAATAAAATTCGTCAAATGTGTAATATATAATACATTTGATATAAAAAACAATACAATAAAATGATATCGATATCAATTCAAAATTAAAAAGAACCCCAAACTTTTTTATTTTGGAATCATTTTAGGGAGGAGATTTAATTATGAGCGAAGCATTAAAAAACGGTAATGCATCAGAAGGCGGTTTACAAAAGACCATAGGTTTTGTACCTGCACTTGCAATCGTTATCGGAATGGTTATCGGTTCCGGAGTATTCTTTAAGCCTCATGCGGTATTCACTGCAACAGGAGCTCCAGGACTAGGAATGATGGCATGGGTATTAGGAGGAATTATATCTATAGCTGGAGGACTTACAGCAGCAGAAGTTGCAGCTGCAATTCCAAAAACAGGCGGAATGATAGCTTACTTAGAAGAAACATACGGACCACTCTGGGGATACCTTTTAGGATGGACTCAGACAGTAATA
>JBLNDT010000074.1:0-31076 GCA_050261915.1 Solirubrobacterales bacterium
GTTTAGGCTTAAGGTTTAAATTAAAAAATCGTTCCGCGATAGCTCAATGGTGGAGCACTCGGCTGTTAACCGATAGGTTGAAGGTTCGAATCCTTTTCGCGGAGCCATTTTTATTTTTTGAGTATATTAAAAGGACTTCAAATGAAGTCCTTTATTTTTTTACTATATTTTTACCATCGCTTTCTATTAAAACAGTTCCATCTACATCTGTCCTATATATTTTTATATTTCGCTTCTTTAAAGTAGTTACGGTTTGCTTATGTGGATGACCGTAGTCATTGTTTTTACCGCAGCTTATAACAGCAACTTTAGGTGAAGCTTTATCAAGGAATGCAGCAGAGGAAGAAGTGGAGCTGCCATGATGTCCAACCTTCAATACATCGCAGGATAAGTCTAATCCCTTATCTAACATTTCCTTTTCACTTAGTTTTTGCGCATCACCTGTGAATAGAAAGCTAGTATTTTTATATGTTAATTTAATTACTGCTGAATAATTGTTTACATCCTCATAATTTTCACTGTTTGGAGCAAGCATTAAGCAATTGGCATTACTTCCAAAGTTAATTACAACGCCTTCCTTAGCTGTATCAATTTTAAGATTTTTACTCTTAAGAGCATTTACCATGTCTTCAAAGGTTTTAGTATTTGCAACCTTTTTAGGAGCATAAAAAGCACCTATTTCAAAAGACTTTATTACCTCTGCCATACCACCAATATGATCTTCGTGTGGGTGGGTAGCAATAACATAATCAAGTTTTCTTATATTTTGATTTTTTAAATATGCAAGCAGCTTACCCTGGCTTTCATTTGTTCCTGCATCAATCAGCATATTTTTTCCGTTAAGCTGAATTAAAATACTGTCTCCCTGTCCTACATCTATATAATCGACCTTAAGGATATCAGGATTATCAGTAATTGTATTTGAAGCAGGAGGTGAGTTGCAGCCTGTAAGTAATAATACTAGCAACATTATAAGAGATAGTGTTTTTATCTTCATATAAAGCCTCCATATATTTTCAGTTAAATATAAGTTTATCATTTTTATGTTTAAAGTAAAGGTTAAAATAGGATTCAAGTATGTTATAATATAAATGAATTTTTTTTAGGAGGACGAAAATGAGGACAATATACTTTTATTTTAGTTTTGGATTGTATATGGTATATTCATTTTTTCTTAAGCTTAAGCTAGACCATATAATTAAAACAAAGTCTAAAGAAGCTGGAGAGGAATACTTGGATCAATGTCTTAAAAATTGGGCTGATTTTTGTTTAAAAAGAGCTGGAATAAAGATAACAACTTATGGCAAAGAGAACCTTCCAGATGGAAATTGCCTTTTCGTATCAAATCATCAAGGTTATTTTGACATACCTGGTATTATTTCAGCAACAGGCAGAGCTATGGGGTTTATAGCAAAGAAAGAAATGATAAATTATATTATAGTGAATTATTGGATGGAAAAAATCCATTGTGTATTTATGGATAGGGATAATGTACGAGAATCAATGAAGGCCATAAACCAAGGGGCTGATTATTTAAAAGATGGGTATAACATTGCAATTTTCCCTGAAGGAACAAGGAGTAAAGGTGAAAATTTAGGAGAATTTAAAAAAGGAAGTATGAAGCTGGGTATTAAATCTGGGGTTCCTATAGTTCCCGTAGCCATAAATGGCACTTATAAGGCAAGGGAAGCAAACAACGGGGCCATAAAGCCGGCAGATGTTAAAATTACAATATGTAAGCCAATATATGTTTCTGAGCTTACAAAAGAGGAACAGTCAAACCTATCAGAAATAGTTAAGGGTATAATAGAGAAAAACATTTAATTTGGGCATAATGCCCTCTTTTTTTTTACAATAAAATATTGATAAATGATTTGAAATATGGTATAAAATTAATAGTGCCAATTTTATTAAAAAAGGTCCTATTTTTTAATAAAAATTGCACATATGAACAAAATATGAAAGCAAATTACAAAATGTTAAAATTGATATTTGCCTTAAGCAATATATGATTGTATCATTTTAAGTATAAATATGCTTAGTAAACAGTAAATTTATTAATAATTAGTGATATTTTTAATAAATATACAAAAAATTCAGATTATACATATGAATCATAACATGCAAAACAGACCAAAAAGAAGGAAATAGTGCATAATTTTATTCACGAAGCTTCAAAAATCTTTTCGGAATAAAAAGCCAATATTTATTCTCAAATATAGGAGGACAAAAAAATGACTAGTTTAAAACAACCGGATTATTTACATGGTTTACAAGATGTAGATACACCAAATCTTTATAAAGATATTTTCCCATATTCTGAAATCCCGAAAGTAACCTTTGATAATGTTCAGCTGCCAATGGATATGCCTGAAAACATTTGGATTACTGATACTACTTTCAGAGATGGGCAGCAGTCCATGCCACCCTATACTGCTGAACAAATAATTAAATTGTTCGATTATCTTCATGAGTTGGATAACAACTCAGGCATAATTAAGCAGACTGAATTTTTCCTTTATACTGAAAAGGATAGACATGCTGCTGAAGTATGCATGGATAGAGGATATAAATTCCCGGAAGTTACTTCTTGGATAAGAGCAAATAGAGAAGACTTTAAACTTGTTAAACAGATGGGCATACACGAAACAGGAATGTTAATGTCATGTTCAGATTACCATATATTTAAAAAGTTGAACAAAACCAGAAAACAAGCTTTAGATATGTATCTTGGACTTATTGAAGATGCTATTTCAAGTGGTATAAAGCCTAGGGTTCACTTAGAAGATATAACCAGAGCAGATTTTTATGGATTTGTTGTTCCATTTGTAGCAAAACTTATGGAAATATCCAGAGAAGCTAATGTGCCAATTAAAATAAGAGCTTGCGATACATTGGGTCTTGGAGTACCATACTCAGGTGCTTCACTTCCTAGAAGCGTTCAGGGAATTATGCATGGACTTAGAAAGGTTTGTGGAGTGCTTCCTGAAAATATTGAATGGCATGGACACAACGACTTCAATGCAGTGGTTACAAATTCAACTACAGCATGGATGTATGGATGTTCTTCAGTAAATACTTCACTCCTTGGCATTGGAGAGAGAACAGGAAACTGTCCTCTTGAATCAATGATAATGGAATATGCACAGTTCAGAGGAACTATAAAAAACATGCAGCTTGAAGTGATTACTGAAATTGCCGAATACTTTAAAAAGGAAATGAAATATGAAATTCCACCAAGAACTCCATTTGTAGGAAACCAGTTCAATGTTACAAGAGCAGGAATTCATGCTGATGGAATATTAAAGGATGAGGAAATATATAACATTTTTGATACAGATAAAATATTGCATAGACCAGTAGTTGTTGCAGTAAATGAATATTCTGGTCTTGCGGGAATTGCTGTATGGATTAACACATATTACAGACTTAAGGATGGAGACAAAATTGACAAAAAGGATAATAGAGTTGCATTGATAAAAGAATGGGTAGACGAACAATATGTTAAAGGAAGGACTACCATTATCGGCAATAATGAGTTAGAATTATTAGTAGAAAAGCATATGCCTGAGCTAGTACAAAAAAAAGAGGGCAGAGCCAGCTAAAACTGGAGTTTCAATTTAATTTAGGTATTGCAAAGCAATACCTAAATTCATGTAATAAGCAGCTAATTAGAATGGAGGAGTGTAAATGGGACTTAATGTATCCAGAAAAATAATCAGTAAACACTTGGTAAAAGGTGAAATGAAAGCAGGGGAAGAGATAGCAATAAGAATAGACCAGACTCTTACCCAGGATTCTACAGGAACCATGGCTTATTTACAATTCGAGGCTATGGGGATTGACAAGGTTAAAACAAAAAGATCTGTTGCATATATAGATCATAACATGCTGCAGTCAGGACCAGAAAATGCAGATGACCATGCATATATTCAAACAGTAGCGAAGAAACACGGAATATACTTTTCAAAACCTGGTAATGGAATATGCCATCAGATTAATTTGGAAAGGTTCGGGGTTCCAGGAGACACATTATTAGGTTCTGACAGTCATACTCCTACAGGAGGCGGAATAGGCATGATTGCCATTGGTGCCGGTGGACTTGATGTAGCAGTAGCAATGGGGGGCGGAGAATATTACATAACAATGCCTAAGATTGTGAAGGTTAATCTTACTGGAAAACTTAATCCTTGGGTATCTGCAAAGGATATAATACTTGAGCTTTTAAGAAGACTTACTGTTAAAGGCGGGGTATCAAAGATATTTGAATATGCAGGACCAGGAGTTGAAACTTTAACTGTACCTCAAAGAGCTACTATAACAAATATGGGAGCTGAACTTGGAGCTACAACATCAGTATTCCCTAGTGACAAGGTTACTTTAGAATTTTTAAAGGCACAAAACAGGGAAAAGGATTTTGTTGAACTGCTACCAGATGCTGATGCAGAATATGATGAAGTTGTTGAAATAAACCTTTCAGAATTAGAACCTCTTGCAGCATGTCCACACAGTCCGGACAATGTTGTGAAAGTAAAGGAACTTAAGGGAATAAAGGTTGATCAAGTTGGCATTGGAAGCTGCACAAATTCTTCTTATGCGGATATGATGAAAACAGCAAAAATACTACAAGGAAAAACAGTAAATGAAAATGTATCTCTAGTTATTGCACCTGGATCAAGACAGGTTTTAAATATGCTTGCAAAGAATGGAGGACTATCAAGTATAGTAGCCTCAGGTGCAAGAGTTCTTGAATGTGCATGTGGGCCATGTATAGGTATGGGACAGTCACCTTCCACAGATGCAGTGTCACTTAGAACCTTTAATAGAAACTTCGAAGGAAGATCTGGAACAGTATCTGCTCAGGTTTATATTGTAAGCCCAGAAGTTGCAGCAGCTTCAGCATTAACTGGGTATATAACAGATCCAAGAGAACTTGGAAGTGATTTTGAAATCGAAATGCCAAAAGAATTCATTATAAATGATAATTTAATTATAGCTCCAGCAGAAAATGGTGAAGCTGTAGAAGTAAAAAGAGGACCTAACATAAAACCTTTTCCAAGTGCAAAGGCTCTTGAAGAAACAGTATCAGGAAAGGTACTAACAAAGGTTTCAGACAATATAACTACAGATCACATTATGCCTTCAAATGCTAAGCTTCTTCCATATAGATCAAATATTCCTTATCTTTCAGAATATTGCTTGACACCTAGTGATAAGGACTTCCCTAAAAAGGCTAAGGAAAACAATGGCGGGTTTATAGTCGGCGGTTCTAACTATGGCCAGGGGTCAAGCAGGGAACATGCTGCACTTGCTCCATTATATCTTGGAGTTAAGGCTGTATTTGCGAAATCCTTTGCTAGAATCCATATGGCAAACCTAATTAATAACGGAATAATGCCTTTGGTTTTTGAAAACGAAAAGGATTATGATGATATTGATGTTATGGATGATCTTATTATTGAAAATGCATTAGCACAAGTTGAAAGTGGAGTGGTTGTGGTTAAGAACCTTTCAAAGAACCATGAGTATACAATGAAATTGAATATTACAGAGAGACAGAAGAAGATGATTAAGTCCGGTGGACTTCTAAATATGGTTAAGGTCGGAGAAAATTAGGCTCTCCGGCCTTTTCTCCTAAAGATGTTGACAAATAGTATAAATAAGGTAAATATATAATAGAGTATATTTTTGGAGGCGATATTATGATACACAAGATAACTTTGGTAACTGGAGACGGAATAGGTCCTGAAGTAACCTCTGCAGCAAGGAAAATAATTGATGCAAGCGGAGTTAATATTGACTGGGAAGTTGTAGAAGCTGGAGCAGGTGTTATTGAACAGTATGGAACACCACTTCCTGAGCATGTTATAGAAACAATAAAGAAAAATAAAATAGCATTAAAGGGACCAGTAACAACACCAGTTGGAAAGGGTTTTAAAAGCGTTAATGTTACATTAAGACAGACATTAAAACTATATGCAAATGTAAGACCAATAAAGACCTATGAAGGAATTGAATCTAGATTCAAAGATGTAGACTTGGTAGTAGTTAGAGAAAATACAGAAGACTTATATGCTGGAATTGAACATATGATAAACGACGAGATAGCAGAGAGCATTAAGATTATATCAAAAAAAGCAAGCGACAATATAATCAAATATGCATTTGATTATGCAGTTAAAAATAAAAGAAAAAAGGTAACTGCTGTACATAAGGCAAACATCATGAAAATGTCAGACGGATTGTTCTTAAAGTGTGCCAAAGAGATGTCAGAAAACTACAAAGAAGTACAGTTTGAAGATGTTATAGTTGATGCGATGGCTATGAAGCTCGTAATGAATCCTGAAAAATATGATGTTATGGTTATGCCTAATCTCTATGGAGATATAATATCAGACCTTGCTTCTGGATTGGTTGGAGGACTTGGTTTGGTTCCTGGTGCTAATATTGGACTTGATGGTGCGATTTTTGAACCTGCTCATGGATCAGCTCCGGACATTGCAGGGAAAAACATATCAAATCCTTGTGCTACAGTGCTTTCAGGAGTACTTATGCTTAGACACATAGGTGAATTCGAGGCAGCAGACAAAATAGAAAATGCTATAATAAAGGTGTTAAAGGTAAAGAAATGTGTAACACCTGACCTTGGGGGAACAGCAACAACTACAGAATTTACTGATGCAATTATAAAAGCTATGAACTAAAAAAATTAATAATATGCAGAACTCGCAGCCTAGCAGTTCTGCATAATTATTTTGTAAATTACTAAAATATGTTGAATATTTATAATACATATTGTATAATTATTATGTATTAAAGATTAGGTTTGTTTAAAAATGTATATTAAAAAGGGGAGAAAATGTATGAAAAATTTAAAAAAACTTTCCACACTGCTTATAACAGTAATATTTGCAGCAGCACTTTTTGCCGGATGTTCAAGTAAGCAGCCAGAAACAACCACTGCGCTTGATACTATTAAAAAGGCAGGAACAATCAAATTTGGTCTTGATGATTCCTACCCACCATTTGAAAGCAGAAACAGCAATAATGAACTTGTAGGGTTTGATATAGACCTTGGCAATGCTATTGCAGCTAAAATGGGGGTTAAAGCAGAATTTGTTACTACAGATTTCAATGGAATAATCCTTGCACTTAACTCAAATAAATTTGATGCTATATTGTCAGCATTAAGTGTTACAGATGAAAGAAAGAAGGAAATTGCCTTTGCTGGACCATACCTTAACAGCGGACAGGTAATAGTAATAAAGGGAGATAACACTACTATAAAAAGCTCTGCAGATTTAAAGGGGAAAATTGTTGCAGCACAGCTAGGATCTACTGGCGAAGAAGCTGCTAAGAAAATAGAAGGAACTAAGGAAGTTAAGACTTACGACAAAGTTCCAGAGGAATTACAGGACCTTGTTATAGGAAGAGTTGATGCAGTAATTGTTGATAAACCTGTTGGAGGATATTATACATCTTCAAAGAAGGATCAGTATAAGATTCTTGATCCTCAATTAACAGAAGAACCAATAGGAATAGGCGTTAGACAGAAGGATGCAGATGTTCAGAAACAGATTCAATCTACACTTGATGAATTACAAAAAGATGGAACATTATCTAAGCTTTCAATAAAATGGTTTGGATACGATGCTTATACAAAATAGTAAACTACAGGTTAGGATTTAGTTGCCCGCTAAATCCTAACTTGATGTAATTTAAAAATATGAATTGGAGTGAAGACCTTGGATACGAGCATTATAGTTAAAACACTGCCTATACTTTTAAAAGGTTGTGTTACCACTATAGAACTTACAGTGATAA
Organism: Solirubrobacterales bacterium; assembly: GCA_050261915.1. Lineage (GTDB taxonomy): Bacteria > Bacillota > Clostridia > Clostridiales > Clostridiaceae > UBA699. The sequence goes on from JBLNDT010000074.1 coordinate 7,825, forward strand.
CACTTATTATCGGTACGATATTAGGCGTTACCCTGGCATTAATGAGAATATCGAAAAATAATTTACTAAGTATGATATCAAGCTTTTATACCTGGATTTTTAGAGGCACACCTATGCTTTTGCAGCTGTTCTTTTTTTACTATGGTCTGCCTTTTATAAACATAAGACTTTCACCTTTCCAGGCTGCGGTTATAGGTCTTGGACTTAACTGCGGAGCTTATATGGCGGAAATAATAAGAGGTGGCATACAGTCCATCGACAAAGGACAATTTGAAGCTGCCAAAGCATTAGGCTTTAGTTACACCGAAACGATGAGAAGAATTGTTCTTCCTCAAACATTTAAAGTTATTATTCCTCCTGTGGGAAATGAATTTATTACAATGCTGAAGGATACATCTCTGGTTTCAACCATAGCAATGGTTGAACTTATGAGATCAGCTCAGCAGATGTATGCATCCTCCTTCAGACCAATAGAAATTTTTCTCACTGCAGCTGTGTTATATCTATTTATGACCACTGTATTTACAGCAGCATTCTCATTTTATGAGAAAAAACTAAGTGTGTATGATTAAGGAGGATATTATGGAGAATTCAGTTGAAGATTACATGATAGAGGCTTCCAATGTAACAAAAAGGTTTGGAAGTTTGGAAGTGTTCAGAGATATAAATATAAATGTTAAAAGAGGAGAAGTGCTTGTTATTATAGGACCATCAGGTTCAGGTAAAAGCACATTCCTAAGGTGTTTAAACCATTTGGAAGAAATAAATGGAGGACATATAATCATTGAAGGTGAGAAGCTTGATGGAAGCAATAAGAAGCTTATAAGAAAGATTACCACTAAAATGGGAATGGTTTTTCAAAACTTCAATTTATTTCCACACATGACTGCCATTGAAAATGTAATGGAGGCACCTCTTATAGTTAAAAAGGAAGACAGAGCAGAAGTTCTTGAGAGAGCAAAAATGCTTATGAAAAAGGTAGGCCTTGAGGATAAAATGGATTTCTATCCTTCAAAATTATCCGGAGGACAAAAACAAAGGGTTGCTATTGCAAGAGCCCTTGCAATGAATCCTGATATTATGTTGTTTGATGAACCTACATCTGCGCTAGACCCTGAATTGGTTGGGGAAGTTTTAAATGTTATGAAAAATCTAGCTAGTGAAGGGATGACAATGGTGGTTGTTACCCACGAAATGGGATTTGCAAAGGAAGTTGCTGATAGAGTAATATTTATGGACGGAGGGAAAATAGTTGAAGAAGGAAAACCTGCGGACATATTCAGCAATCCTAAAGAAGAAAGAACAAAGGCATTTTTGGAAAAGGTATTAAGTTAAAATTAAATTATTCATTTGGAGGGATTTTTATGAGTGAAAAAAAAGATAAAGTTGTTCTGGCATATTCAGGCGGATTGGATACCTCAATAATAATTCCATGGCTTAAGGAAAATTATGACCTTGAGGTTATTGCATGCTGTATAGATGTTGGACAGGGCGATGACATGGAAGCAGTTAGAGAAAAGGCTATAAAAACTGGTGCTGTAAAAATTTATATTGAAGATGTTAAAGAAGAGTTTGTTACAGACTACTTGTTTAAAGCAGTAAAGGCAAGTGCTCTTTATGAAGAAAAATATATGATAGGAACATCACTTGCAAGACCATTAATGGCAAAAAGACTAGTTGAAATAGCACATAAGGAAGGAGCAAAATACATAGCTCATGGATGTACAGGAAAAGGAAATGATCAGGTACGTTTTGAAGTAGGTGTAGCAAGCTTTGACCCAACAATAAAAATTATAGCTCCTTGGAGAATCTGGGATATAAAATCAAGGGAAGATGCAATTGATTATGCAAATGCAAAAGGAGTAGAAGTTCCTGTTACAAAGGCTAAGATTTATTCAAGAGATAGAAACCTTTGGCATTTAAGCCATGAAGGCGGAGAACTTGAAGATCCAAAAAATGCACACAATCAGGATATGTACCTTATGACTACACCACCTGAAAAAGCACCTGATGTGCCAACTTATGTTGAAATGTCATTTAAAAAGGGAGTTCTTAAGAAAATCAACGGTGAAAAGATGAATCCAGTTGAAATGGTTGAAACTTTAAATAAAATTGGCGGAGAAAACGGCGTAGGTGTTATCGACATAGTTGAAAACAGACTTGTAGGAATGAAGTCAAGAGGTGTTTATGAAACCCCTGGCGGAACATTAATATATGCTGCGCATAAAGAACTAGAAAGACTTACAATAGATAAAAACACATTCCACTACAAACAGTTAATAGCTATAAAATATGGTGAGCTTGTATACGACGGATTATGGTTTACACCTTTAAAAGAAGCTCTTGATGCTTTTGTAGATGTAACACAGGAAAATGTTACAGGAACTGTTAAACTTAAAATATACAAAGGAAACGTAACTGTAGCTGGTGTTGATTCACCAAATGCACTATACGATGAAAGCATATCATCCTTTGGAGCAAGTGATTTATACAGCCATAAAGATGCTGAAGGCTTTATCAACTTATTTGGCCTGCCTTCAAAAATTGCTGCCATGGTTAAGAATAAGGATAAATAATTATGAAATTATGGGGTGGCAGATTTAAAAAAGCAGAAAGCAAGCTTATGGAGGATTTTAACAGCTCTCTAAGCTTTGACAGAACATTATATTTTGAAGATATTCAAGGAAGCCTTGCTCATGTTAAAATGCTCGAAAAGAGCGGCATATTGACAAAGGCTGAATGTGAAGAAATCACTTTGGCCCTAAATTCAATTTTAAAAGACATTGAAGAAGGAAATCTTTTAATTGAAGGAGACTATGAGGATATTCACAGCTTTATGGAAATGAACCTTATAGCTCGTATTGGCGAGGTGGGGAAGAAACTTCATACTGCTAGAAGCAGAAATGACCAGGTTGCTGTTGATATGAGATTATATTCAAAGAAGAAGGCTGTTGAAGTTACCGAGTGCCTTGATGAACTTTTATCAGTAATAGTTAAGCTAGGTGATGAAAATGACTTCATAATGCCTGGATACACTCATCTTCAGAGAGCTCAGGTTGTAACTTTCAAATATCATATAATGGCATACCACAGTATGTTTTTAAGAGATAAGAAAAGAATGCTTAACACAATAGATCTTATGGATGAAAGTCCCCTTGGATGTTGTGCATTAGCTGGAACAACTTACAGCATAGACAGGGAGTTCACAGCAAATGCCCTGGGTTTCAAGAAGCCTGTGGATAACTTTATGGATGGTGTAAGCGACAGGGATTACTTATTGGAACTTCTTTCTGATTTTTCAATAATAATGATGCATTTAAGCAGATTGAGTGAAGAACTTATTCTATGGAGCAGCAAGGAATTTGATTTTGTTCTAATAGATGATGAATTTTCTACAGGAAGCAGTATAATGCCTCAAAAGAAAAATCCTGATGCTGCAGAGCTTATTAGAGGTAAGACAGGAAGAGTTTATGGTTCACTTATGGCTCTGTTAACCACTATGAAGGGAATTCCTTTAGCTTATAACAAAGATATGCAGGAGGACAAGGAACAGTTCTTTAATGCACTGGACACTGTATTAAGCTGTCTTAAAGTAATGAGCGGTATGCTTAAGACTCTTAAGGTTAAAAAGGAAAACACCTTAAAATCTGTTAAAAAGGGATTCTTAAATGCTACTGAAGCTGCAGATTTCCTAGTTAACAAGGGAATGGCATTTAGAAATGCGCATAAGGTAATAGGTGAAATCGTACTTTATTGCGAAGAAAATGATAAGGGAATAGAAGAACTTACCTTAGAGGAATTAAATAAATTCAGTGAATTGTTCACTAGTGAAGTTTATGACTTCATAGATTATGAAAACACCCTGAAGAGGGGTATTAAAAAGCAGATAGGACACAATCTTTAATATAAACCTATCAAATCTCCTTTTTATTAAAAAAGAATGCAGAGTAAAATCTGCATTCTTTTTTTATCTAACATCTCTTGGTTCTCTGTCTCTGGCAAAAAAGGAAAGGGCATAGATACCTGCTATTCCTACCAGTGCAAAAATAATTCTGGTTATAACTGAGGCTGGTCCGAATATCATTGAAACAAGGTCATATTGAAAGAAACCAATGAGTCCCCAGTTTACTGCTCCTACAACAACCAGAAGCAGTGAAATAAAATCCAACACTCTCATTTAAACATCTCCTTATAAGAATTTACAAAAATAGTATCTGCAAATCCTTAAAATTTATGTGTTTATATGGTTATGTTGTCAATAAGTCTTGTTTTGCCAATATAAACTGCTATTGCAATTAGGACACTGGACTTTAAGTTTTCAGCATTTTTAAGACTTAAGCTGTCTACTACTTCAATGTAATCAATTCTAGCAAGAGGCTCCTTGCTAATTTCATTGATTATAAGTTCTTTTATCAAGTTAACATCATTTAGACCAGCCTTGATGCTTTTACTTGCATTAAACAGGCTTTTTGAAAGCACAAGTGCTGCAGCTCTTTCATTCTTGTTAAGGTATGAGTTTCTTGAGCTTTTTGCAAGGCCGTCAGATTCTCTGACTATTGGGCATCCTACAATCTCAACATCAAAAGAAAGATCTCGTACCAATCTTTTTATTACTGCAAGCTGCTGGGCATCCTTTTCGCCAAAATAAGCCCTGTTTGGTTTTACTATGTTGAATAGTTTAGATACTACAAGACATACACCATTAAAGTGTCCAGGTCTTTTACTGCCGCAAAGTCCTTCTGTAAGGGATGATACAATCACTGAAGTACATGAATCATCAAAATACATTTCAGATGCTTCCGGGGCAAATATTAAATCCACTGAATTTTTCTCACAAAGAATTGAATCTTTCTCCATATCCCGTGGGTATGTTTCAAGATCTTCACCTGGTCCAAACTGTTTTGGGTTTACAAATATAGAAACAACAACTTTGTCATTTTCAGACACTGCCTTATTTATAAGACTTTCATGACCTTCATGCAGATATCCCATGGTTGGGACAAGAGCAATATTTAAGCCTTGTTTTCTCCAATCATTTGTTATTTTTCTTACTTCCGCTATTGTTTTTGCTATTATCATAATTTGCGCTAAAAAGCATTCACACTCCTTAATATAATTTACTTAAAACATCATCCTGGATTTTAAAGGTATGATCCTTGGAAGGGAATGCTCCAGATTTAACTTCATCTATATAATTTTTAAAGCTTTCAGTTACAATATTTCCTATATCAGCATAAGTCTTAACAAACTTAGGCTTAAAGCCGGGAAACATATTAAGCATATCCTGATATACAAGGACTTGACCATCGCAGTATTTTCCAGCTCCTATCCCAATAGTTGGTATAGAAACTTTTTCGGTAACAATACGTGCAAGCTCTTCGGGTATGCATTCTAGAACTATTGAAAAGGCACCGGCTTCCTCAAGTAAAAGGGCATCATTAATAATAGCCTTAGCAGCTTCTACACCTTTTCCTTGAACTTTGAAGCCCCCAATCATATTTAAGGATTGAGGTGTTAAACCAAGATGACCCATTACAGGTATCTGCGCTTTTACAATAGCTTTAACCTGCTCTGCTACTGTTGCTCCACCTTCAAGCTTAACAGCCTGGGCTCCAGCTTCTTGAATAAATCGTCCTGCATTTTTAACTGCGTCATAAACTGAGGTCTGGTATGACATAAAAGGCATATCAGCAACAACAAGTGAATTTTTTGCGCCTCTTGCCACCGCCTTTGTGTGATGAAGCATGTCTTCCATAGTTACCTTTAAGGTATCTTCATAACCAAGGCATACCATACCTAGGGAATCACCAACCAATAAACCATTGATTCCTGAGCCGTCCATTAGACTAGCCATGGAATAGTCATAGGCAGTGAGCATGGTGAGTTTTTCACCATTTAGCTTTGCTTCCCTGAAAGTTGAGATTGAGTTTTTCATAATAAAATAACCCTCCTGTATTAAATTGTTTTAGAATTGTATATTTCTGTCTATGGGCTGAAGGAGAGAAATAAATGTATCTGTTCTTCTAATCCCATCAACAGCTTGTATCTTTGTCCTTAAAAGATTTTGAAGATCATTTATATTTTTGCAGATAACCTTAACAAAAATTGAATATTCTCCAGTTGTGTAGTGCAGCTCCACTATTTCCTTTATTTCCTGCAATTGTGTCAGGGCAATGTCAAATGAAGAAGCACGTTCCAAAAAAATACCTATAAAGCAGCAAACGTCATAGCCCAGCTTTGAATTATCAATAATAAGTTTTGTACCTTTTATTATACCCATATCCTCCATTTTTTTCATACGCACATGAATTGTGCCGCCACTTACATGACATTGTCTTGCTATTTCAAGGTATGGGGTTCTTGAATCTTTTATAAGCACATCTAAAATTTGAAGATCAAGATCATCTAAGCCACTAACATTTATATCCAAAAGAAATCACTCCTTTATTGAAATTGAAGTTTTAACAAACTAGTCATATAAATTATATCAATTCCTTAATATTTTACAACATTATTATTATAATGATAAGAACTTTTTTTAAAAGTATTGCTATAAACATTAAAATATATAATAATAAGGTATATGTTTAAACTAAGGGGGATTCAAAATGATATTACCATCCTGGGCAATTATAGTGCTTCAAATAGCTTTTTTTGCCATAGTTATTTTAGTAGTATATAAGCAGATAAAAGAAAGATTTCTTTACAAGTTCAATCCTAATAAGTGGATACTGCTCGGAGTAGCCGGCATTGTTTTTCTTATACCTATAATTTTAAAGGAATATTACTATTTAGATGTTTCAAAATCACTTTGGCAATATGTAGATTCTACAATATTTATAATTTTATTTTTATGGTTTGTGGATGTTGCCAACGGTTCAATGAAAAAATTTGGGGAAAACAAAAACAAGCCTCAGTCGGCGGTTAATAATCAAATAATTAAACAACAGACAATAAGTGCTAAGAAGAATAGAAAGAATAAAAATAGGGATATCAGAAGAAAGAAGTAATATGCATTGCAAAATTGAATAAATTATATTAAAAGACGAATTCATTTGAAGACGTCTTTTTCTTTTCCATTAACAAAACGTTTATATATATGACATTTATATAATACAATTAAAGTTTATAATATTACTGAAATAAATGATAATTAGGAGGAAGAATGATTTCGTTAAGGTGGGCTTATAAGGATAATGAAACAGCAACAAAGGATGCTTCCTGCAGATTTGCTGAATTTATGTGCAGAGGTGCAGATATTATAGTATTTGCATATATAATAGGAGCTAAAATTCTTTTTTATGGCAAACAGATTTCACCAGATTATTTTAGTATAACTTCACTTAAAGGACCAATAATTGCTTCCCTGCTTCCCATTATTGGAATTACCATTTTGCTGAAAGAAAATAAAAGGGTAAAAGCCCTATTTTTTATTAACTTGATTATCAGCATTGTGCTTTTTGCGGATAATGCATACTATAGATATTTCAAGGACATTATATCAGTTGGAGCTATAAGGAATGGAATTATGCTTGGGGGGGTATCCTCATGTGTTAAAACCCTCATTAAACCTACTGATTTAATATATATAGCTGATTTGCTGTTCATCTTCCCTTTGGTTAGGTTTATATCAAAAAATAAGGGTAATAGATTAAATGGCTTAGTTAGATTTACTATTTTTTTAATTTTCTTTTCATCAGGTATTATGATGGATGCGAGATACATTAAAGAGCTTGCTGCAGAACAGCCTCTGCTGATAAGTACTATGAGTAATAAGCTTTACGTTACAAAGATTCTTGGGAATATCAATTTTCATGCCATTGATTTATTCAACTATGCAAACAATGCTATAGAATCCAAGAAAAGCGTATCTACTGAAACAAAGCAGGAAATAAAAAGCTACCTCCAGGGAAATAACTCTTCAAGCTCAGGAACTGTGCTTAAGGGTGCTGGGGTTGGAAAGAACCTTATTATGATTCAAGTAGAGGCTCTTCAACAGTTTGTTATAAACAAGAAAATAAACGGGGTGGAGATTACTCCAAATTTAAATAAATGGATTAATAAAAGCATGTATTTTGATAATTACTTTTATCAGGTTTCCTCAGGGAATACTTCCGATGCTGAATTCATGTCACTAAACTCTCTTTACCCTGCAGATTCGGGAGCTGCATACTATAGATACACTGAGGATACTTTAGATACACTCCCTATTGAGCTAGGCTCAAAGGGATATACCACATCTGCACTTCATGGATATACGGAAAGTTTCTGGAATAGAAATATTATGTATAAAACAGAAGGATTTCAAACCTTCTACGGAGGAAGCAGTTTTAACAATGATGAGGAGGTTGGTATGGGGTTAAGCGACAAATCCTTTTTAACTCAATCCTTGGCAAAGGTAGAAGCACAAAAGCAGCCTTATTATTCATTTTTAATTACTTTAAGCAGTCATTATCCCTTCAATGATACTGCAGGTTATGGCGATTTTAATACAGGTGAATATGAAGGCACCCTTATGGGAAATTATCTTAAGGGAATTCATTATACGGACCAGCAGCTTGGTATGTTTTTGGATCAGCTTGAAAAGGACGGCACTTTAGATAATTCAATTGTAGTATTGTACGGGGATCACAATGCCATACCAAAAGAATATATTGATCAGCTTTATAAACTTGAAAATATAAACTCTGCAACAGACCTAGACTGGTATGAGCTTCAAAAGGTTCCTATGCTAATACATTTTTCCAAGGATGCTAATAAAGGAGTTAACCATACTTATTCCGGTCAGATGGATTTATATCCAACCATCGCAAATTTATTCGATATCAATTTAAAGTATAGTTTTGGCAAGGATATATTGAATCCTAGCAGTCAAAATGTTATTTTTAGAAATGGTTCATTTACAGATGGAAGTATTTTTTATGTTTCATGGACAGACACCTATTATGATATCGGTACAAAAAATATTATAAGTGAAACGGATGAATTGAAAAGGAAAAAGGAGGCGGCTCTAACAGAACTTAATTACTCTGATAATATACTCAACCACAATTTAATTAAAAGCGGAATAGCAAAATAAAAAGCGGATTTTTATCCGCTTTTTTTTAGCTGCAGCCTGTGGTTGAACCACAATCAAGGCATACCATACAAGTGCCGTTTCTTACCATTCTTGTGCTGGAACAGGTTCCACAGGTGGAGCCGTAAACTCGTTCACCATCTATTTTTTTATGTTTAAAATCCTGTGGGTCTAATCCTTCTAGTGCAGTCTTCGTTGAAACTTCTAATTTGTTAATTAGGTTATTATCGTAGTTTTCAGGCTTGATCTGACATCTAGTGTAATCCCCAAGCTCTATATCAATAACCTTGCTTATAAGATCGGATATGGAGGATACATACTTAATATACGGATGCTTTTGTACAAAGCCATAAGGCTCATATTTCTGTCCACGAAGCATCCTAGATATATCCTGAGCAGGTACATGGTATTGAAGCATTACAGAAATTGACTTTGAAAGTGAGTTAAGCAAACCTGTTATTATTGTACCTTCTCTGTCTGTTGTAATGTATATTTCTGATATTTCACCATTTTCACGTCTGTTAACTGTGGTATATATTTTAACATCATCAATCTGTGCAGGGTGGGTGGTGCCGTTTCTAATTCCTGCGGGCTTATTTCTTGTGGTATGTTTTATACCCTTTTGAAGCTCTTTTGTTCTTGCAAGGAGTGCTTCATAGGTAAGGTCTTCAAGTTTAGTATCCTTATCTGAATTGAGGCTTGTATTAAGAGGCTGACTTGCCTTGCAGCCATCTCTATATAAAGTTATTCCTTTTATACCTAATTCCCATGAACTAAGTACTACATCCTTGAATTCATCAACAGATGCTGTTTTAGGAAGATTTACAGTTTTGGATATTGCCCCTGAAATAAGCGGAGTAATAGCTGCTACCATCTTTACATGTCCCATAGGTCCTATATATCTTTCACCACTACCGCATTTATTTGCAGTATCAAATATGGATATGTGTTCGTCCCTTAAGTGAGGTGCTCCTTCTATCTTACCATCTAGTATCTTTTCATATGTAAATCCATTTTCAGTAACAGTTTCCTTATCAGTAACATAAGCAAGAATATCCTCAATTTCATTATCGCTGTATCCTAGATTATTAAGTGCTTCAGAAATAACAGGATTTACAACGGTCATGAAACCTCCACCAGAAAGTTTTTTATAAACTATATGGCTGAAGAAGGGTTCTATAGATGTAGCACCACAGTCCATAGCAAAAGAAATAGTACCAGTTGGTGCAATAACTGAAACCTGTGCATTTCTATAGCCATACTTATCTCCTAATATAATTGCCTGTTGGAAGGAATTTTTAAGGGAGCTGCTTACATTTTCAAGTCCTTCTCTTTTTAATATATTGTGGTCAACTATATATGGAGTATAATTTAAACCTTCAAATCCACTGTCTGCGAGTGGGGTACCATCTTCCATAACAACTGCTCCGGCACAGCGAAGGTGGTTTCTCATAACTCGCTGCATATATGGTTTATTTATATCATACATTTTAAAGCTTCCAGCTTCTTTTGCCATGAGTGCTGAAACACAGTATGAGTATCCTGTAAGGGAACCTATTAAGGATGCAGCTAGTGTTCTCGCTTCCTCTGAGTCATATGGGTAACCCATAACCATGAATAGTGAAGCTATGTTGGCTATTCCAAGTCCTGTAGGTCTGAACATATATGTTTTTCGTGCGATATCCTCAGTAGGATACTGTCCCCATATTATTGAAGCCTCCAAAACTAGCTGGGTTATTGCAATTATGTGAAGATATCCTTCCATATCAAAATAATTTGCTTCAGGGTTATAAAATTTAAATATATTAATGGATGCGAGGTTACAGGAGGAATCATCTAAAAATGCATATTCTCCACAAGGGTTTGTTGAATTTATCCTGTTATAGGGTGCGTTGTAGATACCGTCTTCTCCTGCAGGACATGTGTGCCATGCATTAAAGGTATCTGAAAACATTGGTGCAGGGTCAGCGCACTGCCATGCTGAAAGATTAAAGGTATCCCAAAGTTCTGAAACCTTGATATTTGAATTTACTTTTTCATCAACCCTTCCAGTGAGCTCTATTTCAGCATCAGGTTCATTGTCTAGATTTTTAACTTTCTTCATAAAGAAGTCAGAAAATCTTATGGAATTATTGCTGTTTTGACCAGAAACAGTTTCGTATGCCTCACCGTCCATGTCAGTATCATAGCCCATTTTGCCAAGAGCTCTTACTTTTTTCTCTTCCCTTGCTTTCCAGGTTATGTATTCCATTATTTCAGGGTGGTCTGCATCAAGACAAACCATTTTTGCTGCTCTTCTTGTGGTACCACCTGATTTTATTGCACCTGCATTTCTATCAAGGCCCCTCAAAAAACTCATTAAACCAGAGGAGAACCCTCCACCAGAAAGTCTTTCTCCTTTAGCCCTAATCTTTGAGAAATTGGTGCCAGTACCTGAACCACCTTTAAAGAGCTTGGTTTCTGTAACATATTGCTCTGAAATTGAATGAGGTCCAAGCAACTTATCATCAACAGACAATATAAAGCATGCTGAAGACTGGGTCCTTGTATAGTTATCGGGACTTTCCACTACTTTGTTTAGCTTTTCATCAAAGTAAAAGTATCCTTGTTTGCTTCCTTTTAAATCATAGGACATGGCTAAACCTGTATTAAACCACTGAGGAGAATTTGGAGCATACATTTGATTTAAAAGTGCAAAAACAGCTTCATCATAAAATATTGCTTTTTCTTCATCTGTTTTAATAAGGCCTTGTTCACAAAGGGCTTCTGTCCAAAAGTTAACCATTCTGTGAGCAACCATTCTCATGCTGCTTTCATAGCCGGTTTCATTTGGAACTCCTGCTTTTCTAAAATATTTTGATGCAATAATATCACATGAGTTTTGGGAATAATTTTCAGGGAATTCAAGATCCTTCATATCGATTAGAACTTTTCCGGTTTTATGGTCTTTAAGAAATACATCAATGGTTTTCCAGTTAAAAAGATCATATACTGTTTTTTCTTTAGAGTTTTCAAGTTCTTTAGTGTAGTACCTTTTAAATAAGTTGTGTAATGAATCCAATATCATCCCTCCGTCGAATTATTGTACTATATGTAGTGTTATGCAATTAATAATAACACTAGATGTTGTATATTATAGGACAATACATAAAGAATTTCAAATTAACAGACAATTAATATTTCATAAATTTCACAGCTGTTGTTGGCAATTAATATAATATGCTTCAGTTTTCGTAGATTTGTGGAAAAATAATAATAATGTTGTATAATGTATATATTGACTAAATTATATTAGGAGAGGGAAAAATGATACAGAAGTTTAGAGATTATAAACCAGAAATAGATAAAGATTGTTTTATTGCAGGAAATGCAGACATAATAGGCAGAGTAAAGATTGAGAAAGATGCTAATATATGGTTTGGTGCCGTATTACGTGGAGATGTGAACAGTATACATATTGGAAAGGGAGTTAATATTCAAGACAACTGCACAGTTCATGTGGATGCAGGAGACTGCAGTGTGGAAGTATCAGATTATGCCACTGTAGGCCACAATTCTGTGCTCCATGGATGCAAAGTTGGAAAATATGCACTTGTTGGAATGGGCTCAGTTGTGTTAAATGGAGCTGTAATAGGTGATGAAACAATTATAGGTGCAGGAAGCCTTGTTACTTCAAACAAGGTTATTCCATCCGGGGTTTTATGTGTAGGTTCTCCAGCTAAAGTCATCAGGGAGCTTACTGAAGAAGAAAAGATGGAACTTAGAAAAGGTGCAGAGGAATATGTTTTACTATCAAAAGAGTATAAATAAGGGGAGAAATATATGATTAAAATAGGACAATTCAATAATCTAACAGTGGTTCGAAAGGCAGCATTTGGATATTACCTGGATGCTGAAACTGGGAATACCAGTGATGATGTTCTCTTGCCAAATGGCAGTGCAGTTGGAACAGAACTTGAAATAGGCATGAAGGCAGACGCTTTTATATACAGAGATTCCAAGGATAGGCTTGTGGCAACCTTGAAAACACCACTAGCTTGCGCATATGATATTGCATACCTGAAAGTTGTTTCAAAAACTTCTTTAGGTGCTTTTGTTGATTTTGGACTCGAAAGGGATATACTTGTTCCTCAGAGAGAGCAGACATATGAACTAGAGCCTGGAAGTAAATATTTATTTTATATTTATGTAGATAAAACAAACAGGCTTGCTGCAAGTACAGATATTGACCAATATCTTGTAAACACCAGCGAATATAAAATTGGCGATGAGGTTACAGGAATTGCATATGGAATTCAAACAAACGGAAGTGTTATGGTTGCTGTTGATAATAAATTCAGAGGAGTAATATTACGAAATGAATATTTTACAACAATAAAGCCAGGCTTTGAAATAAAGCTTAGAGTTAAGAAAATTTATGAAGATGGAAAGCTTGGGCTAACTCCACGGGGAAAAGCTGTAGATGAGAGAACACAGCTTGAGGAAGAAATACTTAAATACCTTAATAAGCACGGCGGGGAAATGCCATATAATGACAAGAGTTCACCAGAGGATATTAAGAAGGTATTCAACCAAAGTAAAAATTACTTTAAGAATGCTCTTGGTGGCTTGATGAAAAAAGGGCTTATAACTCAAGATGAAAATGGTACAAAATTAAAATAAAAAGAAGAGGTGCAATGCACCGCTTCTTTTTATTTTTCCTTTATTCGTAGTATAAGTTTTGCAATTTCATTTAAGATTAATGGGATAAGGGAAAGTACTATTACAAATACCCAGTCAACTCCCGTAAGGTTATATACCTTGAAAACTGATGAGAAGAAAGGCACTGTAATAACTACTTCCTGTAGGAATATTCCAAGGATTATAGCACCAATTAGGTATTTGTTTGAAAATAATCCAAGCTGAAATATAGACTTTCTTGGATGTCTCATGTTAAGTGCATAAAACAGCTGGGAAACGCTTAATACAACAAAAGCCATGGTTTGAGCATGCATTACTGAATCAGCATATCTTATTCTGCCAACTTCAAAAGCAATTAGTGTAAGCCCACCTATAAGAACTCCGTTAAGTATCATGAATATTCCTGTGGAGCCAGAGAAAAGACTCTCCTTAGGATTACGAGGCTTATCTTTCATTACATCAGAGTCACCAGGGTCCATACCAAGAGCTAGGGCTGGAAAACTGTCGGTAATAAGGTTTACCCAAAGGAGGTGTATAGGTCTAAGGGGAGCTGGCCACCCTAGGAGAATACCTATGAACAGAGCCATTATTTCTCCAATATTACATGATAAAAGGAATATAATTGATTTTTTAATATTTGCAAATATATTTCGTCCTTCCTTAATTGCACTTACAATTGTTGAAAAATTGTCATCTGTTAGAACCATGTCTGAAGCTCCCTTTGCCACATCTGTACCACTTATACCCATTGCGACCCCTATATCCGCTGATTTAAGGGATGGTGCGTCGTTAACCCCGTCTCCAGTCATAGAAACAATATTTCCTTTTCCTTTTAATGCTTTGACTATTTTAACTTTATGTTCCGGGGAGACTCTTGCAAAAACCCTATAGTTTTCGATTTTTTCAGCAAGCTCAGAATCGGACATTTTATCAAGTTCTTTACCAAATATAGCTTGACCTTCAAATTCTGCAATTCCCAGTTCCTTTGCTATGGCGAAGGCTGTATTTTTGTGGTCTCCGGTAATCATAACAGTTTTTATACCAGACTGCTTGCAAAGTTCTATGGAGTCTTTAACCTGTTCTCTTGGAGGATCAATCATACCTATAAGCCCTATAAAAACAAGATCCTTTTCAATTTCATCAAGTTCAATATGCTTAGAATCTATAATTTTACAGGCTGCTCCAAGAACTCTTAAGGCATCCTTTGCCATATCATTTGATGCAGTGTTTATTTCATCTTTTATTTCAGTTGTAAGATCGACTATTTCCCCATTTAAATATATTTTATTGGTTAGACTAATAAGGTTATCAAGAGCACCCTTAGTCATAACATAATATTTGTCGTTAAAAGCATTAATGGTGCTCATGAGCTTTCTGTCTGAATCAAAAGGAATTTCATTTACTCTTTTATGATTCTCCTCCAGGGTGTTTTTAAATATGTTGTATCTGGAGCCTGCTTCAAGGAGGGCGATTTCTGTAGGGTCACCAGTTGAGGAATGCTCATCAAAGGTAGCATCGTTGCAAAGCACCAGGTTTTCAAGTAGAAGGTTGTGAACAATATTTGATTTATCAAGGTATTCAATCTTATCCATAGTTTTGTCTGCATAGAACTTAGTAACTGTCATTTTATTCTGAGTAAGTGTTCCTGTTTTATCAGAGCATATTATGTTTACAGCACCAAGAGTTTCTACTGCAGGAAGCTTCCTTATTATTGCATTTTCTTTGATCATTTTTTGTACACCTATAGCTAGAACGATTGTTACAATTGCAGGGAGCCCTTCAGGAATAGCAGCTACAGCCAGGCTTATAGCAGTAAGAAACATCTCTAAAATATCTCTCTTTTGAAATATTGCTACAACAAACATTAAAGCACATATAATAAGTGCAGCAATACCTAGAAATTTACCAAGTTCAGCAAGCTTTTTTTGCAGTGGAGTGAGGTCTGTTTCACCTGATTCCAGCATTTTAGCGATCTTACCTATTTCAGTGTTCATTCCTGTAGCTACAGCTACACCTACACATCTTCCATATGTAGACAATGTAGACATAAAAGCCATATTTACTTGATCACCTAGATTAGTATCTGTGTCAGTAATCACTGTGTCTGCATCTTTTTCCACAGCAACGGATTCACCGGTTAAAGCAGATTCTTCAATTTGAAGGTTTATGCTTTCAATAAGTCTTAAATCACAGGGAATATATCTACCAGCGTCAATAACTACTAAGTCGCCAGGAACAATTTCCTGTGAGGGTATTTCCTTTAAGCTGCCATCTCTTTTCACAATAGCCTTTGGAGTGGATAATTTTTGCAATGCCTCAAGAGCTTTTTCAGCTTTTGCTTCTTGAATTACACCAATTACAGCATTTAATATAATTACAAAAGCTATTATAACAGCATCGCTGATTTCCCCTAATGCCCCTGAAACAACAGCGGCAGCTAGCAGTATGTAGATTAGAACATCATTTAACTGCTCTAAAAACATCCTGAAAACACTTTTCTGCTTTTTTGAATCAAGTACATTGTAACCATATTTTTCTCTTCTAATCAAAACCTCCTCTGAAGACAGGCCCATTTGAGGGTTTACCTGAAACTCCCTAATTACATCGTTTGAATCTTTGTTGTACCACATCTTAGATCACCTCTTTTGTATTATTTTATAGACATACTAATATTATTAGTAATTTAAGAAATCAAAAAAGACCTTTGTCCTATATTAAAGAACAAAGGTCTTGCAATCTCTTATCATGAGAAAACTGCCCGGGCCTAAGGCCGTACTGACGAACAGTTAAAAGCTGTTACACTTTTGCTACTCCCCTTTATAAAACAAGTATATCAGAAGTATATGTAAAACTCAAGAAAGTGTTTGGAATTTACTGTATGTGTTTAGGTGGTTTTGATTATTTTGTAATGGTATAATATATAATAGTCTAAGTAAAATGAGGGGTATACAATGACTGAAATTAAAGAAATTCTATGGCTTTTTCCCATATTATTTATTTTTCATGATCTTGAAGAAATAATTTTGATTAAGTGGTGGATAAGAAAAAACAAAGTTTTTTTAAGTGAAAAATTTCCAAAACTATCAAAAAGGATATTGCCCCATTTTGACAATATTACAACAGCAGCATTTTCATTAGGTGTTGCTGAAGAATTTATTATTATAACAATGGTGACTGTTGTTTCATATATAACAAGCTGGTATAATTTATGGGCAGGATTATTTTTTGCATTTTTCCTGCATCTAGTAATACATTGTGCTCAAGGGATTATTGCTTTTAAATATATTCCTTCCTTAGTAACAAGTATTATGTGCCTGCCTTTATGCATTTATATATCAAGAATTATAATGGAGACACTGACAGTTAATATTATTATAATTTATACAGTATCAAGCTTTATAATTATGATTATAAACCTGGCTGTAATTCATAAAGTGATGGAGAACTTTAGCAGGTGGAGCTCTTAAGCTTGATTATGCCAAATCGGCACCTAGTTTAACAAATAAGAGAGGATAAGATATGACAAGTGAACGTTTGAAGGAAATTGATGTATTAAGAGCTTTGGCTTTTATTTTTGTTGTAGTTCAGCATACTTTAGGTGGATTTTCTAATATTAAAGGAATACCCTATTCCAATTTCATTTTCATGAAACTGATGTATGTAATGGCTAAAACAGCAGTGCCAATGTTTTTATTTATTAGTGCCGTAGGTTTGTTTTATGTATATTATAAGAAATTTGAATGGAAAAAATATTATATTAAAAGAATTAAGTTTGTATTGATTCCTTATATTATTTGGTCTGCAATCAATATGTACAAGCTTGGTAATGAAGATAGGTTTAAGGATTTCTTTGTTGAGATTATAGCGGGAAATGGTGCATTTCATCTTTGGTACATGGGGATGGTAATTGGACTATTTATAATCTTCCCGGCTATATTGTGGTTTGTAAGAAAGGTACACCCATTAAGTATAGAGATAAGAACAGCAGTTTTTACTATTTTTACTATCCTATATTATTATGTGGCAAAATACCAGACATCCATAGCAGATGCTGCAGGGAAATTTATATTTGGGACACCTACAGAGGTTCAGCAGAGAATATTAAATATATCCATATTATTTTGGTATCTTTATTTTATGCTGGGAATCTGCTTTATTTTAAATTACGATTATCTTAAGGAAAAGCTGCTAAAATATAAAATATTAATATATATTTGCTATGGCTTGTTATATATATATGCCTTCTTAAATGAAACAGACAAAATAGATTATATAAGAGTTGTTTCACTATTATATATTATTTTTTCAATCACAACATTTTATTTGATTTCTGTAAAATTGGCAAAAAATGAATTGGTGTATAAAGCATTAAAATTTATTGGTGATTATTCCTTTGCAGCATACATGGCTCATGTTATTGTAGTAAACTATATGGCAAATCAGATAATGCTTGATTTTAACACACATAACTACCTTTTTACAGGGATTTTAACTTTGATTATTACAGTAGTATTGACTCCGGTTATAATAAAAATATTAAGCTTCTTTCCATATTCGGAGTATATTACTGGTGTAAAAAGATCCTCAATAGAATAAACCATGAAAAGCCTATTTTATAATAGGCTTATTTTTATACATAAATTGAATATATTGGCATTTGATTTTGTTTAATATATAATTATATGTAATGCGGGTGATGTAATTATGAAAAGAAAAAAAATTATGATTTTGATAATAGTCAGCATAGTTATAACAGCTCAGCATAGTTATAACAGCTTTGATTTCATTATTAATAATAATGAAGCCATATCTTCATTCTCAAAAGGTGTATACTGCAGCAGATTTTAATATTGTAGAATTAAAAAGTAATGTGGACAAGGACCAGGATGGTGTTGATGACTATTCCGATATTTTGAATGGGGCACGTGACTATATAAGTACTCATCCAAAATATAAAAGCAAATATTATGAAGGCGGGTATCCTGATGATAAGTATGGTGTTTGTACTGATGTTGTCTGGAGGGCATTTAAAAGTGGAGGCTATAATTTAAAGGATTTAATTGACAAGGATATTTCAAACAACCTTCCAGCTTACAAAAATATTACAGTGCCTGATAATAACATTGACTTCAGAAGGGTTAAGAATTTAAAAACATTTTTTGATAGAAATGCAGAGAGCCTTTCCACAAGTTTCACTGAGCCAGCAAAGTGGCAGGGGGGAGATATAGTAATATTCCCTGAACACATAGCAATATGCTCAGATAAAAGAAATTCTGATGGATTGCCATTTATAATCCATCATGATGGCTTGGGGGCAAGGGAAAGAAATGAAATTACAAATTATAAGATTTTAGGCCACTATAGGTGGAGTAAATAAGATGTTTTTCAAAGGAGGAAATAGTTATGGGTATGTTGTCGTTTTTTTCATTTATTAACTTGATAATTTTCTTAGGGTTAATCATCGTAGGAATTTATTGTTTAATTCTTTTCTTTAAGCTTGCAAACCGAGGAATAAAAGCATTGGATATTTACATTGATGAAAAGAAGAATAAATTGTAGGCAGGTGAATTTATATGGAATTTAAACTGGCTCTTTTAGCTGTTAAGGATGTTAATGTTTCAAAGAAATTTTATGAAGAGCTTTTTGATCAAAAGGTGGTGTTTGATTTTGGACGGAATGTCACATTTAGCGGTGGATTTGCAATTCAGGAGGATTTTGCTTGGCTTGTAGATATACCTCAGGATACTGTGATGGAAAAGTCAAACAACATGGAACTTTATTTTGAAGTTGAGGATTTTGATGGATGTTTACAAAGGCTGAATGATTATAACAATATTAGATATGTACATCAGCCAAAGATGCATGATTGGATGCAAAGAACGGTGCGAGTTTATGATCCGGATTATCATATAATAGAGATAGGGGAATCCATGGCGGTAGTAGCTAGGCGATATCTTTCTAAAGGATATTCTGTAGAGGAAACATCAAAAATTATTCAGCATCCAATGGAATTTGTTGAAATGTGTAAAGAGTAATGTATAAATTAAAGTATATAAAAGCGTTACCTAATATTATATCCCTTATAAGAATAATCTTCTCACTTATGCTTATTTCCGTTGAAGCTTTAAGTAATACATTTTTTATTATATATATAATATGCGGTATAAGTGATTTTCTAGACGGTTTTATTGCAAGAAAAACTGGGACAGCTACAAGTTTTGGGGCTAAACTAGACTCTATAGCAGATATGGTAATGATAGCTGTATTGATATTCGTCCTTTATCCTGTGGTAAACCCAAGTGCTGAAATAATCATTTTCATTGCTGCAACTTGTTTAGTTAGATTAGCAGCTATTACTGTTGGACTTATAAAATATAAGACCTTTGCAGGGCTGCATACCTATGGAAATAAAATTACTGGAGCGGCTTTGGTTTTGTTTCCATTTCTTATTTTATTAATCCATTCAAATATAATTATTTATTTAATTTGCTTTATGGGTTTTATTTCAGCCCTGGAGGAATTAATAATACAACTGTTTTCTAAAAGGCTGGATCTTAATGTTAAATGTATATTTCACATTTGAATTAACAATAATAAATGCTATGCACACTGCATAGCATTTATTATGTCTTTAATTATAAGAAAACTTAATTCCTGAAATATATATCAATAATGAAAGAATAATTATATATGGAATTATATAAATAGGATTTATTAAAAAGGCTGGAACAGTATTGTATAGTGTTAAAGTTCCAAATATGATAAAAATCATTCCTGCACCCCATTTTATGTAAACTTCAGGAACATGCTTTGTGAGCAAGGAACCGAAACCAATTCCAATACCATCTGCAACCAGCATACCTGCTGTAGTTCCCATTAATACAAAAAGCGGAGCGTGGCTTTCAGCAGCAATTGCAATAGTCATCAGTTGGGTTTTATCACCCATTTCAGCAATGAAAAATGCTATGGCCACTGTAATAATTGGCCCAAATTTATTTTTACTTTTACCGTCCTCATCAATTTTATCTCCACGCAAAGTCCATAGACCAAAGATTAAAAATGCAATTGCAGACACTAGTTTTATTTTATCAATTGGGATAATTGAACTTAGGTATGTACCTGCCGCAACAGCTAAGGCATGATTCAATATTGTAGCAATGAGGACCCCAATCATTACCTGCTTGACTTTATATTTACTTGCCATTGCCACTGCGAGAAGCTGGGTCTTGTCCCCCATTTCTGCTACAACAACAAATAATAGTGCTTTAATAAATTCTGACATAAAATGACCTCCTTAAAAATAAAAAAACCTTCAACACAATATAAATTACCACACGGTAAAATAATTGCATTAAAAGTCTCACTTGGCTGAATACAACCACGATAAAGCCAGACCCAAAGGGTCAGTATGTTGACTTTATCACCAAAAGGCAGTTACTCCCTTTTAATTAACATTATTAACAACATAAATACTAACATATCCTGAACCAATTGGCAATATTAAGAGGAAATTTAAAGGAGAAAAAAATATGAGTTTTCTTGAATTATTTATAATAGCAGGAGGCTTGTCTATGGATGCTTTTGCTGCAGCTTTATGCAAAGGGCTCCCTGTTAAGAAAAGTACACTTGGAGAAGCAGCAATAGTTGGTCTATATTTTGGTATATTCCAGGCAGGAATGCCCCTGCTAGGGTTTCTCTTAGGGGTTAGATTTCAAAATAAAATTGCTTCTTTTGATCATTGGATAGCTTTTTTATTACTTGGGATTATTGGGATAAACATGATTCGCGAATCCAAAAAGGTAGAGAATATAATAATTTCAGAAAGAAACATTAAGGAGTCCTTAAGTTTTAAAAACATGATTGGTCTGGCTGTTGCCACAAGTATTGATGCTTTAGCAATAGGAGTTACATTTGCATTTTTAAAGGTTAATATTATTATTGCAATAACACTAATTGGTATTGTTACTTTTACGTTGTCTTTTGCAGGTGTGAAAATAGGGAATGTATTTGGTGAAAAATATAAAGGAAAGGCAGAATTTGCAGGGGGGATGATTTTAATCATTATGGGACTTAAGATTCTCTTGAACCATACAGGCATAATCTAATTGACATGAGGAAAAATAACCTCTATAGTGAAATAGAAAGGGAAATGAGGTGTTGCAATGAGTAATATTAGAAAAACAATTATGGTTTTTACAATGATATTTGCAATAGCACTTTCATTTACCAGTAAATACGATTCTTTAATGGATGAAATGAAAAGTAATGGGAGTTCAAAGCAGTCTTCAATTAATGATTACATTGTTTTAAGCAGTAGTTTTATTGAAAATCTTACTACTTTTGGAGATGATTTTTTACACAAGGGTTATAGCAATGAATCACCAATTATGAACTTTATTAAATATGATTCGTTTTCTAACAGTTACAATCTAGATGCTGTAGGAAATACGGAATACGAAAAAAAATCTGGAACAATTACCGGAATTGGGAGCATACCTTCTGAGGGTTCAAAACGAAAGGAAATTGAGCTTTGTTTTGAATACAACAAATATTTTAATAAATTTTATGACAGGCTTCCTGGGATTGCATGGTTGTATTATACCAGTGAGAATAACTTCATATTTATGTACCCATGGATATCTTCTAAGGATTTCAAATTCACGGAGAGTTTAAAGCAATCAGAGTATTATGAGCATGTAAACCCGGAAAACAATCCAAATCGCATGGCTTCCTGGAGTCATGTATATGAGGACCATGCTGGGAAAGGGCTTATGGTTACTTTATCCAGTCCAATATATGATGAGAACAACTTTAAAGGTGTTGTTTCAATTGACTTGACCAACAAGAAATTTAGTGAATTATTAAATTCCAAGGATAATATATACCTGATTGATGATATTAACTGCATTATAGCATCAAGTAAAAATCCAGAAGCAATTAAAAAAATAACTAAAATAGGAAATGCACTAAATATACCTGAAAATGATGTTAAACTGATAAAGGAACAAAATAATCAGACTATACAAGTAGTAGGAGACTATTATGTTTATGCTGAGAAATTCAATGAGGCACCTTGGACACTGCTAGTGCTTGTACCAGTATATAAAATTATAGGAAAGTCATTGTTATATACTCTACCTGTGGTATTAATCTGCATTCTTTTTATACAAGTATTAAACGAAGCTGAATTTCGTAAAAAAACTGAAAAAATGCTAAAAAATATGGCAGTCACAGACCAGCTTACAGGACTTAACAATAGATATAGTTTTGATGATAAAGTTTTAGAAGAAATGCATATTTCAGAAAAATTAAATAAACCATTATCTATGATAATATTTGACCTTGATTTCTTTAAAAAAATAAATGATACTTGGGGACATCCAGTAGGAGATGAGGTTTTAAAGAAAACTGCTGAAGCTGCATCTACTTCAATTAGAAAAACAGATATGGTTTTTAGAATTGGGGGAGAGGAGTTTGCAGTGCTGCTTCCAAATAC
>JBLNDT010000075.1:0-84863 GCA_050261915.1 Solirubrobacterales bacterium
GGAATTGCAAAGGGATATTCAGCTGATGAAGTAGCAAGGGTATTAAGAGAAAACAATGTAAAACATGCAATTATAAACCTAGGAGGCAATGTTATAGTTTTAAACGAAAATGTAAACGGAAAGCCATGGAACATTGGAATTCAAAATCCTTTTGATACCAGAGGTGAAATTGTAGGAACAATAAGTGCAACTAATAAAACAATTGTAACCTCAGGAATATATGAGCGTTATTTTGAAAAAGATGGGGTAAGGTACCATCATATTTTGGATCCATTCACAGGCTACCCTATGAACAGTGATTTAGCTAGTGTGACTGTTGTTACAGATGTTTCTATAGATGCTGATGCCATGACAAAAAACCTTTTTTATCTAGGGTCTCAAAAAGGCCTTGCCTATATACAACAGAGTGGTAATGTGGAAGCAATATTCATTACAAAGGATAAAAAGGTTTATATAACTAAGGGACTTAAAGATAATATAAAAATTACAAATTCAGAATATAAACTTTCAAATTAATTGTAGATACTCCAAACGTGAATGCGGTTGGAGTATTTTTTTACAATCAATCACAATCAATCACAATCAATCAAAAAAACGTTGACAAATGAGCATAAAAGAATTATTATGAGCATAAGTAATATAAATTGAGGGTGATAAAATGTTTACTGAGGAAAGACAACAACTAATATCTGAAATGCTTTCTCAAAAATCAAGTATTAAAGTTAATGAACTTTCAACCATTTTAAATGTTTCTGAGTCAACTATAAGAAGGGACTTAAAGGAAATGGAGGAAATGGGACTCCTATCTAGAACCCATGGTGGAGCTGTAAGCTTTTCAGTAACAAACTTTGAACCATCCTTTAATGAAAAAGAATCATCATATTTAGAAGAAAAAGCTGAAATTGGGAAAATTGCGGCTTCAATGATAAAGGATGGAGACACAGTTGTAATAGACTCCGGTACAACAACCTTGGAAATAGCAAAAAATATTAAAGCGGAAAATATATCTGTAATAACAAACTCCATTGATATAGCATCAGTTTTATGCCAAAAAGAAAAGATAGAAATAATTTTAACTGGTGGAAACCTAAGGCCTACAACAAGAGCTATGGTAGGGCAGATAACCGAAAAGGTAATAAAAAACTTCAGAGTTGATAAAGCCTTTATAGGAGCAAATGGAATTTCAGTAGAAGCTGGATTAACTACTCCAAATTATTCAGAGGCAGAAACTAAAAAGGCAATGATGGATATAGCCCACAAGGTAATAGTTGTTGCCGATAGCACAAAGTTCAATAAAGCAAGCTTATCTGTGATAGCTCCTATAAGTGAAATTACAACAATTATAACCAGCAGTGATGTGGATAAAAAGATTATTAAAGAATATGAACTTATGGGTATAGAATTAATACTCGCATATAAATCAGAAAAATAGGAGGCAAATGTTTTTATGGTAATAACCGTAACCTTAAATCCTGCTATGGATAAAACAATGAATGTAGACAACTTTACCCCGGGAGAAGTAAACAGGGCAGCAGGTATAAGATATGACATAGGTGGTAAAGGAATTAATGTTTCAAAGGTGCTTAAGAATTTAGGAGTAGAATCCGTAAGTACTGGTTTTCTAGGTGGAATCTGGGAAAATACCTTCATGGAAGAACTGGCAGCTAGAAATATATCTGCTGATTTTGTTCATATTCATGGGAATACAAGGACCAATACAAAAATAGTAGATGAGGTAAATAAAGTTTTTACCGATGTTAATGAACCGGGACCTGATATTACGGATTGTGAACTTGAAAACATAATTAATAAATTTTCAGAAATTTGCAAAAAAGGAGACGTGGTTGTCTTTTCAGGTGGAGTCAGCCCATCGGTTCCAAATCACATATATAAAACTTTAATAGAAATAGCTAAAAAAAATGAAGCATTTGTTATTCTTGATGCTGAAGGTGAACTGCTTTCAGAAGGATTAAAAGCAATACCTAATGTAATAAAACCTAATGAATTTGAACTAAGCAGATTGCTTGGAATAGAAAGTAATAACAGAAATGAAATAATAAAGAAAGCCTTACAACTTAAGAATAAAGGGATAGAAAGGATAATGATATCCCTTGGATCAAAGGGAGCAATATATATAACTGATGAGGGTATATATTTTGCAGATGCCCTAAAGGTTCAGGTAAGGGGCACTGTAGGAGCTGGAGATTCAATGGTGGCAGGACTTATATACAGCATGATAAATAAATTAAATTCTGCTGATACATTGAAGTTCGCTACTGCCTGTGGGGGGGCCACCGTATCACTAAACGGAACTGAGGCTTGCACATTAAGCCAGGTACAAGCACTTATAAGCAAAGTCAAGGTAGAAAAAATACAGGAGGAACAGTTTAATGATTAAGGATATGTTTTCAAAGGAAAGGGTATGTTTCGAATTAAAATCTTCATCTAAGGATGAGGTTATTTCTGAACTAATAGAAATTCTTGAACAAGACGGAAAAATAAGTGACAAGGATAAATTTAAAGAAGCTGTTATGCATAGGGAACAAGAGTTTTCAACAGGAATAGGAATGGGAATTGCCATACCACATGGTAAAAGTGATGCAGTAAAAGAAGCCAGCATAGTTTTTGGTAAAAGTACAAAGGGTATTGATTTTGATTCAATGGATGGAGAAAACGCACACTTCTTTTTTCTTATAGCAGTTCCAATAGAATCAAGCGATGTTCATTTAAAGGCACTGAGTGAAATTTCAAGAAAGTTAATGCATGCAGATGTAAGAGAAAGTCTGCTGAAAGCTGCAACTTTTGAAGAATTTATCAATATTTTCAGTTAAAATTTTAAGGGGGAATAGTTTATGAAATTTGTAGCAGTAACATCTTGCCCAACTGGAATAGCTCACACCTATATGGCAGCAGAGGCTCTCTCAATTGCAGCTAAAGAATTGGGCCATGAAATTAAAGTTGAAACCCAGGGATCAGTAGGTGCGGAAAATGTAATTGAACCAGCAGATTTAAAAGGGATAAAAGCAGTAATTATTGCAGCTGACACCAAGGTTGACAAATCAAGATTTGCAGGACTTCCTATTATTGAAGTTCCTGTAAAGGATGCCATTAAGGATGCAAAGGGACTTCTTAATAAAGCTTCAGAATTAAAGGAAACAAAATTAGCAGAACAGGTTGAAGAAATTAAGTCAAAAGAAAAAGAATCAAGAACTGGTATTTACAAACATTTAATGACTGGTGTATCCTTCATGATTCCTTTCGTAGTAGCAGGGGGTATACTTATTGCACTTGGTTTCGTATTTGGTGGTATTTATGTTTATAAAACTCCAGGAACCTTTGCTGAAATTATATTCTCCACAGGTAAGGCCGCATTTGGTCTTATGATTCCAGTTCTTGCAGGTTATATAGCATTTTCAATAGCTGACAGACCAGGTATTGTTCCAGGTTTTGTTGGTGGTGCTTTAGCTTCTACAATAGGAGCAGGTTTCTTAGGCGCATTATTAGCAGGATTTATAGCAGGTTACGTTGTAGTTTATATAAAGAAGATTATTAAACTTCCAAAATCCCTTGAAGGATTAATGCCTATCTTAATAATACCAGTAATTTCTACTTTAATTATAGGTCTTATAATGATGTATCTTGGTAGTCCTATAACAGCATTAAACAAAGCTATGGGTGATGGGCTAATGAGCTTAAACAGCGGCAGCAGAGTAATATTAGGACTAGTACTCGGATTAATGATGGCTTTTGACATGGGGGGACCTGTTAATAAAGCAGCTTATGTTTTTGCAACAGCAACACTTGCAACAGCGCCAAATGGAGCATCTTCAATAATGGCAGCGGTTATGGCAGCAGGTATGGTTCCTCCACTTGGATTAGCGTTAGCAACAGTAATCGCTAAGAAAAAGTTCAATTTGGCTGAAAGAGAAGCAGGTAAAGCTGCATGGGCACTTGGCATATCATTTATTACTGAAGGAGCTATTCCGTTTGCAGCAGCAGACCCTGTAAGAGTTATACCATCAATTATGGCAGGGGCTGGAATAACTGGTATGTTATCAATGTTGTTTAATTGTACATTAAAGGTTCCTCACGGTGGAATATTCGTTTTGGCAATACCTGGTGTTGTTGAAAATCTTGGAATGTATATAGTTGCTTTAGCTGCAGGAACAGTAGTAACAGCTTTACTATTGTCAGTTCTTAAAAAAGAGGTTGAGGAATAATATATGGAAACAAAAAGTGTTATAATAAAAAATAAGACGGGATTACATGCAAGACCTGCATCTATCTTTGTAAAGACTGCAGGGGGCTTTAAATCTGATATAAATTTACAAAAGGGAAATGCCAAGGCATCTGCTAAATCACTAATTAACATTCTTGCTCTTGGACTTTCTGAAGGGGCTGAAATTACAATTACCGCATCTGGAGAAGATGAGAAGGAAGCAGTTAATACTCTTGCTGATTTAATCAACTCAAAATTTGGTGAAGAATAAAGTTTGGAGGAGACTGTATTGAAAAAAGGTACTGCAGCTTCAAAAGGCTACGGAATAGGATATGTTTATTTAAAAAAATCTGAAAGTATAGAGATAGCCTCTGCAACCAGAAACATTGATGCTCAGGTTGAAAGGCAGAAATTAGCTGTTGCTGTAGAAGATTCAAGGGAACAGCTGGCAAAAATCAGGGACAGGGTTCATGCTGAGGTTGGTGAAGAGGAGGCATTCGTATTTGACAGTCATCTTATGCTTTTAGATGATCCGGAATTCACCGGAGCAGCATTTGAAAATATTAAGAATGATAAAATTAGTGCAGAACTTGCAGTTCAAGGGTTAATTGATACTTATGTAGAAATTTTCTCATCTATTGAAGACGAATATCTAAAGGAAAGAATTGCAGATGTTAAAGATGTGGGCAGAAGACTTTTAAACAACCTTTCCGGAAAGAGGGAAGAGGATTTTTCCAAGCTTTCGGAAAACACAATTGTTGTAGCTCATGATTTAACACCTTCCGATACTGCTCAGTTAGATAAAAGCAAGGTAGCAGCTTTTCTAACAGATATTGGAGGAAAAACCTCTCATAGCGCAATAATGGCAAGAACCCTTGAAATACCAGCAGTAGTTGGTATGGGGGATATATCAGAGGCCGTAAAAAACGGGGATCTCATTATTGTAGACGGAATAAAAGGTGAAGTAATAATAAATCCTGATATAGAAACCCTGAATAAGTATAAATCTATAAAAAATTTATATGATGAAGAAAAGCTGAAGCTTAAAGAATTAGTGAATAAAAGGCTTGTTTATAAAAACCTAAAGCATATTGAAATAGCAGCAAATATTGGATCTCCTGAAGACGTTAAAAAGGTAATTGAAAATGGTGCTGACGGCATAGGCCTTTTCAGAACAGAATTTTTATATATGGACAGGGATACAATGCCTACAGAAGATGAACAATATAATGCATATAAGACTGTACTTGAGAAAATGGAAAATAAACCAGTGGTTATTAGAACCCTGGATGTTGGCGGTGATAAGAAGTTAAAATATCTTGAAATGCCGGAAGAGATGAATCCGTTTCTTGGATACAGAGCTACAAGGTTTTGTATAAGCAGACCGGATATTTTCAAGGTACAGCTTAGAGCATTGCTTAGAGCATCAATCTTTGGAAATCTGAAAATAATGTTTCCAATGATTGCAACTTTAAAAGAATTCCTAGAGGCAAAAGAAATTCTTAACCAGTGCAAAGCTGAATTAAAGGCTGAGAACTTGAAATTTAGTGATAAAATTGAAGTCGGAATAATGGTAGAAATACCTTCTGCAGCATTAAATGCAGACATATTAGCAGAACATGTGGATTTTTTCAGCATTGGAACAAACGACTTAATTCAATATACCCTTGCAGCAGACAGGATGAATGAGAGAGTCTCATACCTTTATGAGCCAATGAACCCAGCTGTTTTAAAATTAATTAAGATGACAATAGAAGAAGCACATAAAGCAGGGAAATGGTGCGGAATGTGCGGGGAGATGGCAAGTGATGAAGCAGCTGTTCCAACCCTTTTAGAGTATGGCTTAGATGAGTTCTCCATGAATGCTGCATCAATATTAAATACCAAAAAACTCATGCTTACATTTGATGGTATTAAGGCTGAAGATTGACTATTTTTTATCTATTGAAAAATGGGGTGTAATTCTTAAATATTTGAGGTATAATATTAAAGGAATTATTTTTAAACTTAAGGGTTTGTCAGATGTTGAAAAAGATTAGTGAAAAGGTGGGGTGCAAACATATTGTGCTAGGAGATTTAACAGTTTCAACCTGCTTTCAACTGACATTGTAAGAATAAATTTAATATCTGCAAGAGAATTAATACCCTCTTGCAGATAAATGTATTCTTGAAATATTTATATGTTTCAATTGAAAGCTCTTTAGAAGCTTTCGTCTATTTTTTGGTAAATAGCTGGCACAAAACAAAAACCTTGTTTAAGGTGAAAACTCTGGTGGCAGTTGCTGGCAGGAGTAAGAAAGCTGAAGCAATCCTGTAAGTAATTAAGAATAAATAAGTTTACTTGAAAATTGGAGGTAATGTAATGAAAAAAGTTGGTATTAATGGATTTGGACGAATTGGAAGGGCTGTATTTAAGGCAATTGTTGAAACATACAATGGTGATTTAGAGGTAGTTGGTATTAATGATTTAACAAGCCCTCAAATTTTGGCACATCTTCTTAAGTACGATTCACTTTACGGAGCATTTAAGGGAACAGTTGAAGCAAAAGAAGATTCAATAGTTGTAAACGGAAAAGAAATTAAAATATTTGCTGAAAGAGATCCTAAAAATATTCCTTGGGGAGAATTACATACTGATATAGTTATTGAAAGTACAGGGCTCTTCACAGATGCTGTAAAAGCAAAAGCACATGTAGAAGCAGGAGCAAAAAAAGTAATAATTTCTGCACCCGCTAAGAATGAAGACATAACTATAGTAATTGGTGTAAATGAAGACCAGTATGATGCAGCAAAACATGTAATCATTTCAAATGCATCATGTACAACAAACTGTCTTGCTCCATTTGCAAAGGTTCTTGACAGAGAGTTTGGAATAGTAAATGGACTTATGACTACTATTCATTCATATACTAACGATCAGAGAATCTTAGACATGCCTCACAGTGATTTAAGAAGAGCTAGAGCTGCAGCGGAATCAATGATTCCTACAACAACTGGGGCAGCTAAGGCAGTTGCGCTAGTTTTACCACAATTAAAGGGAAAATTAAACGGAATGTCTGTTAGGGTTCCTACCCCTACTGTATCCTGTACTGACCTTGTATGCTTAGTTTCAAAGGACGTAACTAAGGAAGATATAAACAATGCATTTAAGGCAGCGTCTGAAAATGAATTAAAGGGCATACTTGGATACTGCGAAGAACCACTTGTATCAGTTGACTTCAAAGGAGATTCAAGATCATCAATAATTGATTCACTTTCAACAATGGTAATAGGACCTAGACTTGTTAAGGTGCTTTCATGGTATGATAATGAATTTGGATATTCACAAAGATTAGCAGATCTTACAAAGTATGTAGCAGATAGATTATAAAATAAATAGAAAAAGGCTGCCTAGGCAGCCTTTTTTATTCGGTTAACTCAATCTTTTTTTCAATAATTTCAATATTTTCAGCTCTCATATTTTTTAATATCACTTCTTTATATTCATTGAATTTTGATGAATTATCAAAGTAAACTTCGTGGAATTTTGTATCCTTGTAATAAAAAACTATGGTTGGAATGTATTCATAGAACTTAACATTAATAAAATCTGTTACGCCCAGGAACTTAAATATATTTACCATTATTTCTGGAGGAGCTTCAATGTTTTCTTTTTCTATGTCATTGTAAACGCTAGGAGAAACCTTTAATTTGTCTGCAATTTCTTTTAATAGTATCTTTGATTTATGTCTCCTTGTAATAAGGAACTGATTAAGGTTAACACCTATGCTGCTGTCATATTTTTTTCCAAGCTTTTCAGCATTTTCTATATCCAGTGCACTTATAAGCTTATTAAGGTCCTCTATTTTCTTTGAAAGCCTTGAGTTTTCATTGGATTTAGTTAAAAGGTTATCTTTGTAAAACTTCAGTGCCTCTTCAATAAGTACTAGATCATGAACGTTGGTAAATTTTATTTTTCCGCTTCCGGTATCTGTACCACCATAATTAAGATATAATTTCATAATATAGCCTCCTTAAAAGTTTATATATGTATTATTCTATACAGTGCCTTAAATATCCTTTATATTGTATACAATAATAAGAATATTTAGTATATTTTAATTTTAAAGCGTGGTATAATATATAAAACATCGAAATGGGGGGATCAAAATGAAAGTTCTTTCAATAATAGGAAGTCCAATTAGAAATGGAATTACTGAAAAACTTGTAGATGAAGTAAATAAGGGAATAATATCTAAACACGAATATGCTGAGATAGATAAGCTTTTCCTGCAGGAACATGATATAAAAGCATGTTTTGCCTGTAATTCCTGTCAGAAATCATTAGACACCAGATGTGTAATCAAAGATGACATGGCAGATATTTATCCAAAAATAATTAATGCAGATACTTTGGTTTTTGCAACTCCTATATATTGGTGGAGTGTTTCTGCTCAGTTAAAATTGTTTATTGATAGAATGTATGCACTATTAAAAGAGGATGATGTTTCTAACTTTGCAGGTAAAAAGGTTATACTCCTTATGACTTATGCAGGAGCTAGGCCAAACACTGGTCCTAAAATTGTGGAGAGAATGTTTGAGGATATTTGCAAATATCTTCAGATGGAATTAGTAGTTACCCTTGGAGTTTGTACAGGTGATGCAGACTCTGATGAAGTAAACACTTCAATGGAAACTGCCTTTGATATAGGAACAAGATTATAAAATAAAGCTGTGTCAATTGACACAGCTTTTAATTTAATCCAAAGAATGAATAAACAAACCGCTTCTTAGTTTTGGTTCAAACCAAGTTGATTTAGGCGGCATTACTTCACCAATATCAGCCACATCCATAAGTTCCTTTATGGAACATGGGAAAAGAGAAAATGCAACCTTCATATCAGTATTTACTCTTCTTTCTAATTCTTCGAGACCAAGTATTCCTGCAACGAAGTCTATTCTTTTATCTGTTCTTGGGTCTTTTATGCCGAGTACCGGGTCTAAAAGGAAATCCTGAAGCACTGCAACGTCAAGGCATTTAACTGGATGGCTGTTATCATAGCTGCAAGCTTTTGCAATTAACTTATACCAGGCTCCATCAAGATACATTCCTATTGTGTGTGCTTCTGCTGGTTTAAATGGCTCTTTTGATTCAACCTTTTCTATAATAAAGTTTTCAGAAACCTTATTTAAAAATTCTTCATTTGTATAGCCGTTTAGGTCTGTTACTACTCTGTTGTAGTCAATTACGCTGAGGTCTTTGTCAGGGAAAAGAACTGAAAGGAAAAAGTTATATTCTTCTTCACCAGTATAATTTGGATTATTCTTACGTTTTTCAGCACAAACTCTTGCAGCAGCAGCAGTTCTGTGGTGACCATCTGCAATGTAGAAGTTATCAACTTTTTCAAATAGTTTAACAAGTTCCTCAATTCTATTTTCTTCAGCTATAGGCCATACAAGATGTATAATCCCATCTTCAGTAGTAAACTCATATTCAGGAGTATTTTTCATGGTTTCATCAATTATGTTTTGTATTTTTTCCTCCCACTTGTATATGAGGTATATAGTACCTGTATTTGCATTACAGCAATCAATGTGGTAACTTATATCTTTTTCCTTTTCAGATCTTGTAAATTCATGCTTTTTTATGTAACTGTTTACATAATCATCTACAGATGTGCATGCTACAATACCTGTAAGCTCTCTTTCGCCAATAATTTGCTTGTAAACAAATAGCATTGGTTCCTCATCTTTTACAAGAATTTCTGATTCCAACATGCTGTTAAGCTTTTCCTGGGATTTTTTGTTTAGAATTCTCTTTCCGCTTTCTGTAAGTTCTACATCCTGATGATATAATTCAGGATTTGTAATCTGTAGGAAACAATGTTCATTGTTTTCTACTATATATTTTATCTTTTGCTTGTCCATTGAGTCCACAGGTAGTATTGCTACCTGATGAGCAACATCTACTCTAGGTCTTAATCTTTTAAATGGTTTAATGATTGCCATTGTGGCGGTCCCCCCTAATAATTTTAAAGCTAGTTTATATCAATACAACCAGCAAAACAGGTTTGCCGGCTGTATTTAATCTAGTTGAAGAATTCCTTGATAATGCTTACTATTTCAGCACCTATTCTTGTTTGTGCCTCAAAGGTTGATGCACCAATATGCGGAGTTACTGAAACATTTGGATGATTA
Organism: Solirubrobacterales bacterium; assembly: GCA_050261915.1. GTDB lineage: Bacteria > Bacillota > Clostridia > Clostridiales > Clostridiaceae > UBA699. The sequence continues at coordinate 10,397 of JBLNDT010000075.1, forward strand.
ATCAGTTCAACATTCTTTGAAGGTTCCTCTGCAAAAACGTCAATGCCTGCACCAGCAATTTTACCGCTGTTTAAAGCATTAAGCAAAGCCGTTTCACATACTACTCCTCCTCTTGCACAGTTGATGATATAAGCACCATCCTTCATCATACTAAATTCCTTTTCTCCTATAACTGCTCCATTTTCTTTAATGAATGGAACATGAAGAGAAATAAAATCAGATTTTTTGATCACATCTTCAAAGCTGCAGAATTCATAATTGTCTACACCCACCGCTTTACCTAATATATCTGTATATATTACATTCATACCTAAAGCAGAAGCTTTTTTTGCAACTTCTCTTGATATTCTTCCAAATCCAACAAGTCCAAGGGTTTTACCTGATAGTTCAATTCCCTTGTATTTCTTTTTCTCCCATTTGCCATCTCTCATAGTAACATTTGATAAAGCAATAAATCTAGCTACTGCAAACATATGTCCAATCGTGAGTTCAGCAACGGAAGCACTGCTTGCATTTGGTGTATTTGTAACCATAATGCCTTTTTCCTTTGCATAGGCAACATCTATATTGTCAACTCCAACGCCGCCGCGAATAATAAGTTTTAAACGTCCTGTTTCAAGAGCAGCGTCTATAACAGGCTGTCTTACCTTAGTAGCAGATCTTACTACCAAAACATCATAGTTATTCAATTGTTTTCCAAGTTGTTCCGGTTCATGAAATTCTTCCACAAGTTCATAACCTAAATTCTTAAGCTCTAAAGCTGCTGCCTTATCTATACCGTCAGATGCAAGTATTCTAATCATAGGTAACCTCCTAATACTTATTAAAGTTTTAGTATATCTTCTATTTCTTTAATAAGCTCTTTTAATTCATCCATATTGCGTTCAGCCATATGGGCAATTCTAAAGGTGTTTTCCTTAAGCTTTCCATAACCATTAGATATAGCATATCCTCTAGTTCCAAGCTCCTTGTTTAAATCTCCAACACTTATTCCCTTTGTGTTTTTTATTACAGTAAGAGTGTTTGACAAATATCCTTCCTTTGTGAAAATCTCAAAGTTTTCTCTTGCCCAGCCTCTTACATATTCAGCCATCTCAAAGTGTCTCTTGTATCTGTTGTCTAATCCTTCAGCAAGCATTTTGTCAAGCTGGTAGTCTAAAGCAAACATGTGTGAAAGTGATGGTGTTGAAGGATATTGGTAGTCCTTCTTCTGAATATAATCATAAAGAGCAAGTAAATCAAAGTACAAGCCTCTGCAAGGAACTGTTTTTGCTCTTTCCACTGCCTTTTGTGATATTGAACACATTGCTATTCCTGGAGGGAGTGCTAAAGCTTTTTGTGATGAAGTGATACAAATATCTACGCCAAGCTTATCTACTTCTATATTAGTTCCACCCATGGAGCTTACAGTATCAAGACAATATACTACTTCAGGGTATTTTTTCATTACTTCAGCTATTTCTTCAACAGGGTTCATGATACCTGTGGAAGTTTCATTATGAGTTATTGTTATTAAATCATATTTTCCTGTGGACAATGTTTTATCAACAAGCTCTGGAGTTGTAGGTGTACCCCATTCAACTTCAAATATATCTGCAGGAACATTGTTGGATGTAGCCATTTCATACCATCTATTTCCAAAAGCACCTACTGAAAAAACAGCAGCTCTTTTAGCGGTACAAGAACGTACGGCACCTTCCATTAATCCACTTCCTGAAGATGTGGAAAGCAATATTTCTTCTTTAGTATTGAATACTTTTCTTAGCTTGTCGCTGATATTTCTTTGAAGCGCAGATGCTTCCTTACTTCTGTGACCAATCATAGGAGTAGCCATTTTTTCAAGCACATCTTCAGCAACGTCTACGGGGCCTGGAATAAATAACTTTTTCTGCATCAAAAGAACCTCCTTAAGTTTTCTTAATATCTTAACCATTGTACAACATTTTTGTGTAATATAATAGACTTTATAAGAAAAAATAATAAAAATGTGCTGTACTTAATAATATTTGATATAATAAATATAATACTATATAGATAAATAAGGAGGTATTTATAATGGCTGTTTTTCATGAAAAAGATGTGGTCGGAATGAAAATTGAGATTCCTGCAGCAAAAAATGTTTTGAAAAAATCTGTGGTTACTCCAGAAACAGGATGGGATGACCAGGTAATGAGAATTTTTGAAATTGGTGAAGGGGGACATACTCCAAAACACCAGCATCCATGGTATCATGTAAACTATATTATAGAAGGAACTGGTATTCTTAATATAGATGGAGAAGATAATCCAGTGGAACCAGGTTCCGTAGCATATGTTCCAGAAGATTTAATGCATCAGTTTGTAAATACAGGAAAAGGTACTTTGAAATTTATATGTATAGTGCCTGAAGAAGGAGACGTATAATTAAAGGCATCTGCAAAGGCAGATGCTTTTGTCTTAATATTAGGAGGAATAAAATGGAAAAATATCATATGAGAAGAGAAGACAGGGAAATAAAGGATAAATTTGAAATAGAAGATATACTATATAAAGGGAAATATATAACCCTTGCACTTTGTATAGAAAATGAACCTTACATAGTTACCTTAAGTTATGGATACAAAAAGGAAAATAATGCTATATACTTACATGCTGCTAAGGAAGGATTGAAACATGAATTTATAAGTTCCAATCCAAGAGTATGTGCTACTATTATAGAGGATAATGGATATATACAAAATGAATGCGGTCATGAATACAGATCCTTAGTTATAAGAGGTACTATTTCCTATGTGGAACAATTAGATGAGAAAAAGCAGGGGATGGAAGTTATTTTGAAGCACCTTGAAGATGAACCATCAATAATAAAGGAAAGATCACTTAAAAATGATGCTGTGTACAATAATATTTTAATACTTAAGCTTGATATCAAAGAGATTACAGGCAAAAAGGGGAGATAAGGAGGCGGAATTATTGTCAATAATAAACAGACTGGCTTCTAACCAGGGGAGAAATAACAATGTATTAAACCAGGAATTAGCAAAGGATTTAGCAGATACTAATAATAAAGAGGGGATTGCGGAGGTTGCAGCTGGACTTTGGTATAAAGATAAGACTATTCAAAGTGACTGTATAAAGGTAATGTATGAGGTTGGATATATCAAACCTGAGCTAATTAGTGAATATGTTTTGGAATTTTTGAATCTTCTCAAGAGTAAAAACAACCGCATGGTATGGGGGGGGATGATTGCCCTGTCTAATATTTCTGAATTGAAGTATGAAGAAATTTATAAAAATATAGATATAGTTTATTCATGTCTTAACAGCGGCTCTGTTATTACCATTGACAATGCTTTGAAGGTTCTAGCAATAATATCATCTAAAAATCCTGAATATAACAAAGAAATATTCCCTCATTTAATTGAGCATTTAAAGAATTGCAGACCAAAGGAAATTCCTCAGCATGCAGAAAGCATTCTAACTGCAGTTAATGATTTTAATAAAAAAGTATTTATTCAGGCATTAAAGGAAAGGGAAAACCTATTAACACCCGCCCAGTTAAAAAGGGTTAGAAAAATATATAGAATTTTGGGAGATGATTAATTTGGATATAAACAGTTGTGCAGTTTTAAATAATGGCGTAAAAATGCCATGGCTCGGCTACGGAACCTACAAGGCAAAATCAGAGGAGTGTATTGAAGGTGTTAAAGAAGCACTTAAAGCAGGTTACAAACATATAGATACAGCCTCCTTTTATGGAAATGAAGAAAGCGTTGGAATTGCAATAAAAGAAAGCAATATTGAAAGGAAAGATATATTTTTAGTAAGCAAGGTATGGAATGAAGATCAGGGATATGACAATACTTTGAGGTCCTTTGAAGCCTCAATTAAAGCCCTTAATACTGATTACCTTGATTTATATCTTATACATTGGCCCTTAAAGATAAGCCGTGAAACCTGGAGAGCTATGGAGAAGATTTATTTAGAAGGTAAAGTAAGGGCAATTGGTGTGAGCAACTTCAATATAGAACACTTAAAATATGTAATGAATAATTGTGAAGTTATCCCTATGGTTAATCAAGTGGAATTTCACCCAGAGCTTATACAGCACGAATTGATAAACTTTTGCAAAAACAATAAAATCCAAATGGAAGCCTGGTCACCTTTGATGAGAGGCAGGGTATTACAAATTCCTCTATTTAAGAATCTCTCAGAAAAGTATAATAAAACAATATCTCAAATAGTGTTGAGATGGGATTTGCAGATGGGGTTTGTGACTATTCCAAAATCTACAAACCCTGAAAGGATTAAAGAAAACACTGGCATATTTGATTTTGAACTTAGCAATGAGGATATGCTTGAAATAGAAAAATTAAATGCAGGTTTAAGAATTGGTATGGACCCGGATGATATATTTAATGATATTTCAAAGATAAAAGGCTGATGGTTAAAAACCCATCAGCCTTTTTACATTGCTGCAGTTTTCTTTTGAGGTAAGCATTTCTAAAAGCATAAAGGCAACATCAAAGGCAGTACTAGGATTATATGAAGTAATTATATTTTTGTCTAAAACAATAGGTTCATCCTTAAGAACTTTAACTCCGAACTCAGCAAGTTCCTTTTGTCTTTTCCCATCACCAAGGTTATAAGTTGTACCAAACCTATTGTTAAGTACACCGCTTTTAGCAACAGGAAGTGCTCCCACACATACAGAGGCAATAATTTTACCTTGTCTATCAAATTCTTTTATTATATTTAGAAAATCCTCATTGTAGGCATCTTCATAAAACCCTGCTTCTTCGAATCCACCAGGAATTGCGAGAGCGTCAAAATTACTAGTATTTACATCGTTCAAATTAATCTCTGGAATTACAGTAAAATTCCAAGTGCATTTTAGTTTCTCATGAAGACCTGCAGTAACAACTCTTGTGCTCCCATCCCCTTCAACCAAGTTCCAGCCCAGCACATCAGTAAAAACGCTGGCTTCCACCGCTTCAAATCCATTTGCCAAAAGCAATAAAACATTTTTCATGCTACACCTCCTTTTTTAAGTATAACAGTGAAACGAACTTCAGTAAAATTGAAATAAATGAAATTAACAATCGAAAATTATGATAATATATAAGTAGAAATTGAGGTGGTTAAATGGAAATAAGACATTTTCAAACATTTATCGAAATTATTGATTCAGGAGGCTTCACTAAGGCGGCAGAAAAGCTTGGCTATGCCCAGTCAACTATAACCTCTCATGTTCAAATATTGGAGAGTGAAATTGGGGAGCCATTGTTTAATCGTCTTGGCAAGAATATTGTACTTACAGATATGGGAAAGGAACTAGCACAAAGCGCAAGGAAATTGCTTTCGATATACAATGATATAACCAATATAGCAAATAACAAAAATTCAGTTTCCGGAAATTTAAATATAGGTGCAGGTGAGTCATTATCTATTTACAGACTTGGACCAATATTAAAGGAGTACAAGAAAAACTATCCTAATGTAAATATTGTGCTGAAGAATTTCATCTGCAGCGATTTAAGAAAAAAACTTAAAACAGGGGAGCTTGATATTGTACTAACTATTGAACCAGAAGTAAAGGACAGTGATCTTATAACAACCAAAATTAAAGATGAAAAGATGATGATAATAACTCCTATAGGACAAAATGAATTAAATTATCAAAATATTATATTTAGTGAAAAAGGATGCAGTTTCAGGATATCATTTGAAAATTATCTAAAAAATAAAAATATAAGTTATTTAAATCCCTTGGAGTTTTCGAGTATAGAAACAATTAAAAAATGTGTTATTAATGGGCTTGGAGTATCCTTTCTTCCTCTATATACTGTTAATGAGGAAGTTTTAAATAAAAGCCTTTATTCAATTGATATTTCTCATGAATGCCAAAACTTTAGCACACAAATGGTATATCACAAGGATATAAATAGAACCGCTGCTATGGAAGCATTTATTGAAACAGTTCTAAATAATTGTAAAGATTGGAAGTAAAGGCCGAAGCCTTTACTTCTTTAAGTTATTTTCATATGATTCAACCATTCTTCTAACCATTTCACCACCAACATTACCTGAATTTTTCATTTTGTTTATGGTGCTGCTTGGCATGTCTGCCATATTTACATTTGCCTGGATTTTATCCTGTACACTCATATCTCTGGCTACTTCCATCTTAAACTTGTCAAGACCTGCTTCTGCATTAGGTACTAAAGGTTTATTGCTCATAGGAACCTCCTTATATTTATTTTATATTTATAATTAACAGTTAAAAAAATATTATTCATGATATATAATTTAATTAATAATACTTTGGAGGATGAATAATGAAATATAAATATATTTTATTTGATTTAGATGGAACAATAACAGAGCCTAAGGAAGGCATAACAAAATCAATGCAATATGCCCTTAGAAAATATAATATTAATATAGAGGATTTAGATTCATTGGTAAAATTTATAGGACCGCCTCTAATGGATTCCTTTCAGGAGCATTATGGCTTTAGTGAGGAAAAAGCAAAAGAAGCAGTGGAGTTTTACAGGGAGTATTACAGAGAAAAGGGAATGTTTGAAAACCTTCTATACCCAGGAATTTCAGAGATGCTTAAGAATTTAAAAAATATAGGATGTACTATAATACTTGCCACATCAAAGCCTACTGTTTTTGCTGAGCAGATACTTGGTCATTTTAATATTAGAGCTTACTTCGATTATGTAGTAGGCAGCAACCTTGATGGTACAAGAGGGAAAAAGGGAGATATAATAAAATATATAATAGATATGTGCAGTATAAAAAATCTAAATGAAGTGATAATGGTAGGAGATCGCAAATATGATATTATAGGAGCACAGGAAAATAATATAGACTCTATTGGGGTAACCTTTGGATACGGAAGTATTGAGGAGCTTAAAGAGGCGAAGCCTACATATATATCGGACAGTGCTGAAAATATATGCAATTTAATTTTCTAAAATTCACTTTTAAATGTAAATTAATCCTGATGATTAAGTAGTTTAGTTTGTGATATAATTAATTGAAATAGTAATAAGGAGTGGTATATTGTTTAGGTGTGAGTTGTGTGGCAGGCTGGCGGATAAACATCATATAGTGCACAGAAGTGATGGAGGTGTGGATTTTCCACTTAATATAATTTACCTTTGCAGTGAACACCATCGGGGTAAGGATGGACCACATAAAAACAGAAGCATTGATTTACAATACAAAATTCAATTAAAACAAAAACTTGAGATTGTTTTAAAGGATGACTTTTATAAAATAGAAAAGCTTATTGAATTGCTTCAAATTAATAGGGGAATGATGAAGCGGATTTTAAAAGAATTAAAGTTATATAAGGAAGGTTACAGAACAAAGGATGTTATTTATCGATTAATGGGAAATGAAGAGTTAAACCAATACATGATGGAAGAGTATTATGAATTTATAGCAAATTTTTAACCCACAGCTGAGCTGTGGGTTTTCTTACATTTTTTGTGACATTTTTTCAAGAATTTCCGCATTCGCTGCCAGTTCCTGAATAGAGGCACCTATATCTTGAATTGATGATAACTGGTGTTTAAAAAGAGTATTTGAAGTATTAATTTTTTCAGAGATATTGTTTACTGCAGTTTCTATCTTTTTTAAAATATCATTAATTTCATTTATTGATTGATTGCTTGAACTTGAAAGTTTGCGTATTTCATTTGCAACTACGGAAAAGCCTTTTCCATGCTCTCCTGCTTTTGATGATTCAATTGCAGCATTAAGTCCTAATAAGTTTGTTTTTGATGCAATATTTTTAATAAATAAAAGTACTTCATCAGTTTTCTTAGCGCTATTTTTTGCATCTTCTGCATCACTAAGTATTTCGGCATTTGAACTTACTGCTTTCTCAGCATCCATTGTTATTGTGTTTGAGGTATCAGCAATTATCTTAAGTGAGTTTGAGAGGCTTTGAGAAATACTCAGCATTTCATTATGACGTTTCATACTTTTAACAAGGACTATGCTCCCAATTATAGAGTTATGTTCATTTCTTATAGGAACACCAGTGGCCTTAATTTCAACTCCAAATACTTCCTTTGGAACTATAGTAGAAATAATCTTGCCTGCTTTTATGCATTCATAAGCAGCACCACCAGGTCTTAGCGGATCACCTGGATTTGCATTCATATTTATGTTTTCACTATTAACAACCTTTAGAAATACCTTTGTATCAGACATTGTAAAAGCTATTTCATCTTCAAAAAAGTATTGCATATAAGGCATCAGATTATAAAATGATTGGTGTATTTCATTGTCAAATTCCTTTAAATCCATGTTTGTACCCCCTACTAGCTATTATACATAATAATATAATACTACACTATAAATGACAATACCATAAAAATTATTTATTCAAATAATTTAGAATATTTGTATAAATAAATGAAAATTAACTAATAATATGATAATATAAAATTATAGGAGTGTTTATATAGTAAGGGGGTAAGTATTATGTATAGAAATACTGTTTGTTCAGATGATAACATAGTATATTTAGATGAATACAAAAAAAGCTCTCTCCACCAAAAAAGACAGCAGGAGCAGCTTTACAAAAAACATGAAACCAAGAAAAAACCTGTGAAAAAAAATCAAAAATTGTTTAAATCAGGGGACTACAGCTCAAAGTTTATCGCTTTTATTATCGGATTAACAATTGTGGGTTTCATATGCTTTGGCATCGCCTATTTTCTAAATTCAAATGGAGATACAAAAAAAACAGTGACATCAATTAATTCGATGATGGCGAAGTATTAATAATTTTGTGATAAAATATAACTATATACTAATTGGGGGAAATAAAATGGACAATAATTTAAAGACTGTAATTGATATGAGAATAAAGAGGACAATGGATAACCTTATAAAGAACAACATGGATGCCTTTTATGCAGAGGATGAGTCTAAAGTTTTAGAAAAGGTTAAAGAGCTGTTAAATGATGGAGATACAGTGTCTGTAGGTGGTTCCATGTCACTTTTTGAAACTGGTGTTATAGATTATTTGAGATGTGGAAAATACAACTTTCTAGATAGATATGAAAATGGGTTAGATGCAGAGGGACTGAAAGCTGTTTTTAGGAAAAGTTTTTTCGCAGATGCTTATTTTACAAGCAGCAATGCAGTAACAGAGAATGGAGAACTGTACAATGTGGACGGTTTAGGTAATAGGACTGCTGCGATGATTTATGGTCCAGACAAGGTAATAGTAATTGTTGGTGTTAATAAGATTGTTTCAGATTCTGAAGCTGCAATAGAAAGAAATAGAAATTGTGCTGCTCCTGCCAATGCCATAAGATTGGACAGGAATACTCCTTGTGCAAAGGTTGGATATTGTATGGACTGCTCAAGTGCTGAAAGAATATGCAATTCTTATGTTTTAATAGGTCGTCAGGCTGTTAAGGGCAGGATAAAGGTTATCATAGTTGGAAAAGATTATGGATATTAAATAAAGATAAATATGCCTTAAATTTAAGGCATATTATTTTTTTTATATAAAATTAATAAAAAATTTATAGATTATATAAGCATTCATGATGTATTATTAATATGTAGGTTAATATGAACGGAGGATATTATATGAATTCATTAAATCAATATAAGATGCAAATAAAATCCCTGTGTTTTCTTATATTAATTCCACTTATTGATATAACTTATTTTGTTATTAACAATTCTAAAAATGGTGTACATAATCTAAGTACAGCTTTTGATTATGGCTTGCCATTTTTAAAGGTATTTGTTATACCATATGTAATTTGGTATCCATTTATTTTTGTGGGATTTATATATATATGTTTCAAAAGCAGGGAAGTTTATTTTAAAACACTTATATCATTCTTGATTTCATTAATTTGTTGCTATTTGATTTTTTATTTTTTTCAAACAACTACTCCAAGACCTGAACTTATAGGTAATGATATGCTTACATCTCTTATCAGGATTATATACAAGGCTGATCAACCTTTTAACTGTTTCCCTAGTATACATGTACTTGCGTGCTATTTAATTATGAGAGGTATGGATTATGCAGTTAAGGGTGTTAATAAAATGAAGACTGTATCTGGTATCATTTCAATATTAATCATATTATCAACTATGTTTATAAAGCAGCATGTTCTAATGGATGTGATTTCTGGTATTTTTTTAGGTGAAATAGTGTTCTCATTAGTAAAGAACATAAATCTTGACAGACTTATTTATGTTTTGTCAGGCAAAGATTCTTCGGAATTTGTTTAAAATGTTCCGGGTACGTGTATGTACCCGGTTTTTTAGTTATATTATTTTAAGTCAGGCATAATAATAGGTAATATATTAAAGCCGGGAGGGTAAAATGAGAAGAGAATTGAAATTTGCATTAATAATTCTTATTTTAACATTTGCAGCATTTACTTTTATTCTAAAATATACCGAAAATACTAATACTGAAAGTATAAAGCAAAGTACTGTACAACTATACAAGGGAGATGACCTGAATAAGGCATTAAGCTATCAGGAAAAAAAGGTTGATTATTGGATTTTAAATACTGCAATAAGCTTTATTATTCCTTTACTATTTGTTATTGCTGGGCTTTCTGCTGCATTAAGAAATGGGATTATTGGAAGTATAAAATATGGATTTATTTCATTAGGAATTTTTTTCTGTGTATACTCTCTGATAAACTACATTTTGACACTTCCCCTTGACTATTATGGAGGATATTATTTAAAACATAGTTTTGGTCTTTCTAATCAAGAATTTTTAAAATGGTTTCTAGATTCATTTAAGGGTTTTTTAGTAAATACTATTATTAGCACTATTGTGGTTATATGTGTTTATATGATAATAAGAAGCACCAATGAGCATTGGTGGCTATATACAGGTCTTTTATCAATACCTTTGTTGTTTTTTTTAACATTTATAACTCCTGTATATATAGATCCCATTTTTAACAAGTATGAAGTTATTAACAACAAATCTCTTGAAATATCAATAAAAGATGAATTAAAAAATGCAGGTATTGAAAATTGCAATGTTTTTAAAGTTATTAAAAGCGGAGATACTAAAGAAATGAATGCATATATGACCGGGGTCATGTCTACAAAAAGAATTGTACTTTGGGATACTACAATAAACAACCTTACCCAAAGGGAAGTGCTCTCAGTTACTGCTCATGAAATCGGGCATTACGTTATGGGCCATATTTGGAAGGCAATATTGCTTGGAGGAGCTTTTACAATTGTTATATTATTTTTCACAAACAAGGCTGTTTTGTGGATAATTGAAAAATCTGGAGGTTGTTTTGGCTTTAATTCCATAAAGGATATAGCTGTACTTCCTCTTATAATATTAATAATAAATATTTTCATGTTTATAGCTGCACCTCTAGTTAATGCATATTCAAGATATACTGAGAAGGAGGCAGACAGGTTTGAACTGGAACTTACCAAGGACAATGATTCAGCATTATCCTCCACGTTGAAACTCCATCAGGGAAGTTTAATTATTCCAACCCCTGGGGTTGTTTATAAACTCTGGAATTATGACCACCCAACCCTTAAGGAAAGGGTGGATTTTGACATTAATTATACACCATGGAAAGAGGGTAAACCCCTAAAGTACGAAAAATATTTTGAAAAAAGGTGATCCTATGAACAATACCTGCTGGCCTGAAACTGTTGTTTTATGGGGAGCTGGAGCTACAAAAGCATTGGGGCTTTATGAAACACGAGACTTGGTAGATATAGTACTCAGTATAAGCAAAAAAGACTTTTCGTTTTTAGATGACAAAAATGAAACTTTAAAAGAATCATTTTTAAAGCTTGTAACTGAGGATTTAATAAATGAGCCCCTGCTTTCAAAGACATATGATTTTAAAGCTCTTGAGGCTATAATAAAGACAAATCCCCATATAAACATGCATGAACTTTTTACCATGATAGATCAGTTGATATATGAAAATATGGGTTTTAATGTTTTTTACAACGGGTACAGTGAATTTCTTAGAGTTGATAGGGTTATAGGAGCTAAAAGGTGTCTCATACTTCTTGTAGAAGAGCTTGAAAGAGTTAGCATACAAAAAGTGCCGGGGTTCATGGACCCTGAAAAGGTTAAGCCTTACTTTGAACTTGCAGATATGCTGACGGAGCTGATGAAGGAAGAAGCCCTTTATTTTGATGAAAAAAATTTCAGCAGAGAAAGCAGAAAATTTTATCTTTATTCTTATGCAATAATATCCTTTAATTGGGATACAGTACTCCTTTGGAACATTTTTAATTCCAACAAACTACATAATTCATCTCCTGTGATTTTCAAGGATGGATTAAAACTTAACCTATCAACTGATTTTGGCACTCAGATCGCATTGGCAGATACAAATGATGAAAACTATGAAATATCTTATGGATCTGATGAAACCCAATGCAAAGCTGTAAACAGCAGATTTTATCCATCCAGGGTTATGAGAATAGGAAAATTTATATTTCCACATGGTATGTTCGGGTCAAGAATATGTCCAGAATGCGGGAAGTACATTACCACCTTTGGAGGAATGTGGGATAGGTATGGAACTGAAATATTTGGACCCTCTGTATTTGATAAACTTCAGAAAAACTGGAAATACAGAACAAAAGCAGAAGTTGAACAAAAAAAAGGAGCTATTGAGTGTCCATATTGCTGCCAGATCACTTATCCTTACGATATGCCCCTAATAATGCAGACTTTGGCAAAGAAAAAAAGTATACCAAAGCTTGAAGAGGTTAAGAATGAAATGGGTTTGCTTATAAAAAATGCAAAACATATTGTATTTGCTGGATACAGTCTGCCTTTAGATGATATTATGGTAAAAACATTCTTTATGACAATACTTTCTGGAAATGACAAGAATAATTTAAAATGCAGTATAGTAAATTTTGATTCCGACTATAATTTCAATAAAAATTGGATGTATGGTGATGATATAAAGAGATATTTGAAGGAAAGTACTCATCAAGGTTCTAAAGCGTGTATAAAGAATGTGTGTGATATTTTTAAATTAAACAATGTTAGAGTATCTTTAAAGGGAATACCTTATATTTTTTCTAAAGATGGAAGCTGTAACAGGGAACTGCTGATTGAACTTCTTTATCCAAAGGAATACTTTCCAAAGGGCTTTCCAGTAGATAGATAGGGTTGATATTATGTGAGGGGGATTAACATGGAAAGTAAATTTTTATTTATCGGTACAGGAGTCATGTCTGAAGGTATCATAAAAGAGGTTATAAGAGAAGAGAAAATTAAAGCTAAGGATATATTTATATACAATAGAACTAAGCCCAGAATGGAATATCTTAAACAAGTATATGGAGTAAATCCATGCTATCATGTTAATGAAGGAATAGATTCTGCAGACAATATTATTATTGGAGTAAAGCCTCAAGATATGAATGATGTTCTGGAGGATATTAAAAAATCAAAAAAAACTCAGCTTGTTGTATCAATAGCAGCAGGCAAAAGCATTTCACATATTGAAGAAAAACTTGGAAGTGAGAGGAAGATAATTAGAGTTATGCCAAACTCCATGGTGGATGTTAAAAAAGGTTACAGTGCAATATGCTGTAATGCAAATGTAACAAAGGAAGAAATGGAATTTTGGGATAGTATTTTTAAATCAATAGGAGACACCATATGGATAAAGGAACAACTCTTTGATGCTTTTACTGGTTTTAGCTGTTCCGGTCCAGGGTTAATATATGAATTTATTGAAGCTATGGTAGACGCTGGGGTTTATAATGGATTTAACCGAAGGGATTCCCTTGATTTCACCATAAAAAACCTTATTGGTGCATGCGAAATGATAAAGACTACAAAAGAGCACCCGGTTATCTTAAAAGAAAATATGACATCACCGGGTGGGATTACTATTACCGGATTAAAAGCATTAAATGAAGCAGGTTTTAAGGGGATTGTTCAAAACGCAGTGACTAAGGCTGTAAATAAATCAAAAGAACTCTAATCACTGAAATGTTCCAAAAACAATGGGCTTGTAATTTTCCACCATAATTTTACCCTTGGCAACTACTGATTTTAAATTAAAACTATTATCAAATATAAGAAGGTCAGCATCATGGCCTTCTTTTATTTCACCTTTACCTTTTAATTTCAAAATCTTAGATGGTGATAGTGTAAAGGGGATAATTGCAGTTTCAAAAGCTATGCCATTTGATATACTGCTTTTTAAAGCCTCTAGATTAGACATTGGTGAACCCACTGAAAGTTTTAAGAGTTTCCCGTCTTTATCGAAAATTGGCATACTGCCTCCTGCATCGGAACTCATAGTAATGTTAAAAGGGGATACATTATTTTCAAGGAGGATTTTAAATGCTTTTCCCGGGTCAAATTCAATAGAATTACTAGTTTCAGGTTTTATTCCAGTAGTAATATCTAAATTTCCTCCTGTTTTGGCATAGTCTATTGCTTGATTAAAAAGGGTATGGTTTCTATTGATGTGGGTTGGAAGTATATTCTCAAGAGGTATCTTGTATTCTTTGTTTAATGTCAATACTGGGTCTAACCCTTCAATTTCATCTCCAGTGTGGAGATGGAGAACTCCAGCTTTTCCGGAAATCATTCCTCCAATTCTAGCTTCGGAAGCAAGCATAGCCAAATCTTTAATGGAAGGATGGCTGCTTCTGTGATCAGATATTGCAATTTCACCTATGCCTATTATTTTATCCACAAGGATTATGTCTCCTCTTGGACTGTCTGTAATAGTTCTGGTTGGCACTTGATAACAACCAGTCCAAACATAGGTAGAAATGCCTTCAACTTCAAGTGCTCTTGCTTTTGCAATAAGGTTTCCCATACTTCTGGTAGTACCGTCAGTACCTAAAAGTCCAATTCCCGTGGTAATTCCTGCACCTGTTAAATCTGTAAGCATGAGGTCGGGAGTTCTTGTATTAAAGCCCCCTTCACCGCCTCCACCTGCAAAATGTATATGAAGGTCTATAAAACCAGGGCACATAATAAGATTTTTTCCATCAATAACATTTATTTTAGGAAAGCTGCCAAGGGATATATGTGTTGATATATATGCTATTTTGTCATAGCATGTTAAAATATCCATTGTTCCAAGAAATTTTGGAGAATAAAGAGATATATTTTTAAAAAGCAGCATATCATCACCTCAAGGGTAGTATATGCTGCTTAAATCATTATAATCCTAAAACTTGTGAAATTTCCTTCATGGCATTTAGTGATATTTCTGCAAAGTCAGGAAAGCTTATACCTAGCTTTTCTATGGACTTCATAGCATCTCTGTCTGCCCCCGCAGCAAAACGGGTTTCTTTCATACGTTTAGTTATAGATTTTACTTTAACACTATCGATTTTTTTGTCTATGTATACAAGGGTTATGGCATTAATAAAGCCAGTAATAGGGTCTGCAGCAAAAACAGCCTGATCCATTTTGTTGTGAAAACCTGCTTTTGTAGCTTGATTATGTGCTAGAATACCATGGTAAATTTTATCATTTCCAAAACCTTCGTTTTTTAAAATTTCCACAGTTTTTGGGCCGTGAAGTTCAGGTGAATTCATATAATCCACCAGTTCAGAATCCAAATCGTGAAGGAGTCCAACAATTGCCCATTCCTCTTCATTTTCAGGTTCAAGCTTTCTGCTTAATGCTCTCATAACAGCCTCTACAGCATAGGAATGTCTTAAAAAGTGTTCTGTTTTAACATGTTTTTTTAAAATTTCTTCAGCTTTCTCTCTTTCTGTCATCATTATCTTCCTTTCTATTTAAGCTTTGCTTTTACAATAAGTCTTTGAGTTGCAATTCTTATAGGGGTACATGTAACTAATGTGAGTTCACAGTCTTTTGTGGTATTCAAGACCTCAGTATGAGATGGGTCAACTATAAAGGAATCATAAACAATATATGTATAAGTTTCTCTTTTTGTAGTAATTTTTATCTCATCCCCTGATTTAAGTTCATCAAGCCTGTTGAAATACTGACTGTAAGTATAGCTTCTATGACCTGCTATACAGCAGTTTCCTTTTTCACCAGGAACAGCGGTTCCGGGAAAATGTCCAAGTGCATATTTTAAGGTTTCCATATCAACACCTTCACAAAAAACTGCTTCCATCTCAATCTTAGGTATGGAAACAATCCCCAAGGAGTTTCCTTCAATTTTAACTTGGCTTGTTGAATCAGTAGGCCCATCATTTACTTCAAGGTTCTTTTGGAATCCATCTATCATGGATTTTTGAACATAATATGCTTTTATCTTCATAGCTCCCGCAACTGTTATAACAATAAGCCCTATAATTATCAAAATGTTCCCAATGGTTTTGCTTTTAATCATTTTTTACTCCAGACAATGTGTCCTTTAAAAACCTCATTCCGTTTTTAAAGAATATTTTTTCTATATCACTTTCCTTAAATCCATTATCCTTTAATGCATAATAAAGCTTATCCATCTGGCTAATATCATTTATTTCAGATGGAGTTTCTATTCCGTCAAAATCGGAACCAAGTGCCATGATCTCTATTCCTCCAATGTTTACCATATGCTTAATATGATTAACCATTTCAGAAATCCTTCCATAAGGTGAATTTCCCAAAAATGTTTTTTCAAAGTTTAGACCTGCCAGACCGCCTTTATTTCCAAGAATTTTCAGCATATCGTCTGAAAGATTTCTATAATGGTTTGTAACTGTCCTTGAATTGGAATGGGAAGCAAGAAATGGCTTACTTGATATATCTGCCACGTTGTAAAACCCCTCATCTGAAAGGTGTGAAACATCAATAATCATATTTAGCTCATTCATTTGCTGCACCACATCTTTTCCAAAGGGGGTAAGACCCATATCCTTATATTTCATTTCAAAATTAGGGAAACCTATTTCATTAGGAAAATTCCAGGTTAAGGTCATAAGCCTTACTCCAAGATTAAAGAATTCTTTTAAATTTTGTAGACTACCTTCAATTACGGCCCCTTCCTCTAAAGTTAAAAAACAACAGGGAATGTTATTATTTAAATCTTCATAGGATTTGCCAAATTTGACTATATCTGAATTCTTATCCATTTCATTCTTAAAAATGTTATACATATATAATGCCTCATTAAAAGGGGTTTTAGTTTCATCAAGGCATACAAATAATGCAAAAAACTGAGCTATTGACCCTGAATTTTTCATTTTACACAAATCAACACTTAGGTTATTGCTTAGCATGGTAATCTTTTCATCTTTTCTTATCTTATAAATTGTATCACAATGAAGATCTATAAATTTCAAACCTTTATACCCCCTTGCTTTACCTTATTTTTCAAAGTGTCTAGGAACTGTGATATAATATGGCAGTTTAGTTCCTTTATTACCTTTGGCTGAATTTATCTGACCTTGGGTTATATATATACTATTTGTAAGATTTGCATCACTAAGGTCAGCATCTCTCAAGTCAGCTCCAAGCAAGTCAGTTCCACTTAAATCAACACCACTAAGGTTGGCAGCTATCATATATGCACCGCTTAAATTTTCACCTGCTAAATCAACTTTTCTAAGGTCTTTACCTACCATATCATAAGCACCTCCAAAAAGTCTTTTGTACTTCAAAGCCGATTTTTTAGTTTTATATCTGTTTTGAATCAATTTACTGGTTTTTAAGAGGAGAATATTTACCTTTTCCCTATGTGAATCTATATCAATTTTAAGGATAGATTCTGCTTTAAGATTGGTTATTTCTATTGTTTCGTTAATAATTTTCAAAAGTTCAGGGGAGGATTCTAAAAGAACAGCTTCTGATAGATACCAAAGCATTTCATGGAGCTTATGCATAATGAGAAAGACTTTAAACATTTCATCAGCTGTTTCAGGATATTTGCGCCAGTCTTTTCCACCATATGTAATCCAGGCTGTTTGCTGACCTGCACCAAAGCAGTCATATGCAATGCAGCCTTTCAGTCCAAGTTTTGAAAGCTTACTATGCACTTTGCATTTAAAGTCAGTATTTAAATTTGGACATGGTTTACCTGAATCTTTGTTAACAGGGAAACCTTCAGATTTAGAAAAATATAGTGCTATACAGCAAAATCCAAAACAATTTTTGCAATCTGCTTTTAGTGTATTTATATTCATTTTATAATTTCCTTTACAATATAAACTATTTAAATGAATTATAGCATAAGGATATTGCATTTAACATTAATTTATTTTAAACAGTTGGTTAACCTGTCTAAACAAAATGGTTGACAAAGTCCGATATAAACAGTATATTGTTAACATGAATCAAATTGTGGTTGACAATAAGGAGAAAGATTATGAACAATAAAACAAGAAATATGATTTTAGTATCACTTTTTACAGCGCTTACTGCTGTTGGAGCATTTATTAAGTTTCCTATTGGAACAGTTTCAATAAGTCTTCAGTTTGTTTTTACTGCACTAGCAGCAATTTTGCTGGGTGCAAGACTTGGAGCCCTTTCTCAGATAATATATGTGTTCCTTGGACTAATTGGAATTCCTATATTTACTGAAGGTGGGGGATTAAGCTATATATTCAAGCCTTCCTTTGGATATCTTATTGGGTTTATTTTAGGTGCATATATTATAGGGTTAATAGTTTCAAAATATAAAAATCCAGACCCAATAAAAATATTTTTAGCTTGTATTATAGGAGCAATAGTTATATATGCAGTTGGAGTTCCATACCTATATTTAATTTTAAAGAATGTAAATGGAGTTAATATAACTTTTTATAAGGCATTAAAAATTGGAGCCCTAGTTTTTATCCCAGGGGATATAATAAAATGCATATTCATTTCGATTATAGGGGCAAAGGTTATTCCAGCCCTTAAAAAGTATTAAAGGTGCCTTTGGCACCTTTAAATATATCCTTTTAATCCGCGTATGGATACTTCACCGGATATTATTTTTCTTTTTGTTCCATCAGAAAATTCAGCTATCAGCTCCCCCTCATCACTTATATCCGCAGCTATTGCTGTTTCTTCATGCTGCCGGTTTATTATTCTTATTTCTTTTCCTAATAGAATTGAATTTTTTCTGCATATTTCAATTGAATCTTTTATGGAACCTGAATTTAAAAACTTTTCATAAAGCTCCTCAAAGCTGTTAATAACCTCTGCAGCTAATATTTTACGTTCTATCAACTTTCCGGTTTCTATAAGCAGTGAGCTTGCTTTATCAATTATATCAGTAGGTATATCAATGGTTTCAAGGTTTGCATTTATGCCTATACCTACTACTACATAATCTATACAGTTAATTTCACCACTCATCTCTGTAAGTATTCCGCATATCTTTTTACCATTAACAATTATATCGTTTGGCCACTTAATAAATGCGTTGATATTTAATTTGTTTAATCCTGCAACAACAGCAGCTGCAGCAATATGTGTTATTTTTGGAACATGTATCGGCTCAATATGGGGCCTTAATATATATGACATCCATATACCCTTATACTTTGGTGAAACCCATTGTCTTCCAAGTCTTCCCTTTCCTGATACCTGTTCCTCAGAGGTTATTACAGTACCATTGGCTCTAACTTTTGAAGCTATTTCTTTAGCTTTGTTGTTTGTTGAATCCAAAGTATCAAAATGAATTATTTCATGACCTAGATATTTTGTTATCAGGTGAGGCTTAATTTCATCTGAGGTTAAAAGGTCAGGGGATGATATTATTCTATACCCCTTTTTAGAAGAGGATTCTATTATATAACCGCTTTCCTTAAGGGATTTTATGTACTTCCATATGGCAGTTCTGCTTACATTAAGCCTTATACTTAAATACTGCCCTGAAACATAGCTTCCATTGTTCTCTTTTAAAATTGAAATTACGTCTTCTTTCAATATTAAGTCCTCCTTATAACTATTATTAACATTATACAATATTGAAAAAAAAATATATATAATATAAACTATAATAGATTTAGTATAGTACAGGAGGATTAGTTTTGATAAAAGCTATATTGTTCGACTTAGATGGAACACTTATAAATACCAATGAATTAATTATTAAAAGTTTCCAGCATGCTTTTAGAGAGCATTTTAATAAGGAAATTTCAAGAGAGGAAGTTATTTTGACTTTTGGAGAGCCCTTAAGAGGAGCCATGCTTAAATACGATGAAAATAATGTGGATGAAATGCTGGGCATATTTAGGAAATATAATGAAAGCAGGCATGATGAACTTGCAGAGGAATATGACGGAGTCTATGACGGCATTATTAAGCTGAAGGAAATGGGAATAAAGATTGCCCTTGTTACATCAAAAAGGAAAAAGATGACTGAGAGGGGTCTTAGACTCGTTAGGGTTTATGATTTAATGGATGTAGTTGTTACTCCAGAGGATACAGAAAAACATAAGCCTTTCGGGGAGCCAGCTATAAAGGCTTGCCAGCTTCTTGGAGTAGATCCGAAAGAAGCAATCATGGTAGGAGACAGCCATAATGATATACTATGCGGCAAAGATGCTGGAACCTATACCTGCTTAGTCAGTTATACCGCCCTTCCCTTAGAAAAAATGATGAGTTATGGTCCTGATTTTATAATCGACAGCCTTACAGAACTTGTAGATATATGTAAAAATTTAAATAAAAATTAGGGTACATTTAATACCCTAATAATTTTTTGCATTTATTTGCTGTATTTCTGAGGTCTGCTCATGAAATGTTCTGTTTGCATCATTATTTATATCAATTATCTTTTTTATTGGAGTTATTTTGTCTATTCCCAGAAGATTTATTTTCTTTATCAATATTTTCATTTTTTGTTTTTTGGGTATTATTAATTTTATTTTGATTTGTATCTTTTATATTACTATCCTTGTTTTCATTATCGGTATTATTTTTTAAATTGCTGTCCTTCTCTTTGTTATCATTTAAATCCTTTGTAACAGATTCGTCGTTTTTATTTTTCTCTTTTACCTGTTTAGTTAAAGCAGTTACTGCTTTATCCATATTGGTATTTTTCAAATTCATGGAATTAATGAGCTTGTTGGTATTTTCGTCTGGAGAAGATGCTTCTATAACTCTGTTAAATATATTTGATTTCAACTGAACTTCAGGATTTGATGAAATTGTAACAGTTGATACTGGTATATTATAAGCATAAGCACCACTTGCAGATAGAAGTACCATAAGAAGCACTGCAGCAGCATGCCTGTAATTAAGAAAGCTGTATTTACTGTTTATCAATGTTCCCGTAAATTCGGTTCCAATCTCAGGAGTTTTGCCTTTATATTTAACATAAAGAAATTCGCCATTCCTTGTAACTATATATGCCTTATTGTTTTTAGTTTTCATTACTATTCCGGTTTTCATTACCATATTGTACACCTGCCTTTATGTCCAAATAGGACTTAATATAAATATAATTTTCATTAGTAAATATTAGTATCAATACCAATAAGTATTTTCTCCATCTTTCAATAAGTTTGATTTTGCTTTGGGTAAGCAGAGCAATCTGCTTTACAGGAAGCATTTTGTATTTATGAATATACTCTGTAACTGCTTTTTCACCGGAACATTTAAATGCTATATTTAAAAGATTATTTTTTGTATCACTATGGGTTGGAGCTGAATCAATAATCTTTTCGAGGTTCAGCTTATAACTTTCAATTTCTAAAGTGAATTCTCTAATTTCTTCTGCCAGGGCTTTATTGTCAATTTCCATCTCATAGTTGCTTATTGAGTTTTTTACATAGAGTTGTTCTTGATTTTCTTCATCATCACCAAAAAATAAAAGCATATTATTTGATTTTTTTCTAAAATAATCAATAAGTGAATTTCTTATAATAACTCTGGCAAAGCTGAAAAAACTGCCTTTACTTTCATCGTATATATCACAGGCTTTGTTAAATGCAATAATTGAAATGCTTAGTTCGTCGTCATTTTCCCATTCAAGCTTTCTTTTACATACATTGTAGGCTGTAGTATATATAAATTGCTTATTATCATTTATGAATTCATCTCTATGAAATTTAATTGATTCCATTATGTCCATCAAAACACCTCATATCTATTTACGGTATATAAGATAAAATTTACTGGGTATCTATCAATTATATAATAAAATGAATTTATGTTACAAACTTTTAAGACCCCCCAAAAGATTAAATATGATCCCGTATATTAAATTAAATAGTTTTAGAAAATATGAAGGAGGAATACATATGAAAAAAAATATTGCAGTTGTGGCGGCTTTAGCGGCTGTTATTGGATTTAGTGGTGCAGTATCTGCTGCAGATGATACCAGCTTTAAAAGCAAGGCGGGTATAACCCCGGATAATGTTATATTATATCCATTTGACAAAGCTATTGAAAAAATTCAGTTAAAATTTGCATCCGACCCAGTAAAACAGGCAGAACTATTAGCAAACTTTGCTGAGGAAAGATTGGGAGAAAGCGAGGAAATGGCTGCCAAAGGCAAGGAAAAATATGAAGAGGACGTCCTTAATGATTATAAGGATAAAATATCCCAGGCAGCAGATAAAATTAAGGCAGAAGCCCAGGATTCAGAAGACAAGGATGAGGCTTTTCAAAAGAAGCTAGCTGCTATTGACCAAAGAATGAAAGATTTAGATACTAAGTCAAATGAAATATTAGACAAATTAGGTGCAAATGCATCTGATAATGCTAAGGCAACTCTGCAAGCTGTATTGGAAATGCAGAAAAGCAAGCTTACAGCTATGAAGGAAGTATTTGAAGCAAAACAGGCTCTTGTTCCTTTAAAGACAACTCTTCAGCAAGCTAGAGAAGCATTGGCTTCAGCAAAGGCTGGAACAGATGAAGCTGCTATAAAGGAAGCTCAAACTGCACTTGATAAAGCTATGGCAGAGTACAATACCGGTAAGGAAGCAGTTAAAAATGCTAAATCTGAGGTTAAAAGTGTAGGGGAAATTAAAAAGGAAGCTGTAACTGATAAGAAAGAAAAAACTGATGAAAACACAGACAAGGTAAACAAGGGTAAGGTTGCTGAAAATTCTAACAAAGCAGGTGCTCAGCAGCATAAAGGACAGAAGGATAAAACAGGCACTGAGGATCAGGAACAGTAAAATAATATAAATAATAAGGAATCCCATATAAATTGGGATTCCTTTTTTTATATTCATTGCATGTGCTCTATTTTGGAACGATTTTTTATTAAAATTATTAAACTACACCAAAAAGTGTCCTAATTTTGAACATATAAAAAAATCATATTAAAAAAATGAGCAATTCCAACCCCTTAAAATTTGGCATGAAATTTGCTATGAAAATTGTCAAGGTGGTGTTTATAGTGAAAGATATTATGAAAGCTTATGTGGAAAAATCAAAAAATAAATGTGAAATGCTAGGATTGGATAAAACCATGATATACAGCCGAAAGATTATTAAAGGCAGAGAATTGGAGGGGAACCTTGAGAACAACAAGGATCTAATAATTGCTGCCCTTCCATTTATTGACCAGCTTTACAGCTTTGTTAAAGGATCAAGTTTCTTTACAATTCTTACAGATGCAGAAGGGTGCATTTTGAATGTTATTGGAGATGAGAAAATTTTGAGTGAGGCTTTTATGTTTAAAATGATTCCAGGAGCTTATATGAATGATGAAAATATCGGTACTAATGCCATGTCCATAGTAATAAATGAAGGACAGCCAGTTCAAATAGAGGGTAAGGATCATTTTATTGAGGCTTATAATAAGTGGACATGTTCTGCTGCTCCTATAAAGGATGCTGATGGTAAATTGATTGGAGTTATTGATTTAACAGGATATACAGAAAATGTGCATCCTCATACACTGGGTATGGTAGTGGCTGCTGCTTTTTCCATTGAAAAACTCATTGCAGACAAATCTACAGGTAAAACAAGAAAAATGTATGATAAATTGAGCGATTGCAAAGCTGTTTACACTTTTAACAAAATCATTGGCAGTGATGAGAAGTTTTTGGATACTATAAACTACTCAAAAAAAGTTTCAAGAAGCAAATCTACAATTCTAATTACAGGGGAGAGTGGCACTGGGAAGGAGGTATTTGCACAATCTATTCACAATTATAGTGATAGAAATGAAATGCCTTTTGTTGCAGTTAACTGTGGGGCAATACCACGGAATCTTATAGAATCAGAACTATTTGGATATGAAGATGGAGCGTTTACTGGATCTAAAAAAGGAGGAGCAGATGGCAAATTTCAGTGTGCTGATGGTGGTAGTATATTCCTAGATGAAATTGGTGAGATGCCTATAGATATGCAAGTGAGGCTTCTTAGAGTAATTGAAGAAGGTGTGGTAACAAAAGTTGGGGGAGTAAAGCAAATACCAGTAAATGTAAGGATTATTGCAGCAACAAACAAGGACCTTAAAGCAGAAGCAGAAGCTGGAAAGTTCAGGAAGGATCTTTACTACAGGCTTAATGTGCTGCCTATATATCTTATTCCCTTAAGAGAAAGAAAAGGGGATATAGTTCTGTTGCTTAATTACTATATCAACAAGATATCGAAAAAGCTTGGGAAAAGCCCTGTGGTATTAAAAGATACTGAAATAAGAACGCTTGTAAGTTATGACTGGCCAGGTAACATAAGGGAACTTCAAAATATAGTGGAGCTTATTATTAATACCGGAACATTCCCAGAGCATATGTTTAAGAAGGAATTTGCTGAAACTAGTGAGGAATTTCAGTCTGGAAACAATGAAATAGTGGACCTTCAGACCTTGGAGAGGCAATATATAATAAAGGCATTAATTCAATGTGATTATAATATTTCGAAAACAGCAAAGAAGTTAGGGGTAGTTAGAAATACTTTGTATAAAAAGATAAAGGAGTATTCTATAGAGTGTTCGAATTTGGAGCGATGTTCAAAAAATGACCAATTATCCAATAAGAATGTAGTGTAAATAATGAACAGTATAATATTTAAATAGGTTACTATAAGGTTTTTAGCATTGGCACGAATTTTGCTTTAATATTAAGTTAAAAATAATTATATTATAAGGGGGTAAAAGCATGTTTGGTTATAATGGAACAGTGCTTAGAGTAAATTTAACTGAAAACACAATTAAAAAGGAAGCTCTTGATTTGGAACTTGCAAAAAAATACATTGGAGCTAGAGGTCTTGGTGTAAAAACATTAATAGACGAAATAGATCCTAAAGTTGACCCACTTTCACCAGAGAACAAATTTATAATTGCAGGTGGTCCGTTAACAGGAGCGCCAGTTCCTACCAGCGGAAGATTTATGGTTGTTACAAAGGCTCCACTTACCGGAACGATTGGTATATCAAACTCCGGCGGAAAATGGGGAGCTGAAATGAAATTTGCCGGCTATGATATGATAATAGTTGAAGGAAAAGCAGAAAAACCAGTATACATCAACATAGTAGATGATGTAGTAGAAATTAAAGATGCAGCTGAGGTTTGGGGAAAATTAACTTTGGATGTTACAGAAAAGCTTAAAGAAATAGAAGGCGCAAAATCCAAGGTACTTTGCATAGGACCTGCAGGAGAAAAACTATCACTTATGGCATCTGTTATGAATGATGTAGATAGAACAGCAGGCAGAGGTGGAGTTGGAGCTGTTATGGGTTCTAAAAACCTTAAGGCAATAGTAGTTAAAGGTACTAGTAAAGTTGCTCTATTTGATGAAGAAAAAACAAAAAGTACATCCAGTGAAAAAACTTCAATTCTGCTTAAGGACCCTGTAGCAGGAGGAGGACTTCCAACCTATGGAACAGCAGTACTTGTTAATATAATAAATGAAAATGGTGTACATCCAGTTAGGAATTTCCAATTAGCATATACAGACCAGGCTGATAAGATAAGCGGTGAAGCTTTAACAGAAAATGCACTTATAAGAAAGAACCCATGTTATAGATGTCCTATAGCCTGCGGAAGATGGGTAAAACTTAATGATGGTACAGAATGCGGCGGACCTGAATACGAAACCTTATGGTCCTATGGCTCAGACTGTGATGTTTATGATTTAAATGCAGTTAATGTAGCTAATATGCTATGTAATGAATATGGTCTTGATACAATATCTGCTGGAGCAACTATAGCTGCAGCAATGGAATTGTACCAGAGAGGATACATTAAGGATGAAGAAATAGCAGCAGATGGATTATCACTTAAATGGGGAGATGCTGAAGCAATAACTGGATGGACAAAAAAGATGGGCTTAAGAGAAGGTTTCGGTGCTAAAATGACAGATGGGTCCTTCAGACTTTGTGAAGCTTATGGAGCACCTGAAATATCAATGACAGTTAAGAAACAGGAACTTCCTGCGTATGACCCAAGAGGAGTACAAGGACATGGTATAACTTATGCAGCAAATAACAGAGGTGGCTGTCACATTAAAGGCTACATGATCAGTCCTGAAATTCTTGGATATCCTGAAAAACTTGACAGATTAGCATTAGATGGAAAACCAGCATATGCAAAAGTATTCCATGATTTAACAGCAGTTATTGACTCTTTGGGTCTTTGCATATTCACTACATTTGGTCTTGGACTTTCAGACTATACACAAATGTATAATGCAGTTGTTGGAGATGTATATACTGATGAAACACTTCTTCAGGCAGGAGACAGAATCTGGACATTGGAAAAAATATTTAACCTTAAGGCAGGTTTAACTAAAGCAGACGATACTCTTCCTAAGAGACTTCTTGAGGATCCTATTCCTGAAGGACCTTCTAAGGGAAATGTACACCACTTAGATGTATTACTTCCTGAATACTACAGTGTAAGAGGCTGGGATGCAGATGGTATTCCTACAGCTGAAACATTAAAAACACTTGGACTTGAAGAGTATATAGACAATATTTAATAAAAGCTGATTATTAGAGTAGGTGATTGAAGTGACAATAGAAGTAAGACTTTTTGCCACCTTCAGAAACGGCCGGGAAAAGAAACAGTCTATGGATTTGAAAGAGGGCTCAAAAGTTGCTGATATACTGGACATTCTAAATATAAATGTAGAAGAACTTGGTATACTGCTTATAAATGGAAGAGATGGTAGTGTTAATAGTGTCCTTAAAGAATCCGACGTGGTAGCTCTTTTTCCGCCAGTAGGAGGGGGTTAAGTTGAACAGATATTCAAGAAACATGAACACTTTATCCCAAGATGAAAACAATAGTTTGAAATCACGGAAGGTGTGTGTTATAGGATGCGGGGGACTAGGAGGATATATTATTGAAGAGCTTGGAAGGATAGGCGTTGGATATATTACTGCAGTAGATGCTGATGTATTTGATGAAACCAATCTTAACAGGCAGATATTATCTGATATCACCCTTATTGGTATCAGCAAGTCTAAAGCAGCCAAGGACAGAATGATGAGGGTAAATCCAGAAATTACACTGAATGCTTTACACCAGCGTCTTAATGAAGAAAATGGCATTGAAATTCTTAAAGGGCACCACGTTGTGGTGGATGCCCTTGACAATGCCACCACCAAGAAACTACTAGGAAGACTTTGCCGCGAACTAAATATACCTTTGGTTCATGGCGCAATAGGAGGTTGGTATGGTCAGGTTTCAACCATTTTTCCAGGAGATGAGACATTGAACCTTATTTATAAGGATGATAAAGCTGCCGGAGTTGAAAAGCAATTAGGGAACCCGCCCTTTACACCAGCAATAATTGCATCTATTCAAGTGTCAGAAGTAATAAAGATTCTAATAAATAGAGGAGAATTATTAAGAAATAGTATTCTATATATTGATCTTCTAAATATGGATTTTGACTTGATTAGTATTAAATGATACCCTTTCACTTTTATGGCGACCATAGAATACCTGCTATGGCCGCCATATTTATATTCTCCAATTTTTTAAAAAACGTTCAGTTTCTTTGTTCTCAGGGTTGTTTAAAACAATTGATGGAATACCTTTTTCTAAGATTTTACCTGAACTTAAAAAGATTATTTCATGAGCAATACGCTGAGCCTGGGATGGGTTATGGGTACTGAATATAAAAGTTCTTCCATCTAGTTTATTAACTTCACGAATATAGTTCTCTATAAGTTCAGCACCTGCAATGTCAGTGGCTGAGGAAGGTTCATCAAGAAGAATTAAATCCTTTTTCATAATAAGTATTCGTGCTAATCCAATTCTTTGAGCTTCCCCTCCAGAAAGAAATTTAGCCTTTGATTCTAAAAAGCCTCCCATGCCAACTCTATCTAATGAGAATTTAACAATAGAATCCATTTCTGATTTGGAAAAATTTAGGCTTTCAATTCCAAGGATTAGGTTTTTTCTTACAGATGTGTCAAACATATATACATTTTGATTCATATATGCCACTTTATCCTTTGGGAAATCCGTTGAGCCATCATATAGTATTTTGCATGAAGAATCATGATCAAGCCCTGCGATCTGCCTTAACAAGGTAGTTTTTCCAGAACCGTTAGGTCCGATAATTGCATATATCTTTCCGCTTTCCAGTGTTAAATCAGTCACATCCAATATTTTTCTTGCTGCACGGGTTACTTCAGCTTTTAATACTTCTACTTTCATATGACATTCCTTCCTGCAAGTTGTTTATTATCCAGTTAATAAAAAATGATATGCTTAAAAGAACAATGCCTAAGGCCAGGGCTTTTCCGTAGTTACCTTGGCTGGTTTCAAGCATTATTGCGGTGGTCATAACTCTTGTGAAGTACTGAATATTTCCACCAACCAGCATAATGGCGCCAACTTCAGATATGGCCCTTCCATACCCTGCCATTATAGCAGATATAATAGGGTATCTGCATTCATAAATTAGAAGCTTTATTGATTTTGCTTTGGTAAGCCCTAAACCCTGGCAGGTTTCGAATACAGGTTTTACCTTTAGTTTTACAGCAGATAGGGTAAAACCCGCAATTATTGGTGTTACAATAATAACCTGGGCGATAACCATTGCTTTAGGTGTAAAGAGGAGCTGTGTAAAGCCTAAAGGACCTGTTCGGGATAATATAATATACACTATAAGGCCTGCCACCACTGGCGGCAGACCCATTAATGTATTTGTGATTCTTATTAAAATTTTTCTTCCTTTAAAATTGCAGCTTCCCACCAGTACTCCTAAAGGCACTGCAATCATAGCCGATACTAATGTGCTAGATATTGTAACAATAAGTGTGAGCTTAATTATTCCATATAATTCAGGGTCGAAGGACAATATAAGATTTACCGCTTCCAGAATTCCGTTTGATAACCCAACCATTTAATTATCCTCCGTTCCAGTTTAATTTAAATGCTATTTACCGTGGTTTACAATAAATAGTGGTTCACCATATTTATCTTTGCCATATTCACCAATTAACTTTAAAACTTTATCTGAAGTTATCCACTTAACAAATTCGTCAGAAGCCTCTGTGTTTGTTTTTGAATATTTTTTAGGATCAACTTGTATAATTGTGTACTGGTTCATAAGGTCCGGAGTAGCATCTACCACTATGTCCAAATCCAGCTTATCTTTCATTGTAAGATATGTAGCCTTGTCTGTAAGAGTATATCCCTTCATTTCGCTAGCCATGGTTAAAACAGCTCCCATGCCCTTTCCAGCAGATACATACCAGTCACCAGCAGGTGTGATTTTTGATGCTGACCATAATGACAATTCTTTGGTGTTTGTTCCTGATTTATCTCCTCTAGATACAAATTTAGATTTTGATTCAGCAATCTTTGCAAAGGCTTTTGTAGCATCTAGTCCGCTGCCCTTAATTTTTGCAGGGTCATCTTTTGGACCTACTACTACAAAATAGTTGTACATAACAGGAATTCTCTTAAGACCATAACCATCAGACACGAATTTTTCCTCAGCAGCTTTTGAGTGTACCCATATAAGATCCGCATTTCCATCCATTGCAGTCTGTATTGCCTGACCTGAGCCTTGGGATAGAACCTTAAGTTCGATACCTGTATCCTGCTTAAGCATTGGAGCAAGGTATGTATAAAGTCCAGTATCATTGAGACTTGTGGTGGTGGAAAGTGTTAAATTAGGGTTTTTCAGTTCTTTTTTGCTTGAACACCCAGCTAAAGAAAATACAAAAACAAGGATTAATAAAACTAGTGTACTCTTTTTATACATAGAGTTTTTAAGATTTTTTGACATTTTAATTCCCCCTTTTCTTATTGGAAGGCATAGTCGTTTCCGAGTATACCCTATCGGTCTTTAACCATGCTTATCGTTTAGGTTACAAGACTCGGAATGATACTTCAAGTTTATATAACAATGTATTTTATGTCAATAAAACGTATTAAAATGATACATGTTCATTTTTTTAACTATACTGTGTTTGGCTGTTTTCCTAGGTTATACTGTTCAATAATTGGACGGCTGTATAAATTTGAATAAATGCATAGATGATAATTTTGTGATAAAATAAAAAAAACGACTTAAGGAGGAATTTTATGATAAAGACTGCAGTTCTAACCATGAGTGACAAGGGAGCAAGAGGAGAAAGAGAAGATTTAACAGGACCTGCAATTATTGCATTAATAAAAGAGAATGGGTATAGTGTAGAATATTATAAGGTTATTCCAGATGATTTTAACACAATAGTAAAGGAACTTACATATCTTTGTGATGAATTAAGGGTGGAACTTGTTCTAACAAACGGCGGCACAGGATTTTCAAAAAGGGATGTAACTCCTGAAGCTACGGAACAGGTAATTGAAAGAAGAACTCCTGGTATTGCAGAAGCCATGAGGGTAAAGTCCCTTCAGATAACACCAAAGGCGATGCTATCCCGTGCTGCAGCTGGTATAAGAGGAAACTCTCTTATAGTAAACCTTCCTGGAAGTCCTAAGGGAGCTAAGGAAAACTTGGAATTTATAATGCCTGCCATCCCACACGGCATAGATATTTTAACAGGAAAAGCATCTGAATGTGCAGTTAAATAATTTTAAAGATGAAACTACAACTGTTCACAAAAAGCACAGTGCATCATATCAGAACAGTTGATTTGCCGAAAAATGTTCAATAATGTAACATTTCGATATTAAAGTCCCTGTTTTAGGGACTTTAATCATTGGCATGATTTATGCTGTATATTAAAATGAAACACAATATTATTTTCTCCGAGTCATCCTGCCTAAAGTATATGCCAAGGCAGCTGACCGTTAGGGATATGTTGGAAACGATATATCCTCCATTAGGAAAGGGGAATGGTCTTTTCCTTTTCATAATATGAAAAGTTTTTTTATTTATTGAAGGAAAAGATACCGATAAAACAGCAGAGGTGATGAAGTTGAATTTATTTAATGTAATTTCCCCAGAGGATGTAATTAAAATATTGCAGGATAACGCAGATGTTAAATTAAACTCTGAAAAGATTAGTTTGCTTGAATGTTACGGAAGAATATTATATGAAGATATAATATCTGATATAAATCTGCCGGAGTTTAAAAAGTCAACCGTAGACGGTTACGCAGTTAGAAGCAAGGATGTGTTCGGGGCATCGGAAACAAGTCCTTCCATGTTGGATTTAAGCGGTGAGGTAAGTATGGGGGTAGCCCCAGAACATGTAATATCATTCCCTGGGGAATGCATGTATGTACCAACCGGCGGGATGCTTCCTAATGGAACAGACGGGGTTGTAATGATAGAAAACACAGACAAACTTGATGACGTTACCATACTTTGTAACAAACCTGTTGCACCAGGAGAAAATGTGGTGCAGGAGGGGGAAGATATATCAAAAGGCGAAGTGGTTTTAAAAAAAGGTATAAAGTTAAGACCTTATGAGGCGGGGGTATTAGCTGGAATTGGTTGTTTAGATGTTAATGTTATTAAAAAACCAAGGGTAGGAATAATTTCTACCGGTGATGAAATAGTTAGTCCAGATAAGGAACCATTACCTGGGCAGGTAAGAGATATAAACACTTACCTGCTAAATTCAATGGTTATGGAGAGCGGCGGGGAACCTATAGTATATGGATTCGTAAAGGACGATTTCGATTCATTAAAGGGAATATTTGGAAAAGCTCTGGAGGAATGTGATTTGGTTCTGATTTCAGGGGGAAGTTCAGTAGGAAAGAAAGATGAAACTTTAAATGTTATAAACTCCTTCCCTGACTCAATGATGCTGGTTCATGGTATTTCGATTAAACCTGGTAAGCCAACCATAATAGGAAAGGTTTCTAACAAGGTGATATTTGGACTCCCAGGACATCCATTAGCCTGTGCAGTGGTGTTTAAGGCATTTGTAGATAGTTATATAAATATTTTAACTGGAAGTACAGATGTAAATTATCCAATTGAGTGTGAATTTGAAATTAACTACCATAAGGCTAAGGGGAGAGAAGAATATCTTCCTGTAACAATTGAAATAGTAAATGGTGTTAAAACAGCAAAACCGGTATTTTCAAAGTCAGGGCTTATTACGGGATTTTCAAAGGCCTTTGGCTATATTAAAATTGATAGGAATATTGAAGGACTATCTGCTGGACAACTTGTTCAGGTTTATAAATTTTAAGGAGGGGCCAACATGCAAAACTTATACTTGTCAAACATGGAATTGGAGGATGCAGTTGATTTATATATGAAAAATATACTTCCAAATGTATCATCGGAAAATATAAATACTATTGATTCATTTGAAAGGGTTACTTCTCATCCTGTTTATTCTCTGATGTCCTCCCCTTTTTATAACTCTTCAGCTATGGATGGCATCGCAACTTTAAGCTCAAAGACATTTGGAGCGTCAGAAAGAAACCACATAACACTTATAGAAAATGAGGATTACGTTATAGTGGATACAGGAGATCCAATACCAAAGGAATTTGACTGTGTTATTATGGTGGAGGACTTGATTAAGGTATCAAAGGATAAGGTTAAAATTTATAAAAGTGTTCCTCCATGGCAGTATATAAGAACTTTGGGGGAGGATATAACAGAAAGTCAGCTGATTATACCTTCAAACCACAGGATAAGACCAGTGGATATAGGTGCTATGCTGGCAGGTGGAGTAAATGAAGTTCAGGTATACAAGAAGCCAAATGTCGGTATAATCCCTACAGGTACAGAAATTGTGGAGCCAGGATCAGAATTAAAGATAGGTGATATTATAGAATTTAATTCAAGAGTTTTTTCAGCTCAGGTTACAGAGTGGGGAGGAAATCCCAAAAGATATCCAATTGAAAAAGATGATTATGAGAAGATAAAGAAGGCAATTCTAAAAGCAGTGGATGAAAACGATATAGTTCTTGTGAATGCAGGTTCATCTGCAGGAAGAGAAGATTTTACATCAAACATAATAGCAGAAATTGGGAAGGTATATGTCCACGGGGTAGCAATAAAACCTGGAAAACCCGTAATACTTGGGGAAGTTAATAGTAAACCGGTAATAGGAATACCTGGTTATCCTGTTTCAGCTTATGTCATTATGGAAAATATGGTAAAAAAAATACTGCATGGGTATCAAAAAATCAGGTATGATGGAGAAAAAAGTGCAGAAGCATATGTTTCTAAAAGGGTGATGTCATCACTTAAATATCTAGAGTTTGTAAGGGTTAAACTTGGACGAGTTGATGATAAACTCATAGCAACGCCACTTGACAGGGGAGCAGGTGCTACAATGTCACTGGTAAGGGCAGACGGAATGCTTAGAATTCCTCAGAGTACTGAAGGTATTGAAGCAGGCTCTAAGGTTTCTGTACAATTATTAAAGCCTGAAAATGAAATTAATAATACACTGGTTTCAATCGGAAGTCACGATATAATAATGGACATAGCTGCAGATATGATGAACTTAAGGGAAAAGCAATATGTTCTATCCTCTTCCCATGTAGGTAGTATGGGTGGAATAATGGCTCTAAGAAACGGTGAAACTCATATTGCCCCAATCCATCTTCTAGACGAAGCTACAGGTGAATATAACATATCCTATTTAAAGAGATATGTTAAAGATAAGGATGTAACCCTGATTAAATGCGTTAAAAGAATTCAAGGGTTTATGGTTCAAAAGGGCAATCCTTTTAATATAAAGGGACTTAGGGACCTTGCCGAATCAAATCTTAGGTTTGTTAACAGGCAGAGGGGCTCAGGTACCAGGATACTGCTGGATTACAATATGAAAAAGCTCAATATTCAGCCGGAACAAATAAATGGTTATGAAAGGGAAGAGTATACACACCTAAAAGTAGCAGCAGCAGTGGCTGCAGGAGACGGGGACTGCGGACTTGGAGTATACTCTGCAGCAGTATTAATGGGACTTGATTTTATTCCTTTATGCCATGAAGAATATGACATTGCAGTTTTAACAAAATTCATGGAGGATGACAAGGTAAAGGAATTAATTCAGGTGATAAAAAGTGAAAAATTCATCCAGGAGCTTAAGAGACTTGGAGGCTATGAATTTGATGAAATTGGGAAAATAATATAGAATGCGGGTGTTAGTATGTTGGATGTGAACAAAAGGGAAATCAACTATATTAGGGTATCAATCACTGATAGGTGCAATCTTAGGTGCATATATTGTATGCCTAAGGAAGGAATACCTAAAAAGGAACATGAGGATATATTGAGATTTGAGGACATATTAAAGGTGCTTAAGGCATCTGCGTTTCTTGGGATAAACAAAGTAAGGTTTACTGGTGGAGAACCTCTTATAGTTAAAGATGTAGACAAGCTTATTTATGATACTAATAAAATTTCAGGAATAACAGATATAGCTATAACTACAAATGGTGTTTTACTTAACAACATGGTGGAGGATCTTAAAAAAGCTGGTCTAAGCAGAGTTAATATAAGCTTGGATTCATTAAAGGAAGACAAGTTTAGAAAAATTACCAGAGGCGGAAATATTGTTGACGTTCTCCAGGCCATTGAAAAATGTATAAACCTTGGTATAACACCTGTTAAAATAAATGTGGTTCTTATAAAAGGAATAAACGATGATGAAATAAGCGATTTTATTTATCTTACAAAATCCCTTCCTGTAAATATAAGATTTATAGAACTTATGCCTATAGGAGAAGGAGAAAAATATTACAAAAAAGGCTTTATCAGTTCTGAAGAAGTAGTAGAAATGTTCCCTGAACTTATACCAATGACCAGCAAAAAAAGTGATACAGCAAAGCTATATAAGCTTCCGGCTTCACAGGGAACAGTTGGATTCATTAGTCCATTAAGCCACAAATTCTGCAGTGGATGCAACAGAATAAGGCTAACCTCCTGTGGAACAATAAAACCGTGTCTTCATTCAAGTAATGAATACGATCTTAAACCATTCCTTGAAAATGAGGTGCAGCTTATATCAGAATTAAAAAGCATTATATACAATAAACCAGATGAGCATAGTCTTGAACATGATAAAAAGAGTAACAGTAAAAAGAAAATGTATGAAATTGGAGGCTAGGGATGGAACTTACGCATATTAACAAACAAGGCAGGGCCAAAATGGTGGATGTAAGCGAAAAGGACGAGACAATAAGGGAGGCTGTTGCTAAGGGTTCTATTTATATGAAGCTTGAAACCCTTGAAAAAATTAGAGATGGCAGCATCAAAAAAGGGGATGTTCTTTCTGTTGCTCAGGTAGGCGGTATTATGGGAGCAAAAAACACTCCAGGAATAATACCTATGTGCCACCCAATTATGATATCCGGATGTGATATCACCTTTAGCCTTGATTTTGAAAATCTTAAAGTTGATATTGAAGCAGTTACAAAATGTGCTGGTCAGACAGGGGTTGAAATGGAAGCCTTGACTGCTGTATCAGTTGCAGCACTTACAATATATGATATGTGCAAGGCAATTGACAGGGAAATGATTATTAAAGATATTATGCTTATGAAAAAAAGTGGCGGAAAATCAGGAGTTTTTGAAAGGAAGGATGGCTGTTAATGGCTAAAGTAATCGCAGTAAACATAAGTGAAAAAAAAGGTGAAATAAAGCACCCAATTGAAAAAGGATATTTTAAAGAAAATTATGGTCTTGAAGGTGATGCCCATGCTGGAAACTGGCATAGGCAGGTAAGTCTTCTTGGAAACGAAAGTGTTGAAAAAATGAAAAAACAGGGAGCTACAGGTCTTTGTGTTGGTAAATTTGCAGAAAATCTTACAACTGAGGGCATAGTTTTATATGAACTTCCTGTAGGAACAAAGCTTAAAATAGGGGAGACTCTTATGGAGGTAACCCAGATAGGAAAGGAATGCCATTTAGGCTGTGCAATAAGAGAGCAGGTTGGGGATTGTATAATGCCAAGGGAAGGTATTTTTACAAAAGTCCTTAGTGGAGGATGGATTAGACCTGGTGACGAAATAGAATTAATATAAATTTAATACACCCAATGTCTTGTAGTATGTTATACTGTAAGGCGAAGGGTGTATTTTATTTTTATACGGAAGGGATGTTTATGGAATTATTTGTTGATATCTTCAAAAAAGAGATAGTTAAAAGAACATTGTTTTTGACAACAATAGCGGTAATTTTGTATTTTTTAAAACCATTATTAAATATGTTTTTGCTTACATTTTTATTTACATATCTTATAAACAGTGCACAGACAATTATTGTAAGGCACCTAAAAAAAATAACCCCTGTAAAGGAGAAGGTTATTACAGTATTGTTATATGCAGCATTATTTTTGTTTATAACACTTATGCTGGTTACATATGTGCCGGTGCTTGTAAAAGAGGTAACCGAGATGATAAACCAGCGGGGAGAATGGGGACATGGACTAAAATCACAAATATACAAGGATTATATATCAATGTTGCTGGAGCAGGTGGATATACAAAATTATATTAAATCAGGTTTTAATATTACCTTGCAGCTGGCTAGCAAGATAGGAACTGTAAGTCTTCAAGTGTTTATAGCTTTGATACTTAGTATGTTTTTTATGCTTGAAAAGAAAAAGGTTAAAACATTTTTGAAAAAATTCGAATATAGCAAGATATCAGGGTTTTATAAGTATTTTTGCTTTTTTGGAAATAACTTTGTAAATACCTTCGGCAAGGTAATTCAGGCACAAATAGTAATTGCATTTGTAAACAGCCTAGTTTCAGTTTTAATGTTATCTATGCTGAACTTTCCAAACTTAGCTACACTGTGGTTCATGATATTTTGTCTTAGTCTTATTCCAGTAGCTGGAGTAATTATATCATTAGTACCACTTTGCATTATAGCTTTTAAAATTGGGGGTATATCCACAGTAGCATATGTACTTATAATGATTGCAGCAATTCATGCAATGGAAAGTTATTTTCTTAATCCAAAGCTTATGTCTGCCAAAATTGAAACACCAATATTTATAACTTTTGTTATATTACTTGTTTCAGAGCATTTTCTTGGAGTATGGGGACTTTTAGTAGGAATTCCACTGTTTATGTTTTTGTTTGATCTTCTTGATGCAGGTAAAAGGAACCTAGAATAGGTTCCTTTTTTATGGATTAAATATTACAACTAAAAGCATTTTAAATCTGCTTGATGCCAAAAGCGCATGTGGAACACCAGCAGGCATTACAATTGTTTCTCCTTTTTTTACATTGAATTTTTCTTCCCCAATTGTAATTTCAGCTTCACCATCAAGTATGGTTACCAAAGCATCTCCTCCAGAGGAATGAGAGCTTATTTCCTCACCTTTATCAAAGGCAAAAAGTGTTAGACTCATGTTTTTACCCTGAGAAAGGGTCCTGCTTACCACTGTACCTTCCTGATAATCTACCAGACTATTTGTTTCTATTACTTTTGAAAAGTCTATATTTTTAATCATTTTAACCCCTCCTTATATATTATAGTATTAATTTACCCTATTTTTAATAATAATACAGTAACATATGTTACAATTTCAAAAGAATTAATTAATACTTTGTAAACTAATATTTAATACCATTTACAAAACTCGTTTTAGTGATATAATAATATTAATGATTAAGTAAGGAGTATAATATTATGATAAAAAGTTTAGGTTCAATTACAAGGACAACCCTAATTATTTTTTTGGCTGTGATTTTTTTGTTCTTCTTTTTTAAATTTCTTCCTGTTATTATTCTAATTGGAATTGCTTTTTATGTGATATTTAAGGCAATAGGAGCTTTTAAAAATTGGAAAAGCAGTAATGAATATAATAGCTTTTCAAAAGAAAAAAGCCAGGAGGATTTTAAAAACAATTATGAATTTACTGATAAGAAGATAATAGATGTTGATTATTACGATGTGGATAAGTAAACAATTATTATACAGAATTATCTTCAATTAGAAATTTGGAAATAGGTTTTGTGTTTCAGTCCTTTAACCTTCTACCAAAGTTAAATGTTTTAGAAAATGTTGAATTGCCAATGACCTACGCAGGTGTTGAGGAAAAGGAAATACGCTTAAGGGCTCTAGCGGCAATTGACAAGGTTGGACTTTCAGATAGAATTGCCCATAAACCATCTGAAATTTCAGGGGGTCAGAAACAGAGGGCTGCTATTGCTAGAGCTATTGTAAATGATCCCATTGTAATACTAGCTGATGAGCCTACAGGTAATTTGGATTCAAAATCAACCTTGGAAATAATGAAGATATTTCAGAAACTTAACAATGAAGGTGCTACAATCATTATGATAACCCATGAACATGATGTTGCTCTCTATGCAAAAAGACTTGTTAAATTTTTTGACGGAAAGATAATTTCAGATGAAGTTATCAACAGCAGGACTATAATATAGAAGTTCATATTAATAAAATTTATAGATAAATATTCAGCTATTAAAATAAATTATATAAATATATTTAATATGCATATCATGATAAAATAATAGTGCACAATGTTTTCCCTGGAGGTAGTTATGTTAATTGATATGCATGTTCATGAAATCAAGTATTCTAAAGACAGTATGTTTACCCTGGAAGAAGCAGTTGAAAGAGCTAAAAAGGTTGGGTTAAACGGCATATGCATTACTGACCATGAAAGTTCGGATATTTTTGATGAAGCTCATGAGTATTCTAAAAAGACAGGTTTCCTGGTATTGGTTGGAGCAGAAATACTAACCTTTGAGGGTGATATTTTGGTATTTGGCTTAAAGGATATACCAAAACATATGATTCACGCAGGGGAACTTCTTAATATTGTTGCAAAAAATAAAGGAATTGCAATAAGTGCCCATCCCTTCAGAAATAATAATAGGGGACTTGGCTATCATATAAGAGAAGTTAACCGCATGCTAACAGGAGTTGAAGCCTTTAATGGAAGCACTGAACCACATCAAAATTTAAATGCCTATACCCTTGCTACTGAATTAAGACTTCCTTCCACTGGAGCTAGTGATGCTCATGTTTTGGACAGGATAGGAAAATATGCCACTGTATTTGAGGATAATATAAGAGACGAGAAGGATCTTATAGAAGCGGTAAAGCAAGGCAATATTCATCCTGCCATGTTAAAAGGGAAAGAGTTTCATTCAATAGATATATATAGAAATTTATATGAAAATGTAAATCAAAAAGCAGTTTAAACCTGGATTAATCCAGGTTTATTTTATTACAGTTAATATTATCTGATAAAAAACAGGTATTAATATAGCCGGGAGAAAATTAGCCACCTTTAATTTGCTTACCCCAAGCATGTTAAGGCTGATTCCTATTATCATAAGACTTCCTACTGCTGTCATATCTGTAATAACGGATTCGATTAGAAATCCCTTTATGGCAAAGGCAAGGAGAGTGATAGTACCTTGATAAATAAGAACTGAAACTGAAGAAAGCATAACCCCTATTCCAAGTGAAGAAGATGCTATAACTGAAAATACGAAGTCAAGCATGGATTTTGCATATAATATGTGATAATCTCCTTTAAGACCGCTGTTAAGAGCTCCAACAATTGCCATAGCTCCAACGCAGAAGAGCAGACTGGAAGTTACAAAACCCTCGGAAACTTTTCCACCTTTTCCTTTGAATTTCTTTTCAAGCATATCCCCTAATTTATTAATATATTTGTCAATATCAATGGCTTCTCCTATAGCAGTACCTATTACCATGGATATAATAACCAAAAGTATATTGTTTACCTTTATTGCACCGGTTATACCAATCAGCAGTACAGACAGTGCCAGTGCCTGAATAACAGTATCCCCCACCTTTTTCGGAATTCCACCTTTAAGTATGAGCCCCAGCAATCCCCCTGCTATTATTGCTGCCACATTAACCAACGTTCCAAACATATAATAACCCCCTTATTCAAAACTA
Organism: Solirubrobacterales bacterium; assembly: GCA_050261915.1. Lineage (GTDB taxonomy): Bacteria > Bacillota > Clostridia > Clostridiales > Clostridiaceae > UBA699. The sequence continues at coordinate 50,540 of JBLNDT010000075.1, forward strand.
TTTATATTTTATCAAATCATTTATTTCATTAATAGTATTATAAGTGATATAATAAAAAAAATATTACTTTGAGGTGATAGTCTTGGTAATTGGTGAAATTTTAACACCAGCAGGAAATGCCAGGGTGGTGGATACAAACCTTACCATAAAGGACAAAATTGGTGCCATAAGGGTCAGGTTTGGTATAAATAGATATAATTATATAGTTGAAACTGGATTATATGCAGTTGGTAAACCTGATAAGGATTCAATGGTTCTAGTTACTGCTAATTATAAGCTTACATTTGACGTTTTAAGGAAAAACTTGAAAGGTCTTGATTTGTGGATTCTTGTAATTGATACTAAGGGTATAAATGTTTGGTGCGCTGCAGGGAAGGGCACCTTTGGAAATTATGAAATATTAAAGGTCATAAACAAGGTGAAGCTTAAAGAAGTAATTGCACATAATACTATCATACTTCCTCAGCTTGGGGCTCCTGGAACTGCGGCAGCTGTAATAGCGAAGGCTGGCTTTAAGGTGGTATATGGACCTGTAAGGGCAGAGGATATACCTGAGTTCTTAAATAATGGAATGTTAAAGAGTGAAGAAATGAGTCAGGTTAACTTTAATTTTATTGACAGGCTGGTACTGACACCTATGGAATACATACCAGACTTAAAATATGTTGTTCCATTTCTTCCTTTGCTTCTTGTATTTAATCTATTATTATTTGGATATAATAATCCCTTAAAGATTGTAGAAATAACATTGATTAATTATATTCCTTTTTTAATTGCACATTTCACGGGTTCTGTTTTGGTGCCCTTACTACTGCCATATATACCTTTTAATGCGTTTTCCTTAAAAGGTTTTACATTATCTATTATTTTGTGTATTTTGTTTGTTTTTAATTCAAGTTTATTTTTAATTCAGGATAGTATAATTGTAAAGGCTGCATATATGCTTTTTATTATGTTTATTACATCATATAGTGCACTTCAGTTTACTGGTTCTAGCACTTATACATCATTTTCAGGCACAACAAAGGAAACAGTCTATTCTATAATTGCAGGGGGAGCTGCCTGTGTTATAGGAATTATACTGCTAATAGTCTATATATTTATAATGAGGTGATATAATGCGGCATGAATATATAAAAAACATAACAACTTTAAATATTTATACAGAAAAGTGCACTGGGTGCTCTATGTGCAAAAATGTTTGCCCTCAGGGTGTCTTTGAAATAAAAGATGGAAAAGCAATAATCATGAATAAAGACTACTGTATGGAATGTGGAGCTTGCGTTAAAAACTGCAGTTTTAAAGCACTTAGTGTAAAAAAAGGTGTAGGGTGAGCTAGTGCCATAATTCGTGGATGGCTTACTGGCAGTGAGCCTAAATGTGGATGTTAAAATTGAAGAGGCAATTGCCTCTTTTTTGTTGCATAATTATTAAAATAATTGTATAATTATAAAAAAATAAAAGGGGGAAGGATAATGAAAAAAATTTTGGCAATTTTGCTTACAACTGCTATGACAATAACGCTTTTTGCAGGTTGTAGCAAAAGCGAAAACAATGCAGCTGTGGATAATTCACTAGAAAGAGTTCAAAAGGCGGGAAAATTAACAATTGGGGTTGATGATTCATACCCTCCTATGGAATACAGGGATGAAAGCAACAATCTGGTTGGTTTTGACGTGGATCTTGGGAATGCTATTGCAGAAAAACTTGGAGTGAAGGCAGAGTGGATTCCTACAGATTGGAATGGAGTAGTATTGGCATTGAATGCTGCTAAATTTGATGTAGTATTGTCTGCTATGAGTATTACTGATGAAAGAAAAAAGGAAATTGATTTTGCAGGTCCATATATAGATGGAGGTCAGATTATAGTTGTTAAAAGCGGAAGCACTATAAAAACCTCTGCTGATTTAAAGGATAAAGTTTTAGGATGTCAGCTTGGAGCAACAGGGGAACAGGCGGCAGTGAAAATACAAGGTACAAAAGAAGTAAAAAAATATGATAAAATAACCGAAGCATTCCATGATCTATCAGCAGGAAGGATAGATGCTGTAATAGTAGACGGCCAGGTGGGAGGCTATTATACAAAAAAAGAACCAAATGGATTTGTTATACTTGAAGAAAAACTTACCAAGGAACCAGAAGGAATTGGTGTAAGAAAGACAGATAAAAAACTAAATGCAGCTATTCAAAAAGCATTGGATGATCTTAAAGCTGATGGAACTCTTACTAAGCTTTCAAATAAATGGTTTGGATATGATATTTATAAATAAGCGGTGAAAACCGCTTCATTTTTTTTTCAGTTTAAACATGATATACTGTAGATAAATATATTAAAGGAAGGGAACCTTTATGATAGATCAGATATTAAACGAACTTCAGCAAATTGCAGAAACCGTAAAGGCAATAGTAGGGATAGACGTTACAATTTTGGATAAAAACCTGCTCCGTCTTGCAGGGACTGGTGCATATAAAAGCAAGGTGGGTGCTTTCGGACCTAAAAATTCTGTCTTTGAAAAATGCGTGCAAACGGGAACCCAATATCTAATTTCAGATCCTAAGTCCTGTAATGAATGTGATATATGTGACTCAAAGGAAGACTGCGATGAGAAGGCTGCAGTATGCTTTCCTATAATAATAGATGAAAAGGTTGAAGGAGTAATAGGGCTTATTATATTTGACCCGGAACAAAAGGAAACCTTTCTTGAAAAAAAGGAAAGTTATATAGATTTTGATAAAAGGCTTTCAGAACTAATAGCATCAAAAATAAAAGAAAAAAACATAAGCAATAAACTTCAGTATAAATCAAGTGAACTGCTTACAGTAATTGACTCTGTTAATGAAGGTCTTATTATAATAGATAAAAATATAAACATAATGAGCTTAAATAAATATATAAAGGAAAAGTTGAAAATAGACTATTCAAACATTATAGGGAAAAATTTAGATACAGTGCTGCCTAAGAGTATTATCAGCAAAATAGAAAAGAATAAATTTAGTTTAGAGGAAGAACAAATATCTCTTACAGCAAAAGGTTTGAAGGTTCAATTTCTATTTTCAATTAAGCCAATAATATTCAACGATATAATTGAAGGAGCCGTAATTACCTTTAAAGATTTTGACAAACTGCAGCGATCCGTATTTAATGCAAGTGAAAAAAATGCACTGCTTACCTTTGATGAAATTATTGGGGACAGTAAGGTTTTTCATCAAGTTAAGGAACAGGCAAAATTAATTTCAAAACAAAATGTACCAGTACTCCTATTAGGAGAAAGCGGCACAGGAAAGGAACTCTTTGCCAGAGCCATTCATTCTGAAAGTCAAAGAAGAAACGAAATTTTCATGCCTATAAATTGTGGGGCGATTCCTGAAAGTCTTGTGGAGTCTGAACTTTTTGGATATGAAAAAGGATCCTTTACTGGTGCTAGTGCTGCAGGTAAAATGGGTAAATTTGAAATAGCTAAGGATGGCACTATATTCCTTGATGAAATTGGGGATCTCCCTCTTCATATGCAGGTAAAGCTTTTGAGAGTTCTAGAGGAAAAGGAAATAATAAGGGTTGGTGGGGCAGTTACTATAAAGGTAAATCCACGAATAATTGCAGCTACAAATAAAAATCTATATAAAATGGTAGAAAGAAAGGAATTTAGAGAGGATCTATTTTATCGACTTAATGTAATTCCAATAAATATACCCTCCCTAATGGAAAGAGGACAGGATGTACTTGAGCTTTCAAATTACTTTCTGAAAAGATATAATAAAATTTACAACAAAAATATAAATGGTTTTGATGAAGAAGCTCAAGAATTACTTCTTGGATATCACTGGCCTGGAAATGTAAGAGAACTGCAAAATCTTATTGAATATGCAATTAATTTTGAAAAAAATAATAAAATTGGTGCAGATATAATAAATAAGCGGCTTGGAGAAAAAAGAGAATTACCCGAAAGCGAGAAAACATTAAAGGAATTGGTGGCAAACTTCGAAAAAGGTGTTATTATGGACATGATTAAATTTTATGGTGATGACACTGAGGGTAAAAAAAATATTGCAAAAAAATTAAATATTAGTCCGGCTACTCTATATAGAAAGCTGGAAGAATAAATTCTCAAAAATGATAATTGATTCTCGTTTTTGAGAATTGATTTTTTCCTTGATTTTTAAGACTTTATGGGCATAAAAAAATAAATATGAAATCCTTTATCAAATTTGAGAAAAAATAAAATTATGTTTGCTGGAAACAGGGGTTTGAGGCTTTGGCATGGTACTTGCTTTATATATCTTCAATAATATTTATTGGAGGGGTTTTTATATATGAAAGATAATGAATTGTTAATAAGCATTTTGAAGGATCAGGTTGTACCTGCACTTGGATGTACAGAACCAACTGCAGTAGCTTATGCTACAGCAAAGGCAAAAGAAATTCTCGGTGAGGAAGTTCTTCATTTAGATATTTACGCCGATAAAAACATATTGAAAAATGGTAAAGAAGTTGGAATACCAGGAACTAAAGAAAAGGGTAATGTAGTTGCTGCAGCTCTAGCTTTAATAGTTGGCAAGTCTGAATATAAACTAGAAGTATTAAAGGAAGTAACAGATAACAGCTTGACAGAAGCTTTAAAACTTATAGACAAGGATATGATAACTCTTAACCACAAAAAAGATGTCATAGGCTTATATATTGAAATTGTTGCAAAAGGAGCAAATAATACATCAAGAGTAGTTATTCAGAAAACTCATCTTAATATAACTCTTTTAGAGAAAAACGGTGAATGTATATCTGAAAGCAAAGAAGAGGAACCAACTGCTGTTAAACCAGCTTTAAGAGATAGAATAAAGGAATTCACAATAGCAGACTTAAAAGAATTTGTAGATACAGTGGAATTTGAAAAGATTGCTTTCATCAATGAAGGTATTCTAATGAATAAGAGAATGGCATTTGCTGGATTGAATGAAAACCTTGGTATTGGTCTTGGAAACATGCTTAACACCGATGAAAAAGACTATGCAAAGTATGCGAAAGCAATAACTGCTGCTGCCTCAGAAGCTAGAATGGCAGGACACCCACTTCCTGTAATGAGCAGTGCAGGAAGCGGAAATCATGGACTAGTTGCAATACTTCCTGTTGCAATAATAGGAGAAGGAATGAAACTTGACCAAGAGAAAATAATCAGAGGCGTTGCTTTAAGTCATCTTGTTACAATATATATTAAGACATATACAGGATCACTTTCACCTGTGTGCGGATGCGGGGTTGCAGCTGGAGTTGGTGCAAGTGCTGGACTTGCATATATTTATGGAGGAACTCTTACTCAAATAGAAGGAGCTATAAAGAACATGATAGCAGGCGTAACTGGAATGATATGTGATGGAGCTAAACTTGGTTGTGCTTATAAGCTTTCAGTATCCGTTTCATCCTGCGTAGATGCAGCTAAAATGGCTATGGACAACATTTTTGTTCCATCAAACGATGGAATATTAGATAAATCAGCTGAAAAATCAATTCAGAACATGGGTAAGGTTTCATCAGAAGGAATGTCAAATACTGATGATGTAATCCTTGATGTAATGATGGCAAAATGTAATTAATCTAATAAGAAAACTCTCTGGAATATCCAGAGGGTTTTTTTTATTAGATTGTTGACAATTACAATGAATTAGTGTACTATGTTAATAGTACACTAATTCATTGATTAGGAGGTTATTATGATTACAGAATTTGATGAAAATATTCCAATATATATTCAAATAATGAATATAATTAAAAGGGATATTGCTAACAAAAAAATAAATATTGGAGAAAAACTTCCTTCTGTTAGAGAGATATCTTCAGAACTAAGGGTTAATCCTAATACAGTTCAAAGAGCTTACCAGGAACTTGAAAGAGAAGGCATAACATATACTCTAAGAGGTACCGGAACATTTATCAAGGAGGATTTAAATATGATAGATGAATTGAAAAATGAAATGGCAAAGGGTGTTATTGAAACTTTCTTAAGCGGCATGAAGGAACTTGGATTTAAACAAGATGAAATAATAAATATAATAACAAGGAAGTTCAGCGAGGAGGAAAAGTAAATGGACAGTGTCATTAAAATAAATGGTTTAACAAAATCTTATTTCAAGAAAAATGCATTAAATGGAACAAGTCTTCAAGTTGATAAAGGAAAGATAATGGGGCTCCTTGGACCTAATGGCAGTGGTAAAACTACTCTTTTAAAAATAGCTGCAGGGCTCCTTAAAGAATCTTCAGGAGAAATTTTAATTGATGGAAAAGCTCCTGGAGTTTATACAAAATCTGTAGTATCCTATCTGCCTGATACAAATTATCTTTATAAATGGATGAAAATAAAAGATGCAGTGAGCTTTTACAAGGATTTTTACAAGGATTTTCAAATTGATAAAGCAAATGAACTCCTGGATTTCATGGGACTTCAAGAGGATTTAAAGGTAAATTCCTTATCAAAGGGTATGCTTGAAAAATTTAATCTAACTCTTTCACTATCAAGAAAAGCAAAATTATATCTTCTTGATGAACCTTTAGGAGGAGTTGATCCAACCTCAAGAGAAAAAATTATTGATGCAATCTTAAATAATTATTCTGAAGACAGTTCCATGATAGTAACAACACACCTGGTAAATGATATAGAAAGGCTTTTTGATGAAGTGGCTTTTATATCTGAAGGGAAAATTGTTTTAAATGGAAGTGCGGAGGATTTAAGACGAGATAAAGGTATGTCAATAGATGAACTGTACAGGGAGGTATTCAAGTAATGTGGAATTTAGTTAAATATGAAATAAAGGGATATTACAAGGAACTATCAATATTGGCTGGTAGTGTAATATTTTTAAATCTATTGCTGCTTACTAGAATTGGTGTTTGGCCTAGGGAAGTAATTACTACTCTTTCATTTATAATTATGTTTGTTAGTATTATAATTGTATTTGTGTGGAATGTGGCCTTATATAGCAGGGACTTGTATGGAAATACGGGATATCTTTTGTTTTCACTTCCCCAAAAGGGATGGTCAATTTTAACTGCAAAGCTGTTGGCCGCACTTGCCCAAATGACCGCTATTCAGCTTCTAACGGGAATATTTTTCATTTTGAATCTAACAAAGGTTAAGAACTATGAAATGGTGTTTAATGTATTAAGAGAGGCCTTAAATGTCCAGGCGGTGTTCATTGGAATTGCAGCTCCAATTTATTTGTATGTTTATCTGATTATATTTATATATTTCTGCATAACTATTGGCAAGGTGGTTGTTGGAAAAAGAAGGCTTGGGAATTTTGGTGCATTTGTATCCTTTGTAATTTTTACAATAATTACAGGTAAATTAGATAGTTGGATAACTAATGCATTTCCACAAAGTATCCATATTAATCCAATGACTCCAAAGGGGGTTCTCATGCTTGGTCAGTATCCAGGTGGTGATATTACAATAAACTTTGTGGGCTTGTTATTTGAAATTGCAGTGTTGGCAGTATATTATTCAGCCACATCATATCTTCTTGAAAATAAAATAAACTTATAATATAAACCTCTGGTTTCATGCCAGAGGTTTGCTATCTCTTTTGACATATATCACTATTGATAATGGTAATAATAGTGATATAATAAAATTAATTAATAAAAGGAGGTATTGAAATTGGAAAAAATAGCTGTTGTAACGGATACTACTTGTGATTTGCCAGAAGAGATAACTTCAAAATATGATATCAAAGTTTTGCCATTTAGAATAATTTATACTGGTAGTGAATATAGAGACAAGGTGGAAATAACTCCGGAGCAGGTTTATGAAAATCTTCTTGTGGAGGTACCTACTTCATCCATGCCTGCAATGGAGGATATGGAAGAACTTTATACCAACCTGGAAAAGGAAGGGTATACCCATGTAATAGCAGTTGTTCTTTCAACTGGACTTTCAGGAGTATATAATGGAATTAAGGTTGTAAGCGAAAACCATCCAAATATAACAACTCATGTATGTGACTCCCAATCAATTTCATTAGGAGAAGGAGCGTTGGCAGAGGAATGCGGAAAACTTGTGCAGCAAGGAAAAAGTTATGATTATATAGTAAATGAAATTCCAAATATAAAAAAAAGAATTCACTTGTTTTTTGTGGTTGGAACCCTTGAATACCTTAAAAAGGGAGGCAGGATTGGAAAGGTTTCTGGAAGCATAGCTGAGCTTTTGAATATCAAGCCTATAATATCAGTAGATAGAAATGATGGAAAATATTATACATATGACAAGGTGAGGGGAAGAAAACAATCCTTAAACCGTATTGTCGAAATAGGCAGTGAAATATTAAATAATAAGAAATCCAGGGTATATGTAATGCATGGTGAATCAAAACCAGATGCATTAAAGGTATTGGAACTTTTATCTAGACATCCAAATGCAACAGAGGCGGTTTTTGTAGGATCTATAAGCCCTGTAGCTGGAGTACATACGGGGCCTGGCCTTGTGGGACTGGTTCTTGTTGAGGAAGAGTAAATGTCAGATTACGGATCGGGAATAGAAATAAAGGCTGAAGAAAAGCGCCTGTATGAGGAATATAAAAAAAAGCTGGCGGAACTTAAACGGGTAAAAAGAGAAAATGAAGCTGTTGGGCAGGTCTTTACAAAGGGCTTGTTGCCCTTATATGTGCTATATATACTAAGTCTTGGTCCAACTAACGGCAATGATATTTCACATAAAATAGGAGATAGAACAAATGGAAGATGGATTCCAAGCACTGGGGGCATATATCCAATATTAAAAAAACTGGAAAAGGAAAAAATGGTTACAGGCAAATGGGACGATTCTGACAAAAAGATACAAAAAATATATACCCTGACAGAATTAGGGGTAAATGAACTTGAAAATAAAAAATATCTTTTGAAAAATAAAATAGAGGAAGCCCTTGAGGTTTTTAAAATAGTTTATAATGATTTATATTATTAAAAATGCAGAGAAATCTGCATTTTTAATATTTATAAATAATATTTGCTCCGAATTAAATATAGAAAGCCCAAAGCTAAGGTTATAAAGGCAGCAGCATCAGGGATAAGAAGTAAAAGCCCTGAAGAAAACAGGTTTTGAAGGAGTATATCTTCAAGTATCATCTTACAAGCGGTATGAGCTAGAATTGCGCCCCCAATATAAATCACAAAAGGATGATTTTTCATTACAATTGCAGCATATCTGCTTCCGTAGAAAATTATAGGTATATTAAATAATAAACCAAATATAATCAGGGATATACTACCATTTGCTGTACCTGCTATTGCAAGTACGTTATCCAGACTCATTGCAGCATCTGCTAAAATTATATTTTTAACAGCATCAAAAAATTCAACTGAGGTTGATACCCTCTTTCCTTCCCCTTTAGATTTTGGTATTAGAAGGTCAAAGGTTATTTTTATAAGTAAAATACCTCCAATAAGCTTAATAGGGAGCCATTTTATCATGAGTATCCAAGTGACCATTGATGCGAAAATAATCCTAAGCAAAACTGCTATGAATACCCCTAAGGCAGAAGCTTTCTTTGCATAATTTTCGGGGAGATCTTTTGTGGCAAGTGCTATCACCCCTATATTATCACCGCTTAAAACTATATCAAGCAGTGCTATCTGGAGAACCGGTATAATTATTAGTATTATATTATCCATTTGAATTCCTTGATTTTATTGCTATTTATATATCCTATTGTTATTGAAGTAAAAATATGATATTATCATCTCCATGATAATTTTTGGGGGGATAGAAATGATTTTTAGTTATTTATTTATATTTTTTGCTAAGATTATCGAGGTTGCTCTTATGACTATAAGAACAGTGCTGATAACCAGAGGGGAAAAAGTATACGGTGCAGTCATTGGTTTTTTTGAAGTAATGATATGGCTTTATGTTATCAATACTGTGCTAAACGGTATACAAAATGATCCGGCAAGAATGATTGCATATGCACTTGGGTTTTCATGCGGTAACTTTGTTGGATGCACTCTAGAGGAAAAACTTGCACTGGGGGTACTTACAATAAATGCTATTACAGCAGAGGAAAATGGACAAAGGCTTGCTGAGATTTTAAGAGATAACCATATTGGAGTTACAATGATGGATGCTGAAGGAATAAATGATGTTAAGAAGATGCTTATAATACATGCTAAGAGAAAAAATAAAAAACAAATCCTAAAGGTTATAGAAGATTCAGGGATTAATGCAGTAGTATCTATTAATGATACAAAAACAATATATGGTGGCTATGGTTTAAGAAAATAATATGCAGGCACTGCTTTGTGCCTGCTTTGTTTATTGTGATATAATTATTATAGGTTTATTTGGGAGGTGGTAATAGTGAAAAATTTTATTGATGCTTCTCTGGTTTATGAAAATATTAAGGATAAAAATACTGTAATAGTGGACTGTAGAGGAGATCTTTTTAATCATGAATATGGAATAAATGAATATGTTTCAGGCCACATTGAAGGAGCGTATTATATGGACGCCAAGGATGACCTTTCATCAGACCAAACAATTCATGGGGGGAGAAACCCACTGCCAGACCTTGAAAAGTTAAAAAATAAGATTGAGGCTATGGGGATAAGTAATGATACAAAGGTGGTTGCCTATGATGATCAAAAAATAGCCACCGCAGCGAGATTTTGCTGGCTTTTAAGATATATAGGCCATAAAAACAACCATATATTAAACGGAGGAATTAGCAAGTGGATTGCTGCAGGTTACCCCTTGACCAAAGATATTCCTGATAACAAATCGGGAAGCTTTAAAATAGAAATTAATAATGATATTTATGCGGATATGGATTATTTAAAAAATAATATAAATACGGAATATATTATAGACTCAAGAACTGAGGCGAGATACCTTGGAAAACAGGAGCCTATAGACTTTAAAGCAGGTCACATACCAAATGCAGTTAATTATTACTGGAAGAATTTTTTATTTCATGATGGTACGGTTATTGATATTGATAAGTTGATTGATTTCTTTAAGGAGATTAAAAACGGGGAAAATGTCACTGTGTACTGCGGTTCAGGAATTGATGCCGCATTTAACCATATGATTCTAGATGAAATAGGAATTAAATCAAGGCTTTATATAGGGAGTTTCAGTGACTGGATAACTTACCCTGAAAATAGTATTATAGGAGGCAATTAGTATGGATATAATAATAATGGCTCCCAAGGGAAAAATGGGAAGATTAATTACTAAAATAGCATATGGTATGGAAGGGGTTAATATTGCAGGTGCAATTGGCCCAAAGGGAAGGGACTACATAGGGTTGGATGCCGGAGCTGCAGCGGGTATCGGTGAAGTAACAGGAGCTTTGGTTTACGATGATCTTGAAAAAATAATTCATAAGGGAGATGTAATCCTTGATTACACAAATCCATCTCTTTCGATGGAGGTAATGGAAAGTGCTCTGAAACATAAAAAAGCTGTAGTTTGCGGCACAACTGGCTTCAGTGATGAACAAATGGAAAGAATTAAAGAAATTTCAAGGGACATTCCCCTGGTTTTTGCTGCAAATACCTCTATGGTGGTAAATCTAATGTATAAACTTCTTAAGACAGCAACTGAAACTATTGGGAATCTTTCAGATATTGAAATAATTGAAATGCATGACAGAAATAAAAAAGATGCTCCAAGCGGTACATCAAAGGAAATGGGAGAAGTGCTGGCTAGGGCTATGGGAAAAGAGCTGAAGGATATAGCAGTGTTTGGAAGAGAGGGTGAAGGGGCAAGAATACCAGGAACAATTGGATACCATTCCTTAAGAGCTGGAGATATTTCCAGCAGTCACACAGTTATGTTTGGGTTAATGGGAGAAAGACTTGAAATAACACACCATGCGCACAACTGGGAATGTTTCGCCAATGGTGCTTGTCAGGCGGCAGTTTATTTATATGGAAAGGAACCAGGTTTTTACACAGTTAAAGACGTATTGGGGTTAAAGGATTAATTTATGGATAAAATAATAGAAATAAAAATATATGGCAACGGAAATGAACAAATGGGCTCTTGTTGCAGCAAAACAAAGGGCTGCAGCGGGGACTGCGGGTGTAATGGAGGCTGTAGTGATTCAAAAACCTGTATTCAGGCGTATAACAATCTGAAGTCTTATTTTGATGCTTCCGAACTTAAAAACAATATCTCCCTTAAGTTCATAGAAGCTGAATGGGAAGAAATGTTAGAAAACGAAGAGTTAAGGGAATTGCTTAAACAAGGTTATAGTCTGCCTATAATTGTGATAGATGGTATTGTGAGGTATTACGGCGGGATTTCCAATACTCTTGTATATAAAGATGTTGAAGAGCTTTTGGAATATTACCCAAAAAATAAATAGGCATACATGATTTAATAAAAAAGCAAGCTTTATCTTTTAAACAAAAATCATGTATACCGGAGGGGCTTTTTAAAATTTTCAATAAAAAAAGCTGTCTCAAATAAGGCAGCTTGTATTTACATATACAACCTACAAAACTACCATGCTACTTTTTTCAAAATATAGTAAAACCACGTTTTACCTCTACAAAACTACATTTACCTATTAAAAAATATCTAAATTTATTATATATTAGAGTATAGGGGTTGTCAAGATTATAGGGCAAATTTTATTCTTCTGAAAGCAGTCTGTGTGCCAGTCCTATGGCTACGTCGTTTAAATGAAGCAAGCCTATGTTCATAAAAATACATACGCAGATATTTACACCGGATCTTGCAATTCCAATTTTACCTCCAACATTAAAACCGCTGGCCATTGGGGCTATCTGCATAAGAGCATCCTTGGCGGCACCGCCTACTGCTCCGTCATTTACATAGCTTTCCTTTATAAGTCCCCCTCTTTTGGAGGCAAACAGGGCTCTTTCAATAATCTTATGAACAGTAGATGAAAAATCTCCGCCAATATCTACTGCGGTAACAATAATTCCCTTTTCTTTATATGCACTTATTAGCTTTTCTTCAGAACTTCTTGAGGACACTGCCATTTTAATGGCTGCTTTTGCAGTATCTGTGCTATCGTTATTCAAATTTGTTCCCCCTTAATATATTTTATAAATAAAATATATCATATATTATGTTCACACAGCAATCACAATGTTATAATAGTGGATGAATAAAATTTCGGGGGTTCAATATGTTACTTATAAAAAATGGGAAAATAGTTTCTATGGAAAGTAATAACTACAGCATAGGCTCTATTCTTATAGATAAAGGGAAAATTGTAAAAGTCCAAAGTGATATAGAACTATGTAAAGACTATGAAATTATTGATGCAAAAGACTGCTGGGTACTGCCTGGATTAATAGATGCTCATTGCCATATTGGAATAATGGATGAAAACTCAAGGTTTGAAGGTAGAGATGCCAATGAAGGGGTAGATCCCGTAACTCCACAAATGAGAGCCATTGATGGAATTAATCCTATGGACCAAAGTTTTTATGATGCAAGAAAAGCAGGAATCACCACAGTGATGACAGGTCCTGGCAGTGCAAATGTAATTGGGGGACAGTTTGCTGTTATAAAAACCTGGGGCAGGATAATTGACGAGATGATAATTAAGGCTCCTGCCGCAATGAAGGTATCCTTTGGAGAAAATCCTAAGAAAACATATAATGGTAAAAATAAATCTCCAGTTACAAGAATGGGTATTGCTGCTTTGCTTAGAGAAACATTTTTAAAAACTGAAAATTACAAGGCAAGAAAAAATAAGGCCATTGAAACTAATCAATTTTTTGAAAGGGATATTAAGCTTGAAGCACTATTACCCGTATTAAATGGTGAAATACCTATAAAGGCTCATGTACATAGAGCGGATGATATAGTTACAGCATTAAGAATAGCAAAGGAATTCAACATTAAGATTACCTTGGAACACTGTACTGAAGGGTTTCTCATTACAGATTTAATTGAGAAATCAAATGCCGCTGTTATTGCTGGTCCATTGTTAACTCCGAAATCCAAGGATGAAACAAAAAATAAATCTGCCTCTACTCCAGGCATTTTAATGGAAGCAGGAATAAAAACAGCTATTTGTACAGATCATCCTGTAGTGCCTATATCACATCTTGCCTTAAATGCAGGTGTTGCGCTAAGAGAAGGGCTTGATTTCCATGAGGCTCTTAAGTCAATAACAATAAATGCTGCTGAAATTCTTGGCATTCAAGATACAAAGGGTAGTATTATAGAAGGCAAGGATGCTGATATAGCAATATTTGACGGAAACCCGTTGGAAATTACAACTAATACACTATATACAATAATTCAAGGAGAAATTGTATATACTAGGAGATGATTATTTGAAGAAAATATATATGGATTATGCTGCAACTACATATCTAAAAAAAGAAGTGCTTGAGGCAATGTATCCATTTTTAACAGAGGAATACGCTAATCCTTCTTCTGCATATTCCTTTGCTTCCATACCAAAAATGGAAGTTGATAAATCCAGAAAAATAGTTGCAGATGCAATAAATGCAAAAAGAGATGAAATATTTTTTACTGCTGGAGGGTCTGAAGCTGACAATTGGGCTATTATTGGCACAGCCCTAGCTAACAGGGAAAGTGGAAATCATATAATAACTACAAAAATAGAACATCATGCTGTGCTTAATTCATGCAAGTATCTTGAAAAACTTGGCTTTAAAGTTACATATCTGGATGTAGAGGAGGTTGGACTGGTTAATATAAACCAGCTTAAGGAAGCAATTTGTAAAGATACTATATTGGTTTCGGTTATGTATGCAAACAATGAAGTTGGGACAATACAGCCTATTAAAGAAATTGGTGATATTTGCAGGGAAAAGAATATATTGTTTCATACAGATGCTGTACAGGCAGTTGGAAACATAAAGATTGATGTTGAAAAAGAAAATATTGATATGCTTTCCATGGCAGCACATAAATTTTATGGTCCTAAAGGTATGGGTGCATTATATATAAGAAAAGGAACTAAAATTGATGGATATATTCATGGTGGCTCACAGGAGAGAGGTAAAAGGGCAGGGACTATAAATACTGCAGGGATTGCAGGCATGGGAAGGGCCATGGAGATTTCTATGTCAAATATTGAAGCAGAAACAATAAGGCTCTCTAAATATAGAGATATGCTAATAGAGGGTTTGTTACAGATAAGAGGATCAAGGTTAAATGGCGCAGAGGGTGACTATAGACTTCCCGGGAACTGTAATATAAGCTTTAAAAATGTGGAGGGAGATATGCTTCTTGCTATTCTTGACAGCTGTGGCATATACGCCTCCAGTGGAAGCGCATGTTCCGCAGGTTCATTAGAACCATCCCATGTGCTTGAAGCTATGAAGGTCCCAAAGGAATATTTAAAGGGTTCTTTAAGACTTACTATTGGATCCGGAACTACAGAAGATGACATAAATTATGTTATAGAAAAAGTTAAAGAAGCAATTGATAGATTAAATGTATAGAAGGTGATGCTATGAAAAAAGTTGTTGTAGGAATGAGCGGAGGGGTAGATAGTTCTGTTACAGCCTATCTACTTAAGGAACAGGGCTATGAGGTTATAGGTATAACCATGCAGGTTTGGCCTAATGATGAGGAATATGAGGAACGGGAGGGAAGTTGTTGCTCTTTAAGTGCTGTGGAGGATGCCAGAAGAGTTGCATTAAAGCTTAGGATTCCATTTTATGTGTTAAATTTTAAGGATATATTCAAGGAAAAAGTAATTGATTATTTTATTGATGAATATATTAAGGGTAAAACCCCTAACCCATGTGTTGCCTGTAATAAATACATTAAATTTGATGAACTATTAAAAAAGGCACAAGCCCTTGGTGCTGATTATGTTGCAACAGGACATTACGCAGTGATTGAAGAGGTAAATGGAAGGTACATATTAAAAAGGTCCAAGGATGATAAGAAGGACCAAACTTATGCACTATACAATTTAACCCAGTATCAGCTTCAGCATACATTGATGCCTTGCGGTGAATACACCAAGGAACATATAAGGGAGATAGCAAAGGAAATTGGACTTGAAGTGCATAATAAAAGGGATAGTGAGGAAATCTGCTTTATCCCAGATAATGACCATGGAGCATATATAAAGAGGGAAATGCCTGAAAAAGTAACCCCTGGAAATTTTGTAGACAAAAACGGGAACATACTTGGAACACATAAAGGGATAGTATATTATACAATAGGTCAGAGAAAAGGCTTGGGAATTGCCCTTGGTGTACCTAGGTTTGTAACAGATATTGTACCATGGAAAAATGAAGTAGTTCTTGGCGGAGAAGAGGAAATATTTAAAACAGAACTCATTGCAGGAGGTTTGAATTTTATACCTTTTGATACCTTGGATAAGCCTATGGATGTGGAAGCTAAAATAAGGTATTCAGCCAAGCCTTCAAAGGCAGTGATTTATCCACTAGAAGACAATAAGGTTAAGGTTGTATTTAAAGAAAAACAAAGGGCAATAACAAAAGGTCAGTCGGTGGTGTTCTACCAGGGTGATCTCCTTGTTGGAGGGGGAATAATAGAAAAAATATTGTAAGGTACCTTAGGGTACCTTACTTTTTATTGGTTCTGCATGGATTAAAACATAGGATTGAGGGAATAATTTTTTAATTTCATTTTCTATTTCATCACAAATGTTATGGACTCGAAGCAGGGAGTAATCCTCCATAAAATCAATATGGACATCTATTTCCTCCCTATGACCGGATTTCCTTGTTCTTAGCCTGTGGCATCCTTGGATTTCCTTGTGACCTAGAACTAATACCTTGATTTTTTCAACATCCTCAGGAGAGAGGCTTCTATCCACCAAATCTCTGGAGGAGCGCTCAATTAGCTCAAGGGATGTTTTTATTATCATAACTGCAACAATAATAGCAGATAAAGGATCTAAAATCTGAAATCCTGTTATTTTTACAAGAAACAATCCACCGAAAACACCAAGGGCTGTGTAAACATCAGTTAAAAGGTGCATTGCGTCTGTTTCCAGTGCAATGGACTTTGTTTCCTTGGATATTTTTAAGAGCTTTAAGGAGATTAAAGTATTTACTAAAGCGGATATAAGCATCACAATAAGTCCAGGAACTACATTATCTATGACTCCACCCATTATAATACGCTTAATTGCTTCAAAAATTATAATAGCTCCGGCAAAAAAAATAAGAATTGATTCGATTAAGCCTGAAATATTTTCAAACTTTCCATGACCAAAGGGATGTTCATCATCTTCCGCCTCTGCAGCTTTTTTAATTGAAAAATATGCTATAAGACTTGCCAGTAAGTCCATGGAAGAGTGAATTGCTTCCGAGATAACGCTAATTGAACCTATTAATATACCTGCAACAAGTTTAAATATAATTAGTAATGAGTTTGATACTATTGAAAGCAAAGCAGCATTTTGTTTATTCATGATTATGCCTCCTAAATTATGTTCAATTGATAAATATATTATATGATTTAGTTATTACAATGGCGACATAACAAGGGCAAATACCAATAATAGTTATTATCAATTGAAAATAAAATACATTTTATTATGAAAATTAATAATAAGTGATGGAGAAATTTCGACAAAAAGTGTTATAATAAGCTATATGACTTTGCTAGGAGGTTTGTTATGAAAAAGAGGATGATAATAGACGGAATGAGTTGTGGACATTGCACTGCAAGAGTGAAAAAAACTTTGGAGGAAATAACCGGTATTAGCGATGTGGTGGTGGATTTGGATTCAAAAACAGCAGAGTTTGAGTCTACAGATGACATTAAGGACAGCGATTTAAAATATGCTGTTGAAGAAGCAGGATATGATGTTATAAATGTGGAAATACTGGTATAGTAATTAAGTCTTGTTTTTAAATTTCTATTATGGTATTATAGACCTAATAATTTTATATAGTCGGGTGAAGGTAGCGGAATAATTATTAAACCGTTATTGGACGAGACTCTGGAGAGACCCGCAAGGGCACCGAAGGGGAAAGCCAAGAAATTGGTGAAGCTCTCAGGTAAAAGGACAGAGATTTTGAATTGGTACTGCCATTTCATTTGTTTTGCAGAGTCTAAAAGTGTTTTTTTGGACTCTTTTTGTTTTCCTGGCATTCAAAATTATTAAACTATATAAGGAGGAATAAAGATGAACGCTGTAATTACTGTAATTGGAAAGGATAAGAAAGGGATAATACATGGGGTTACCTCCGTGTTGGCGGAAAATGATATTAATATTCTGGATATTAATCAGACTATAATGCAGGATTATTTTACAATGATAATGCTGGTGGACCTTTCTGCAATGCAAATTGGATTTGAAGATATAAAGAAAAAACTTCAAGAAAAAGGCGAGGAATTAAGTGTAAACATAAGAATTCAACATGAAGATATTTTTAAAAGCATGCATGAAATATAATACGAGGAGTTGATTCGATGATTAACAATAGAAATATAATTGAGACAATAAATATGATAGAAAAGGAAAATCTAGATATAAGAACCATTACCATGGGAATATCGCTTCTTGATTGCAGTGATACTGATGGTAAAAGATCCAGGGATAAAATTTATGACAAGATAACCAGAAGAGCTGAAAATCTTGTTAAGGTTGGAGAACAAATTGAAAGCGAATATGGAATTCCCATAATAAACAAGAGGATTTCAGTTACTCCGATATCAATTGTTGCACAAAGCAGCATGGATACAAATTATGTGGAGTATGCCAAAATAATGGACAAGGCTGCTAAGGCTGTTGGGGTTAACCTTATAGGTGGTTTTTCTGCTCTTGTACACAAAGGTTATACAAAGGGTGACAGGATTCTTATAGATTCCATACCAGAAGCTCTTGCATTAACAGATGTGGTATGTTCTTCTGTTAATGTGGGTAATTCAAAATGTGGAATAAACATGGATGCTGTAGCTCATATGGGAAGAATAGTTAAGGAAATTGCATATTTAACAAGAGACAGCGGAAGTTTTGGATGTGCAAAACTTGTTGTATTTGCAAATGCAGTTGAGGACAATCCGTTTATGGCTGGAGCTTTTCATGGTGTGGGAGAAGCTGAATGTATAATTAATGTAGGAGTAAGCGGTCCCGGGGTTGTAAAATCCGCTCTTGAAACAGTAAAAGGTCAAAGTTTTAATGTGGTTGCTGAAACTATAAAGAAAACTGCATTTAAAATAACAAGAACCGGAGAACTTGTAGCTCAGGAAGCTGCAAAGAGACTTGGAGTTCCATTTGGAATTGTAGATTTATCCCTAGCTCCGACTCCTGCAGTAGGAGACAGTGTTGCGAGGATTCTTGAGGAAATGGGACTTGAAGCATGTGGCTGCCACGGAACCACTGCTGCTTTAGCTATGCTGAATGATGCTGTTAAAAAAGGCGGAATAATGGCTTCTTCTAATATTGGAGGCCTAAGTGGTGCTTTTATACCTGTTAGCGAAGATGAAGGTATGATAAAGGCAGTGGAAGCAGGTGCTTTGAATATTGAAAAGCTTGAAGCCATGACTTGCGTATGTTCAGTTGGTCTGGATATGATAGCAATACCTGGAGATACTCCAGAATCTACAATTTCCGCAATAATAGCAGATGAAGCTGCAATCGGAGTAATTAACAACAAAACCACTGCAGTAAGATTAATACCTGCATATGGAAAAGTTGTAGGAGAAAAGGTTGTTTTTGGAGGTCTGTTTGGTGAAGCTCCAATTATGCCTGTAAGTAAATTTTCAAGTTTTGATTTTATTAACAGGGGTGGAAGCATTCCGGCACCTATTCACAGTTTTAAAAATTAATACTCACTTATTTAGCTGGTTATTTAACCAGCTTTTTTTACAAGAAAAATGTGGAAATTTGTCTATAAAATGTGGTATTATTAAGGTGGTGATAGGTAAAATTAACCCTAACTATGTTCTTATGATGTTAAAGCTTTTTAGGCTTTATAACGATAATATAAAGGGTATACAGATTAAATTGAAATACAATATTAGTAGTGACTATGCTGTAAATATAATAATTGATGGAGGGATTTTTGATGATTAAGAAAGATTTAATAAAAGATGAAAATGGATCAGTAGTAGTACTTACAGCATTGGCTATAATTGTTATTATGGGTTTTTGTGGCTTTGCAGTTGATTTTGGCAGAGCGTATCTTCAAAAGCAGAAGTTTCAAACTGCTGTTGATGCAGCAAGTGTAGCTGCTGCCTGGGATCTGCCTAATACAACAACGGCTACTGCAACGGCAAAACAGTATATGGTACTTAATGGTTTTGCTGAAACTGACATTGCAGACCCGACTTATTCACCAGATAGTATGACAATAAATATATCAGGAACTAAAAATATAAATTATACTTTGGCAAAAGCAGTTGGGTTTACCAGCGCTCCTGTTCATTCTGATGCAAGAGCAACAAAAACTGAGGTTGATGCTGATGCCTTTGGATACACTGTGTTTGCTGGAGAAGGTGAAGTTACTGTAAATGGTGGAATGCATACAGTGAATGGTGATGTTTACGGTAATAAAGGTATAATTTTCAATGGTAATAATAATACCATAACTGGTAATGCTGTATGTACTACAGGCACAATTAGTGTGGATACAATTCTTGGAGATACAATTGAGGGTCATGCAAAAATTGGTATGCCAGATTACCTTTCATTAATAAAAGACCAAGGTTTGAAATTTAATAATCAAGCTGAGTTTGAAGCATATCTTACAACTCATACAGTAAGTGGTCCAATATTTATAAATGGTACATTAAACATCCATAGTCGTATAATGGGAACTGGTATTATTTATGCATCAGGGGGAATTACTTATGATTCATTTGCTCAAACTTCTGCAGATTCCATTTGCTTTTATTCCGGTGGAGATATTAAGTTTAATGGTAACCATGGTCCTGGGACAAATGATATTTATGGAATATTGTATGCTCCTAACGGGGTTATTACTGTAGATGGTGGCAAGGGTGATGTTCACGGCAGAATAATAGGAAAAACAATAACTGACAACGGCGCGAAATATGACGTTATTACTGATGCCAGTGACGAAGATGGCATTCACACATTGAAAACAGTAAAACTAATCAACTAATTAACAAAAATTGATATATATTGACAATATGCTTAGAATATGTTAATATTTTGTTAATAATTTTTAAATATTTTTAAATATTTTTAAATATTTTTAAAACTAAAGAAAAGGCAAACCATTTGAAAGAATGGGGCGCAAAGCAAGGAGTCTAAAGTGTTTTTATAAACAAATGCCATGATTGTCCTGCCGCCAGTATTTTATCTGGCGGCTTTTTTTATTAAAAGCTATAAGGAGGTAAATATGAAATTCAATCATTTGAAAGATGAAAACGGCTCCGTGTTAGTGATGGTAGCATTGGCTATTGTTGTAATTATGGGTTTTAGTGCTTTTGCTATTGATTTTGGGATGGGGTACTATCAAAGACAGAAACTTCAAAGTGCAATTGATGCAGCAAGTGTGGCGGCAGCAAAAGATATTCCAAAGGGAATAAGTGTTGCACAAGCAACAGCAAACAGTTATATAGAATTGAATGGTTTTGACCCTGATACTGATCTTGAAGAACCACCTTATGTCGATACTTCTACAAATACAGTAACAATTAAGGGACATAAGGAAGTAAATTATTTATTTGGAAAAATTATTGAAAAGGCTGCAGGGGAGGAGTACATGACGGTTAAACCTAAAGCTAAAGCTCAATTGCAGAATCCTGGGGGGGAAGCCTTTGACTATGCTGTTTTTGCGGGAGGAGGAACTGCTTCCTTTAATGGTACAAACCATACCTTCCATGGGGATGTTTATGGCAGGGATGGGGTTTCCTTGGGAAACAAGGCCAATGTTTCCGGGAAAGTAGTTTGTACAAGCAGCGGTTCTGTTAGTGAAGGCAATAACAGCACTATAGATGGCCCAGTTATTGAGGATAGCCCTGAAATACCTATGCCGGACTTTTCTGAAGTTATTAAGGCTCAGGCGATAAAACTTGGTACATATTGCACAAACCAGATTCAGTTTGATGCTATAGTTAATGGTAAAACTGTAGAGGGTCCCATATATGTAGAAGGAGGTATTACAATTAACGGTAGAATTAAGGGAAAGGGTATAATTTGTTCTTCTGGTAAAATCGATGCCCAGAATGCAAATCAGGCAAATACTGATTCAATCTGCTTTTATTCAAAAAATGGAGATATCACTTTTAATGGAGGTACCGGAAATATATATGGTATTTTGTATGCACCTAATGGAACTGTAAGGGATAACGGAGGACCAAATGGATCTTTACATGGAAGGATAATTGCGAAAAATGTAGATTGCAATGGTGCGAAATTCAGTGTATATTCAAACCCTAATGATTTGAATGGTGCTAATACAATGCCCACAGTTAAACTTATAGATGAAAATTAAATGTTAGTATTTTCTTATTTATTTTAAACTATGACAAAATTTGTGAAAAAATAAAAGTATTTATAAGCATTAATGTAATAAAATAGAAGAACTATTGACTATTTCGAAAATCATGTTAAAATAATAATTAAATATAAATAAAAATTTAATTAAAAATTTAATTAAAAATAAATGAAATTCTAGTATTATTATGACGGTTTTTGTATATTGTTTTTGGAAGGATAATTATGAAACTTGTTAATGAAATTTCTAAAAAAACCATTTCAGAAAATCTAATAAGGGCCGATAATTATTATAAGAGATTAAAAGGGCTCATGTTTACTGATAATTTACCTGAAAACCAAGCCCTGCACATAATACCCTGCAATGAAGTTCACACCTTTTTTATGAAATATAATATTGATGTCTTATACATAGATAAGAATAATAAAATAATTTCCATGGATGAAGAACTTAAACCTGGAAAAATCGGGAGATTCGTAAAGGGTTCTAATTCAGTAATAGAACTTCCCCCAGGAAAAATAAAAAAAGAGTGCATAGAAGTTGGACAAGTTCTCTCATTTAGTGAGGAATAGAAATTTATAAAGATTAATTGCAGGAGGAGATTTTATGCAGCATAGAATTATTAAATTTTATACTGATGAACAAGGACAGGGAATGGTCGAATATGGCTTGATATTGGTTTTTGTGGCCTTGGTTGTTATTGCTGCATTAACAATATTTGGACAAAATGTAGCAAATTCTTACAACAATTTAAATAATAAAGTTCCATAGTCAGTTAAATAATTTAAAATAATATAAAAATAAAGGGAGGAGATTTCTATGCTAAACAAAATTAAAAATATTGTTGCAAATGAAGAAGGGCAAGGTATGGTTGAATATGGTCTTATATTAGCTCTTGTTGCTGTAGTAGTAATTGCTGCATTAACATTGCTAGGACCAAAAATTGCCAATGTATTCAATAATGTAAACAACAAACTTTAGTAACATGATCAAAGGCTTTGCATTATTGCGAAGCCTTTGAACTCTGGAGGAAACCATGCTTGTGGATAAAATATTATTAATTGTGATGATTATATGTTTTGTAACTGATGTTATGAAACAGAAAATATATAATGTAGTTATTTTCCCAGCTCTAATTGCAGCATTTATTTTGAACATATACATTTATGGTTTGCCAGGTTTAAAACTCTCATTGCTTGGGTTTGCAGTTGGGTTTGCAATTCTTATTGTTCCTTACCTATTAGGTGGCATTGGTGCAGGGGATGTAAAGCTTTTAGCTTTGGTGGGAGCACTAAAGGGCAGCATGTTTGTGTTAAACACTTCCGTTTACATGGCACTTATTGGAGGAGCAATAGCTTTAATTATAATGGTTTTTAACAAGGATGCTTTTATTTTTATTAAAAAGATATTTTCATGGATAACTTCATTTTTTGTGGGAGTTAGGTACAAATTAGAATTACAGGATGGGAGTTTATCTAAAAAATTCCCTTATGGAATAGCAATTGTGATAGGTTCTTTAATTTGCCTGTTTTTTAAGGAGGCATGGGTTATATGAGAAATGAAAAGGGTCAGGCGGCAGTAGAGTTTGCTTTGGTACTACCTTTCTTAATATTATTAATATGCGGGGTTATAGATTTTGGTAGAATTTTATATACCGCAAATACACTAACAGGGGCATGTGAACGTGCTGCAAGGTATGCCAGTATAAATCCAACGAAAACTGATACAGATGTTAGAGATTATATTTATAGTATTCTGCCAGCAGGCTTTGACACTACAAATATAAATGACGTTAATGCTGATCCGGATCCTACAAGAACCTCTAACACAACTGTTACAGTAACCTTTACCTACGAAATGGATTATGTTACCCCATTTATTAAAAATCTATTATCATCAGATTTCAAAACACTAAGTTTTAGTTCCGCTTGCAGAGTGGAATAATATTAATATTTAACTAGAAAAATGGGAGCAGGTGATTAAATGAAATCCAAATATATATTAATAGTTGCTTTTATAATGGCTATAATAACAGCTGTTTTATTTAGACAGTATGTGGTGGGTATAGATAAAAAATATAAAGCTTCTCAGAAGATTGTGTCTATTGTTGTTCCAAAGGTTAACATTCAAAAAAATCAACTGGTTACAAAAGAAATGCTGGAAATGAAGGAGTTTAGTGCAGGGTCCATTCATCCTGATGCATTGAAAAAGATTTCAGATGTGGCAGGAAAATATGCAACTACTGATATGAAAATTGGAGAGGTTCTTTTCGCCAGCAGGTTTACTGACCAGTTCAAAGAGGATAAGCTAATAACAAGAAAAATACAGGATGGCTATAGAGCACTATCTATTGCTGTAACCGATGTAAAGGCTGTTACCAAGATGATTCAGCCAGAGGATTATGTAGACGTGGTTTCAACTGCAAATGGGCAGACAAATATTATACTTTCAAATGTAAGGGTTCTTGCAGTAGGGAAAAGACTAACTGAGACAGAACTAAACAGCAAGGATAATAATGCTGACTATGGTACGGTAACCTTGGAATTATCTCCTGGGGATGCAGTTAAAATCATAAATTCTGATGAAACAGGAAATATAAAATTCATACTTAGAGGCCAGCTAAAACCTACTAATTAGGAGGAATAACAATGGAGACAAACGTAAATGAAAAAAAAGGAAAAATGATTATATTTATAAGCGGAAAAGGCGGAGTTGGGAAAACGGTTATATCTGTTAATATGGCTCTTGAACTGGCAGCCAGAGGCCATTCAACCTGTATAATGGATGGAGACTTTCAGTTCGGAGATCTTAACCTTGCATTGGATATTCAGCCTTCTTTTACAATAAGTGATTTAATTCAGGGAGCAGAAGCCCTTGATAACGTGAAGATCTCATATTATTTGGATAAACACAACAGCGGGGTTAGTGTTTTATCAGCACCTATCAAGCCAGAACAGGCAGATTTAATTGATGCCACCCATATTGAAAAAATATGCAATAAAATACTCCAGGAGCATGAGTATCTTTTAGTAGACCTTCCATCAAGACTTAGTGAAAGTAATCTTACCTTTATGGAACTGGCAGATGAAATATATTTAATAACAGATACAAGTTTTACTGCAATAAAAAATACAAAAATCATGCTTAGAATAGTAAATCTTCTAAATATAAACCATAAGATAAATATAATTATTAACAGGTCTGATGCCCAGGGAATTATAAGGGCAGCAGATGCAAAAAATATGCTTGATGTACAAGATGTTTCATTTATTTCAAATAATACAAAGGTGGTTTCAAAATCCTTTGCTATGGGAGTACCTTTTGTTAAAGACAAACCAAGGGAAAGAATAAGCAGGGATATTGCAGAACTGGTTGATAAGCTTTTAAAAAAATAAATTGTAGATAAGGAAGGATAGTATGGGATTACTGAATAGAATAAATACAACACAAAATGCAGAAGATTCAAAGTTTGGAAGTCGTCCAGAGGCTGCAATGTCAGGTTCTGACGACAAGTCAAAAAAACGCCCTGCTCCTTCTGGTGTTAAGGAGAGAGAACTTAAAAATAAAATACAAAGAAAGATATTGGAACAATTTGGAAACACTCAGGATATTAACATGGTGGTTTCAAAAATTGAACCAATTGCCCATGAAATAGCAAAAAAAGAGCCTGAAAAATACAGGTTTATTAATGTTCCAAAGGTTGTTCAAGAGCTAATTAATGATGTAACAGGGTATGGTCCTATTAATCCTCTGCTTCTAGATTCAGATGTTACAGAAGTAATGGTAAATGGACCTGATATGGTATATGTTGAAAAAAAGGGAAAAATACAGCTTACTGATATTAAATTTACAGATGATGATCAGGTTATGCAGGTTATAGAAAAAATTGTATCACCACTTGGAAGAAGAATTGATGAAAGCAGTCCTATGGTAGATGCCAGACTTCCAGACGGCTCCAGAGTTAATGCCATTATTCCACCCCTTTCACTGATAGGGCCTGTAATAACAATAAGAAAGTTTGCCAGGGAACCTTACACTATAGATGATTTAATAAATATGAAAACCTTAAGCCGTGAAATGGCGATATTTTTAAATGCCTGCGTAAAGGCAAGACTTAATATATTTATTTCAGGTGGAACAGGTTCAGGAAAAACCACAACCTTAAACGTGCTTTCATCTTTCATTCCTAATGATGAAAGAATTGTAACCATAGAAGATGCAGCTGAACTTCAGCTTAATCAGGAACATGTAATTTCTCTTGAATCAAGGCCGGCCAATATTGAAGGTAAAGGTGCAATACCTATAAGGGAACTTGTTGTAAATGCACTTAGAATGAGACCAGACAGAATAATAGTAGGTGAGTGTAGAGGAGGAGAAGCCCTTGATATGCTTCAGGCTATGAATACCGGGCATGATGGGTCTTTAGCTACTGGACATGCCAACAGCCCAAGGGATATGCTGGCACGTTTGGAAACAATGGTATTGATGGCAGGTGTTGAACTCCCTGTTAAAGCAATAAGACAGCAGATTGTAGGAGCTCTTGATTTGATTGTCCAACAAGCCAGATTTAAGGATGGTACAAGAAGAATAACAAATATCACTGAAGTTCAGAATATGGAAGGTGATGTTGTAGTACTACAGGATATATTCACCTTTGAGCACAGAGGTGTGGATGAAAGCGGAAAAATAATGGGAGATTTAATTGCTACCGGTATCAGGCCTAAGTTTTATGACAAGTTTCAAACTTACGGCTTAAATGTACCTTCATCAATTTTTAACGTAGAGAGGTGGTAATGTGGAAAATATAGTAAGCATATTCATGTTTATTTTTATATTCATGTTAATCACAGGAGTATTATATTACTTTTTGTTAAGAAATAAGGAAATAGAGAAAAGGTTAAACTATTATCTTGATATAGAAAAAAAATACGGCAAGGTTAAAGATAAAAAGCCAAGAGCCAAAAATTTTAAAGAGTCTTTAAAAAATTCTAATGAATTGGTAAGGGCTCTCCTTAAAAAGATGCTTACAGGCGGAAATCAGCAAAAGATTAATCAGCTGCTTATAAGTGCCGGGGTGACTTTCAAACCTGAAGAATACCTTATGCTTAAAATTTTTATATCCGTAGTTGTGGCCGGGTGCTTTTATATCATATTCAATAGCTTAATTTTGCTTGTTGTAGGTGGAGTAGTTGGTGCTTTCATGCCAAGATACTGGCTTAAGGGCAGGATAAGAAAGAGAATTGAAAAGTTCAATGACAGTCTTGCTGACATGATTACAACTATAGTAGGGTCCTTGAAATCCGGATTCAGTTTTTCCCAGGCAATGAAAACCGTTGCGGAGGAAAGCGAATCTCCTGTTAAGGAAGAAATTCAGACCCTTCTTAATGAGATAAGCTATGGAATATCAATGGAAGATGCTCTTTATAATCTTTATAAAAGGGTGCCTAGTGTAGACTTGGAGCTTATGATACAGGCAACTTTGATACAAAGGCAGATAGGGGGTAATTTATCTGTTATTCTTGAAATAATAGTTGCTACTATAAGGGAAAGGAAAAAACTGGAAAGACACATAAGAACACTTACTGCCCAGGGAAGGCTTTCAGGCAAGGTAATAAGCGGATTGCCGGTTTTTATAACTATTTTCATGTTTTTATTCAACAGATCATATATAATGGACTTCTTGTCTAATACATATGGAAAAATTGCTATAGGTGTGGGAGTATTTTTGTGTATAATCGGATTTTTTATGATAAGTAGAATTACTAAAATCGAGGTGTAGCTTATGGTAGAAGTTATTTTTTCTTTTTTGATTACAATTGTATTTACAGTGTTCTTTTTCATTTATAGAAATATTGAAAAAGAAAGAAAAGTAAAGGGAAGAATTGATTCCTACGTCCAACTGAGAGATCAGAAGGAGGAAGCTCCTACTAAGGAAAAGAAAAAGTTTTCGAATATTACAGGCAATTTCAAAAGCAAATTAAGAAAATACTATAATAACAACATTCCATCCCATAAGGAGGAAGAAATCCAAAAGAAACTATTAACCGCAGGAAATCCATTCAAGATGACAGTAGCTGACTATTATATTATAAACAACCTGCTAAGGATTTCTATTCCATTACTATTTTGTGCCTTTGGGATTTTTGTAAAGCTTAGCATACTAAAAATTGCTTTTATGGTAGTAATAGGTGTGGCTGTGTCAATTAAGACTATGGATATTTATATTTACCTAAAGGCTAAGGAGAGAAACCAAAAAGCTCTTAGAGAACTCCCGGATTTTCTAGATATTTTAACTATAAGTGTTGAGGCAGGTCTAGGATTTGATTTAGCACTAACCAGAACAATTGATAAAAGGCAAGGGATACTTTGTACGGAATTTCATACCTGTCTGGAAGAAATGCGTCTAGGAAAGTCAAGAAGGGAAGCACTGGTAAACTTAAAGGAAAGATTGGCCTTCGATGAGATGATATCCTTTATTAACAGTATAATTCAGTCTGAAAGACTCGGAACTGGTATTGTTCAAACTCTCAGAGCAAGATCTGAAGATGAAAGGGACAAGAGGAAGCAGAGGGCTGAGGAACAGGCAATGAAAACCACTATCAAAATCTTGTTTCCACTAGTGTTTTTTATATTCCCAAGCATTTTTATAATACTTCTGGGGCCTGCAATTGTTCAAATTGCAAAGACATTTGGACATTAGAAATTGAGGATTGCAAATTCAACCCCTTTAAGATAAAGTTTACTTAAAGGGGTATTTTATTATATTAAACTGGCAGGAGTGATTGTAATGAAGGTAATAAGGTTAACTGGCTTAAAAGAGGAAAGCAATATTATTAAATATGATATAAACAATTTAACAAATGACTCTATTATTTTCATTTTAGATTCAAATGTACTTTTGCATGAGTTTCTTCAGGATATGGAGTTAAGCCCAGGTCTTTTATACAAGCTTAAAATCTCCAATGAAATAGACTTTTCCGGTACATTTGCAGAACTAAAGGATAAAATTACTGACGAATTGATTTTAACAGAAATTGATTCACTAAGTGCTTTACTTGAAGCTGTTTCGGAGGAGGAACTTAAAAATTACAGACTAATATTTGATACAGAGGACAGCGATTTCGTAAGCAAAGTTGTACAGTCTATCATATATTTGGATTTAGAGCTTGAAGTAATGATGAAAAAAGAAAAAAAGGATAGACTTAAATTAAATGCCTTTAGAAAAAATTATGAAAACATAAGGATTAATGCTGCAAAGGCAGAAAATGAATTGAAAAATTTTGAAGCCGATGCATATTTTGTTGATGAAAAAAACAAGTATGTAAGTACCTTTTCAGATATAAATGAGGATCTTGAAAAAGCACGTGAACGTGAGCTTAATATTTCCATTATGTCAACAAAAAAATCCGGAAAAAGCTCCATAGTGAATTCTTTCTTAAAAGAGCAGTATGCCCCTGTAAGTCTTGAACTGCCAACTCCTAATAACTGCATTTACAGAAGAAGCAGGGACAATACTATCAGGCTTATATATGGTGAGCAGGATTTGCTTTTTAAGACTCCAAAGGATATCTATGGGTTTATTTATAATGAATTTAAAAATGCACAAAAGGATAAGGAAAAACAATATATCATAGATGATATGGAGATTTACTATAGCGAAACAAATAGTACTATAGCTCCATTCACCATAATAGATACCCCAGGAAGTAATTATGTATCAGCTAAAAGCAGCAATGAAGATGAAAACAGCCATAAAAGTCTTGTATATAAATGGATAGATAAATCCGATGTGGTGCTTTTTCTTATTAATTATTCAAATTACCTCACAGAGGATGAAGAAGAGTTTTTTAAAAGCATTAAACATCAGTTTGAAAAACTTGAAAAATATTATTCTCTTATTGTGGTTGTAAACAAACTTGATGAAATGTATATGTCAGAGTGCGAAAACAAATCTGTAGTAAGGTTTTTAGATTATATAAGGCAAAAACTATATGAACTTGGATATAAGAGTTTTGTTGTTATCGGAACCTCTGCAAGGACATATTTTGACATAATAAAACTTGCAAAGATTGACAATGAATGTATGGGCACCACTGAAAACTATCTTCCTATTGAATTTTTAAATGGAACTTCTCTAAGATCAAGAATAAAAAGCTTGAAAAACAGATACATTGGCAAACCAGAAATGAGTTTCCTTTGCTTTGTTGATGAGCAGCTTGAAAATCTTGAGTGTTTTTATGGTTTAAAGGATTACAGTCTGGATACCCTTAGAGAAAAAAGCGGAATACCTAAACTTGAAAAATATACTGCTCATGTTGCAATGCAAAAGGCAAATGTTGAATCTTACAGAAAATATATAAGAGAAATTGACGAAAAGTACATTAAAATAAGCAATGGAGCAATAATAAGCAAGCTCACTGATTCAAAAAACGAAAGTTTATCAAGAGTTTACGAAGTGGAAGAAAAAATTCAAAATATGATTGACAGATTCAATATTATACAAGAAGAAACTATTAAAAATATTGACTTTGCCAATTATAGAGAGAATCTCTTTAATGAAATCAAGATATCCATGGATAAAATTTTAGAACATATGATAGATATTGGAGAAGCCAGAGTCGACGAGTCTTTCATGAAATTTCTTTTAAAGGGTTCCAGCGAACTTAGAGCCATAAAGAATAAAATAAATGATATAGAGTTCACAGTTAATAAAAAGATGTTTAATGATGAACTAAAATTACTGGTGGAGGAATCTGTTCAGAAATTAAATAATGAAATAGACAGGAGAGAAAATATAATTATAGACGCTGAAAATCTTATGAAAGAATTGGTTAACGTATTTAATGAAGATGTGAAGCAGGACTATAACATTTCAGAATTTAATATAAAGATACCAGAAATCGATCAGGAATTTAATAAGAATGTTATGATGAATATGCCTGAAATAGACATTAACGATGATGTGTTTAAGGAAAAAATACGTGAAAGCATAGAATTCAAAGAAAATTCCCTGCAGGGTTTCTTTAATATGTTTAAAAAGCAAAAGGCTGGACTTTATTATATTAATACTGAAAAATTGAGAAGTGTAAATATTGATTATATAAATTATATAAAAAGCAATGAGTATGGAGAGTACTATAACCTGCTAATTGATAATCTCACATTAAGAATTGATGAAAATATGGCTCAGCTTAA
Organism: Solirubrobacterales bacterium; assembly: GCA_050261915.1. GTDB lineage: Bacteria > Bacillota > Clostridia > Clostridiales > Clostridiaceae > UBA699. Next base: position 82,143 of record JBLNDT010000075.1, read on the forward strand.
GAATGTATTTGAAAATGTTTCAAATGCCTATGAGGATATTTTCAACGATATAATGATAAACCTTTCAAATATAAAACAAATGTCAGAGAAGGAAATAGATGCATTAAATGAAAATCTTGGCTTTTATACAGAGATAAATGAAAGAATCAAAGATTTCTCGGAATATTGGGAGATGGTTAGAAAATCCGGATATTAATTTTTACTATGCAGCTATGAAATATTTAGGAGAGTAATATGGAAATTTTAAAGCCTAATAAAGCACAAAAGATACTTTATATAATGCTTTTTTTACCCTGTCTTTTTCTTAGGAAGGGTATGGATAATGATATTTGGTTTCTGCTCAATAGTGGACGATATGTGATGGAAAACGGTTTTCCACGGGTTGAACCATTTACCATACACCAAGGTATGAACTTTGTAATGCAGCAGTGGCTTTCTGCTGTTACATTTTGGGTTGCTTACAGAAACTTTGGGCAAACAGCTCTAACTGTAATGGTGGTTTTGTTTTTCATACTTTTTATCATTATTTCATTTAAACTTTCCATGTTTATTTCTGAAAATAATTTTTATGTATCTTACAGTTTGTGTTTGTTGGTAAACTTATTGATGATTCCTTTTTTTGTGGAAAGACCTCATATATTTTTATTTATTATTATATTGTTAGAGATGTTCTGTCTTGAAAAATATATAAAATTTCAGAATAAAATATATTTGTTTCCATTATTAATTTTTTCAATTTTGCTAATTAATCTTGAGGCTGCACTTTGGCCAATTTTATTTGTAATTTTTATTCCCTATTTATTTGATTCTTTCAAGTTTAAATTAATGTCAATAGAAGGACAAGGATATGAAAAAAAGTATTTAATAATAACTCTCTTAGGTATGTTAGCTGTAGGATTTATAAATCCCTATGGTTCAAAGGCTATGACTTATTTATTCAATTCATATGGAGCTGAGGAACTTAGTGTAATATCCGAAATGGGTGTTCCCGATATAAATTCGGTATTTGGGAAATTAATGTTTTTAACAATTTTCACTGTGTTTGTATGTATTTTTGCATATAAAAAAAAATCATACAGATTAAGATACCATTTATTAGCCATTGGTACAGCCTATATGACATTTTCAGCATTAAGAAGCTTCTGTTTTTTTGTTATATTTGCCATAATACCTCTTTCATATCTTTTGAAAGATTTAAAAATAAAGTTTGAAGTTAAAAATGACAAGAAAACATTACGGATAAGGAAGATATTAATTTTACTTATTGGAGCAGTAGTAGTATTTATTGTATTATACAAAAATACCCACCCTGGGATGGAGAAACAGCAGGATTTAATTAAATGCGTGGAGTATTTGGAGAAATTTGATAAAAATAAAGTTATATTATATACCGGATTTAACGAAGGTGGATTTCTTGAGTTTAAAGGGTTTAAAACATATATTGATCCACGAGCTGAGGTTTTCTTTAAAAGTAACAATAAAAAAAGTGACATAATGAAAGAATATATTCAACTGCAATCAGGAGAGATATATTACAAGGATGTATTGAAGGAATATAATTTTACCCATCTTTTAGTTGAAAAAAATGACATTTTTTATATATATCTAGATTATGACGCAGAATATCAACTAATATATTCTTCTAGCTACTATAAAATTTATGAACATAAACGATAATTATAGTATGGAGTGATTAAAATATGAAGAAGATAAAATTGAAAAGGACATCTATATTATGGTTATCAATGTTGTTAATAATATTAGCAAAGTCAGATGCTTTAATTATTTCAATGCAACTACCAATTAATAATATGGTATTTTTCACTATATGGCATATATTGCCCATTGTTTTTGTTTTGAATTTTTCTATTCTGTTTTCCATTAGAAGAAAGCCCATTTTCTTATTTGTAATTGATTTTGCCATTTCCTTTATTTTTTTTGTGGATATGATTTACGCCAGGGGATATGGACATTTAATCAGTGTTTATATGATATTTGCAAAGGGAATTACTGAGGGTATGGGACCAAGTGTTATATCGCTAATACATCCAACTGATTTTTTAATGTTTGTAGATTTACCATTTGTTTTTTTAGCAGTGTTTAAACTCAGAGAAAATAATGGACTAGCTTTACCTAAAAGAATTGCATTATTCGCCAGTACAATGTTACTGACTACTGCTTTATTTGGCTATCAATTATATCAAATGAGAGACATAAAAGTACTTGCTAATTATACAAACCGTCCACTTTATTTATCTCCCATAGGAACACATATATTTGATATTTACAGATTTGTTTATGAGAGAAATGAAAAGCTGAACAGTAAAGAAGTTGCAGAGGTAGATGCCTGGCTTAAGGATAATTCAAAATATCAACAACCTGATCCTGCATATAAATATTTGGAAGGAAAAATCAAAGGAAAAAATCTCATTGTTATTCAGGTTGAATCCCTTGAAAGTGTTGTTTTAAATAAGTCCTATTATAATCAAGAAATTACACCAAATTTAAATAAGCTTATAGGTAAAAGTATATATTTCAGCAATATTAACGAACAAGTTAAAGATGGAAACAGTTCCGATGCAGAACTTATTTTTAATACCTCAACATATCCTATCAGCAGTGGCAGTGCTTTTATCAGATTTGGGGATAATACATATAATTCCATACCCAAACTGTTAAACAATTATGGATACTCATCTGTAGCAATGCATGGGGATGATA
>JBLNDT010000076.1:0-18156 GCA_050261915.1 Solirubrobacterales bacterium
GGCTTTTTTTATGATATAGTGTATTTATATTGTGGAATGTGCTAAAATAACTAATATTAATATAAATGTATTTTTATAGGAGGTTACATGTTGACAAACAAATTAAATCTTGAGCTGAAAAATGCGGAGCCTTTTATTACCGAGGATGAAATATACGAAATGCAGCCTATGGTTAATTTAGTACATGATATGTTAAGAAACAAGAGCGGTGCGGGGAACGACTACCTAGGATGGGTTGATCTCCCATTGAATTTGGATATTGATGAAATGAACAGGATAAAGAATGCTGCTTTAAGAATAAGAAAAAGCTGTGAGGTATTTATAATAATCGGAATTGGGGGTTCTTACCTTGGCGCTCGTTCTGCTATTGAAATGCTGACTCATAATTTTCATAATATTATTAACACAGGTCATCCAAAGATACTATACGTTGGAAACAATATAAGTTCAACATATATTAGTGAACTTCTTGAGGTTATAGAGGATAAGGATATCTGCTTAAATGTAATATCTAAATCCGGAACTACGACAGAGCCTGCTATTGCATTTAGGATACTAAAGGACTTTATGGAAAAAAGGTATGGAAGAAATGGTGCAAGAGACAGGATATTTACGACTACAGACAAAGCAAGGGGTGCTCTAAAGGCTATGTCTGATGCCGAAGGTTATGAAAGTTTTGTTATACCGGATGATATAGGAGGGAGATATTCTGTACTTACTGCAGTAGGGCTTCTTCCAATAGCAGCAGCAGGTATAGATATAGATAGCATACTGGCTGGAGCAAGGGATGCCGCCTTGGATCTGAATTGTTCCGAACTTACAAAAAACAGCGCCTATAAATATGCTGTGATAAGGAATATTCTTTACAAGAAAGGGAAGAGTATAGAGCTTCTTGCAAATTTTGAACCATGCATGCATTACTTTGGTGAATGGTTTAAACAACTATTTGCAGAAAGCGAAGGCAAAGGGGGAAATGGGATATTCCCTTCAATTGCAGATTTTTCAACTGACCTTCATTCAATAGGTCAGTACATCCAGGATGGAAAGAGACTTATATTTGAAACTTTTATTAATATAGAAAAACCAAAAAAGGAAATTGAAATTATAAGTGATGAAATGGACTTGGATGGATTAAACTTTTTATCAGGAAAGTCCATAGATTTCGTACGGGAGCTGGCTTATGAGGGTACAAAACTTGCCCATAATCAAGGAGATGTACCTGTGATAACAATAAATCTTCCGGAAATTTCAACCTATCATTATGGATATATGGTTTACTTTTTTGAAATGGCATGTGCTGCAAGTGGATATATATTAGGGGTTAACCCTTTTGATCAGCCTGGGGTTGAGGCTTATAAGAATCACATGCATAATCTGATGAATAACAAAGGATAGATATGATGAAAATAATAGTTGATGGGGATGCTTGTCCTGGTAAGGAAATAATAGAGGCTGCTGCAAAGTTGTATAATGTTCAGGTTTTGATATTTTGTGATATAAACCATGTAATTAACAGTAGTTACAGCAGGGTGATATATATAGATAAGGGTTTTCAGACTGTAGATATTGCAGTTGCAAATGAAACCTCCAAGGGAGATATTGTTATTACCCAGGATTTTGGGGTTGCTGCCATGTGTCTTGGTAAAAAGGCATATGCACTTGGACCTAAAGGTTATATTTATACAGACGAAAATATTGATAGGCTTTTATTTGAAAGGCATATTGCAGCAAAGGTAAGAAAAGGCGGCGGAAGAACCGCCAACCAGAAAAAAAGAAACAGCGGTGACGATGAAAGATTAAGAGCAAGTCTTATTCAGCTTATTGAAAAAGCTATGGAGATTAATCCTCAAAGTCCTTAAAATCTACGCTTGACTGGGGCCCTTCAGGGAAAAGAAGACCATTATTGGATCTTTCTATAATTGGGTATTCGTACTTTTTGCTTATTAAAAAATCGTTGTTTTTATATTGGTATTCTGGGTCATGTCTGTCTGTTTTATTTTCCATAGTATCACTCTCCTTTTTATTAGCTTTGCCAAAATAAATTAATTTATAAAAAATAATTGTATTTAACACTGTGGTTAATATAAAATGAAATAGTATAATAATTTACTATACGGCAGGGGATAGATAATTTGAATGAGTTTAATATTGAATTTAATTTAGCCAGTCCTCAGGATATAAAATCACAAATTAATATATCCATAAATACAAAAGGTGAATATTTATTTAAATTTTTAGCAGGTTTTGAGGGAAAGTGGAGCACATTAAGAGACTTTTCGGAAAGCGGCAGTATAATTTGGGTCCCTGAAGAATATGGAATATACACCATAATGGTTCAGATTAGGGATTTAAACAGTTCAAAGTCCTTCAACTATGTATCAAAGGCGGAATATGAGATTAAAGAAGTTGAAGAAAAACATGATGAGAATTCTTTAGTTTCAATTGATGAAATTGTTATGGAGAAAAAAAGAGCCTTTGTTGTTAATGAAACCATTCATATTGAAGTTGCTGCCTCTGGCAGCAGCAATATAAGATACAGCTTTCTTGTAAGAAAAGATGGCCATAAAATGGAGGAAATCAAATACGGTGCTTGTAACTGGGTGGATTTCACACCTGAACTGAGTGGGAATTTTCAGCTGGAGGTAAGAGTGAAGGATAAGTACTCTAATGCTGAATTTGACAGTTACAAGCTTATTCCAATAGAGGTTTATGATTTTATTCCTGCTGAAATAGATTATATGTTGATACCTTTGAAAGAATACTTTGTAATTTTAGATGAGATTGAAATTGAAACAATAGTTCAAAATACTGATAAGGTATTACTTAAATATATTTTGAAAATAAATGGACAAATAATTGAAGAAACAGATTTTGTAGAAGGTAAAAAGTACAAGTTTACACCAAAATCAATTGGGGTGTATTCTTTAGAGGTTCTTGCTAAGAATTTTTACAGCAATAAGGATTTTGACAGCAGCAAAGAGATTGGAATAAAAGTGTATGATTACTATCCAATTTCAAATGCTGAGATTTTGTGTGACAATGAAAAAATAACCACCGGTACACCTGTCACCTTTTCTGCTTCCTGCAGAGGAGGTAAAGATGTACTGTATGAGTTTTATATTATGGAAAACAGCCAGTGGAAGCTGGTACAAAATTTTAGCAAGAAAAGATATTACACTTTTATCCCTTTTGACAAAGGAAATTATAAAGTTCTGGTTTTGATGAAAAGCAGAGGGGTAAGGCAAGATTATGAGAAATATAACATTTATTCATTTAATATAGAATAGTAGGTGAGATTATGAAGGTTGATAACAGTTCTTCGGTGCAAAAAGTTCAGGAACTTCAAATGTTGACTCAAATTTTGAGTGAAATGGGCGGGTCGGACAATAGTGGATCTTTTCAATTGATGCTTGAAAGTCTTACGACGGCCATGGCGGATAAAGAAAATGGAACATCCAGATTGGATTTTAATAATTTTTCCAGTGGTTCAGCTGCTCAAGTTAATACAGGAAATACAAGCATTGATGCTGCTATAAATAATGCTTCAAAAAAATATGGGGTAGACAGGGATCTTATAAAGGCTGTAATAAAGCAGGAGTCTGATTTTAATCCATATGCAAAGTCCTCTGCGGGGGCGGAAGGATTAATGCAGCTTATGCCAGGCACTGCAGCGGATTTAGGTGTTTCTAATCCATATGATGCTACGCAAAATGTGGATGGGGGAACAAAGTATTTGAAGGGTCTTCTTGAAATGTATGGCAACTCAAAGGAATTGGCTTTGGCTGCATATAATGCAGGTCCGGGTACCTTGAGTAAAAGGGGAGTGGACCAGGTTTCAGAAATATCAAATCTCCCATCTGAAACAAGAAACTACGTACAAAAAGTAATGAAATATTATGGTAAATAAAAGACAGAGTGCTGTCTTTTATTTTTCATAATGATAGGAGGAAATATGGAGCGGTTAGATAAGGTATTATCAAATTTGGGTTTCGGCTCAAGAAAAGAAGTTAAGGCGCTTGTAAAATCAAAAGAAGTAACTGTTGATGGGAATATTGTTACAGACAGCGGCATGCAGATTGACCCTGAAAAATCCGAAATATATGTTTCGGGAGAAAAAGTTAATTACAAAAAGTACATATATATCATGATGAACAAACCTGATGGAGTTGTCTCTGCAACCTTTGACAATATTGACAAAACCGTGGTAGACCTTTTGACCCCGGAATTTAAAGCTTTTAACCCATTTCCTGTGGGCAGGCTTGATAAAGATACTGTTGGTCTTCTCCTCCTTACAAACGACGGTGATTTAAATCATAAGCTTATATCTCCTAAATGGCATGTTAATAAGGTTTATTATGCCAGAATAAATAAACCCCTTGGCCCGGAAGACATCAAAGCTTTTTTTGATGGAGTCACCTTGGATGACGGTTATGTATGCATGAGCGCAAAATTAGAAATTATAAATTCTGATGATGATGGTTCGGTCGCTTTGATTACAATTCAAGAAGGTAAATTTCATCAAGTTAAAAGGATGTTTAAAAGTGTTGGGAAAGAGGTTTTATACCTTAAACGAATAAGCTTTGGAGCTTTAAACCTTGATGAGGAGCTGGTGGAAGGGTCTTTTAGAGAACTTACAGAGCTGGAAGAATCTATTTTGAAAAAAATTTAATTTAACTTTTGTTTTGCGAAAAATGGCGAATATATATAAAATATGAATTTTGTTTCTGCAACTTAATATAATATTTACAATTAATTTTGCAATACACTATTGTTTTTTTTATTAGTCTTTAATATAATTAACTTGCAAGGATAAATAAAAAGATATATATCCCCCTTTTTATTTATTTAGACAGCCTATACCCCAATGGGCTGTCTTTTCATGTTTTTTTTATAAATTGTGGATTATTCTCAAATTAAATGATACAATTTAATCAGTTAAATTGCTAAAGTGAATTGATAAAATGTATATTTGAGGAGATGAACTTATGGTGCAATATCAGTCCAAACTAGAAGGTAAAGAAATGGATTTTTTGTGTGATGCTTTTTTGGCTTTAGAAACCAGAGAAGAGTGTTACAGATTTTTTGATGATATCTGTACAATTAATGAAATTAAGGCCCTTGAACAAAGAATAATTGTAGCAAAAATGCTTAAGGATAAAAAGACATATATTGAAATTGCTGCTTCAACCGGTGCAAGTACTGCTACCATAAGTCGAGTTAACAAGTGCCTACTTTATGGCAGTGATGGATATCAAATAATATTGAAAAGATTAGAGGAAAAAGAAAAGGAAAAAGAAGAATAGTTTATGTGCCGGCATTGTAAAGCCGGCACTTTTAAATTTGTAATATAAAAATGATTAAAGTTAAAGTATAATGATATAATATGAGATAGAAAACTATAGGAGTGATATTTTTGGATTTATCAAAACTTTTAAATAAAGAACAATATGAAGCTGCTGTAACAGTTGAGGGTCCATTGCTGATACTTGCTGGTGCAGGCTCCGGGAAGACCAGGGTGTTAACATACAGAATTGCACATATGATTAAAAATTTAAATATATATCCCTCTCAGATACTAGCTATAACCTTTACAAACAAGGCTGCTGGTGAAATGAAGGAAAGGGTAAAAAACATAATAGGAAATGAAGCTGATAATATGTGGGTTTCAACCTTTCACTCAAGCTGTGTAAGGATACTTAGAAGAGAAATAGATAAGATTGGATATAATAAAAACTTTGCAATATACGACAGTTATGATCAAAAAGTCTTAATAAAACAGTGTATGAGCGAGCTCAATATTAACGAAAAGGACATAACGGACAGGGAAATAATTAATAAAATTGGGGAACAGAAGGACAATCTGATTTCTCCTAAGGATTTTAAAAAAACTGCTGAGCATAATTTCAGGTTGAATAAAATAGCAGATGTTTATGAGTTATACCAAAAAAAGCTAAAAACAAATAATGCACTGGATTTTGATGACCTTATATTTAAAACAGTGGAGCTCTTTAAAAATCATAAGGATGTACTGGAATTTTACCAAAGAAAGTTTAAATATATAATGGTGGATGAATATCAGGATACGAATAAGTCTCAGTATGAATTCGTAAGACTTATTGCTGAGGCAAATAAAAATATATGTGTTGTAGGGGATGACGACCAGTGCATATATGCATGGCGTGGAGCTGATATTAGAAATATACTTGAATTTGAAAAGGATTATCCATCTGCAAAGGTTATAAAACTTGAGCAGAATTATAGATCCAAGGGGAACATACTGGAGGCTGCAAACAGTGTAATAAAAAACAACTCCAACAGAAAAAACAAACTCCTTAGGACAGACAGCGAACCAGGTGAAAAAATAAAGGTTCATAGAGCTCTTTCGGATTTGGAGGAAGGAAGATATGCGGCTAAGGAAATAAAAAGGCTTATAAGAGAAGAGGAAAGAAGCTTTAAGGATTTTGCAGTTTTATACAGAACAAACGCACAGTCCAGAATATTTGAAGATGTATTTATAAGAGAAGGTATACCTTATAGAATAATTGGAGGTCTTAAGTTCTATGACAGAAAAGAAATAAAGGATATACTTTCTTATCTTAAATTTATAAACAACCCTTTGGATGATGTAAGTCTTAGAAGAATAATTAACGTTCCAAAGAGAAATATTGGAGATACCACTGTGCAGAAAATTCAAGAGTATGCATCTTCCATGGAGGAATGCATGTACAGTATTCTTCTTGAAATTGAACAGGTTATGAATCTTACTCCAAGAAGCATAGCTTCTATAAAAAAATTTGTAAGCTTGATAAACAGCTTTGTTAGGTCTAAGGATGATGTTAAGGTATCAAAGCTTATTGAAGAAATACTGCAAAGTACAGGTTATTTAAACGAGCTTAAAAATTCAAAGGATATCGATGACATAAGCAGAGTTGAAAATCTTAAGGAGCTTGTTTCAGCTGCTGCAGAATTTGAAAGCAGCAATGAGGATACATCTCTTTCTGCATTTTTAGAAAAGGTTACCCTTGTATCTGATATAGATAATTTTGACAATGAAACGGATTCCGTAGTTTTAATGACGGTACACAGCGCAAAAGGTCTCGAGTTCCCTGTGGTTTTCATGGCGGGTATGGAAAATGGGATTTTCCCGGGATCCCAGTCAATTAACGATCCAAATGAAATGGAGGAATCCAGAAGGCTTTGCTATGTTGGTATAACCAGAGCCAGAGAAAAGCTTTATATGACATCTGCAGAAAGCAGAAGAGTTTTTGGAAGAAGTGTAGCCTTTGCTCAGTCTGATTTTTTAAATGAGATTTCAAGGGAACTTAAGGAAGGTTCTATGAATTTCATGCCGACCAGAACTCATATTCCAAGTCAGCTTCCTAAGGTAAATAACGTAAATCCTGTAAGAAGCGGTCTTTCTGTGGATTCAATAAATGTAGGTATGAAGGTTAGGCATATAAAATTTGGGATTGGGACAATAGTGAGTATATCAAAAGCTGGGGAAGACGCAAAACTCACCATAGCCTTTGATAAAATGGGAGTAAAAATCTTAATGCTTGGTGTTGCTCCCTTGGAAGCAGTATAGGGGGATTTTATGGACATTAAAGAAAAAATTGAAGAGATAATTGAAAAATTAAACAAGTATTCCTATGAATATTACGTTTTGGATAATCCCCAAATATCAGACAAGGAATATGATGAATTATATGATGCACTTGTTAAAATGGAAAAGGAAAATGGTATTGTATTACCTTATTCACCTACCCAAAGAGTGGGGGATGTAATCTTATCAGAATTCAGGAAATATACTCATAAAGGAAGGCTTTGGAGTCTTGATAAGGCTCAAAGCTTTAGGGATATAAAAGAATGGCATAATAGAAATGTTAAGGCTGTTATGGAATATAACCTGAGTCATGAGGATAAACTTCCGGAATTATCCTATGTGCTTACAAAAAAATTTGACGGTTTAACAATAAATTGTACCTATGACGAAAATGGAATACTTGTAAAAGCTGCCACCAGAGGAACGGGGGAAGTTGGGGAGGAAATAACTCCTCAGGTTAAAACTATAAAAACAGTGCCCTTGAAAATTGAAAATGAAAGCTTGTTCGAAATTCATGGAGAAGCAGTTATGACAAAGGGAGCCTTCAAAAGATATAATGAAATCTCCGAGGTGCCTCTTAAAAATATGAGAAACGGAGCTGCGGGTGCCCTTAGAAATCTAAATGTAGCTGAAACAGCAAAACGAGAACTTTCTGCATATTTTTACGATATAGGGTACAATCAGGGAGATGATTTCGAAACCTATATTGAGATGATGGAATTCATTAAAGCAAAAGGTTTTCCTGTGGATGATTATATAAAGGTATGCAAAGACATTGAAACCATAGAAGATGAATGCAAAAGAATAAATAAGATACGAGAAACTCTTGACTATGACATTGATGGTGTTGTTATAGTAATAAATGATATTAAAACCAGAGAGGTTTTAGGAAATACAATAAAATTTCCTAAGTGGGCCATAGCATATAAGTTTGAAGCCCAGGAAGCTACTACTATATTACTTGATGTTGAATGGAACGTTGGAAGAAGTGGACGAGTTACGCCAACTGCCATTTTAGAGCCTGTGGAACTTGCTGGTGTAACAGTAAAAAGGGCAACACTTAACAACATGGATGACATTTTGAGAAAAGGCGTGAAAATTGGGAGCAGGGTTTTTGTTAGAAGGTCTAATGATGTTATACCTGAAATAATGGGTGCCTCAGAAGAAGAGGGAAATGAAACAAGGGAAATAGTTCCTCCGGAAAAGTGTCCATACTGCAGCAGTGAACTTATTCAAGAAGGTGTACATTACTTTTGCGAAAACACATTGTCCTGCAAGCCTCAAATGGTAAAAAGCATAGTTCATTTTGGAAGCAGGGAAGCTATGAATATTGAAGGCTTCAGCGAAAAAACTGCAGAACAGCTCTTTGAAGATCTCAATATTAAGTCTATTGCTGAGCTTTACAGCATAAAAAAGGAGCAGCTGATTAACCTTGAAAGGTTTGGAGAAAAAAAGGCTCAAAATCTTATTGATTCAATAGAAAAAAGCAAGGAATGCACATTAGATTCTTTCATATATGCATTAGGGATTCCAAATGTAGGAAAGAAAACAGCAAAAGATCTTGCAAAATTCTTTAATACCTTTGAAAATGTTAAAAAGGCGACTTTTGAGGAGCTAATATCAATTCAGGATATTGGGGAAATTGTAGCACAAAGTATCATAGAATTCTTTAAACAGGAAAAGATAATAGAAAGCATAGAAGAATTATTTTCTCTTGGAGTAAATCCAAAAGCTGAAACCACAGAGGAAGCAGAGGAAAATGTGTTTAAGGGAAAAACTGTTGTGGTTACAGGCTCACTTGAAAATTTCACAAGAACTGAAATAAAAGATAAACTGGAGGCGCTTGGAGCGAATGTTTCAGGAAGCGTGAGCAAAAAAACGGATTATGTAATTGCAGGAGCCGATCCTGGGTCAAAATATGAAAAAGCAATTGCTCTCGGGATAAAAATATTTAATGAAGAAGAGCTTAAAGCCTTAGGTCTTACATAAGTATTTACAAATAATTTTTTTAGAGTATAATATAGGGATACTAAGTAAAATAAATAATTTGCAGGTGAATATAATGAAAAAAGCCATAAACTTGTTCAGATGGATTGCAGTGACATTTACAGTATTAGCACTTGTACTTACATTGCTTACATCATATCAGTTTATTTATATTAAATACTTTGATAGTTACTATACTCTTGAATGGAGCATGTTTTTCACCATGCTGCTTTTTGGAATAAGTATGTTTGATTATAAGCATAGATTGAAAAATATAGTATACTCACTTTGCTGCATGATTCTTGCAGCAGGAACTATGTTTTTCATATACATGAAGGTTTACTAGAAAATTTGTAGGATTTACAATGTAAATCCTACTTTTTTGTGCATTATGTGGTAAAATATAAATGTTATTTTAGAAACATAGAAAGAGAGGGATATCATGTCAGTTTCAAAGAAGGATGTAGAACATGTTGCAAAGCTCGCAAGATTGGAATTTAGTGAATTGGAAAAGGATTCTTTGATAAGCGATTTGAATAATGTACTAGGATATATCGAAAAGTTAGATGAGCTTAATACTGAAAATGAAGATATAATTGTAAATCCTTATTACATTGAAAATAAATTCAGAGAGGATATAATACACCCATCCATGAGGGTGGAGGATGTTGAAGGAAATGCTCCTCAAAGTCTTGAAGGATATGTTGTAGTACCTAAAATAATCGATTAAGGAGGATGGAAGATGGATTTAAACCTGTTACCAGCCCATGAACTGCTGGGTTTGATAAAGAATAAAGAAGTAAAAATAGAAGATGTAGTAAATTCACATTTTAATAGAATAAAAGAAGTGGATTCCAAGGTAGGAGCCTACCTATATGTTGCAGAAGCAGAAGCTCTTGAAAAGGCAAAGGAATTAGACAGGAAAATAAGTGCAGGAGAAAGCACCGGAGCCTTGGCTGGAATACCTATTTCAATAAAAGACAATATAAGCGTAAAGGGAATGCAGAATTCCTGTGCTTCAAAAATGTTAAATGGATACATATCGCCTTATGATGCTCATGTTATTGAAAAGATCAAAGCTGAAGATGGAATTATAGTTGGAAAAACAAACCTTGATGAATTTGCAATGGGGTCCTCCACTGAAAACAGCGCTATTAAGGTTACAAGAAATCCATGGGATCTTGAAAGAGTACCAGGGGGTTCCTCAGGTGGTTCTGCAGTATGTGTTTCTGCCATGGAAACGTCACTTTCCCTTGGAACGGATACAGGGGGCTCTGTTAGACAGCCAGCATCCCTTTGCGGAGTTGTGGGCTTAAAACCAACCTATGGGAGAGTTTCAAGATATGGTGCTGTTGCCTTTGGTTCCACTTTGGACCAGATAGGAACTTTTGCAAGAGATGTGGAAGATTGTGCCCTTTTAAACCAATATATATCAGGACTTGATTTAAGGGATTCCACTACTGCTGATATTCCTGTGCAGGATTACAAGCAGAGTCTAAAAATGGACCTTAAAGGTAAAAAAATAGGAGTGCCAAGAGAATATTTCGGCGAAGGTATGGACCCTGAAGTAAGAAAATCAGTTATGGATGCATTAAAGGTATTTCAGGAAAATGGAGCTGAGGTTAAGGAGTGTTCCCTTCCTCTTTCAGAGTACTCCCTTGCTGCATACTACATAATAAGCAGTGCTGAGGCATCTTCAAACCTTGCAAGATTTGACGGCATAAGATATGGCCACAGAGCAGAGGAGTTCAAGGATGCAGTAGATATATACTATAAATCAAGAAGCCAGGGATTTGGTCCTGAGGTTAAGAGAAGAATAATGCTTGGAACCTATGTGCTTTCAGCAGGATATTACGATGCTTATTATAAAAAGGCATTAAAGGTTAGAAACCTTATCAAAAATGATTTCAGCAGGGTGTTAAGTGAATTTGATGCAATAGTAGGACCTACATCACCAACTACGGCCTTTAAAATGGGAGAAAAGTCAGGGGATGTACTTTCCATGTATTTGTCTGACATATACACAGTGCCTGTAAATGTTGCAGGACTTCCAGGAATATCTATACCGTGCGGTATGGCAAACAACCTGCCGGTAGGTCTTCAGATAATTGGAAATTATTATAGAGAAGACGTTTTGTTTAATCTTGCTTACAGTTTTGAAAAATCAACTGAATGGCATAAAATGAGACCTCATATTTAGTGAAGGAGTGAAAATACAATGGAGTTTGAATCAGTAATAGGGTTGGAGGTTCATGCAGAGCTTTCAACTAAAACTAAGATATACTGTGGATGCAGTACTGAATTTGGCGGTTTGCCAAACTCTCACGTATGTCCTGTTTGCCTTGGGCTTCCAGGTTCTCTTCCAGTATTAAATAAAAAGGTTGTAGAATACGCTATTAAGGCAGGATTGGCATTAAACTGTACAATAACGAAATCTGGCAGAATGGATAGAAAGAATTATTTTTATCCTGACTGTCCAAAGGATTATCAGATAACTCAGGATGAGCTTCCTATATGCAGAGACGGCTTTATAGAAATAGAGCTTAAGGATGGTTCAAAGAAAAAGATAGGAATTGAAAGAATACATATGGAGGAAGACGCAGGAAAACTTCTTCATACAGGAGCAGGAACCCTGGTGGACTTCAACAGGTCTGGAGTTCCTCTTATTGAAATAGTTTCAAGACCTGACATAAGAAACCCTGAGGAAGCAACCTTGTACCTTCAGAAGCTTAAGAGCATATTGTTTTCAATAGGTGTTTCAGATTGCAAAATGGAACAGGGATCATTAAGATGTGACGGAAATATATCAGTGATGGAAAAGGGCAGCAAAAAGTTTGGAGTAAGGGCTGAAATTAAAAATGTAAACTCCTTTAAAGCTCTTGAAAAAGCCTTTGAATATGAAATGGCAAGACATATAAAAGCTATTGAAGACGGAATGGAACTTACCCAGGAAACAAGAAGATGGGATGAAAATGCAGGAATTACTGTAAACATGAGAAGTAAGGAAGAAGCTAATGATTACAGATACTTCCCAGAAGGAGACCTGGTTACTTTAAATGTTTCTGAGGAATGGATTGAGGAAATAAGAAAGACAATACCAGAACTTCCTCATGAAAAAGCTGAAAGGTTTGTAAATGAATACAGCATACCTAAGTATGATGCAGGGGTGCTTACATTATCATGTGAAATGGCTGATTTCTTTGATGAGACAGCAAAATTAAGCAAAGATCCGAAGGCTGCTTCAAACTGGCTTATGGGAGATATCTCAAGGCTTATGAATGAAAAGGCAATGGAAACCTCTGACCTTAAATTCAACCCGGCTGATCTGGCAGAGCTAATAAAATTAATCAATGAAGGAACAATATCAAACAGCATAGGTAAAAAAGTCATTGATGAAATGTTTGAAACAGGAAAGGCTCCTAAACTTATAGTTGAGGAAAAGGGACTTATCCAAAACAATGATGAAGCTGAAATCCTTGATGTAGTTAAAAAGATAATAGCTGAAAATCCAAAATCAGTAGAGGATTTTAAAAATGGAAAGAAAAGAGCAGTAGGCTTTATAGTTGGACTTATTATGAAAGAAACAAAAGGTAAAGCTAACCCTCAGATAGTGAATAATCTTGTAAACAGTGAACTGAATAAAATGTAAAAGACGCTTATGCGTCTTTTTTATTCACTAAGGAATATATATGCTGTGTTAATTTTTCCATAAGGTAATTCTTGTATCTTAATTGGTTCAGCATCTGATTGAATATAATAAAGCCCCATATTAAAACAAACATTATGGTACACATGGTAAGCACAGCTAGTATTTCAAGCAATAAAATCATCTTAATACCCCCAGTTAAAATGCAACAAAATATGTAAACATTATAACATAAAAACTGGGGTATTCTAATATTTTATGGATATAAATTTAAAATTAAGAAAAAAATCATCATGTTTTTAGTGCTGTCAAAGGAGGGGCTTGAAACAGTAAAGGTATCTTTTTTCAAGTTGTAGGTTACATATTTAGTGAATACTGGTGCAAGTTCGCTGCTTTCAGGGGATGGAACAGAAGGCATCCTGAAATTCTGGTCATCTAGAAGGTCCTCGGATTTTGCTGAGAAGTCTCTGTATCTTTCTATATCTCCTATATCTGGTGCCTCAGGCCAGCTTAATATAATACCTGAATCTAGTACATGTCTTTTGAAAACTTCAGTTCCAATTGAAGGATCCTCACCAGAAAGCATACATAATAGATATGAAATTGTATCCACGCAGGTAAAATCAATTTCCTTGGATTCTATATCAGGTATGAACACACCAGTTTCCCTTCGGTAAAGCTCTGTAAGCTTTGAATATATGTCCTCACAAACAACTTTAAAATGATTTAACCCTGAACTTCTATAGAAAAGAAGAGAGTTAATGTAGGCATAGCAAAAGTCAAAGCAGCTTACAGCCTTTTCAACAAGAAGCTCGCATAAATCCAAAAGCAGAACTCTGCACTCTTCATTTTTTGAGCAGCTGTAAAAAACATTTAACCCAAGACATATAAGAGTCAGTTCGTTAAAGGAACAGGAGTAAAGTTCTTCTCTATATTCCAGCAGCATTTTCAAAATTTCCATAGAAAAGCTCTTATAATTTTCAACTTCATTATTATCAAGAAGGGATCCGCACATATAAAATGCAGCCATTAGTAGCGCTTGGGATGAATACTTGAATTTTTTCCCTTTATCATTAAAAGTAAGTTTGTCTGATAAGCCCTCTGTAACATCAATTTTATCTACAAAAACACCTTCCCGGCTGCGGAAATGACAGGCATAAAACTCAAGCTGGTTTTTGCTCAAGGTTTTATAAACTTCTCCAAGGAAGTATTTTCTTGGTTCTGTTGATTTAAAACCTTGATAATATTTGCAAAGCTGCAATAGGGAAAGAGTCATAAAGGCATTACCGGTAATGTTAATTTCCCTTTTGAATTTGTCGCTATTCCAGCTCCTGATATTTCCACCTGAATTCAATTTAGGATCAGCTTTTTTGTATATACATAAAAGTGGAGAAACAGACGAAAATATGTTAATATCAAGATTGGAAATGTTTTTAATTTTTAGTTCTTTAACTGAAGTTTGTATTCCGCATCCGGAATATAATACTATGTGTTTTAAAGATTCCTTTGATAAATAAAATAATTGGTTTATTACATTTTCTTTTTCCAGTTTGTTAATTCTGAGAAAAGGGCCCATATATTTCAAATAACACACCTACTCTAAATTAATCCTTATATAAATAATATGTTGCGAATGTTTAAAAATTGCATATTAATTCTTGGAAGGGAAGTTTTTTTTATGGAAGTTGGAAAGCTTAATTGGGATGAATTAAAAAATTTAATAGATAAAAGCAGAGGTAGTGAAAGACCAGAAGTCAGGATAAAAAGCGGTATTGGAGAGGATTGCAGTGTAATAAATTTTGGTGAATATGAATGTGCAATATCTTCTGACCCAATTACAGGTGCAGAAGAAAATTCAGGGAGACTGGCTGTTCATATTAACTGCAACGATATAGCGGCTACTGGGGTTGAACCATTAGGCATCATGATTACCATACTCGCCCCGGAAACCGCTGAAATTGCAGATATAAGCAGGGTAATGCGAGAAGTGGATGAGGAGGCAAAGAAGCTTAACATTGAAGTTCTGGGAGGTCATACAGAGGTTACAAGAGCTGTTAATAAAATGGTGCTGTCCTGTACTGTTATTGGAAAGGGAAAAAAGGATACTGCAGTAGCTACCTCAGGGGCAAAAATTGGAGATGATATAATTGTAACCAAGGAGCTTTGCATTGAGGGAACATATATTGCAGTAAGCGATTACGAGGAATATCTTGGAGATATCCTAAGCACTGAGGAAATTGAGGAGGCAAAAACTTATTTAGAAATGATAAGTGTTGTTAAGGAAGGAGTTATTGCCGGGAAATTTGGAGTAAATTCCATGCATGACATAACAGAAGGTGGAGTTCTTGGAGCACTTTTTGAGGTGGCAGAAGCCAGCGGAAAGGGATTTGAAGCCTATTATGAAAGCATGCCGATAAATCCTATTGCATTGAAGGTATGCAGCGGCATTCAAATAGACCCATTAAGACTCATATCTTCCGGAAGCATGTTGATTACTTGTAATAATGGTGGTAAACTTGTAGAGTTGCTTAATAAAAATGGTATAAAGGCAAGCATTATTGGAAAAATTACTGAAGCTGGAGGTTACCTTTATAAAGAAGGAACAAAAGATAAGGTATTGCCGCCAAAACGAGACGAATTATTTGTAATGGCTGATAAATTAAAGCCCTTACATTGATACAGGAGGGGACTATGAGAATAGATGGAAGAAAAAACGACCAAACAAGACCTATAAAAATAACAAGAAACTATACAAAGTATGCAGAGGGTTCAGTGCTTATCGAATCCGGTGATACTAAGGTGATATGTACAGCATCAATAGAGGATAAGGTGCCTGTTTTTCTTAAAGGAAAGGGAGAAGGCTGGATAACATGTGAATACAACATGATACCAAGAGCTACCCAGGTTAGGAAGCCAAGAGATATTACCAGGGGCAAAATGGACGGAAGAACAATGGAAATTCAAAGGCTAATCGGCAGAGCATTAAGGTCCGTGGTTGATTTAAAAGCCATAGGAGAAAAAACCATATGGATTGACTGTGATGTTATTCAAGCGGATGGAGGAACAAGGACATCTTCCATAACAGGAGCCTTTGTTGCCCTTGTAGACGCTGTTAACAGCCTTCATAAGCAACTTCCCTTTGAAGTATATCCTATTAGGGAGTTTGTAAGTGCAATTAGCGTTGGAATGGTAAATGGGAGCAAGCTCCTTGACTTATGTTACGAGGAGGATTCCTCAGCAAAGGTGGACATGAATATAATAATGACTGCTTCAGGAGAGTTTGTTGAAATTCAAGGTACCGGTGAGGAAAGCCCTTTTAGCAGGGAAGACTTAAATGAGCTTCTGGCACTTGGGGAAAAGGGAATAAAGCAGGTTATTCAGGTTCAAAAGGATACCCTGAAAATGGATTCACTATGGATTGGAACAGGGTCATCGAAATGATGAGGCTAATTGTAGCAAGCAACAATATTAATAAAATAAATGAAATAAAAGATATTTTAAAAAAACTGCCTGTTGAGATACTTTCTATGAAGGATGCAGGTATAGGCCTTGAAATAGAGGAAAATGGGGCTACCTTTATTGAAAACGCCTTAATTAAGGCAAAGGCAATACATGAACTTATACCTGATGCCATGGTGCTGTCTGATGATTCAGGACTATCTGTTGATGTTTTAGGAGGGGCACCAGGCATATACTCAGCAAGGTTTTCAGGAGAACATGGAAACGATAAGAAAAATAACGAAAAACTTTTAACCATGCTAAAAGGGGAAATAAACCGCAGTGCAAGGTTTATTTGTGCAATGGTTCTGATTACTGAAAAAGGTGAAGAAATTAAGGTTCAGGGAGAAATAAAGGGAACTATATCAGAAGAGGAAACTGGAACAAATGGATTTGGATATGATCCCATATTTTATCTTGAAGAATACAATAGGACCTTCGCAGAGGTTGAATCGGAAATAAAGAATAAAATAAGCCACAGGGCCAAAGCACTAGCAAAAATTCAGCATGAGATAACAGAAATTATAAGGGGGTAGAATCATTGCTTATAGGGGTAATAAGTGATACCCATAGATATAACTGGGTTATTGAAAATGCTGTTAAAAAGCTGGGGAAGCCTGATATTTTAATACATCTTGGAGATAATGTACAAGATATACTGGAAATAAAGAAGTATTTCAAGGGCAGAATCATAAATGTTAAGGGGAATTGTGATTTTTCCGTGGAGGTACCCAGCGAAAAAATTGAGATTATAGAAAATAAAAAAATTCTTATTACTCATGGACATAGATATGATGTAAAGCATGATATTTCGAGGCTGAGATACAGAGCCCTTGAAGTTCAAGCTGACATTGTGGTATATGGTCACAGCCACATATCCCAAATATCATTTGAGGATGGAATTTGGTTTGTAAACCCTGGAAGTCCAGCAGTGCCAAGGGATGGATGCAGCAGTGTAGCAACAATAAGCATAATTGATGGTACAATAAATGCAAGCATTAAAGCATTATAAAACATGGACAAATTTAAAAAAGTGAATTTTACTATTGACGAATTGAAATATATCGTGTAGAATAATTTATGTCGCTGAGAGTTCCTTTTAGGAATTAAAGCCTCGGGGTGTGGCGCAGATGGGAGCGCGCGTGGTTTGGGACCATGAGGTCGCAGGTTCAATCCCTGTCACCCCGACCAGTACAAATTAATAATAGTTTTAAGCAGAATTTCGGGGTGTGGCGCAGATGGGAGCGCGCGTGGTTTGGGACCATGAGGTCGCAGGTTCAATCCCTGTCACCCCGACCATCTGCGGGTGTAACTCAATGGTAGAGTGCCAGCCTTCCAAGCTGGTTACGAGGGTTCGATTCCCTTCACCCGCTCCATATGCGTCTTTAGCTCAGCTGGATAGAGCAACGCCCTTCTAAGGCGT
>JBLNDT010000077.1:0-3106 GCA_050261915.1 Solirubrobacterales bacterium
CAAATATAATTTAACCCTTTGGCACATATTGTCAATAAATGTCGACAACATTTAGAGAGAAAATGAAGGAAATTTGTCTGAATCCGGAGAATTTTTCTTAAAGGGGGGTATTTATGTTTTATTTAATTATGGCTTCAGTGGTTACCTTTGCAATCATATACCGCTTAATAAGTACTGAAAAGTTCAAGTTAATTCAGTAATTAATAATTTTGTTATAGGCAATGTTTATATGCCGAAAGTTACAGCTAATACTGCAAATTTTAAAGATATTGTACAAGCTATTAGCAATAAAGGATTAAAGGCTAAACTGCCAACAGAAGGGGAAAATTTCAAGCTTGGCGATGCAAGCTGCATTATTTTGGGTCCAATTAATACAGTGAGCGGAAACATGAACACATATTCAATAGTAATAAAGGTTACTTTTGGTAATAATAAATTCTTATTTACAGGTGATGCCCAAAAATCAAATGAAGAAGACATGATTATAAAAGGTGTTGACTTGAGGGCTGATGTATTAAAGGTAGGTCATCATGGAAGCGAAACCTCCTCATCTGATGATTTTGTAAACAAGGTTAACCCAAAATATGCAGTTATTTCATGTGGATTGGGCAATGATTATGGTCATCCTCATAAAACAACCATGGACAAATTGCAGTCAAAGGGAATTGCTGTATTCAGAACAGATGAATGTGGAACTATAGTATGCACTTCTGATGGGAATAAAATTACTTTCAGTGTTAACCAAGGGGACTATAAATATGGTTCAAAAGGTGAAAGTAATTCTTCAGGAACTGTTGCAGATTCACTTCAATTAACTTCTTCAAGTGCAGCAGAGTCTGTACAAAAACAAAGTGAAATTGTTTATGTAGCAAATTCAGGGAAAAAGTATCATAGAGCTAATTGTTCATCCTTGTGTAAGAGTAAAATTGCTATAAGTTTGGAAGATGCTAAAAAGGATGGATATACACCATGCTTAAGGTGTAATCCTCCACAATAAAGAAGGAGTGTTAAAATGAGAGTAATAATAGATAGATTTGAAGGACAATATGCTGTATGCGAAAAAGAAGATAAGAACATGGTGAACATTGAAAAGGAAAAAATACCTGCTATGGCCAAAGAGGGAGATGTATTGGATATTAAGGATGGATTGATAGAAATAAATGAATTAGAAACTATAAAAAGAAATAAAGAAATGGAAGAAATAACTAAGAATTTGTGGAAATAAATCAAGTATGAATTGTCCTGTTATTGTCATAGACAAAAAAACTGACAAAGCAACAATATAAATCAAAACAACTATAAATATAAGTTATAATATTAATTAAGTATTGTAATGGCTAAATAATTTATTAGGGGTGAATTTATGGGCAGATTTGGGAAGAAGATATTGAGCATGGGCCTTATGGCACTAGGAATTATGGCTATTATTTTAATTTTAGTAAACGTTCTTATGTTTAATAAGTTCAACAATAATCTGAAAGATTCTGTAAATAAATGTATAGTTCAATTGAAGGGCTCTGTTGATGGAGATAAGTTGGACAAAGTTATTCAAAGCAATTCAAAAGATATACCTGAATATCAGGAAATCATAAGTACAATGAGTACGGCGAAATCAAAAAGTGTTGCTAGAAATTTTTATACACTTGTTAGAACTGACGACAGCAATGGTAAATTTGTTGCAGATGTTTCTGTTGAAGCTTCAGAGTTTATGGATTCTTATGAGCTTAGTGACAATATGAAAAATGCCTTTGAGGGTGAAACGGTGGTTTCAGACAAGCCTTATACTGATGAATATGGTACATATATTTCAGCATATACACCTATAAAAAATTCTTCTGGCAAGATAGTTGCTATCGCTGGAGTAGATATGGATGTAAGCACCTTTGAGAATATTAGGGCGGAACTGTTTAAAACAACCATTTATACTGTTCTAGGTTTGTGTATTTTAGTGGTTTTGCTAACATATTCCTTTTCTAAAAAAATGGGCATAAGAATTACCAAAATCCAGACTGCTTTAAAAAAGCTGGGGGAAGGAGATTTGTCAGAGCCTATTGAACTTGACTCCAAATCCAAAGATGAAATTGATGACATTGCCATTTCTGTAAATATGGTAGAAAGTTCTTTAAAGAACCTTATAGAAAACATTATAGGCACCACAGGTAATATTGATTTAGTAATTGAAAATATGAAAAACAAATTAAAAAGTCTTAATGATGAGGCAGAGGTTGCATCTTCGGAAACTGAAGAAGTGTCTGCTAACATTGAGGAAACAGCAGCATCTGCCGAGGAAATGTCAGCTGCATCCAGGGCAATAGAAGGAACCGTACTTCAAGTATCAGATAAATCAAGAGAAGTAGCTGCCAAGGCTGCTGAAATAAGCAAAAAAGCAGAAATAATAAAATCTGATTCTCAAAGCAATAAATTTGAGGCTGAAAAAATGTTCAAGGATACTGGAGCAAGGCTTCAAGAGTCTATAGACAAAGCAAAGGCTGTGGATCAGATTAATGTGCTATCTGACTCTATTCTTCAAATTACTTCACAAACAAACCTTCTTGCTCTTAATGCTGCCATAGAAGCAGCCAGGGCAGGGGAGGCAGGGAAAGGCTTTACAGTAGTAGCTGAAGAAATTAGAAAGCTAGCAGAGCAATCTAGCGAAACTATCTCTAGAATACAGCAGGTTACATCAGTAATAGTATCTTCTGTAAACGAACTTGCTCAAAATTCAAATAGTATGCTTAACTTCATAGAAACCAGGATTTTAAAAGACTATGCAACATTGCTTGAAGTAAGCGAAGAATACAATGAAGATGCCTTGTATTATAAAAATTTTTCCAAGGAGCTTAAAGAAAGTACTGATCAGCTTCTAATCTCAATTGGAGATATATTAAACACAATAGAAAGTGTCACTGCAGCTTCAATTCAAGGAGCGGAAGGTACATCAAGCATTGCAGACAGGGTATCCAATGTCAGCACAAATTCAAATCACGTCCTTGAAGAAGTTCAAAATGCAAAATCAAGTTGCGAAGTATTGAAGAAAGAAGTGGCCATGTTTAAATTGTAATTATTAATAGATGCTATATTAGTTGAAAAACTAATATGGCATTTT
>JBLNDT010000078.1:0-7970 GCA_050261915.1 Solirubrobacterales bacterium
TGTAAAATGATTTAAGTCCTCTAAATTCTCCCATATCTCCAAGCTCTTCCTCTATCCTCAAGAGCTGATTGTATTTTGCAACCCTTTCACTCCTTGCTGGAGCTCCTGTTTTTATCTGACCCGCATTAACTGCCACCACAAGATCCGCTATAGTTGAATCTTCTGTTTCCCCTGATCTGTGTGAAATTACTGCTGTGTACCCTGCTCTTTCAGCCATTTCTATGGCGTTTAAAGTTTCTGTGAGAGTTCCTATCTGATTAAGCTTTATAAGTATTGAGTTTGCTACACCTTTTTCAATGCCTTTTTGAAGTCTTTCTGTATTTGTAACAAAAAGGTCGTCTCCAACAAGCTGAATTCTTTTTCCCAGTCTTTTTGTGATAAGCTTCCAGCCCTCCCAGTCTTCCTCAGCCATACCGTCTTCTATTGATATAATAGGATATTTATTCACAAGATTTTCATAGTAATCTACCATTTCTGCAGGAGTCAATATTTTTCCCTCCCCTGCAAGATTGTATCTTCCTTCTTCAAATATTTCCGAGGATGCAGGGTCTAGTGCTATAAATATATCCTTTCCAGGAATATAGCCTGCTTTTCCAATGGCATCAACTATAACCTCCACAGCTTCCTCGTTGCTGCTTAGGTTAGGGGCAAAACCTCCTTCATCGCCTACTCCGGTGTCATATCCCTTTGCTTTTAATATTCCTTTAAGTGTGTGGTAAACCTCGGCACACATTCTTAATGCTTCACTGAAGCTTTCTGCCCCTGCGGGCATAATCATAAACTCCTGAAGGTCCACATTATTATCAGCATGCTTTCCACCATTTATTATGTTCATCATAGGAACAGGGAGAACCTTTGAGTTTACTCCACCAATATATTGATAAAGGCTTAGGCCTAAATTATTTGCTGCAGCTTTTGCACAGGCAAGAGATACTCCAAGAATTGCATTGGCTCCCATTCTCTCTTTATTTTTAGTTCCATCCAGAGCTATCATTATCTTATCTATTTGTATCTGGTCAAATACATTTATCCCAATCAGTTCTTCTGCAATAAAGAAATTAACGTTATCCACCGCTTTAAGCACACCTTTGCCGTTGTACTTTGACATATCCCCGTCTCTAAGTTCAACTGCCTCAAATATTCCTGTAGATGCACCAGAAGGCACTGCTGCCCTTCCCACTGTGCCATCCTCCAGTATTACTTCAACCTCCACTGTAGGAAAGCACCTTGAGTCCAATATCTGTCTTGCTTTTACATCAACGATTTCAACATAATTTTTCATAAACAACACTCCTTTTTATAATATTAGACTTTTACCTGTCATTTCTGCGGGTATTTCCAATCCCATTACCTGAAGCAGTGTAGGTGCGATATCTGCAAGGATACCTCCCTGTCTAAGCTTTCTTGCATCTTCTGAAATATATATAAAAGGCACAGGATCTGTGGTGTGTGCAGTCATGGTCTTTCCTTCTTCATCCACCATCATTTCTGCATTTCCATGGTCTGCAGTTATGAAAACCGCCCCATTCTTTTCTAGTATTTTATCCACAATTACACCAACACATTCATCCACCACCTCTACAGCTTTTTTTGCTGCATCAAATATGCCTGTGTGTCCAACCATATCAGGGTTTGCAAAATTCATTACTATAAGATCATATTTATCTGATTCTATCCTTTTTATTACTTCATCTTTTAAAATGTATGCACTCATTTCAGGCTGAAGATCGTAGGTTGCCACCTTTGGAGATGGTATAAGGACTCTATCCTCATTCGTATTTGGAACCTCAACTCCACCGTTAAAGAAAAATGTAACATGGGCATATTTTTCTGTTTCTGCTATCCTTAGCTGAGTTTTTCCCATTTTTGCAGCATATTCCCCCAAGGTGTTTGTATAAGATTCATTTGGAAATGCAACTGATACATTTTCTATGGTGCTGTCATATTCAGTCATGGTAACAAAGGTGAGGGCTAATGTATTTCTCTCAAAACCCTTAAACTCCCTGTCATTTATTGCTCTGGTAAGTTCCCTTGCCCTGTCAGGTCTGAAGTTGAAAAATATTACGGAATCCTTATCTTTAATAACAGCAATTGGTTTATCATCCTTTGATATCACCGATGGAACCACAAATTCATCTGTTTTATTATTTTTATATGAACTTTTAAGTGCTTCTGCTGCACTTTCAAATTTTTCACCTTTCCCATAAACAAGGGCATTGTATGCAATTTCCACACGCTCCCACCTGTTGTCCCTGTCCATTGCATAATACCTGCCGGATATTGTAGCTATTGTACCAATATTTAGTTCTTTCATAAAGTCTTCTATGTCCTGAATATATTCCTGTGCAGAAGCAGGGGGAACATCCCTTCCGTCAAGGAAGCAGTGAAGGTAAACATTTTTTAAGCCTTTAAGCTGACAAAGCTTAAGCAATGCCTTAACGTGACCTATATGAGAGTGAACTCCTCCAGGAGATAATAAACCCATAAGATGAAGGTCTGAATTATTTTTAATAGAATTTTCAACTGCCTTGTTTAATGCAGGGTTTTCAAAAAAATCCCCGTCAACTATAGACTTGCTTATTCTAGTAAAAGATTGATATATTATCCTTCCAGCTCCTATATTCAAATGCCCAACTTCCGAATTTCCCATCTGACCTTCAGGAAGACCCACACTCATTCCGCTGGCATCAAGTTCAGTGCTTGGATATTTACTAATTATTTTATCTAAGTTTGGCTTATTGGCCAAAAGTACAGCATTTCCCTCTTTGTTCTTGGAAATTCCGTATCCATCTAATATCATCAGCATTACAGGTTTTTTCATAGTTTCCTCCAAGTAAAAAATTTATAAAAACAGCATGCCTATTATGGTCATGCTGTTAAAATTTATTTATAATTAATTATATCTGCAAAATCTGAAGCTTTCAAGCTGGCTCCACCAACTAATGCTCCATCAATATCAGGCATACTCATTTGATTTTTTATTGTGGAAGGTTTTACTGAACCGCCATATTGTATTCTAACTGCTGCCCCAGTATCTGTTCCGTACATTTCTGTTATAACTCCTCTTATGTATGCAATAGTTTCATTTGCTTGGTCGTCTGTGGCTGTTTTTCCTGTGCCTATAGCCCATATTGGTTCATATGCCACAACTATACTGCTTATTTCTTCGGGAGTAAAGCCCTTTAACCCTATCTTTATCTGTTTTCCAAGTACTTCATTTGTAATTTCATTTTCTCTTTCATACAAGGATTCTCCACAGCATACAATAGGAATTAATTTATGATTTAAAGCAGTTCTTATCTTTTTGTTTATCATTTCATCTGTTTCATTAAAGTACTGTCTTCTTTCACTGTGGCCTAATATTACATAACTTATCCCAAGTTCTTTAAGCATAAGTGGTGAAACTTCTCCAGTATAGGCACCGCTTTCCTCAAAGTGCATGTTCTGTGCCCCCACCTTTATGTTAGTTCCTTGCACTACTTTAACTACATCATTAAGACATACAAAGGTTGGACATACAACCACTTCGCATTCTGCATCTTTAACTAAAGGTTTAAGTTCCTCTACAAGCTTCACAGCCTGGTCCAAAGTATTGTTCATTTTCCAGTTTCCTGCAATTATTGGTTTGCGCATCTGTTTATCCCCCTATCTATCATTAAGTGCTGCTATTCCAGGAAGTTCTATTCCTTCAAGGAATTCAAGAGAAGCACCGCCCCCCGTTGATATATGTGACATTTTATCTCCATAGCCAAGCTGGTTTACTGCTGCAGCACTGTCTCCTCCGCCAATTATTGTAACAGCATCAGTTTCTGAAAGTGCCTTGGCAATTGCCTTTGTACCAATGGCAAATTTTTCAAACTCAAAAACCCCTACAGGCCCATTCCATATAACAGTTTTAGCGTTTTTAACTTCATTAGAGAAAAGCTCTGTAGTTTTAGGTCCTATATCAAGTCCCATAAATCCTTCTGGTACATTTGGAGTTTCAGTTATAACCGCCTCAGTATCCGGTGAAAATTCAGCTCCTATTGTATAGTCCACTGGAAGAAGCAGCTTTACATTCTTAGCCTTTGCCTTATCCATCATTTCTTTTGCATAATCTATTTTATCTGCTTCTAAAAGGGAATTTCCTATAGTATGGCCAAGAGCCTTTGAAAAAGTATAGCTCATGCCTCCTCCTATTATAAGTGTATCCACCTTTTCAAGAAGATTGTTGATTACGTTTATCTTGTCTGAAACCTTTGCTCCTCCAAGTATTGCTACAAATGGTCTTTCAGGGTTAGCCACAGCATTTCCAAGGAATTTAAGTTCCTTTTGGATAAGGAAGCCGCACACGCAGACAGGTATAAATTCTGTCACTCCAACAGTAGAGCAGTGAGCCCTGTGCGCTGTTCCAAAGGCATCATTTACAAATACAACAGCTAGAGACGCCAGTTCCTTTGAGAAGGAAGGTTCATTTTTTGTTTCTTCTTTTCTATATCTTGTGTTTTCAAGAAGAACCACATCCCCGTCATTCATTTCTGAAACTGCTTTTATCGCATTTTCACCTACTACATTGTTATCTGCAGCAAAAACAACTTCTTTTCCAAGCATTTCTGAGAGCCTTACAGCTACTGGTCTAAGTGAGAGCTCAGGCTTTGGTTCTCCCTTAGGTTTTCCCATATGTGAACAAAGTATAACCTTTGCTCCTTTATCTATTAAATATTTTATTGTAGGTATTGAACCAACCAATCTATTTTCATCTGTAATTTTACCATCCATAAGAGGAACATTAAAATCACAGCGTACAAGAACTTTTTTCCCTTTTACATTAATATCTTCAATAGTCATCTTATTGTATATCATCCAATACACTCCTTTAATTTTACTTTCACAACTATTATACATTTTAATTTTGGATTTTTCCAATAAATTTGCCGCTAGTTTAAATTTAAACAAATAAAAAGGAAGGTTAAAATCTCTTCCTTCCCTTTGAGCTCTTTATTCCCATTTCTTCTCTATATTTTGCCACAGTTCTTCTGGATATATTCATGCCTTTTTTGTTTAAAATATCACAAAGCCCTTGATCCGATAATGGGTTTTTCCTGTCTTCACCATCTATAAGCTCTTTAATAGAATTTTTTATTATATTTGTAGATACCTCTTCTCCATAGTTTCCAGAGGAAATGCCAGTTGTAAAAAGGTCTTTTATCTTTATTGTTCCCCTGTCTGTAAGAATAAATTTATCCCTTATTGCTCTGCTCACTGTAGACTCGTGCATTTCAAGTGAATCTGCAATTTCTTTTAGAGTCATAGGCTTAAGGTATTCCTCCCCCTTGTCAAAGTACTCCCTTTGTAGTTCAATTATCTTTTCAAGCACCTTATAAATGGTGGTTTTCCTGTGCTCAATGCTTTTTATAAGGAACATTGCACTATTAAGCTTTTCTTTGATATAATCCACAGCTTCCTTGTCACTGTCACTTTTTAAAATTTCCTTGTAAACTCCATTGATAGTAAGCTTAGGACCTAATTCGTCATTCATAACTATGAAGTATTCATTGTCTATCTTTTTAATATAAGCATCAGGTATTATATACTTAACTTCTTCCCCAGTAAAAAAACCACTGGAGGGTTTAGGGTTTAGGGATCTTATTATATCACCATACTCCTGGGCAGTCTGCACATCAATATCTAATTCCCTGGCTATAATATTAAATTTATTTTCAGCCAGGAGCTCCAGATAATCATCAATTATCTTATACAAACACTCATCCAGGATTCCTTTTCTTTGTAATTGTAATTTTAAACATTCTCTTAAATTGGCTGCTCCTATACCTGCGGGGTCAAGGGACTGAAGTGTTCTGACAGCCTCCTCCACCTTTTCTTGGCTTATTCTTAATTCCTCTGCAAGGGCTGCACTTGGAATATCCAGATATCCCCTTGAATCAATATTTTCTATAATATAATTGCATATACTCTTATAGTAATCCGTTACATCAAGCTCACTTATCTGTTCCATAAGGTATTCTTTAAGGGATTTGCTTTCAGAAATAAAATTAAATGGTGAAATTTCTTCACGGTCTTCTCTTAAATTTGACTTAAAGGTTCCTCCATTGTCTTCAAAATGCTTTGCCATTTCATTATAATCAATTTTATCTTTCAACTCTGTATTGAACATTTCACCTTTATCATCTAAAACTGGATTTTCTTCCAGCTGTTTTTCAATATGCTCCTGAAGTTCAAAAGCTGTCATCTGAAGGAGTTTTACAGAAAGCTGCATCTCCTGTGTCATGATAAGCTTTTGTTCCTGTGAAAGATTCAGGCTGTATTCCAAATTCGTAAAAACCACCCCCTCTTCTTTAGTTTAATTCCTCTTATATTATACATTTTTTAATTTGGATTTGCACTATCTATAATGATATAGTTTAACTTTTAGTAAAGAGTTTAAAAGTTAATGCAAGTATTCCGGAGGTAATAAATGGCCCTACAGGAACTCCCCCAAGAAATGCTGCTGCAATTACCGCTCCGAGAATTAATGCTGGCATAGCATCACTATGTCCCTGTATTGTCAAATATTGCACCCCAAGGCCGCTTAAATACGTGGTTGCCAGTGATAAAATCAGAGCCAGTATTCCTGTAATAGAAGTAAATACAAGCAACAGTTGTTTTGATTCAATGGCACCCTTTGCTATAGGAATAAGGATTGCCATTGTAAGAAGAACCAATCCCCAAAACATACCCTGTTTCTCAATGGCGGGATATATATATTTATCCAAACTTAAGAGCTTTGTAAGTAACAGCAGGAATACCGCCACCGCCGCAGAATTTGCTTTTCCTAATATTGAAGCCGTAAGGATTAATAATAATATAATATATGTTCCCATAAAATCCTCCTAAAAAAACATCTACTTATTATTATTTTATTAATAAAGTAACTATTACCATTGTAAAAAGCTGTAAAGGGATTATCCCCTTACAGCTAATACTTTATTTATATCCGCATTTTACAAGTATGTCAGTTGCCTTTTCTGATTCATCATCTGAAACCAGTACTATAGGACCTGTACAGCCCATTCCGCTTTCAGAGTATATGCCTTCCTTCCAAAGGGCCTTGCAGGCATTATCCAGCTCTAGTATATCCACCCCAGGTATACCGCAGGTTACTACCTTTTTGTCTGGCATCTTGAATTCCTCTTCAGCCTTTGGCTTATCCTTTTCAAGGATTTTGCCTATTATATCCTTTAGTCCTGCAGCGTTTGCTGCTTTGAATTCATCCTTTGCAATTCCTGTTATGTTATTCTTAGCACACTGTGAGCAGTATCTCAATGCTTCGCATATAAGAGGTGCTCCAGAAGCTCTTGAAACTATGTTTATGAGCTTGTCGTAGCCTTCACCAACTCCAGGACCATATCCATATCCTAAAGTTTCATAGTTTCCACCTGTAGTAAAGGATGAAAATATTTTAATTAAAAGATTTCCTGTTAAGGAATCGCACACCATAACATCCGGTGTTCCTGCCAGCAAATCGTTTCCTCTCATTACTGCACCCCCATCTGCGCGTAATGAATCTGAAAAATCTATGTTGTATCCCCCATTTTTAAGTTCCTTCAGGGCTCTTTCAACCCCTCTTGCACCATCTACATTTAGTATGCCGATTTTAGGGTTATCTATTCCTACAGCCTTAGCAACAGCAATACCTCCAATGGCATTCTTTATCATCCCTTCAACTCTGTTAGTTGAAGTTGTGCCTGTAGTTGTTGCTATTATCATTTCATTTCCAAGCCCAGGTGTAACCACTCTACCCACAGTGGAAACCCCTATAGGAAAATCGAAGTGCTGTGTAACGCATCCGTCAATCTCTCCGATTTCCAAGAGCTCAACCATCTTCTTATGGCCTTGTTCCGCATCTTTAACCTCAACCACTTTAAAATCCCCATTTACTTTTGGTCCGATTAAAACTACATCAAAGTCCCCGTATTTACCCTTAGCCATGT
>JBLNDT010000079.1:0-5943 GCA_050261915.1 Solirubrobacterales bacterium
TCATTAAAATCACCTGAGAAAGTATTATATGATAAATTATGAAATTCTAATAAAATATATTACCTTACAGGAATAAAGAATAAATATACATCGCATAAATATTCAATTATATTACATGATACGTTATAATATTATTAAAATATCAATAATAATGTATAAAATATGAATAAAAACATGAAAAAACTATTGACTAGTATTAAATAAATTGATAGTATATAATATATATTCAATATCCAAATATTGAATTAGTTCCCCAATTCATACATATACAAAGGGCGTCAATTAAAAAAACATCATCTTCAAACCGGATGATGTTTTTTTAATTCTAATTTTTTCTTTATTATTGCAAATAACCTAAAGGAAGAAGTAATAAGAAATACTCCTACAGCTATATATGCTGCTGTTGCAATTGCCTGAATTCCTAAACTTATAGAAGCTTCTACATGACCTTCTACCGCCTGAAGCATTGTGTTGTACATAGCCCCTCCTGGTACAAGAGGTATAATTGAACATATAACAAATGCTGTTACAGGAGCTTTAAGCACTCTTGCCATTATTTCAGAATATATGCCTGCTGCCATTGAGGCGGTAAGAACAGAATAAATTCCTAGGTTTAGTTGATTTATTGATATTGAATAAAAAAGCCAGGCAATCCCACCTCCAAGAGCTGCAAAATATTTATTTTTTCCACGTATGTTGGATATAATTGAAAAGCAAAATGTGGCTCCCATTATTAATAATAAATCACGAAACAACATTAACCAATACCTCCGAAAATGGAAAACCATAATTTGAATACTATACCGCTTCCTAGAGCAACTGCAATAGCTGTTAGGAAAGCTTCAACTGCACGCATAATTCCAGAAATAAGGTCACCGGCAATGGTATCTCTTATTGCGTTTGTTATAGCTAGACCGGGAACTAGAAGCATAAGGGCTCCTATTGTTACCTTGTCCAGATTTGTTGCAAGGTTAAGATTAATACAAATCAAGCATATCAAGGTGGCAGTAAATCCACCAAATACATTTACAAAAAATTCATTTGCCTTTAATGAGTAAAGAAACTCTATAAAAATTTTCATAATTCCACCTGCAAAAGCAGCAACAAACATATCTTTATAATTTCCCCCAAAGGCCATGGTTAAACATCCTGCTGCTACGCAGGATGCAGCAACGGTATTCTTAAGGCTGTAGGGTTTTATTGCATCAATATTATTAAGTTTGGTTTCTATGGCTTCCAGTGAATAGCCAAGAGATTTTATATTTCTTGAAAGATCATTAATTTGAACGATTTTTTCCAGGTTTATTGTTCTATAGTTAATGCTCTTGATTATAGACATATTTTGTCCAAAATTCCCTGCAGCTGAAACTATTATAATTGATGGAGTAACGAAACTTTCTGATTCAAGCAAATCATAAGAGCTGCATATTCTATTAATTGTTTCTTCTGCTCTATAAGTCTCACCGCCGTTTTCAAGAATTATTCTTCCTGCATTTGCAGCAATATGAATTATTCTGTTAATATCCATAACCCACCTCCCTAAACAGCATTATTATATCATAGATTTGGCAAAGATATTACCCATTTTTACAATAGATGTTGTTATTTTAAGGTTAATTGTGTTATAATAAAAGCGAATGATATTTTAACTTACAAATAAAATGTTCGTAAATATATAATCAAGGAGAAATGTAAATGAATAATGTGAAGAGAATTTTTGTAGAAAAGAAACCTGGCTTTGACGTAGAGGCACAAAATCTGATGCAGGATCTAAAAGAAAGCTTGCACATAAAGGGCTTAAAATCTATAAGACTTTTAAACAGATATGATATTTCAGGCCTTGAAACAAATGAATTAAATGATGCAGTATATACAATTTTCTCAGAAAAAACAGTTGACAATGTTTATTTTGAAAATGTTGAAACAGATGAAAATGATAAAGTATTTGCCATAGAATATCTTCCAGGCCAATATGACCAGAGGGCTGACTCAGCATCACAATGTGTTCAGATAATAACACAAAGTGAAAAGCCGAACATTTTATCTTCAAAGGTATATATAGTACAGGGAGATATAACTGAAGGTGAACTTGATAAGATAAAGGATTATTGTATAAATCCAGTGGATTCAAGAGAGGCATCCATTGAAAAACCTAATTCTCTTGAAATGGAAGTGGAAATTCCCGAAGATGTAATGATATTAGAAGGCTTTAATGAAATGACCAGGGAAGAATTAAATAATTTCCTTGAAGAAAATGGTCTTGCTATGAGTCTTGAAGATTTAGCATTTTGTCAGGAATATTTCAACAAAGAGAGAAGAAATCCTTCAATAACCGAAATAAAAGTTATTGATACTTATTGGTCAGATCACTGCAGACATACAACATTTATGACCCAGATAAACAACGTTGAAATTGAAGATTCACACTATTCAGTTCCAATAAAAAATGCATTTAATGAGTATATAAAGAGCAGAGAATTTGTTTATGGTAACAAAGACAGAGCTATGTGCCTTATGGATATAGCTGTTATTGGCATGAAAGAGCTTAAGAAGAAGGGCATGCTTAACGATCTAGATGAATCTGATGAAATTAATGCATGCAGTATAGTTGTTAATGCTGAAATTGACGGTAAAAACGAAGAATGGCTTGTAATGTTTAAGAACGAAACTCACAACCATCCTACTGAAATTGAACCTTTCGGAGGAGCAGCTACATGCCTAGGTGGAGCTATAAGAGACCCTCTTTCAGGAAGATCATATGTTTACCAGGCTATGAGGGTAACTGGAAGCGGAGACCCTAGAGTTAGAATTGAAGACACCTTAAAGGGAAAACTTCCTCAAAAGAAAATAACTCAAAGTGCAGCCCATGGGTATAGCTCCTACGGTAATCAGATAGGACTTGCAACAGGTCAGGTTGCTGAAATATATGACAATGGTTATATAGCAAAGAGGATGGAAGTTGGTGCAGTTATTGGAGCTGCTCCAAAGAAAAATGTGGTAAGACTTAAACCTGTTCCTACAGATGTTGTTATTCTAGTAGGTGGAAGAACTGGAAGAGATGGCTGTGGCGGTGCTACAGGTTCATCAAAAAAACATACTGAAACTTCAATATTAACATGCGGTTCAGAAGTTCAAAAGGGTAATGCTCCAACTGAAAGAAAAATTCAAAGGCTTTTCAGAGATCCAAAGGTAAGTACTTTAATTAAAAAATGCAACGATTTTGGTGCTGGCGGTGTTTCTGTAGCTATTGGTGAATTAACTGATGGACTTAATATTGATCTTGACAAGGTGAATAAGAAATATGAAGGGTTAGATGGAACAGAACTTGCCATTTCAGAATCACAGGAACGTATGGCTGTTTTAGTTTCAAAAGATGATGCTGATAAATTCATTAAATTTGCTGAAAAAGAAAATCTTGAAGCGGCTGTAGTAGCTGAAGTTGTTGCTGAAAACAGACTAAAAATGAACTGGAGAGGCAAGACTATTGTTGATTTAAGCAGGGACTTCCTAAATACTAATGGAATTAGACAAAATACAGATGTTTTTGTAAAAGCTCCAAAGTATGAAGATTATTTCTTCAAAAAGGAAGATACAAATTTAAACCTAGAAGATCAATGGAAAGAAACACTAAAAGATTTAAATATATGCAGTCAAAAGGGATTGTCAGAGAGATTTGACAGCACAGTAGGGGCTGGAACCGTGTTAATGCCTTTTGGGGGCAAGTATCAAAGTACACCAACAGAAGGTATGGCAGCAAAACTTCCTGTTCTTAACGGAGAAACTACAACAGGAACTTTGATGACTTACGGATTTAATCCAGATATATCAAAATGGAGTCCATTCCACGGTGCGATGTATTCTGTACTTGAAGCAGTAGCAAAAATAACTGCCTGCGGCGGGGATTACAGCAAAGTTAGACTTTCCTTCCAGGAATATTTTGAAAAGCTTGGAACAGATAAAGAAAAATGGGGAAAACCTTTTGCAGCATTGCTTGGAGGGCTTTATGCACAGCAGCAGTTTGGCATTGCAGCAATAGGGGGGAAAGACAGTATGTCAGGAACCTTTAAAGATATAAGCGTTCCTCCTACATTAGTAGCTTTTGCTGTGGATACTGTTAATGTAAACAACGTAATTTCACCTGAATTTAAAGAAGCTGGCAATAAAGTAATATTGATAAATGCAGTTAAGGATGAATACGGAGTACCTGATTTTGAATCTATTAAGAGAAGTTATACTAAAGTGAATGAACTCATAAAAACAGGAGCTGTTATTTCAGCCATGTCCATAAAGAGAGGCGGAATATGTGAAGCTCTAAGCAAAATGTGCTTTGGAAATAAAATTGGTGTTAAATTCAGCAAATTTGTTGAAAAGAACAGTTTATTCCTTCCTAACTATGGTTCAATAATAATAGAACTAAAAGGTGCTGAAGAAGAACTTAAAGATATAAACTATAAAGTAATTGGTTTAACACAAGATAAACCATCAATAGATGTAAATGAAATTGAAATTAAAATAGACAGTATTCTGCCTGTTTGGGAAGAAACCTTGGAAAATATTTTCCCATCCAAAAAGGAGTATAAAAAAGAGCTTAAGGAAGAAATATGTTATTTGGGAACAAGTTTAAAAACTCCAGTAATAAAAGTTGCTAAACCTAAAGTTGTTATTCCTGTATTCCCTGGTACTAACTGTGAGTATGATTCTGCAAGAGCTTTCAAAAAAGCTGGGGCTGAGGTTGATACTTTCGTATTCAACAATCTTACAGCTAAAAACATAAATGAATCTGTTGATGAAATGACCAGACTTATTAAGGAATCTCAGATTGTAATGATACCTGGAGGATTTAGTGCAGGGGATGAACCTGATGGATCCGGTAAATTTATTGCAGCAGTGTTTAGAAATCCTAAAATAAAGGATGCTGTAATGGAGCTTCTAAACAATCGTGATGGTTTAATGCTGGGAGTTTGCAATGGTTTCCAGGCTTTAATCAAGTTAGGACTTGTACCTTACGGTGAAATTAGAGATATTGATGTAGATTGTCCAACTTTAACTTATAATAAAATTGGAAGACATATATCACATGTAGTAACTACTAAGGTAGTGTCTAAATTATCTCCATGGCTTAACAATGTAGAGCTTGGTGATATGCACAGCGTCCCAGTTTCACATGGTGAAGGCAGATTTGTTATTAACGAAGCCTTGATGAAGGAATTAATTGATAAGGGACAAATTGCAACTCAATATGTTGATTTAAATGGTAAAGCAACATATGACTCACTTTACAACTTAAATGGATCTGATTATTCAGTAGAAGGTATAACCAGCCCTGATGGAAGAGTATTTGGAAAAATGGCACACTCAGAAAGAATTGGTGATAATATACTTAAGAATATATCAGGAAATAAAGATCAGAAAATATTTGAAGCAGGAGTTAAATACTTCAAATAAAATCAAAATGGAGATTAAGATTAACTTAATCTCCATTTTTTATTTTCTTATTTGACCGGAACCGTATATTACATATTTTGTGCTTGTAAGTTCATTAAGACCCATTGGCCCACGAGCATGGAGCTTTTGGGTGCTAATTCCTATTTCACCGCCAAAACCAAATTCAAATCCGTCTGTGAACCTGCTGGAGGCATTAACATATACTGCAGCGGAATCAATTTCTTTCAAGAACCTTTGAGAATTTGAATAATTGTTTGTTACAATTACTTCTGAATGCCCAGTGCTGTATTTGTATATATGATTAATTGCCTCATCAATTGAGTCAACAATTTTAACAGCGAGTATTAAATCGAGAAATTCCATTTCGAAATCAGAAATAGATGCAGGGGAAATTTTTTCGTAAATAATACCACTATTTTTTATTATTTCGAGAGTTTCCTGGCAGCCTCGTATTTCAACCTCATACTTGGAAAGAGCTTTTACAGTCAGAGGGATGAA
>JBLNDT010000080.1:0-2541 GCA_050261915.1 Solirubrobacterales bacterium
TGATTCAATTTAAGCTTGAAGGTCATATAATAAAAAATAATCCTGAATTTGAGATGGATAATCAGCTTTTGCTGGAGAAAATCAATTATGAAAACTATACAATTGATTTAAATGGTACAACCTACAAATTAAATGATACCAACTTCCCGACAATTGACCCAAGTAATCCTTATGAACTTACACCTCGTGAACAAGAGCTTATTCAAAAGCTTAAATATTCATTTGTTAAAAGTGATAAACTTCAAAAACACATTAAGTTTTTTTACAGCAGCGGAAGCATGTATACAATTTACAATTCAAATCTCCTGTTCCACGGCTGTATTCCTTTAAACGAGGATGGTTCATTTAAAAAATTTACAATCGATGGAGTTGAATATTCTGGTAAAGATCTTATGGACAAATTTAACCGATATTCAAGAGATGCATTTTATCTACATGATGGTACTAAAAATAAACAAGCTGGACTGGATATGATGTGGTACCTTTGGTGCGGTGCGTGCTCACCTTTATTTGGTAAGTTTAGAATGACTACTTTTGAAAGGTATTTTATTAATGATAAAAAAACACATTTTGAAGAAAAAAATTACTACTATAAGTATAGGGACAGTGAGGAAATTTCAAATAATATTTTAACTGAATTCGGCCTTGATCCTGAATGTTCTCATATAATTAACGGTCATATACCTGTTAAAACCAAAGAGGGTGAAAGCCCTATAAAGGCAAACGGAAAACTTCTTGTAATAGATGGAGGCTTCTGCAGGGCATATCAGCCTGAAACTGGAATTGCCGGGTATACATTAATATATAATTCATACGGATTGCTCCTTACATCCCACGAGCCCTTCGAATGCATAAAAAAAGCCATTGAAGAGGAAAAAGACATTCTTTCGTCTACAGTAATACTAGAAAGCTCCGCTTCTAGAAAAAGAGTAGCGGACACTGACATAGGAACTGAACTTAAAAGACAGATAGAAACCCTTAAAATGCTCCTTATTGCTTACAGAGAAGGTCTTATAAATGAAGATGATTAAAAAAAGTGATGAAAGCTAAGCTTTCATCACTTTTCTATTTCCACAGGAGTATTCACTGCTGCATATTGCTTTAATATTTCAAGATCTGTATTTTCCATTGCAATACAACCGTAAGTCCAATCATAGGTAGTTCCCCCGCCATGTATGCCTATGGCTCCACCAAGCTCCGTATTCCAGGGAGGCTGCTGCTTATTATTAATAGCTGATACTATACTTTTATAAGTATTTTCATTAATCAGGCCGCTTTCAAGGCCCCTTTTTGCATCCTCTTCATTAGGATAACTCAATCCCATAAAAAAGTAATACTTTGTCTGGTTATTCAAGGTGCAAATATAATATTTCCCTTCAGGTGTCTTACTGTCCCCTTCCTTCTCCTTGTTACCTTCAGGGCTTCTGCCAAGACCTATTTTAAATCTACCGATAATATTGTTATCTCCGTATAGCTCAAGTATTCTCTTGCTTTTATATACTTTTATGGAAGTATTTTTAGGTTTAACTTCAGGTTTTGTATAAAATAGCTTTGCATCATCATTTGAGCTGTCTTTGTTTTGCATTGAAATATTTTTCAAAGTGTTTTCTATGTTCAATTGTTTTTTTATAGAATAGTATGACAAAGTAAAAATAACCACAATTCCAAATGCCATAAACAATAAAGGCAGCTTGATTTTTTTATTTTTCATATTACCCTCCATTTTCAGCTAGCTTTCAGATACAACTTCTTTCCTGTCTTTTCCCATAAAAAAAACTGCCATGGCACCTGGCCCTCCATAGGTTCCAACTACTGGTCCTATATAATTCATATATACCGACTTAACATTTAATTTGTCAAGTATTATACGCTTTAACTCCATTGCCTCTTCAAGGCAGTCACCATGGCTTATTGCTATGGTCTGCTGCTCTGGTGTTTCTATTCTTTCAAACATAATTTCAGCCAGCTTATTAATTGCCTTTTTTCTTCCTCTAATTTTAGATATTAATAGTACTGAACCAGATTCGCTAATTGATAGTACAGGATTTATGCTCAGCACCTTGCCAATGGCTGCTGCAGCTGCAGAAATTCTTCCTCCCCTTTTTAGATGATTTAAATCATTAACAATCATAAAGGTATTATATTGCTGAACATTGGTTTCAAGATAATCAACAATATTCTCCATAGACTCACCTTTTTCCTTAAGTTCCAAAGCCTTCATAGTCATAAGGCCTTGCCCAAGACATGCAGTAAGTGCGTCAAATATATATACTTCAGTATCAGGATATTCATCTTGGAGCATTTTCTTTGCTATATATGCACTGTTATATGCCCCGCTTAAACCTGAGGATGTACAAATGTATAATACATCAAATCCTTCCTTTGCGTATTTGCTGAAAACATCATAATAAGCATTAACACTTGGCTGTGAAGTTTTTGGTATAAATCCATTTCTCATATAATCATAGAATCTTTTATAAGGGAGAGCTTGTCCAAAATCATCCATGTATTCCTGGCCTTCAATTCTACAGGTAAGGCTTA
>JBLNDT010000081.1:0-3125 GCA_050261915.1 Solirubrobacterales bacterium
CAGGATGAAACAGAATTATTAATCCGAATACTATCCTTTGGCCCTGTTATTAAGGTACTTGCCCCAGAAAAATTTTTAAATCTAATTAAGGAAAGAGTAATGAAGCAGACAAAGTTTTTGGAAACCATAAATATTTAATGGACATCCGTTTTGGTGATAGCTTACTTGTATCCCCTAGGTGTATAATAGCATTAAGTTTTATTTATGCTTAAGAAAGTGGTGAGAACTATAGAAGTATCATTTTTCCTACGATGTATTGAAACAACATTTGCACTTTTAGGGATGAATATGGCCCTTGCCTCTTTACACAAGAACGTGAAATTCAGAATAATCCTCACTTTTATTATATCAATAGCACTTTGCGGTATTACTACAGCTCTATATATTCATTTTGGTGGAACTACCCTTCAAAAAATTTTCGTACCAATTATTTTTTTATCCATTGGACCATTGGTATTTTTTAATTCTGCAGATAAATTACGAGTTATATTATTTAATTTTTTAACTCAATTTCTATTTTATAATGGCATAAGCATGGCATGTACAATGATTATAATATACTTCAAATTCGAATCCAGCTGGGTTTATTTGTTAATGCGTTTAGCTGCTTTTTCGTTGATTATATTTATTGAAGTAAAATATATACGAAAGCCT
This sequence comes from Solirubrobacterales bacterium, assembly GCA_050261915.1. GTDB lineage: Bacteria > Bacillota > Clostridia > Clostridiales > Clostridiaceae > UBA699. The sequence continues at coordinate 655 of JBLNDT010000081.1, forward strand.
TTTCAATATTTAGTAAAGCTTAGTGAGTTTAATTGGTACATATATTTGATTTTGGTATTTGCTTTTTCCATACATATTCTTTCATTAAGTATATATCCAACCATGTATTACAAGCTGAATATCTATTCGCAATTTCAAATAGTTGCGGTTTATATTATTTTGGCCTTGGTATTGTACAGTATGTATTACACATGGAGCAACATTGTGCAAAAATGCGAATTGATGCAATCTGAGCAAAGTATGAAAGAAAAAGTCAAATATATGGAAGAGTATAAAAAACTATCTGAAATAGACCAGCTAACAGGTTTGTTAAATCGCAGTTCCTTTCAAAAACAAGTGGAACTAAATCTTGATTCAGCTCAGGCTGATGTATTAATAATTATAGATATTGATGATTTTAAACATATTAATGACAGTTTTGGTCATAGTGTTGGAGATGAAGTGCTTAAGGTATTTTCATCTGTTCTAAAAGCTAGTTTTCGCAGCATTGATTTGGTTGGAAGACTTGGCGGAGATGAGTTTATGGTACTGATGGTAAATGTTGAGCACCAAAATGAAATAATCAAACAAAAAATAGAACTCTTTAATGAAAATTTACATAAAGTAATTGATGAAAACAAAACAATTCCAATTTTTTCAGTGAGTGTAGGAATTGCATATGTATGTGACGGAATTGATTTTAAAAAATTCTATGAAAATGCAGACATAGCTTTATACAAGGCTAAACAGAATGGAAAAAACCGCATTGAGTTTTTTGAGTAAAATCTGATCAAAATTAAAAAAGATATATAAAAGGGGGAGTTTTAATGTCAAGACAATCTGCAACAGAACAACGTAATGATAAGTTGGGGATTCAAGTAGTAGAATCATTAAAAAAGCGTCATTTTCAGGCATATTACTGTGAAACAAAGGAAGATGCAATAAAGAAAGTATTAGAATTGATTCCTGAAAATCATGTAGTATCATGGGGCGGCTCTGAAACCATTGACCAATTAGGGATAAAAGCCTTAGTTAAGGATATGGGAAATGAAGTTATAGATAGAGACACTGCAAAAACTCCTGAGGAACGAAACGAGCTTATGAGAAAGGCTCTTCTATGCGATACCTTCCTAATGAGTTGCAATGGGATGAGTGAAGACGGGCAGCTTGTTAACATAGATGGCAATGGAAATCGTGTAGCTGCAATGATTTATGGACCAAAAAGTGTAATTGTTGTTGCTGGTATGAATAAAGTTGTAAAAACTCTGGAGGATGCTGTACAGAGAACCAGGACAATAGCTTCCCCTATAAACACACAGCGCTTTAGCGGAATTAAAACACCATGTGCTGTAACTGGCAGCTGTTCAGATTGCATAAGTGCCGATTGCTGTTGTGCATATTTGGTAACAACAAGAATAAGCAGACCTGCAAATAAAATCAAGGTTGTTTTGATTGGCGAAAACCTAGGATTTTAGAAATAACCACATTTTTTAGGAGGATTTGAAATGAATGAGTATGAGGAGAAATTAAAGAAATACCTGCTGGATAATCACATTGATGCCAAGCAGATGATTTTTGAAGATACCTGCCATTCAGTTGAGGAGGCCGCCGCTGCTGCCAATGTATCTCCAGAGGATTTTATAAAAAGCATCTGTATGATAAATAGTCATGGAGAACTTATTGTTGCAATTGTAAAAGGTGAAAACAGAGCAAGCACTTCCAGGATAGGAAAGCTGCTTAATATCGAGCCTCCAAGGCTTGCTACACCAGAGGAAATACTTAAAAAAACCGGATACATATGCGGTGGAGTGCCTGGTTTTGGCTTTGTGGCAACCTTCTTAATAGATCCCAAAGTTATGGAAGCTGAGGTTGTTTATACCGGTGGCGGATCACCATATTCATTAACAAGGATTTCAACCAAAACCATGCAGCAGATTAATAAGGGGGAAGTTGTAAGAGTTAGGAAATAACAGCTGTGCAGACTAAAAGCACTCAACCTGAATACCATCAGTATTGACAACTTCTGTTGGCTGTAGTTATGTTTTTAATCTCCAAATTTGCTTTTATTAGTTCCATCGGTTTTTATCCTGTACAAGGAACCTTCATCATAGTCAATGTAATAAATCCAATCATTAAGGATATCAATGTCCCATGTATTTGAACTGTTAAGTTTTATTCTTCCAGTTCCATCTGTTTTTATCTTATATAATGAATTTTTTTCATTATGATTTGTGTAATAAATCCATCCGTTATACACATTTAAAAAATTAACATCATCATCACATATTTTAGTTCTCCCTGTACCGTCTGTTTTTATCTTGTATAAATCACCATTCACCGTGTAATAAAGCCAGTCACCTTCAATATTTAGATCCCAAGAATCATCATTATTTATTTTCATTGTATTTTTACCATCTATTGTCACACTGTAAATGCTTCTTTTGTTTTTGGGATTTGTATAATATATCATATCATTAGATACTATAAATTGG
>JBLNDT010000082.1:0-102709 GCA_050261915.1 Solirubrobacterales bacterium
AGTCCCGTCTCTCGCACCATTAATTGAATATTTTCTGAAATACTCGTAGAGCTCTTATCTTGAACCTACATTTCAAGTAAGGGAACCCAAAATCATGACTACAATATGTACCTTCTGTGAGACCTTTACGGCATTAAGGCGATAGAACAGTCAGTGAGGATACCCACCTATCAGACGATAGGTGTCAATGAAAGAGTAGCGGTATTTTGGAACTACATAGGCAAATTAAAGAGTAAGTTAAAACTTACTCTTTTTATTTAAACTATTTTAATAATGATAGTAGTATTGTACTTACTATAAGTTTTATTCTTTATTAAATATTTTACCATTTAAATGTCAAGGACCTAAAAATATAGTTCCTAAAGTCCAATATAAAAATGGAAGCAATATTAATATTCCGTTGAAAATAATACTCCATTTTCCAAGTTTATTAGGAGTAATTTTTATTGACAAAACTCCAAATAAAATTCCGATTGGACAGATTAAAGGTGTCAACATTAAAGGCATCCCTTCTAATCTTTGATATGGAGTTATTCCAAAGAACCAATTTAGTATGAGAATAAAAATAAGTAACGGTATTATGAAAGAAATAATACTAAGTATATTTATAGTGTTTATAATAGAACATTTATATTTCATATATTATCATCTCCTTGTCTAATCATATTTAACTTTTAATGCACAACATAGTACAATTGTCCATTATCAAGATAGTGGCCATCCAATAGCGATAATTGCACTTTCTTTACAATTTTTTGTATCTTCATGAATGATGTATGCTCCAATTGCATATTTCAAATTTACGCATAGTCCTAATATTAAAATTGTCAACGTAACTACAATAATATTAATTAATATCGTTCTAATTCCCAATTTTTCAGTAATCTAACTCACCTCTTTAATTGAAAATATCTGTAATGTCTTTTACATTTCCCCCTTTTTCATTGCAAAGCTTCACCCTTGTGCTGTTATTTTCATTTGTGAAAAATAGAACATAAGTTGAATGGCTATCCGGCTTATTTACCTCAGAAATGCTTACTGGTCCAAAAATATTTTCATTCTGAACAATAACCTTAGGCTTTTCATTTGTGCTGCATAATTTAAGAACCCCTTTATGGTTAGCATCAAAGCTTGTATAAGCAAATGAATAGTCATTATTATAGCCAATTGAATCTATGGCAGGAACAGCACCAAAAATATCTGTATTATTAGGCAGGGTGTCTAAGTCGCAGCAGGTGTAACCACTATTAATATTTGTTCCATATCTAACCATAAACAAATTTAAGTTATTCCTTCCAGATATATCATTTTTAAAGTTAAATCCGGCAAACCCTTGGGTATCATTCATGCCATGGGCACTTACCACATTCTTCACCACAGGAAGCCCAAAATTGTTTAAAGGGGAACCACTATTTATTGTATATAGATTTGCCTCACCTTTATCAGGTGACAAATAGGATATTATATTTCTAAAGCCATTAATGTTAACTATTGAAATTGGTTTTACAAAAAAACTCTGTTCATTATTATTCTCTGGCTGCATGCTAAATCCAGAATTATATATTTTTTGAGAATAGAGAAGATTGTCATTTTCCCTTGTGTATTTAAGGCTGCCTTTGCAGTCCATGCTTGTGGCAGTATCGAATCCTTCTATTTCAATTTGTTCTGCATTTATGTAGGAAGGATCCTGTGAGTTATAACTTATCTTCATTATTCCTTTATTATAGGCAGTAATTATTTTATTGGAATTAAAGGGACTTTCAAATACTATTTCATTATTTAAATTTTTATGTGATGGAAATTCAGAAAGTAAATTATATTCTCCACTGTCCCAATTAACACGGTACAAGGAAGATATTTCACCTTGGGATGTGTTTTTGGAGGAAAGTACAAGCAGAGCATTATCAAAGGACATAGCACTGGGAAGCAGTACAATTTTCTTTATATTTCCATACTTTTTTGAATCAATTGAAATTGAGGGTTGCTTAAATTGCTGTACCTTAAAGCTGTTTTCATATATGAAAGCATAGCAAGTAATAAATGCCATTATTATTGTAAATATGAACATTAAATATTTTTTCATAAAAAACCTCCAAATTATGGTACAATGTAATTATATTACATATTTCTACTATTTAAAAGGTGGTTAATTATGAGTATTACAGAAAAATTTAAGGAATGCTGCAGATTTATAAAAAATAAAATGTTATGGGTAATTTTAATTCCTGCTTTAATGGATATTGCCAACCTCCTTATTTGGGAGAGAATGTTTCATAAGGTTTATATACCTGCAGAGCAAATAATCAGTTTTAAAATTGGAGTTACAGGAACCCCTCCAAGTATTAATTATCTTCTTCAAGATTTTCCATCTGTTCTAATAAAAAATGATGCAAATGTTTTTTCAGGAATATTCACAAGGTTAAACCTGTATAATATATCATTACTATTATCAATAATATTGATATCAAGCTTTTTAGTAAGCGGTTACATGGGGACAATCAGTTTAAATTCATTGGAAAAGTCAGGTTTAAGGAAATTTTTTATTGATGGGAACAAAAGGTGGCATAAATTTTTTATTATGAACTTAATAACTACTATTTCAATATGCCTAATCTTAATAAACAGAGATTACATGTTTATATATTTTGCTTTTGTGATATTTTTCTATGTTCCATATTCCTTTGTGGCAGACAATGTTGGCGTAATCCAAAACTTCAAGCTGGGAATATCATTTTTATTCAACCACCTTGGTATAACAGTAAGAATGGCATTAGTTGTGGGGATTATTTTTTCTTTCCTTAGTTTTTTTGCATTTATAGTGGTTAAAATTGGAACTTTAGGCATAATAATTGATATATTAATTTTTTCATTCTTAGGTGCAGCCGTAAACAGGATGGTATATGAAGTTTATACTGATCCGCAAATTTAAGAATATATAGAATTTATTGGATTTATATAATCATACAATAATTCACATAATAAAATTGTTGACTATTGGAAAAGATAGAGGTATATTTATCAAAATAACTTCTTAGAGTATTATAAATATATCGAGGAGATTTAATATGAAACTAAAAAATCAAAACAAACCAGTAATTGCTATAGTAATTTTACTAATATTGTTTGGCAGCTCATTGTTCACCTTTAGTGCTAGAGCTGATAGTGAAATTAATTCAGGTGGTACAATTGTAAATTTATGCAACCTTCCTAGCGGAAGACAAGTATTCTATGATTCCAACACAAACAGGAATTATTATAACAAAAGCTTCATTCAGTTCAATGGTAACAATGTTTCGGTTGCAGATATTATAAACAATGCATTGTTAAAGTATAAGGGCACCAATGCAACTATAGTTATTCCTGATGGGGAATACATATTGGATAAGCCAATCCGACTCCAGGATAAAGTGACTTTAGCTGGAACTTCAGGCAATACAAAATTCATTGTAGATGACAGCTTTAACAAAGATGGTGATGATTTTATAGTTTCTAATGTTCCAGAAGGAAATGTTGCAATGGATGGAATCTATGTTGAATACAGAAGCTATAAATATCCAATTTATAATGATGCTGCAGAGGGTATAATTTTAAAAATGAAAAATGTAGCAAGTGCCTCCATTACCAACAGCAGTTTTGTCGTTAAAAACAATGGGGTAGAAACTGCAATAACTCCAGTTTGGTTTAGAGAGGGTTTTAGTAATGTAACAATGCATGATTGCTATATTGAAAATAGCAGTGGGAATGCAAATTCAGGTGGATGTTTATGGTTTATGAACAATAATGGCAGCCAAGGTGATAATGTTGATATTTATAATAATACAATTGTTAAAAGCAGTCGTGACGAATGTATTGCTACCTGGGGGTATAATGGGAAATTTTCCAATTTTAACATACATAATAATATAATTAATTATGAGCCGGGATTTAATGATATTAAATGTGACAAACTCATTAGTATGTTTTCTGTTGATGATGGGTGCAGTACCTTTCAAAATATAAAGTATGCAGATAATAATATCAATATAACAGGCAGGGTTGGAAGAATTGTATATTTAGATGTGGCTGGAGGCACTTTTTCAAATGTAACCTTTAACAGCAACATAATTAAAGAGTCAAGGGGAGATATAACTGGTGACGATTTGCTGGTGGTTTTCGAAACCCAAGCTGCTATAAAAAGTTGGGAGTCTATTGATAACACATATGGAAGAGGTGATATTACATTCAGCAATAATCAATATACAAATACTTCTCAATACGGAAGAAGAACATTTGCTTCAGCAATGAATACCCTGCTTAAATTAAAGGATAATAAGTTGGATGCAAATTTTGTTTATGAAGGTATATATGTTAAGAATGGAAAGTATATGAATTCAATACAAGATACCAATTAGTTTAATTTATTAAATATCTACAAAAAAGAGCATAACTTAACAAAGTTTTTGTTAAGTTATGCTCTTTTCTTTAGCTTGTTTAATTTTTGGTTTTTGAATGTACATAAGACTAAATAACATGTATAATTATGGGTATTAGTATATATTATGGGAGGATTGCTATGTATTATGTTGGGGTTGATATTGGAGGTACAAAAATAGCAGCAGGTCTCATTACAAAAGATGGTTATATACTACATAAAGATAGTATAGCAACCTTAAGAGAAAGAAATTATTCAGATATAATAAAGGATATTGGAGAGCTTGTTTTAGATGTAATTAATAAAGGTGGAACCAAAATTCAGGATGTTGAATATATTGGCATAGGAACACCAGGTACTGTAAATATTGAAGAAGGTAAAGTGATTTACTGTAACAGCATTAACTTGACCAATGTTCATATAAAGGATGAAATTCAAAAATACATAAGGCTGCCTGTGTTTGTGGATAATGATGCAAATTGTGCTGCCATTGCTGAGAGTGTCATCGGAAGTGCCAGTGAATTTATGAATTCAATAACATTAACATTAGGCACCGGAATTGGCTGCGGAATAATATTAAACGGAAAAATATTCAGGGGCTTTAGCAGTGCAGCTGGTGAAGCTGGACATATGGTGATTGAGGTTGATGGTAAACAGTGTACTTGTGGAAGAAAAGGATGTTTTGAGGCTTATGCTTCAGCTACTGCATTAATAAATGATACAAAAAAAGCAGCAATTAAATATCCAGATTCAATTATAAATAATTTGGTTAAAAGGGACTTGAACCTAATTGATGGTAAAACAGCATTTGATGCAGCTGCAGCAGATGACAAGGCTGGGATTATGGTTATCGATAATTATATTAAATATCTTGCAGAAGGAACAGTTAATTTAATAAATATATTACGACCTGAAGTTGTCGTAATTGGAGGAGGCATAAGTACACAGGGGGAAAACCTAATGCAGCCTCTAAGGAAATTAATTCAAAAGGGTATATACGGTGGAGATGAACTGCCTAAAATAACTATAAGAGCTGCAAGCCTGGTGAATGATGCAGGTATTATTGGGGCCGCAATGCTTGGAAGGATGGGGTGATTATACTGGGTAAAATTATAATAATTTCAAACAGATTGCCTATAACTGTTAATAATGGAGAAGCAGGTATTGAATACAAGGAAAGCATAGGGGGACTATCCACAGGTCTTAAAAGCTATCACAAAAAAGCAGATAGTTTATGGGTTGGATGGCCTGGTATAACAAACGAAGAAATAAATAGTCAGGAGCAGGAAAACATTGAAGATGTACTTAAACAACATTATAAATGCATTCCTGTTTTTTTATCAGAGGATGAAATAGATCAATATTACCTTGGTTTCAGCAATAAAACAATATGGCCTTTATTTCACTATTTTGCAAGTAAAACAGAATACAACTTTGAAAATTGGGATGCATACAAAAGGGTTAATGAAAAGTTTTTCAAAGGTGTGGAGAAATATATTCAAGATGGGGACATTGTATGGGTACATGATTATCAGCTTATGCTGCTGCCAAGGATGATAAAAGAAAAATATCCAAATACTCAGGTTGGATTTTTCCTTCATATACCCTTCCCTTCTATTGAAACTTTCAGACTCCTTATATGGAGAGAAGAAATATTATACGGACTTCTTGGAGCAGATCTTATAGGGTTTCACACCTACGACTACGTACGCCACTTTTTGAGCAGTACCAGGAGGCTTCTTGGACTTGAAGATAATTTTAACAAAATTAATTATAAGGATAGATTTGTTAGAGTCGATGCTTTCCCAATGGGTATTGATTATTTCCATTTTTCAGATAGTAAGCATGATAAAAATTCTCCGGAAGTTATAAGGAGCATTGAAAATGAAAGTGGCACCAAAATGATTTTATCTGTTGACCGCCTTGATTATACAAAGGGAATACCGGAACGTATAAAGGCTTTTAGCAGATTTTTATCCACGTATCCTGAGTATCTTGGGAAGGTAAGGCTTAATTTAATAGTGGCTCCATCAAGAGAGGTTATAGACTCCTACGACGAATTATTAAGCAAGATTAAGGAACTAGTTAGTGAAATAAATGGAAAGTACGGTACTATAAACTGGATGCCGGTTTGGTTTTATTATCGCACATTATCACAGAAAAATATGATCGCCTTTTATAGGCATTCTGATGTACTGCTGGTAACTCCCTTAAGGGATGGCATGAACCTTATAGCAAAAGAATATATAGCTGCAAGGACGGATTTTGAAGGAATGCTTGTTATTAGTGAAACTGCAGGGGCAGCCAGTGAACTTGCAGAAGCCGTCATAGTAAATGCGAATGATTTTAATGCCATTGCATATGGTTTGAAACAGGCACTTGACATGCCAAGGGAAGAAAAGATAGCAAGAAATAAGATAATGAACAGGCGAATAATGCGATATAATGTATATTTCTGGGCTGATGAATTTATAAATGCTCTAAAGAAAACTGCAGCAGGTCAGGCTAATACCATTTTTCAGGTTAATATAAATAGGGATCATTGTAATCTTGAAAGTGCATATAAAAATTCCAAAAGGAGAGTGTTGTTTCTGGATTACGATGGTACTCTGGTAGGTTTTACCGCAAGACCTGAGCTTGCAACCCCGGATAATGAACTAAAAGAACTATTAAAAAAGTTAGCTGAGGATCCTAAAAATTTAGTTTGTATTACTTCGGGAAGAGATCGAGGGATTCTTAATGATTGGCTGGGGGAAATAAAAAATTTATATATTTCAGCATCTCATGGGTTGTGGTTTCACTATCCTGATCAGGAGGAGTGGGCAATAACTATGAATCTTGATAATAAATGGAAAGATTCCATAAGGCCTGTGCTTGAACTTTATACAGATCGTATGCCAAGATCCTTTATTGAAGAAAAGGACTATTCACTGGCTCTTCATTACAGACAGTGCGATCCGGATATGGTGGATGTAAAGCTAAGGGAGGTTAAGGATACCCTGGTTTCAATGACAGAATCCTCAACTCTAATTGTACAGGAGGGGAATAAGGTAATTGAAATTAAGGACAGCAGGTTTAATAAGGGCTTTTTAGCATCAATGATTATAAACAAGCAGGATTTTGATTTCATACTTGGAGCTGGAGATGATACAACTGATGAAGATTTGTTTTCATCCCTGCCTGAAGGAGCATATTCAATAAAAGTTGGATATGGTAACACATGTGCAAGGTATAGATTGGAATCCTGGAAATCCATGAGAATGCTTTTAAAGAAATTTGCAGATATAAGCAGCGGGGAGGAAAAATAATGGAAAGAGTGCATGCTGTTTATGAAATTGAAAATCCGTCACTGGATAACTATAATATATTGCTTAATGAAGCAATATTTCATAATGCAAATGGCTATATTGGCATTAGGTATGATTTTGAAGAAGGATACCCAAAGGACTATAAATATACTAGAAGCCAGTATATAAACGGTTTTTACGATTTTATGGAAATGAAACAACCTGAAGGGCTGTATGGTTTGGCAAAGAGGAAGCAGATAATGCTTAATGTGGCAGACACTCAAAGCATAAGACTCTTTGCAGAGGGTGAAGAATTCAGCATGTATGAAGGCACCTTGCTTGGCAGCAAACTAACACTAGATATGGATAAGGGTATTACTGTTAGAGAAGTGATTTGGCGTTCACCTAAAGGCTTGGAGCTGAGTCTTAAGATAACAAGAATGACATCTTTTTATCAGCTTTCACTTTTTACCATAGATTATGAAATAGAGCCATTAAATTTTTCTGGAGATATTGTAATAAAGTCAGCTCATACAGGAGATGTTGTAAATTATTTTGACTTATCAGACCCAAGGTTGAATAATGACCAAATAAAAATGATAAGCCCTGTTAACTGTAATATTGTAAAAGGAGCCTCCCTTGTAACTTCAAGGGCGGAGCATTCAGGACTTCTGGTTTCAAGCTGTGTTAAACATGAATTATGCACAAAATTTCTCCAGGATTATTGTGCAGATGAAAAAGGGGCGGTATGGGTATTAAAAACAAGGGCAGAGAAAAATGAGAAAATAAGGTTTGTTAAGTACAGCGTATTTTGTGACAGTGTACGTTTTGAAAATACCAGGGAACAGGTTCTTTCAAAGCTGGAAAATGCTGTTTCATTAACCATGGAAGATTTATATGAAAAGCAGCAGAAGTATCTGAGGAATTATTGGAATAACTGTTTTGTGGAAGTTGAGGGACAGAATGAACTGAATAATGAACTGAAGTATAAAATGTATCAGCTTATTCAAGCTGCGGGCAAAGACCAGTACTGCAATGTTTCACCAAGGGGATTGAGCGGTGACGGTTACGGAGGCCATTATTTTTGGGATACGGAAATGTATGTGCTGCCTTTCTTTACCATAACAAACCCTTCAATTTCAAAAAAACTAATAGAGTATAGATATGAAATACTGGATAAAGCAAGGGAAAATGCAAGGATAATGGGTCACTTGAGGGGTGCTCTTTACCCTTGGAGAACAATAATGGGGGAGGAATGCTCAGGATATTTTCCTGCAGGTTCTGCACAATATCATATAAATTCAGATATCGCCTATTCAATTATTGCTTATTATCTTGCTACTAAAGATATTGAATTTATAAAATCCATAGGTGCGGAAATTATTTTCGAAACTGCAAGGATATGGCTAGAAACTGGTAATTATTATGAGGACAAGTTCCATATTAATGATGTAACTGGACCAGATGAATATTCATGTATAGTTAATAATAATTACTATACTAATATTATGGCCAAGCATCACATGAATTGGGCAGTAAAAATTTATAATATGATTAAGGGTGAGGATGGTTTTCACATACTTGTTGAAAAGATTGGACTCCTGGAGCATGAGATAGAGGAATTTAAAAAAGCTTCTGATAGCATGTATCTGCCATATGATGAGAAACTAAGGATAAACCCACAGGATGATTCTTTTCTGAAGAAAAGAAAGTGGGATTTGAGGAGCATTCCAAAAGACAAGTTTCCTTTGTTTATGCATTACCATCCCCTGCATTTATACAGGCATCAAATATGCAAACAAGCTGATACGGTAATGGCATACTTTGTTTTGGAGGATGGTCAGAGTGAAGAAACCATGATAAATTCATTTAATTATTATGAGGAAATTACTACCCATGATTCATCCCTTTCAAAGTGCATATTCAGCATTATGGCCTCAAGACTTGGAATGAAGGAAAAGGCCTTTGCTTACTTTCAGGATTCTGCAAAAATGGACCTTACAGACCAGCGTAAAGATACAAAGGATGGAATCCATATAGCAAATATTGCAGGAGATTATATGACAATAATATATGGCTTCGGTGGTTTCAGGCTTAAGGAATCTGGAATTTCCTTTGCTCCAATACTACCAGAGGAATGGTCAGGGTACAAATTTTTAATAAAATATGAGGATAGCAGACTTATGGTTACGGTTAATAGAAATCAGTGTGTTTTTGAAATTGAAAAAGGAAGCTCGAAAAAAATCATTGTTTATGGAAAAGAATATCTTCTTGAAAAGAGGCTGGTTATAAATGACATTCAAATATAAAGCAATAATATTTGATCTTGATGGAGTTATCTGCAATACAGACCGATATCACTTTATGGCTTGGAAAGTAATAGCAGATGAACTTGGTATTTATTTTGATGAAAGCATTAATGAAAGGCTGAAAGGTGTAGGGCGCATGGAAAGCCTTGAAATTATTCTTGAAAATTCAGATAAAAGTTTTAGTAAAGAGGAAAAAATATTTTATTCGGAAAAAAAGAACGGAATATACAAGAATCTCCTTGAAAAAATGACTCCATTAGATGTTAATGAAGAAGTGAAGGATACCTTGGAGGAAATAAAAAATTCAGGTATTAAGACAGCATTAGGATCTTCAAGTAAAAATGCAAAATTAATTTTAGAAAAAATAGGTTATCAAGACTATTTCAATGTAGTTTGTGACGGTAATTCCATAACCAGTTCAAAACCAAATCCAGAGGTTTATTTAAAGACAGCAGATGCTTTAGGTATTTCACCTGAACTTTGCGTAGTTGTTGAGGATGCAAAAGCAGGTATTTTAGCAGCTCACGCTGCAAATATGGATTGCGCTGCGGTAGGAGACGGTGCTAAGTACCATTTGGCAGAATATAATTTGGGGAAATTTTCAGAGTTACTTAATATAATATGATGAAAACTCTCTATTCAGATATAATATTCTGAATAGAGAGTCTTTACATCCAAACTATCTTGTATTACAATATACTTAAGGTAACTTGCAATACAAGATAGTTTGAGGGTGATAAAATGAAGGATAAATCACAGTTTTTTAAAGGAATATTGGAGGGGTGTATCTTGAAAGTTATAAATGATCAGGAATCATATGGCTATGAGATTACTGAGAAGCTTAAGATATACGGACTTCATGAGGTAAGTGAGGGTACCATATATCCACTACTTTTAAGGCTTGAAAAAAATGGTCTGTTAGATTCAAAAAAGAAGACTTCACCCTATGGGCCTGATAGGAAATACTATACTTTATCACAAAAAGGTAAAGAAGAGCTTATGGAATTTTACAACAGTTGGAAGGAGCTAAGTATTAGCATAGATAAAATATTTTCAGATATAGGAAGAGGTAAATAAATGAGTAATGTTAAAGCCATGATTAAGAAAAATTATGAAATAAGCAAAAGCCTAAATGAGGAAAATAATAAAATATATACAGATATATTGTGCTACCTAAGAACGAGCATGCCTGAAACCGTCAAAACTGAAGAGATTATTTCGGATATTCTGGATATGTTTTTAAGTGGTCAGTATCAGGGTAAGTCTGCAAAGGATATTATAGGGAATGACTATAAGTTGTTTTGTGATTCGATTATAGAATCAGTGGAAATAAATAGTTTCTCTATCCAAGTTTTTAAAGAAAATGCATTATTAATTGTAAATTGCTTTTTTATTCTCTTAACAATCAATGTAATTTTTGAGTATATTCCACTGGTTCTTAAAAGCGGAAGCATTACCAATTATGGTGTCAGCGCAGGTTTTATAATTAATTCAATAATTATAACTTCTTTGGCAACTGGTATTGTTATGTTTGTGGGGAAAAATAGCTTTAACCTTTCAGGGGAAAAAGGAAAAAAATATTATTTTGCTCTTTGGCTTGGCCTATCTATAATATTTTTTTTGATTATAATCATATCTCTTAAGTTTTCGAAATATTATATTTTATCAATAAACCCCTATTTTGTTTTTATAGCTATAATATTGTATTGGATATTCAGACTTGTAAAAAATTTTAACTTAACAATTTGATGATAAAGTGGTAAAATTATCTTAGAGGTGATGGAAATGTCAAAGACAAAAATGCAATTAATTTTATGGGTTTTGTATATTGTTTTTCTAGGGATGTATGTTAAGTTCAAAGCGGTTTACCTGGGCGTTATAGCGGCGGCTCTTATCATTGTAATATGTTTTCAAATACTTAAATGGTTCATTCCTGTTAAAAAATAATTTAAAAAGTGTCTTGGATTTTTCCAAGGCACTTATTTTTTTATATAATAAAAAGGAATTATAGAGCATATGTAGAATTTATATTATAGATTCAGCAGGTTTTGTGAGGTGTGATTATGCTTGACATAGATATAAAATTTAGTGATATAGAAATAACAAATATTCAGTCTAAAGATTTGATTTTTATTCAAAAGTGGAGTGAATATGATGAAGAATCAAGAAGGGAACAGCTAACGGAAAGGTTTTTGGAAAGCTGTTTAAGTGAATGCGAATATTTCTTGAAAATTTCAAAGAAGGATAAAGTTATTGGAATAATTAAGGGACGAGTGGAATTTAAAAATCCAAATGAGGCATGGATATGGTTTTTTAATTTGGAACAAGAGGTGGAGGAACCTGAATTAGATTGTCTAATAATGAAGAACTTTTTTGCTTATCTTTATTCAGAATTTGACATAAAACTATTTTTTACAAGGGTTGCAGTTAACGATTTATCTGCAATTAAATTTTGGAAAAAGGCTGGTTTTAAAGCTTTGAGGGTTGTTAAGGATTATTATTATATAAATGGCGAAAACGTTGATATGATGATAATGGAAAATGGTAATATTGACAAGAAACTCCGAAATACCGTATAATTAAATTGCTGATTTTATCTGTCAGCCAACTTCTAGAGTAAGAGAGGGAAAAGATGCGTTACAAAACATTAAAATCCATTATACTTACAATGATTTTTGGAGCCGCTTGTGTATTAGGAATTGCGGCATATGACAATGAAGTTAAGGCAGATGCAGCGGTTAAATCCGTTGAACAGAACAGCTTGCTGCGAACTGTAAACATCTCTTCGGATAAGGAAATTACTGTATCCGAACAACTAAAAGACCAACAAGAAAACGGGAATTATGGCAGTAAAAATGCTACTTTAAGCAGAGGCGGCACTGTAGGAGACGACATAGTTACTTATGCTTTCAAATTTATGGGTAAACCATATGTTTGGGGTGCATCAGGACCAAACGCATTTGACTGCTCAGGATTTACAGCTTTTGTTTACAGCAGATACGGCGTAGGCCTAGATCATTCAGCTGAAGCCCAGTTCTATGCGGGGACATCTGTAAGCAGGGAAAACTTAAGACCTGGTGATTTAGTCTTTTTTAATACATATACAACTTTGGGACATGTTGGCATGTACATAGGCGGAGGACAGTTTATACATGCATCCTCAGGAAGCCACAGAATAACTGTAAGTTCATTAGGTGAAAGCTATTACAGTTCAAGATATGCAGGAGCAAAACGATATATCAAATAATTATTGCCGGCACACTGTGCCGGCAAATTTATTTGCATAAAATCCCAATAACTAAAATATTAATTAATAATAATATTTTACTGGAGGGATAAATAATGAGGTATACAAGATTTGATTTAAAAAGGAACAAAGGAAAGAGAAGCGGAAAATCGATTCTTACATTTATTTCAGCATTAATTATACTAGGAGCAGTATCATGGACTCTATTATTCAGCATTAATATTAAGGATTTAACGGGGAGCTCAGCTGGGTCTAAAAGCAATAGTAAAAACGTGAATTTTACAGCAATACAAGGGGGAATGTATGCCAAAGATGAGAATGTTGAAAAGGAAAAAAGCGCGCTTTCTTCTTATGGAACACCCTTTGTTGTAAAACAAGGAGAAGTAAGCAGGGTATTTTCAGGTATATATTTAGAGGAAAATTATCAACTGGTAATTGATGCTATGAATAAAAACAGTAAAACTAATTCTAAAATGGTCTTTAAATTAAATAAAAATGACCTTTGTGATACTGAAATAGCTGAAATTATTACTGCAAACATAAAAATTTTAAACAAGCTTTCTGAAAATGGGGTTAAAGGGGTCCAGACTAAGGATTATAAGGCATGGGTAACAGCTCTTAAGAAACCAGATAGTAATTCTAAAAATATAGAGGTTATAAAACAGCTTGAGGATTATGTGCAGAAAATGCCGGATACAGTCACTAGGGATATGGCTCCGGATAATTACGTATTCTTGTATAATATTCTCAAAAACATATCCGAAATAAGCAAATAATGCAAAAACTTCCAGTAAATCTTATTTTTACAGGAAGTTTTTTTTCATTTTTAACTTTCTTAAATTTTTCTTTAATAATTGTATATTTACTTGTTTATGTAATTATTAAATGATAAACTATATAGGATGTGATTTTAAGGTGGGATTAATGTGAAAGGAATAGGAAAAAATCAAGGCTTTAAATGGTTTTTAATAGTCCTTGGGGCAGTAAGCGGGAGCATTTTAGGAGATATTCTTGGGAGCAATTTCAGCAGTCTTTATTTTTTAAAAGCTGCCTATTCAATTGGTACTTCTGCACCGGTAATATTAAATCTTAAAGTATTTGTTTTTACATTAGGTCTTAATTTTAATATCAATATTATGACTATAATTGGTACAATTGTGGCTATAATACTATACAGAAGATATTAGGAAGTGATAAGGTGAATGTGGTCTTAGCCTCTGGTTCAATTCGGAGACAAGAACTTTTAAAAAGATTGGTAGAGGAATTCGAGGTTATTGTAAGCTGCTTTGATGAAGATTCCATAATGTTTAATGGAAATTGTAAGAAGTATGTCATGGATTTATCACATGGGAAAGCTTTTGCAGTAGCAGAAAATATAAAGGAACCTTCCCTGATTGTAGGCTGCGATACTTTAGTTGCTTTGGAGGGGGCCATATTAGGCAAGCCCTTGGACTATAACAATGCTTTCCAGATGCTCAAGATGTTAAGCGGAAAAACCCATCAGGTATACTCGGGAATAACCATAATAAATACTGAAACCAATAAAACCATAAAGGATTTTGTATTGACAAATGTCAAATTTTCCGAGCTTACAGATGAAGAAATAAAAAGATACATAAATACTGGAGAACCTATGGATAAGGCAGGTGCTTACGGTATACAGGGCTTTGGAGGAGTATTTGTTGAAGAAATTCATGGATGCTACTATAATGTGGTAGGACTACCATTAAACAAACTTAAAAATATGTTACAGGGGATAGGGGTAAATCTATAAAAGCGAGGGTTGTACTCATTGAACACAATAAAAATTATGGATTTGCCAAAAAATGAACGACCAAGAGAAAGAATGCTGAGGTATGGGGCGGATGTCTTGTCAAATGCTGAACTATTGGCGGTAATACTAAGAACAGGAAGCAAAAAGGATAATATTGTAAATTTGTGCAATAAGCTTATTAAGGACTGTGGCGGATTAAACGGCCTGCTTTCCATGAATTATGAAGATTTTACTGCTCTTCATGGCATAGGCATGGCTAAAGCTGCACAGCTTATGGCTCTTTCTGAGATTTCAAAGAGGTTCAAATCCTATAGGGATGGAGCTGCATATAAAATTACATGCCCAATGGAAGCTGCGGATTATGTAATTGAAGATATGAGAAATTTAAAGGTGGAGCACCTAAGGGTAATTATGTTGAATACAAAAAATGTGGTAATATCCATTCAGGATATTTCCTCTGGAAGCTTAAATTCCTCTATTGTTCATCCAAGAGAGGTTTTCTGTGAGGCAATTAAAAAAAGAAGTGCCTCGATAATTGTGTGTCATAACCACCCCTCTGGTGATCCCTCTCCAAGTGCTGAGGATATTAATATAACAAAAAGGCTTAAAGAGTGCGGAAGCATTGTAGGTATAGAGCTTTTAGATCATATTATTATTGGAGATGGAGTTTTTGTTAGTTTAAAGGAAAAAGGTATTTTGTAATATTGAAAGGAGAAAAAACATGAAATTATTTGGAATGTCTAAGGACATGGGAATCGATTTAGGTACAGCAAACACTTTAATATATGTAAAAGGAGAGGGCATCGTATTGAGGGAGCCTTCTGTAGTTGCAATAAATAACGATACAAAAAAGGTTCTTGCAGTAGGAGCAGATGCTAAAGAAATGATTGGAAGAACCCCAGGAAATATAGTCGCAATAAGACCACTTAAGGATGGTGTTATTGCAGATTTTGATGTTACACAGACAATGTTAAAAAAATTCATAGAAAAAATAAGCCCTAAAAGCGCATTTACAAGCCCAAGGATAGTTGTATGCTTTCCTTCAGGTATAACTGAAGTTGAGAAAAGAGCTATTGATGAAGCTACTAAACAAGCTGGAGCAAGAGATGTACTTCTTATGGAAGAGCCAATGGCTGCTGCAATAGGTTCAGGTCTACCTGTCAATGAACCTACAGGAAGCATGATTGTTGATATTGGCGGAGGAACCACTGAGGTTGCTATAATATCATTAGGTGGTATTGTTACAAGCAAATCCCTAAGAATTGCAGGAGACGAACTTGATCAGGCAATCATTTCATATATAAAGAAAGAATACAATCTTATGATTGGGGAGAGAACAGCTGAAACTGTTAAGCTTGAGTTAGGATCAGCCTTTGACACTGGTGAGGAAAATACCCTTCAGATAAGGGGAAGAGACCTGGTAACAGGACTTCCAAAAGTAATTGAAATAGGACAAAGTGAAGTAAGAGAAGCACTTAAAGAACCAGTAGCTGCTATTATTGAAGCAATAAAATCAACCTTGGAAAAAACACCTCCAGAACTTGCTTCCGATATTATGGATAAAGGAATAATGCTTGCAGGGGGCGGAGCATTGCTAAAAGGCATTGACCTCCTCATAACAAATGAAACCCATATGCCTGTACATATAGCTGAATCACCACTGGATTGTGTTGCTCTTGGGGCTGGTAAGGCACTTGATACTCTTGAAAAGGTTATTTCAAAGAAAAAATAATAATGAAAATTAAATTCTTCAAGAATAAGCTGACGGTAACCATTGTTTTACTGTCAGTTACATTTTTAATTTTAATTTCACAAAGTATCAAGAGAGAAAATGTTTCATTGGTTGAAAATGGCATTGGGTATTCTTTTAATTCGATTCAAGGGGTTTTTTATAATATAGGCAGCAATATAAAATATTCTTTAGGTTTTATTTTTAACTATTCTACAGTAAAATCTGAAAATGAGCAGCTAACCAAAAGAAATGATGAACTTGAAAACAAGCTTGTGGAATATGATTCAATAAAAGCTGAAAATGAAAGATTAAGATCTATGCTAAACTTTAAGGACTCAAACAGCAGCTATAGTTATATTGGCTGTGACATAATCGGAAAAAGCGGCAGCGGATATATGGATCAGTTTATTATTAACAAGGGAACAAATGATGGAATTGCAAAAAATATGATTGCTGTAACAGGAGAAGGGTTGGTCGGACAAGTCACTTCTGTAAGTGCAAACTGGGCAATTGTTCAGTCCTTGTCAAATGAAAACCTGGCTGTAAGTGCAATGGTGGAAAGCACCAGTGAAAACAGCGGAATTTTAAAGGGATACAAGAGTACAGGCAGCACCTTATTGACTAAGTTGTATTACCTGCCCGCAGACTCTAATGTTGCACAAGGTGATGTGATTCTTACATCAGGACTTGGTGGATTGTATCCTAAAGGTATAAGAATAGGAAAAGTGTTAAATGTGGAAGAGGACAAAGGTAAGGTAATGAAAACTGCTCTAGTGCAGCCTTATGTGGACTTTAACAAAATCCAGGAGTTGTTTATTGTGGTTCCACAAAACAAAATAGACGTAACATATTAAGGTGATTTAAATGAAAAAAGTTATTGTTTTAGTCCTGCTTTCAATATTATTTTTTGTTGTGGATAATGCTTTAATGCCATTTATTGCAATTAGAGGCATATATCCAAGCGTTTTTTTGATTTTCTGCATACTTTATTCCATTCAAAATGGTAAATGGGAAGGAATGTGGCTGGGAGTTTTCTGCGGATTACTTCAGGATTTTTTCTTTTCAAACATATTTGGAATCAATGCCTTTTTGAATATGGGAGTATGTGTAGCTGCAGGAATAATAGGAACAAAGATTTTCAAGGAAAAAAAACTTGTTCCTGTAGCATGCTGCTTTGCGCTGTCATTAATTAAAGGTATGCTTATGATGTTATTTTTGAACTATTATGGAGTTTATATAGATATAACCAGGGTATTTTTTGTAAGTGTTTACAACATGATTATTTCCATATTCATGTTTAAGTACGTTTATAATTTATGCCAGGAAATATATATGCAGATAAGATGGAAGTTTTAGAGGAATGGTGGTCTAATGATAAAGATTGATTCGAAATATACAAGATATACTGCGATTTTTGTAATTATGGTTTTAATATTGTCCTCTATTTGCATCAAATTGGCATATCTTCAGATAATTCAAGGAGAATACTATCTTGATAAAGCAAATAACAGCTCTATAAGAGAAATAACTGAAAATGCACCTAGAGGTAATATTACTGATGTTAACGGGAATATATTAGCCACAAGCTCCCAAAGCTTCACCCTTGTGTTTAATCCAACTACAGAAAGTGACAAGAATTTTTATGACACTATGGAAAAGGTGTTTAAAATTCTTGATGCAAATGGTGAAACTCAGCAGGACGATTTTGAATTAAAAATAAATCCTTTCAGATTTGAATTCAGAAGCAGTGATCCAGATGTTAAAAGAGCTCAGGAACTCATGTTTAAGAAAAACAGAGGTTTAGACGCAGATATAAAAAAGAAGCTTTTCAATAATAAAACAAATTTAACTGCTGCTGAGAAGGCTCAGGTTGATGCAGAACTTTTAAAAATAACTCCAGAAGAAACCTTTAATATTTTAGTTACTAAAAAATACAAAATTGATGCAAAGACCTCCAGCGTAGATGAACAAAGAAGATACATGATTGTTAAAGATACAGAAACCATGCAGAGCTATTCCGGCTACAAACCTGTAGTTATAAGCAGCATTAAAAAAGAAACTGCAATGATATTTCTTCAAAAACTTAATGATCTTCCAGGAATAGATGTAAGTACACAACCTATAAGGAAGTATCCAAATGGTGAACTGGGCTCAGCTTTCCTAGGATATATATCCAAGATAAGCTCTGATCAGAGTAAGTATGAAGAAAAGGGGTATGACACAACCAGTGATTATATTGGTGTTGCAGGAATTGAATCTGCTTTTGAAGATCGTCTAAAGGGTTCCAAAGGGGTTAATATTGTTAAGCTTAATAAACAGGGAAGAATAATTGAAGAGCTGGGTAAAAGGGAAGCATACCCAGGCCAGAATATTCAGCTAACAATAAACAAGGATGTGCAGGCTGCTGCTGAAAGCGCTCTGGATAATGTTATGAAAAATCTTCAGAGCAACCCAAATCAAGGGGACGTTAATACGGCAAATGCTACAAGAGGTGCAGCTGTAGCCATAAATGTTAAAACTGGAGCTGTTGTAGCTTTGGCTAGCAGGCCGGGTTATGATCCAAATATTTTTTCAGTACCAGGACAGCTCACCACAGAAATGTATCAGAAATATTTTAATCCTGACCTTGGGAGTTTTGGTAAGGACTACATTACAAAACGTGGTCTTATGAATTATTATCAAGGTAAAAGTATGGATGAGGTTTTAAATAAATTATTTCCAGTGGATAGCAGTATAAGCGGAAATACAACTATAAGACAAGATACCTATGACATATATCCAAAACCATTTTTTAATTATGCAACACAGTCAGTTATACCTCCAGGGTCTACCTTTAAGCCTATGACTGCAATTGCCGGACTAGAAAGCGGAGTAATAACACCTTCCTTTAGTATTTTTGACAAGGGAACCTTTGACATGGGTGGGGGGCATATAACAAATTTTGCTGTAGGAGGCTATGGAAACGTAGATTTGGCCAAGGCACTAGAGGTATCAAGTAACCCTTACTTTATGACTGTTGGTAAAATGATGAGGGATGCTTATAATGATGATATACTGGCAAAATACGCATGGAAGTTTGGACTGGGTGTGCCGCAAAATTCCAATACTAAGGCAGCTACTGGAATAGAAATTCCTGAAAAATACGGACAGGTATTTAACAGTACCACACTAAAAAATATATACGCCACCCAATACTGGTGGCAGACTATGGCCACATTGAAAAGCGGAAGCGACTCAAGAGGAAATAAGTTTACAGCAATTAATCTTTATGAAAATTCTTCAGACACCACTGAGATTAAAAATATTAAAGCTAAAATAAAAGCTGCTTCCCAAGAGTGTATTAAAAACGGATCTTCTAGTTTCAACAAATCTGACTTTCAAAATATGATTAAGTCACTTGTGGCAGCAGATCCCGCTTATAATGGGGTTTCTCTTGAAACAAAGGATCTTAACAATATAATAAATGCTATATATTACGTAACAATATCAGATGCGAACAGCCAGATAAGAGTTGGAGCAAACATGTATAATGCAGCTATAGGTCAAGGTATAAGTAACTTCACCCCGCTTCAGCTAGTTAACTATATAGCTACAATAGCTAACGGGGGAACAAGGTATAAGCTTCATTTAGTAGATAAAATAACAGATGCTGAAGGAAACCTTATTGAACAGATAAAACCGGAAGTAATTGAGGAAACGGGTATAAGTAAAGCTAATCTTGATGCTGTAAAATACGGTATGTCACTAGTTACTGAGGGAGAAGACGGAACAGCCGCAGGAGCCTTCAGCGGATTTCCAATGAAAACTGCAGGTAAAACCGGTTCTGCAACCTTCAGCAATCAGCAGGATGCCTATGGAAGAACATCCTATGCAGTATATATAGGGTATGCTCCATATGACAACCCAGAAATTGCTGTATGCGTAGTGGTTTTTGACGGAGGACATGGAGGACTGATTGCACCAGTTGCCAGGGCAATGTACGATGCATATTTTAAGCTTGAAGCGGCACATTAGGAGGAAATTATGTTAGATGATGATATAATAATTAAAGGCAACAAAGATGGAATAAATGCAGTAATTAACATGAATAAATTTAAGGACTTTGAGGAGATGCTTGAATCACTTATGGAAAAACTTTCAAAGGGAAGGCTTTTCTATAAAGGTGCCACCTTTAAAATAACCACAGAGCTTAAATATATAAACTCCCGTGAATTTAGTAAGCTTAAAGATATGCTTTTTGATGAATTTATGATTAAGGATTGTATCTTAGAAGAGGTAGAAGATAAAAGCACCAGGTTGTTTAATGGGATAAATGAAGGACGCACAAAGTTCTTAAGAAGAACAGTAAGAAGCGGAGAGACAATAAATTACCCGGGAAATATGGTTGTAATCGGGGATGTAAATGCAGGATCCGAAATAACTGCCGGAGGCAATGTTATTGTATTAGGTTCCCTTAGGGGAACTGTACATGCAGGGGTGGGGGGAAACACAAATGCAATTGTAGCAGCCTTTTGTCTCCAGCCTGAAATATTAAAAATTGCAGAGCTTATGACCAGGTCCCCGGAGGATTCTGAAAAACCTGGGTATCCGGAAGTAGCCAGGATAAAAGGGGAAAGTATAATTGTAGAACCATATCTGCCAAATAAATTTTTGTAGTAACGGAGGTAATGTAAATGGGAGAAGCAATAGTAGTTACATCAGGTAAGGGTGGAGTAGGTAAAACCACCACCACTGCTAATATAGGTACAGGACTTGCAGCTATGGGTAAAACCGTAGTAGTTGTTGACGGTGATACAGGACTTAGAAATCTTGACGTTTTAATGGGACTTGAGAATAGAATAGTATTCACATTAATGGATGTTATAGAAAATAAATGCAGACTTAAACAAGCTACCATAAAAGATAAAAGATTTCCAAACCTTTATCTTCTTCCTACAGCTCAGACCAGGGATAAGAATGATATATCAGTGGAGCAAATGGAAAAACTTGTAAACGAACTTAAACAGGAATTTGATTATGTTATAATAGATTGCCCTGCAGGTATTGAGCAAGGTTTTGAAAATGCAGTTGTGGCTGCAGACCGTGCACTCATAGTTGTTAATCCTGAGGTTACCTCAGTAAGGGATGCTGACAGGGTTATAGGAAAGCTTGATTCAAAAGGTCTAGAAGATCATCAGTTGATTGTTAACAGACTTAATTATAAAATGACCCAAAACGGAGACATGCTTGATGTGGATGACATACTGGATAGTCTTGCCATAAAGTTAATCGGTGTGGTTCCAGATGACAGATCTATTACTGTTTCAACCAACAAAGGAGAACCAATAGTATTAGATGAAAAAGCCCATGCAGGTCAGGCATTTAGAAATATTGCCAGAAGAATAACCGGAGAGGAAATTCCTATAATGGACTTAAGTTCAGGAGAAACAGGATTATTTTCTTCACTAAAGAAATTATTTGGAAAGCGATAGGAGGAATTGCAATGAACATTTTTAAACTTTTTTCATCAAAGCCTTCATCAAAGGATATGGCAAAGGAAAGACTAAAATTAATATTAATTCATGATAGGGCTAATGTTTCACCTGAACTGTTAAACCAGATAAAGGAAGAAATATTGCAAGTACTATCAAAATATGTTGAAATAGACAATGGTGAAATTGAAGTTAAGATGACTAAACTTGATGAGGATGAAGGTAATTCTCCTGCGTTGATTGCAAGTATTCCTATACGAAATTTAAAATAGAGGTATAATTTTTATGCATAACATTATGAATATGCTGGGTAAACTAAAATTAGATAGAAAACTCCTTAGGGAATTAGATATTAAATTGCTGCTGTCTATTATTGCAATAGTAATTTTTGGGTCGCTAAATATATACAGTGCTACTCATATGAGGGCTGGAACTAGTATTTTCAAGGCTCAGTTAATGTGGCTCTTGGTTGGTTTAGCTGTAACTTATGTAATATTATGCATTGATTACTCAATGATTCAAACCTATGCACACATAATATATTGGCTTAGCATATTACTTTTGATAATCAACGATACCGTGTTTAAAAGTGCTGTTGTAAATGGAGCAGCATCATGGATAAAAATCGGTGGGATGAGTATACAGCCCTCTGAATTTGCGAAGATTGCCATGATAATAATGCTATCAAAAAAGTTAAGCGACATGGAACTTGAAATTAACAACCTCAAGAACTTTTTTACCCTTGCATTTTATGCCTTTGTCCCTATGATACTTATAGTAATACAGCCGGATATGGGTATGACTATGGTGTGTTTTTTTATAGTCCTTGGTATGTTTTTCATGGCAGGACTAAGCTTAAAGGTAATCGGATGGGGATTTGCAGGAGTTACCGGGTTTATAGCACTTATATGGAATCTTTCCATTATGCCTGTATATTGGAAAAACAGACTTATATCCTTTATAAACCCTAATGCTGATGAACTTGGTTCAGGGCTGCAGCTGCTGCAGTCAAAAATTGCAATAGGTTCAGGAGGCTTGCTTGGAAAGGGGTTTATGAATGGAACCCAGGTATCAGGAGGCTTTATACCAGAAGCTTATAACGATTTTATTTTTGCAGTGGTAGGTGAAGAATGGGGCTTCTTAGGAGCTATGTGTCTTATATCACTTTATGGTTATATAATTTACAAATTTATAGTTATTGCACAAACCTCTAAGGACACCTTTGGATCAATGCTCACTATTGGAATTGTATCTACAATGTTATTTTCTGTACTTCAAAATGTTGGGATGACCATAGGTATTATGCCAATAACGGGAATAACTCTTCCCTTCATGAGTTATGGAGGCAGTTCCATGCTTACATACTTTATGGGGGCTGCATTAGTATTAAATGTTGGAATGAGAAGGAAGAAAATTAACTTTTAGGGGGATTAATATGAGAATTGCATTTATTGCCCATGATAAGAAAAAAGATGATATGATTGACTTTGTTAAAAGATATAAAGAAATTTTTGAAAATCACGAACTTTATGCTACTGGAACTACAGGAAAACTTATAGCTGAAACTGTTGGTCTTAATGTAACAAGATTCCTCTCAGGCCCTTTTGGGGGGGATCAGCAGATAGGAGCAAAGGTTGCAGAAGGTAAATTGGACTTTGTTATATTTTTAAGGGATCCGCTTACACCACAGCCTCATGAACCTGATGTAACAGCATTATTAAGGCTTTGTGATGTTCATTGTATACCTTTGGCTACAAATCTTGGTTCAGCAGAGATATTTGTAAAAGCCCTGAAAGGACAAAGAAGTTAGTACGTGATAAGGAACAGGGAAATGTTCCTTATTTTTTTACTTGAATAATTTGGGAAATTATGTTAATGTTTTACTGTAATATGCATTTATTTTGAAAGGTCTGATTATATGTTTGGTTTTTTTGGAACAATCATGACCCATGTGCTCCCTGCAGTACTTTGTGTTTTAGCATTAATATTTGTGCTCAACCGGTATTTCATTACAAGAGATACTGAATGGGTTTATTTTTTCATGTCTGGATTTTCTTATTTATTAGGTGAAATATGTACAAATTATTTTGATAAAGCAATTAACTTCCCTTTAGAATTTATATTTTATTTTTGGTTTTATATTAGTATTTATTTATTTTTAAGAAAAAAGATTAAAATGAGACATAATAATCATGTAATAGATAGGGGTATAGCAAAAAAGCAGTATATGATTTTTATAATTGATTTTATTATAATAGGAATGACTGCATTTATAATTTTTTACTGCTTCGATCTTAAATTACAGGATAAGCAGCTTATTTTTAACTTAAATTTGAATTCCATAATTCAGTTCATGTATCCAATATTTGATTTTCTCCTTCTTGGGTACTATACATATCTTAACAAAATTAAAGTTGTCCATGGGAAAAAAGTGTTTATTTCATTAACTATAGCTTTTATAATATGGACCATGGGTGATTTTATTAATGCATTGGAAACATTATTCAATACTAATACAACCCTAGGGGGAACGTTTTTAACAATTGGACTTATATTATTTATGATATTTGCTTATATTGTAAAGATATCAGAGGACAAAAAAAATAATGAGGTACTTGAATTATTCCCTGACAATTCTATATTTAATAATTATGCGGTGGCAATGACTGCAATTATATACATATTTGCTGGACTGTATATATATTGTTCCATTTTCTTTAGGGGAGATTATTCTTTTAATATCATGGGCAGCTGCGCCATTTTAATGCTGGTCCTCATAAGTTTGAGGTTTGGATTAGCTCAGCATGAAACAAAGCTTAAAATGAATGAAATGAGTGAAGCCGCAAATCTTGATCCATTAACAGGTCTTTATAACAGGAGATATGCATTTAAACTGATCGGAGGGGCTTTTAAGTCATCGAAATCCTTAGATATAAAGGTTTCAGCCCTTATGATAGATATCGATCATTTTAAAAAATATAACGATACCTTTGGACATGCTTGTGGTGATCAGATATTAAGGGATATAACCCATATCATAAACAACAGTATAAACATTTCCAATATTATATGCAGGTATGGAGGAGAAGAAATTCTTGTGGTGCTGCCAGGGGCTGATGAGAATATGGGTATGGAAGTAGCTGAAAATATAAGAGCTAATGTTGAAAAGTATATTTTTTATTATGAAAACATGCAGCCTGTGGGAAAAGTAACAATATCAATTGGGGGAGCTACTGCCGATAATGATACTTTAGATGAATTCCAATTAATAAAGAAAGCTGATTATGCTCTCTATGAATCTAAAAAATCAAGAAACAGGTGTTCCTGGATTGATATGGGATATTTTAATGAAGAAAATGAAATGAAGTCATAAAGGAAACTTTCTGTAAATATAAATAATTATAAGTATTTACAGGGGGTTTTTTTTTGAGCAGCTTTAATTCCCAATATGAAGAATATTACAGCAAGGTAAATAAAGGTGTGCATGAGGGGTGGAGGGGTAAAGGAAAAAAATCAATGGGAAGAATAATAGCTGGAAGGTTTATTAAAGAACTCACAGGAACATTGATATTGTTTATTTTTGCCATAACATGCAAGGTGGTTCAAAATCCTGAAACCCAGGCTGTATATAAATATTCAAAGGCAACTTTAAGCAGGAGTTATGACTATAACCAGATTAAAAACTCAATATTATATTGGAAGGATAAGTTTGAAAACAGAATCCCTGATATTGAAAAGTTTATTAAGCCTGTACAGGGGGTAATAACATCAAATTATGGTTATAGAACTGACCCTGTTAAAGGTGGTGCTGAATTCCATGAGGGGGAAGACATAAGTGTAAAGGAAAATACTGATGTAGCAGCTGTATATAATGGTAAGGTTAAGTCTTTAGGGGAAGATGATGAATTAGGCAAGTTTATTATTTTGGATCATGGCAATGGTGCTGAAAGTAAATATGCACATTTAAATGAGATATTAGTAAGTAAAGAGGATGCGGTTAAGAAAGGTGATATTATTGCTAAAAGCGGCAATACAGGAAAATCCACCGGGCCGCATCTTCATTTTGAACTTTTATATATGGGGAAAAATGTAAATCCTGAGGTCATAAAGTGATTAAAGTTAACAGGTATTTTTTCCCTTATATTATTATATGCATAATCACAGGTTTTAGAGGAGAAATTGCTATATCAGTAATTTCTGTTTTATTTCATGAATTTGTACATTATTTTACAGCAAAAATTCTTGGGTTTTCTGGATTTGATGTAGAATTAACCTACACAGGGGCTTGTCTTAAAGTGAAGTCCATAGAGGATGCTTCAATAAAGGAAGATATAATTATATCTATTTCAGGACCCTTATTTAATTTGTCTTCTGCAGTTATATTTTATTATTTTTATAAAAAAACAGGTTCCGAAAGCTGTTATATAATATTTAGTACCAACCTATATATTGGAATATTCAACCTTATGCCGGCCTTTCCATTGGATGGGGGAAGGATATTCAGGGCTTTTCTTGGGAGGAAAACAATTTATTCAAGAGCAAATATTATTATGGTAAACATAAGCATGTGTATTGGAATATTGTTTATATTTTTATACATTTCCTTGAATTTTCACGGAAGGAACAATTTCAGTCTTGGGGTGGCTGGACTTTTTATAATAATTTCCTGTATAAAAGAGAGAGAAAGGATTGGATATATTATAATGGGGGATATAATTAGAAAAAGATCAAATTTTATAAAGAAGGGATTTATC
The DNA here is from genome assembly GCA_050261915.1 of Solirubrobacterales bacterium. GTDB lineage: Bacteria > Bacillota > Clostridia > Clostridiales > Clostridiaceae > UBA699. The sequence continues at coordinate 26,986 of JBLNDT010000082.1, forward strand.
CAAAATCAAAATACATCAATATATTATAAGAAGGATCTTTTAAGGATTTTAGCTTTAATAGAAAAAAACAGGTATAATATTTTTATGGTGCTTGATGAAGATATGCAGGTTATTGGAACCATATATGAGCAGGAGGCGGTAGATGCTCTTAAGAAATATGGAAACATAACTATTGAAGAATACTTGAACAGGAAATTATTATAGAATATAATGAATTACTATGATAAAATATAAAGTTGTTAGAAACATGCAAGGAGGAAAAAATGAACAGGGTTACTGATGATATATTAAGCAAAGTAGAAAAACCAGCCAGATACACAGGTGGAGAATATAATTCCTATGTTAAGCAAAAAGAAAACATAGATATTAGATATGCCTTTTGTTTCCCGGATGTATACGAGGTGGGTATGTCCCATCTAGGAATGAAAATTTTATATTATGTTTTAAATGAAAGAAAAGATATTTGGTGTGAGAGGGTTTTTGCGCCATGGCCTGATATGGAAAAGCAATTAAGAGAAAACAATATACCTCTATATGGTCTTGAAAGCAAGGATTCCCTTAAAGAGTTTGATTTTTTAGGCTTTACTCTTCAGTATGAGATGAGCTATACAAATATACTTAATATGCTCCATATGGCAGGGATACCTTTAAGATCCAATGAAAGAGGAGAAGAGGACCCAATAGTGATGCTGGGGGGGCCTTGCGGGTATAATCCAGAGCCCTTATACAACATAGGTGACCTGGTTGTAATTGGTGAAGGTGAAGAAGTAATAATAGAGCTTATGGATTTATATAAAGAATTAAAAGGTAAGGGTAAAAAGGCTTTTCTTAGAAAGGCCTCTCAAATACAGGGAGTTTATGTACCTTCACTTTATGAAACAGCCTACAATGAAGATGGTACAATAAAAAGCTTTACACCAGTTGAAGATGGAATCCCTTCAAAAATCAAAAAGAGAATAATAAAGAATTTTAATGATGTGGATTTTCCAGATAAATTCATTGTTCCTTACAATGAAATAGTACACGATAGAATTGTGCTTGAAACTTTCCGTGGATGCACAAGAGGCTGCAGATTCTGTCAGGCAGGAATGATTTACAGACCTGTAAGGGAAAAGAAAAAAGAAAGACTGATGGAGCTTGCTGATAAACTTCTTGAAAATACGGGGTATGATGAAATTTCTCTTACATCTCTAAGCATATGTGATTACTCAGATATAGAAAACCTTATTGCAGCACTTACTGAAAGATACGAAAAGGATAAAGTGGGATTGTCACTTCCATCCCTTAGAATTGACTCCTTTTCAGTGGAGCTTATTAAGCAGATCCAAAAGGTAAGGAAAACAGGGTTGACCTTTGCCCCTGAAGCTGGGTCTCAAAGAATGAGGGACATTATAAACAAGGGTGTAACTGAACAAAATCTTATTGATTCAGTATCTAGTGCATTTAAGTCAGGTTGGTCCACCATAAAATTATACTTTATGATAGGTCTTCCATATGAAAATGAAGAGGATATTGCAGGAATAGCAGAGCTTTCACAAAAAGTTGTGGATGAGTATTATAAGCTTCCAAAGGAAGAAAGAAAAAAGGGTCTAAAAGTAAACTTAAGTACTTCAATATTTGTTCCTAAGCCGTTTACACCATTTCAGTGGGAGCCTCAGATAAGAATGGAAGATGTTCAGGATAAAATAAAGGTTCTTAGGGGAGCCATAAGAAGCAGACAGATATCCTACAGCTGGCATGAAACCCCGGTAAGCTATCTAGAAGCTATCTTTGCAAGAGGGGATAGAAGACTTTGTGAAGTTCTTATAAAAGCCTTTGAAAAGGGAGCAAAGTTTGATGGATGGTCTGAATACTTTGATTTTGAGCTTTGGAAGGATGCTATAAAAGAATCAAATGTTGATGGCGATTTTTACGCTTATAGAAAAAGGTCCTATGAAGAAATTCTGCCTTGGGACTTTATAGAAATAGGTGTAAATAAGGAATATCTCATATCTGAAAATGAAAAGGCAAAAAATATAGAGGTTACTCCTGACTGCAGGATAAAATGTACAAACTGCGGGGTTAATGTTAATTTAGAAGGGAAGTGTTTCGAAGGTGCGTTATCTAATTAAATTTTCAAAAGAAAGCGAGATAAAATTTGTAGCCCACCTTGACCTGATGAGAACAATTCAAAGAATGATGAAGAGGTCAGGACTTCCAGTTATGTATTCCAAGGGATTTAATCCCCACATTAATCTTTCATTGGCACAGCCCCTGGCAGTAGGTGTATATTCCAGCGGGGATTACATGGATGCATCCTTTGAAGAAGAGGTAAATGAGCAAACAATAAAAGAGGCCCTTAACCGCTATGCCCCACCGGGTATAAAAATATATGAAGTGGTTAAGATAAAGGAAGAAGAAAACAAAAGAGTTTTTAGGGGCATGGCAGAGGTGGACGCGGCTAAATACTGTATAAAAATCAAGTGCAAGGATACTAATACTGTGAACAATGAAGTTAAGGAATTGCTAAAAAGGAAAAACTGGAACATAACTAAAAAGAGCAAGAAAACTGAAAAAGAAGTGGACATAAAACCATTAGTAAAAAACTTTGATTTTCATATAACTGAAAACATCCTTGTAATTGATGCTGTTGTGAGCTGTGGAAGCAGTGAAAACCTTTCAGCGGAACTTTTGGCAAGGTATATAAAGGACAATACTTCCGGTTGCGATGAGGAAGCATTTGTAGATATACAAAGAAAAGAAATGTATGCCGTTTTGGGGGGAAAGCTTATTCCTCTTTACAGGTATGCAAAAATGAGGTGATTTTACTGAAGGAAATTTTTATAGAAAGGCAGAGTTCCATGCTTAGAATCGGTGTTAAGGAAGATTCAAAGCTTAAGGAATGCTTTATTGAAGAAGAAAATTTTGAACCTTCCTCAGGGGAGTTTTACAAAGGTATTATAAAAAACATAATTCCTGCAATAAAGTGTGCATTTCTTGATATAGGTTATAAAAAAAATGTATACATGTATCTGGATACAAAGTTTAAAAATACAAAAGTTAAAAAAGGTGAAGAGCTTTTGGTTCAGGTTATAAAGGAAGATACGGACAGCAAGGGTGCTAAGGTAACAACTGCAATTAGCCTTCCTGGAAGGTATTCTGTGCTTCAAACATTATCCAGAGATTTAGCTTTTTCAAAGAAGATTGAAGACAGCGAGTATAAGACAGCTATGGCTTTAGAAATAAAAAAGCCTAAGGATATCGGGGTCATGATAAGAACCAATGCTGTAAATGTAGGCACTCAAGTAATTAACGATGAAATTGAAAAACTATACAATGAATACAAGGAACTTATAAAAAAAGCTGAGTTTACAGTGAAGCCAGGACTTATTTCAAACGATGGAGGTATTCTTGGGAAAGTTTTAAGAGACAAGGTTGACAAGGAAACCTCAAAAATATATGTGGATGTTAAAGAAGATTATGAATATGTGCTTAAATTTTTAAAGGATAATGGGGATGTGGAGTTTGAGCCGGTGCTTTATGAAGGTGAAAGGACTCTATTTGACTACTTTGGAATTGAAAGAGAAGTTTTAAATTTAAGGCATGAAAAGGTTCACCTGAAATGCGGAGGTTCTATAGTTATTAATAAAACTGAAGCAATGTATGTTATTGATGTAAATTCAGGGAGGAACATAAAGGAAGTCTCCATTGACAAAACAGCCTATATAACCAACCTGGAGGCAGCAAAGGAAATTGCAAGACAGATTTCTCTAAGAAATTTAAGCGGAATAATAGTGGTGGACTTTATTGATATGGACAGAAAAGAGTATAAAAAAGAAATAATATCCCTGCTTCGTAAATGTTTTGAAGGAGACAAAAGCAAAACCACAGTATATGACTTTACTGAGCTTAATCTTGTTCAAATTGCCAGAAGAAGAACAGGAAAGGCAATCAGTGATTATATAGAGGAAGAATGTGAAGGATGCAAAGGCAGAGGTAAAAGAGTGAAGTTTTCCTATCTTTGCGTTTTGATAAGAAATGAGATTATAAGACTTAATAACTCCAGGGATGTAAAGAATATTCATTTAACAATCCAGAAGGCTTATGAAAAGGAAATTAATTTGGACATACATAAATTTATTCAAAGAATTGGGGCATTAGATAAAAATGTATACCTTACATATTTTAATGGGGAAACCTTTAAACTTGAGCCTTTGATTTTTGAAAGTCAGATTCAAAGCCTTGAGAAGGATAAGATTTATGGATAAAGTGCTTTACAAAAAAAAGCATATGTGTTAAAATGGCTTTTGTAGACCGCGCATAACAGGTTTAAATCATAATTTTATTATGTACCTGGGTTGGCGAGACTGGATAGGGGAGGTGTATTTAATGTACGCAGTTTTAGTTACTGGAGGAAAGCAATACAAGGTTTCAGAAGGAGACGTAATATACGTTGAAAAGCTGAATGCTGAGGTTGATTCAAATGTTGATTTTGACAACATTCTTATGGTTAGCAAGGCTGATGGTCAGGTAGTTGTTGGAAAACCTGCAGTTGAAGGCGCAAAGGTTAGTGCCAAAGTTTTAGCTCAGGGAAAAAACAAGAAGATTCTTGTTTTCAAATACAAGAGAAAGCTTGACTACAGAAAGAGACAAGGACACAGACAGCCATATACAAAACTTCAAATTGAAAAAATTGAAGCTTAAGAATGATAAAGGCTGTATTTAAGAGAGTATCAAACAACTTGGTTGAATTTAAAGCATCTGGCCATGCGGGAGCAGCAGAATCAGGATATGATATTGTATGCAGTGCTGTATCGGCAAGTACCATAATGATAGCAAATGGAATAACAGAAATTTTAAAAATTTCTCCAACCATTAAAGAGAAAGATGGGTTTTTGCACATCAATCTAAGAAAGCTTTCAGAAGCTGAAATTGAAGGATGTCAGGTTTTAATGGAAACAATGTTGTTAGGACTTAAGACTATTGAACAATGTTACGGTAAATATATAAAAGTATTGGTAGAGGAGGTGTAGTACCATGTTACTTATGAACCTTCAGTTATTTGCTCATAAAAAAGGGGTAGGTAGCTCAAGAAACGGAAGAGATAGTGAATCCAAAAGACTTGGAACTAAAAGTGCAGACGGTCAGTTTGTTTTGGCTGGAAATATATTAGTTAGACAAAGAGGAACTAAAATTCATCCTGGAAATAATGTAGGCAGAGGATCTGATGACACACTATTTGCTAAAATAGACGGTGTTGTTAAATACGAAAGACTTGGAAGAGATAAGAAAAAGGCTAGCGTATATCCTTTAGATATAGAAATAATTGATGAAGTTGTAGCTGAATAGTAACTTTAAGGCACCCTTGTTTGGGTGCCTTTTTTAAAATAAGGAGGTAGGTTATGTTTATAGATACTGCCAAAATTTTTATTAAGTCCGGAGACGGCGGAAATGGTGCAATATCCTTTAGAAGAGAAAAGTATGTTCCCCTTGGTGGACCAGACGGTGGAGATGGCGGAAGAGGAGGAGATGTAATCCTTCAGGTTGATCCCAATATGACCACATTGCTTGATTTTGCTTATAAAAGAAAGTATAAGGCTGAAAGAGGTACTAACGGTTCAGGCTCCAAGTGCTACGGCAAGGATGGGGAAGACTTGATTATTAAGGTTCCTATGGGTACGGTTATAAGAGATGTGGAAAGCAATAAAATAATGGCGGATTTATCACATCCTGAGGATAAATATGTAGTTGCAAAGGGTGGAAAAGGAGGAAAGGGTAACGTAAAGTTTACTACTCCTACAAGACAGGCACCAGACTTTGCAGAACCAGGAATGCCTGGTGAAGAAAGATATATTACTTTGGAATTAAAGCTTTTAGCTGATGTTGGGCTGCTTGGTTTCCCTAACGTAGGAAAATCAACTTTGCTTTCAGTGGTTTCAAAGGCAAGACCTAAAATTGCAAATTATCATTTTACAACACTTAGCCCTAATCTTGGAGTTGTTGCAGTTCCAGGGATGCAGAGTTTTGTTATAGCTGATATCCCGGGTATAATTGAAGGAGCCGCTGAAGGAGTGGGGTTAGGACTTGATTTTTTAAGGCACATAGAAAGAACAAGGATTCTTATACATGTAGTTGATATTTCAGGAGTGGAAGGCAGAGATGCTTTTGAAGACTTTATGAAAATAAATGAAGAACTTAAAAAATATAGTGTTAAGCTTTGGGATAGACCACAGATAATTGCAGCAAACAAATGCGATATGCTGGAAGATGAATCAATTTTCCAGGAATTCAGTGAAAAGGTAAAAGCACTTGGCTATGATAAAGTGTTTAAAATATCTGCTGCTACAAACCAAGGAGTAGAAGAGCTTATGAAGGAAGCAGGAAGACTTTTAAGCACTATTCCTGTAACAGATATGGAAATAAAAGATGAAGATAGATTTATACCTGAGGAAAAGAAATTTACTTACACCATAAGGAAGGAAGAAGATACCTATTATGTAGAGGGAACCTTTGTGGATAGGCTTCTTGCAAGTGTTAATGTAAATGATCCTAATGAGCTTAGGTATTTCCACAAGGTGCTTCAAAATAAAGGGGTTCTTGATGAACTTAAGGCCATGGGCATTGAAGATGGAGACATGGTTAACCTGAATGGTTTCGAATTTGAATTCTTAATTTAAGCTAATGGAGGTAAATATATGATAACAAGTAAACAGAGGAGCTATCTTAGATCCCTTGCAAATACCATAAGCCCTATATTTAATGTGGGAAAAGATGGTATTTCAGATGCTTTTATAAAGCAGGTAGAGGATGCATTAGAAGCCAGGGAAATTTTAAAAATATCCGTATTAGGCAACAGCGGTATCAAAGCAAGGGAAGCTTCGGAAGTATTGTGCGAAGCAATTGGATGTGAAGGAGTGCAGGCTATTGGCAACAAGCTTGTACTATACAAGAAATCAAGCAAAAATCCTAAAATTGAGCTCCCAGAAGTATAATAATGAAAAAGGCAGTTTTTGGGGGAACCTTCGACCCCATCCACAATGCCCATCTTTATATTGCACGCAGGGCATTAGAGGATTTTAACCTGGACAAGGTTATTTTTATGCCCAGTGCAAAACCACCCCATAAGCTTGAAAAAAATGTTACTGATCCAAAAGTAAGGTTCGAGATGGTAAAACTTGCCATAGAGGGCGAGCCGAAATTTGAAATAAGTGATTACGAGCTAATGAGCAAAGAGTTAAGCTACACCTATAAAACGCTTCAATACTTAACTGAAATTGAAAGAGATACAGAGTGGTATTTTATAACCGGACTGGATTGTTTAATGGAAATTGAAACATGGAGGAATCCTGATAAAATATTTGAATTATGCCATTTTGTCGTATATAATAGGCTTGGATACAATTTTAACCAAATAAAAAAAAACAAGTATTTTCATAAGGCTGAGTTCCTTGATATGCCTATACTTGACATATCTTCCACAAAAATCAGGGAGGATATTTCCAAGGGCAGGAATGCAAGCAGTCTTTTGCCTGAAGGTGTAAACAAATTAATAGCACAACTAAATTTGTATAAATGAAGGGTGATATTTTATGTGGAGTGAGGGTAAAATAATCGAGTATCTTAGAACAAATCTAAAGCCAAAAAGGTTTGAACATTCTTTAAGTGTAAGAGATACTGCTGTAAAACTAGCAAAGCATTATAATTTTGATGTGGAAAAGGCTTCTCTGGCAGGTCTGGTTCATGATTGTGCCAAAGATAAATCTGCAGATGAACTATTGGAAATTGCAGCAAAAACAGGATTTGACATTGGAGAAGTCTGCATGGATAGTCCAAAGCTGCTCCACGGGTATGCAGGTGCTGTTATTGCAAAGGAATTAATGGGTATTGAGGATAAGGATGTACTCAATGCAGTGCATTACCATACTACTGGAAGGAAATCCATGAGCTGGCTTGAAAAAGCCATATACATAGCTGACTATGTGGAACCTATAAGAGAATTTCCAGGAGTGGATGAAATGCGCAAAATGGTTTATGAGGATTTAGATAAAACCATGATATTTGCTTATGATTTAACAATAAAATATGTGATAGATAAAGGTCAAATGCTTCACCCTGATTCTATTCAAGGGAGGAATCATCTAATCTTAGAAAGTCGCAGGTGAGTAACTTGAGAAAAAAGCCCAAAGGACGATTTAGATTTCTGTTAGTAATTTCCGTACTGCTGGTTTTGGTTTTTTGTGTTGGGGGATATGCTTATTCCTATCTTCTTAATCTAAGCTCAAATTCAGATTCTGGTGATACAGAACCTGTAAAAACTGCGGAGGTTAAAGAGGATGGTATTGTTAACATTCTAATTACCGGAGTTGATATAGGAGATACAAAGGTTAATATTGCAGATGATAAAAGAAGAACAGACACAATAATTCTGCTTAATTACAATCCTAAAACAGAAGAAATTAATGTTGTATCGATTCCAAGGGACACTTTGATTAAGATAAAAGGACAGAATCAAAAAATAAACTCCGCAAACGTTCTAGGCGGGAAAAATTATATTGTTACTGCAGTGGAAAATTTATTAAATTTGGATATAAATTATACTGCCAGGGTAGATTATGAGGGATTTAGAAAAATTATTGACGCCATTGGCGGAGTTGATATGTATATAAGTCAAAATATGTTTTATGACGATGCCAGTCAAAATCTTCACATATATTTTAAAAAGGGGCAGACGGTACACCTAGACGGAAAAAAAGCTGAAGAATTTTTCAGATGGCGAAAAAACAATGACGGAACAGGACTTGCAGAGGGAGACCTTGGCAGGATAAACAATCAGCATCTTTTTATTGAAAAGGTAATTGAAAAGTTTAAAAGTCCAGATATTGTTACTAAAATACCATCTATAATGGGAATAATACCAAAGTATGTAACAACAAATATGCAGCCTAACGATATGTTGAAATATGCCTATAAATTTATTAATATTGATAAATCCAAAGTAACTATGTCAACTTTAAAGGGCACAACCCCAACCATAGAAGGCATATCCTACTTTGTTTATGATGAAAAGGAAAATTCACAGCTTTTGTCTGTTTTGCGTGGTGAAACAACATCAACTAAGGTGGAGCAGGCAGAACTTAAGCTTGATAAATCAAATATTAAGATACAGGTTTTAAACGGTACTAATAAAAGCGGTTTGGCAGCAGCCTATGCTGAAAACCTTAAAAAAGCAGGTTTTAAGAACGTAACAACCGGGAATGGCCCAAAGGCTCAAACTTCTAAGGCTACTCTTTATGGAATAGATGCTTCATTAATATCAACTGTTAAAAGTGAGTTTAAAATAGAGAATATTGAGACAAATAAGCAAAAGTCGGGAAATTTTGATATAATAATATTGCTTGGTGAAAATTACAAACTAGGCAACTGATAATATATTTAGGAGGGTTTTTAATATGGAAAAGAAAATAATAAGCACAGCAAAAGCACCAGGAGCAGTAGGACCTTATTCACAGGCAGTTGTAGTAGGGAACTTCTTATTTACATCAGGACAGATTCCACTTGATCCAGCTACTGGAGATTTAGTTACAGGTGATGTTGCTAAAGCTGCAGAAAGATCACTTGAAAATTTAAAGGCTGTTTTAGAAGAAGCAGGCTCAAGCTTTGACAAAGTTGTTAAAACCACAGTATTTTTAACAGACATGAACGACTTTGCAGCTGTTAACGAAGTTTACGGAAGATATTTCACAAAGGATATGCCAGCAAGATCCTGTGTACAGGTTGCTAAGCTTCCAAAGGGTGCAACTGTTGAAATAGAATTAATAGCATTAGTATAAATGCCTGGAGCAAGAGGGAAACCTGCTTGCTCTTAATTTTTAAAAAGGGGAAGTTATTTTGAACAAGGTACTTTTAATTGTAGATGAAATGAACAGCGGTAAAAAACTAAGGGAATACCTTAAACACATTGAAGAACTTTCCAGCAGGCTCATAAGAGGGGCTGCCAGGGATGGAAGAATTAGTGTTAATGGTAAGGTGGTTACTCTGAGGTATACGGTTCAAGGTGGTGACAGGATAGAAATTGATGTAGCTAAAGATGAAAGTCAGGATATCAATCCGGAATCCATGCCACTGGAAATAGTATATGAAGATAGAGATGTTATTGTTTTGAACAAAAGACCTTTTATGGTGGTGCATCCAACTAAAAGCTATCAAAGCGGAACATTGGCAAACGGTCTTCTTTATTATTTTCAGGAAAAGGGAGAAGACTGCATAGTGAGGCTTGTAAGCAGACTTGATATGAATACCTCAGGGCTAATTCTTGTGGCCAAAAACCAGTTTGCCCACATGGCCCTGGCAAGGGATATGCATAAAGGTGGCTTTGACAAAAGATATTTGGCAGTGGTTCATGGAAATATGGAAAGAAGTTCTGGCACTATAGATGAACCAATATACAAGCCAGAGGAACCTGGAGTAAAACGAATTATCGATGAACGGGGACAACACAGCATAACTCACTATAGGGTTATTGAAAGTCATCCTTTAGGTGATTTAGTGGAATTACAGCTTGAAACAGGGAGGACACATCAAATAAGAGTACATCTTGCACATTTAGGACACCCTCTTTTTGGAGATACTTTATACAATAATGATAAGGATGACAATGAATTTATAAATCGGCAGGCGCTTCATGCCTGTAAGCTTTCATTTCCAAACCCGAGGACAGGAGAAACTATAAGTTTGGAAATTGATATGCCTGATGATATGGTGGAACTTATGAAAAAAATAAGGAGTTGATAACAAATGTTATCAACTCTTAATTTTTTTCTTTCTAATTTTTATTAAGACTAAGACAAAAGTTCCAAGAAATAATACTAAAATAATCCCGGAAAGCAGGTAATTGCTTGCTATTATCTTGTCTATTTTGTGGTTAACTCCGCTTTGCAGGTCCAATTTGCCTACTTTTTCTCCACCAACATATATATCTGCAGAATCCACAATGTCCCCAATTGAAAAATATTTTACACTTAGATTGTTTTCCGCCAGCTGAACTTTTAATTCTGGACTTGAGCCCTTTTCTTTTAAATAATAAAAATCTGAGGACGCAAGAAGTGGTACATTTGTGTTTTTCTCATTATATGTTTTAACAACATCACCCTTAGAGAACATTTTAACGTACTCATAATTATTATATCCATAATTAAACAGGGCAATAGCATCTGGAAAAAAAGTTTTTTGAGTATCGTGTACCAGTGCTACTATTAGCTTGTGACCATCTTTATCTGCTGCTGACACATAGGAATGCATGGATTGTACAGTATATCCAGTTTTACTTCCAATACAATAAGGGTAGTAATCCTGGGAATACTTTTGAATAAGCTTATTTTCATTCCATATAGGTCTTTCCTTTGTGCTTTTGTTTGTTGGCTGAATTTTATAAGCTAAAGTAGTCGCTATTTCGGTGTATTCTTTGTGCTTTGAGAGCTCCTGCATAATAAGTGCAAGGTCATAGGCACTTGTTTTATGATTTTCGTCATACAAACCGCTTGGATTTACGAAATTAGTGTTTTTGCATCCAAGCTCCTTTGCTCTATTGTTCATAAGAACTACAAATTGATCAACAGAACCTCCTATATGTTCAGCCAGAGCTTCTGCACAATCATTTGCAGAACATAAAAGCATTGCATAAAGCAAATCCTTTACTTTAAGCTGTTCGCCTTCAAATATATAAATTTTACTCCCATCTGCAAGAGGTGGTTTTTTACCTACTGTAACTACATCATCAAGCTTACATTTTTCAAGTGTTAATAGAGCAGTCATTATTTTTGTAGTGGATGCTGGTGGATAGGCAGTGTTCATATTCTTTGAATAAAGTATTTTACCTGTAGCACCATCCATTAAAACAGCACTATCCGCAGAAACTGTTGGAGCACTGCTTGCCATCGCAGTGACAGGTATACTGGATACTAGCATGATTAGAGTGATTAAAAATGCAGTTAATTTTTTCATGTTTACCCCCGGTATTTTTACTAATCACAATTATAGCAAAAAAAGAGTACTTTTGCGACTTTAAATTTATAAAAATGGCAATAATTTTAAAAGCAAAAGGCGGGAGGTAACCATGAAAAACAAGAAGAAACTAATTGGGTCCATAGTAATTTTAGTGATTTTCACTGGATTTTTAACTATTGGATATTTCATATCAAAACCTGGAAAAGTTCCTGAGAGCACTGACATATTCAAGGACAGCACTGAGGTTTTAAACAGTGAAAGCGGTAAAATATCAATATATGTAAATGGAGAAGTTAAAAATCCAGGGGTATATAAACTTGACAGCGGTTCCAGGGTTTTAGATGCAGTTAATGCATCTGGAGGGTTTACTGAAAATGCAGATAACACCAGATTAAATTTAGCAAAAAAACTAAAGGATGAAGATCAGGTGTTTGTCAATTCAAAAAAACAGCCGGGACTTCAAAGTCAAAGTTCAGGGAGCAGCAGCGAAACTCTCATAGACATAAATTCTGCATCAAAGGAGGAACTTATGAAGCTTCCAGGGATTGGTGAGGTCACGGCACAAAAAATAATAGAATACAGGGATAAAAACGGAGGGTTTAAAACGGTGGAGGACTTAAAGAAGGTTGGCAGAATAGGTGACAAAACCCTTGAAAAGTTCAAGGATAAAATAGAAGCTAGGTAGCAGTTTTAAATTTAAACAAAGTATTATATAATAGGTATGTTACTTTATGAGAATTAGGGGGGATAGATATGGGGAAAAGATTAACGGAATTATCAAGAACATCTGGCTGAGCAGCTAAAATTGGGCCGGAGACCCTTTCAAAAATACTTGATAAGCTTCCAAAAATGCAGGATAAAAACCTATTGGTTGGTATTGAAACTTCAGATGATGCTGCTGTTTATAAATTAACTGAGGATATGGCAGTAATTCAGACCTTGGATTTCTTTACACCGGTGGTGGATGATCCTTACACCTTTGGACAAATTGCTGCTGCAAATTCCTTAAGTGATGTATATGCCATGGGAGGTAAGCCCACCGTTGCATTGAACATTGTATGCTTTCCATCATGTCTTCATATAGATGTGCTTGGGGAAATTTTAAAGGGTGGAGCAGATAAGGTTATTGAGTCGGGAGCTGTAGTCATTGGGGGACATTCAGTTGACGACCAGGAGCCAAAATACGGATTATCTGTAATGGGAATTGTTCATCCTGATAAGATATTAAAAAATCATGGAAGCAATCCTCATGATGTATTAATAATTACAAAACCACTTGGTACAGGAATAATAAACACGGCAATCAAAGGCGGAATTGCCTCTGAGGGCGCCTATAATAAAGCTGTTAAGGTAATGGTTACACTAAACAAATATGCGGGAGAAATAATTGCAAAATACAAAATTAGTGCATGCACTGATATAACAGGGTTTGGAATTATGGGCCATGCCTATGAGATGGCAGCTGCATCTAATGTTACATTAAAAATTAATAAGGACAATATTCCATATATTAAAGAGGCTAAGGAATATGCGGAAATGGGGCTAGTACCTGAAGGTTCCTATAATAATAGAAATTATCTTGTAGGGAAATATGAATTCAGGAATGTACCAATGTGGCTTCAGGATATACTATTTGACCCTCAAACCTCAGGCGGACTAATGATAACCTGCAGGACAAATGAGGCTGATATTATTATGAAGGAGCTTAAAAATCTTGATCTTGAATCTGCAATAATAGGAGAAGCCCTTGAATTTACAGGAAATTACATTGTTGTAGAATAGAAATGGGGTAAAATTATGGATAAAAAAGATTTACTTAGAAAACTACCTAAAATAGATGAATTGCTTAAGGAAGATGTTGTAATAAGTTATCTTGAAAATACCACAAGAGTGCTTGTGCTTGATTCACTTAGAGAAGTAATTGATGCTTTAAGAGAAAAAATATTAAAGGGTTCCTGCAGTGAAATAAATAAGGAACAAATTTTAAAGGATTTTATAACTAATGTTGAGGAAAAAAAGAAACCTAGACTTAGAAGAGTCATTAATGGTGCAGGAGTAGTAATACATACAAACCTAGGAAGATCACTTCTTAATGAAGAAGCAGTTAAGGAAGTGCTTGATATTTCAATGAATTACAACAACCTGGAATATGACATAAAAAAAGGGGGCAGAGGCTCAAGATATTCCCACGTGGAGGATATTATAAAGAAGGTAACAGGGGCTGAAGCTGCCATGGTGGTAAATAATAATGCAGCAGCTGTTATGCTGGTGCTTAACACCCTTTGCAAAGGCAGGGAAGCAATAGTTTCAAGAGGCCAGCTTGTGGAAATTGGAGGCTCTTTCAGGGTGCCGGATGTTATGGCTTTTAGCGGGGCAAGTCTTGTAGAGGTTGGAACTACAAACAGGACCCATCTTTATGATTATGAAAACAACATTAACGAAAACACAGGGGTGCTTTTAAAGGTACATACCTCAAACTTCAAAATACTTGGATTCACAGAAGAAGTTTCCCTTGAGGAACTTTCAGAGCTAGGAGAGAAAAATGGGATTCCAGTAGTGGAAGATATAGGAAGCGGAACATTAGTGGACTTTTCAAAGTATGGGTTTGTGTATGAACCTACAGTACAGGAAAGCTTGAAAAAAGGTGCAGATGTGGTTACCTTCAGCGGTGACAAAATGCTTGGAGGCCCTCAGGCAGGTATTATTGTTGGTAAAAATAAATACATAGACAAAATGAAAAAAAACCAGCTTACAAGGGCACTTAGAATAGACAAGATGACATTGGCGGCACTTGAAGGAACCATGAAACTTTATCTTGATGAAAAAAATGCTGTTGAAAAGATTCCAACACTATATATGATACTGAGCAGCAAGGAAATACATGAGGAAAGAGCAAAGCTGCTATTTGATAAACTTTCAAAAATTAAAAAAGGCTTCAAGTTCAAAGTTGCTGAGGATTACTCAATGGTTGGGGGAGGCTCCATGCCTGCTGAGAAAATTGAAACCTATGTTATAAAAGCTGTTTCTGATAAATTGAATGCGGATGAACTAGAAAAAAGGCTGAGACTAAATGAAGTGCCTATTATTGTTAGAGTAAGCAGCGATGAAGTTATAATTGATTTAAGAACAATATTTGACCGTGATTTTGACATTATTGCGGATGCTTTTAACAGCATAGCAAATTAGATTTGAGGTGCAGCATATGAAACATATTGTAATTGGTACAGCAGGACATATAGACCACGGTAAAACCACTCTTATAAAGGCATTAACAGGAAGGGAAACAGATACTTTAAAGGAAGAAAAAGACCGTGGAATTTCAATAAATTTAGGCTTTACATATTTTGATCTTCCTTCTGGAAGAAGAGCAGGAATTATAGACGTTCCCGGTCATGAAAAGTTTGTAAAAAACATGCTTGCAGGGGTAAGCAGTGTGGACATAGTTCTTCTTGTTATTGCTGCAGATGAAGGGGTTATGCCACAAACCAAGGAACATTTTGAAATTCTTCAGCTGCTAAATGTTAAAAAGGGAATTATTGTTTTAACAAAGGCAGATATGGTAGACAATGAGTGGCTTGAAATGGTTAAGGAAGAGGTTAAAGAGGAATTTAAGGGGACTTTCCTTGAAAACTCTCCAATCCATGCAGTTTCTTCAAAGACTAAAACAGGCCTTGAAGACTTGGTAAAGGATATAGACATTTTAACAGGGGAAATAGATACAAAGGACGTGGGGGGGCATTTTAGACTTCCTGTGGACAGAGTATTTTCCATAAGCGGCTTTGGCACCGTGGTAACAGGTACCGTAATAAGCGGCATGGTGGAGGAAGGTCAGAATATTCAGGTATATCCATCTAAAATAACAGCAAAAATAAGGGGGATTCAGGTTCATGACACACCTGTAAAAATAGCTGAGGCAGGACAAAGATGTGCATTAAACATTTCAAATATAAAAACCACAGAGGTTGGCAGAGGAGATGTTATATCCGTGGAGGGTATAATGGAGCCATCCCTTATGGTGGACTGCAAGCTTTATTATCTGAAAAGTGCACCAAAGCCCCTTGAAAACAGACAGAGGGTAAGGCTTTACCATGGCACCAGTGAAATTCTCTGCAGAGTTGTTATACTGGACAAAGAAGAGGTTAAACCAGGAGAAGAGGCTTATGTGCAGCTAAGGCTTGAAAAACCACTTACTGCACAGAGAAATGACAGGTATGTTATAAGAAATTATTCACCAATGTTTACTATAGGGGGCGGTGTTATAATAGAGCCTCTTGCACCAAAATGCAAAAGGTTTGATCAAAACTATATTGGTGAGCTTAAAATTAAGGAAAGCGGAAGCACTTTCAGCATAGTTGAAAATATAGTTAAAAATTTAAGCTCGGAATTTCCTAAGGTAGCAGACATATTAAAAGCTATGGGTAAGAATGAAGAGGATTTGGAAGGAAAGCTTAATAGCCTTGCTGAGGAAGGAAAGATAATTAAATTTGTGACTTCAGATAAACCTGTATATGTTCACAAGGATTTTATTAACAAGAAAACGGAAATAATAATAGATATTCTTGAAAAATATCACAAGGAAAACCCACTAAGATATGGAATATCAAAGGAAGAAATTAAAACAAAAGCTTTTGGAAAAGGCATGAAACAGAAGGTATACGATGAGCTGCTTTCTATTCTTGAAAGCAAACATAGAATAAACCTACATGGTAATTTCATAGCTTCCTATGGCTTTGAGATAAAATATACCAAGGAACAGGAACTTTTAAAAGAAGGTATTTTAAAGGAATTCAGTGTAAACGAATTTTCTCCGCCTAAATTAAGCGACCTTGAGGCTAAAGAGAAAGATCCTAAAAATATAAGAATGGTGTTTGAATCCCTCCTTGATGAAGGAACTATTATAAAGGTGGCGGAAGACTGTTATTTTACCAAGGAAGCCTATGAAAAAAGCAAGGAAATGCTAAGAAAATACATTAATGAAAATGGAACAATAACAGTGGCCCAGCTTAGAGATGTTCTAGATACCAGCAGAAAATATGCAATGGCCCTGATGGAAAACTTTGACGGAATAAAGCTTACAAAGCGTCAGGGAGACCAGAGAATACTATTCTAATTCCTTATAACTGGATTGACAACTATAAGTATATGTTGTATTATTTATTAGTGTAAAATGGGAGTAGATAAGTGCTGGTGTGCTTGCCAGTCTTCAAAACTGTGTTGCCGTGCTAAGACCACGACGGGTGGGTTCGATTCCCACATACTCCCGCCAAAAAGCATATTTAAACCATTGATATATAAGGGTTAGAGCAATTTGTGTAAATTGTTTTAACTCTTATTTTTTACTTTTTTTGCAATACAGTCCCTAAAAAAAGACTGGTATGCGGTGCTTTTATATAATTTGTACCTAATTTATCAAAAAGTGAGGTATATCAATGGGTAACAAAAAAATTAGTATCAACTTCAAAACTGACATGCAAATGGACAAAAAAATAAGTGTAAATGAATTTTTTCAATTACACGAATATTTTTTGAAAGACAAAGACCTTGAAGGACTAGCAGAAAGAACACTTCAAGAGTATAACAACAATTTACATTACTTTAAAAAGTGGATAGATTTTGAGTATCAGTCCAAATATGACTGTATTGCTGTAGAGGTAGATTTATTTAAAAAGTATTTATTTTATATGCAGAATGAAAAAGAATATAATCCATTTACAATAAATATTAGAATAAGAACCATGAAAACATATTTGAAATGGCTTTATAATGAAAAATATATTTCTGCTGATATTAACTTGAAAATAAAAAAAGTAAAAGTACCACAAGACTTTACTTTGCCACTTAGATCCTTAAAAATCCTAATCATACACAAAAAGAAGTTGATGACATTAATGATTGGCTTTTCAATCAAAATAATCGTGATAGTATATTACATAGAATGTTTGCACCATATTTAGATTTAAGTACATATGGAATTTCAAAAGAAGGTAAGTAATAAGTAAATATTTAAATTATGAAAATCTTTTATTTCCAAAAGAAGGTAAATGGAAATAAATGTAGAATATACATATATTAACCCATAAAGATTTCCACAAGAAAATTTTTACAATCACCTATTTATTCATTAAACAGGAGCTATGGTTAGTTCTTGTTTTTTTGTTGCTATATAATTATATTAATGTATTGTTTTATCTCTTAGATAAATTTAATATACGTTTACTTGATAAAAATGCAATTGAAAACATCCCTAAAGATATAAATGAGATTATTATTGAAACTGTTATGAAACTACTGTAAAAATACCTTATACCATACCATTGAGTAAATAGTAAAACTACAAAAGGTAGTTCTAAGCCAGTTGAAAATCCTGTAATCTTGTAAAGAATAGTTAATAACCCTAAACATAAAGTAATAAACCAAAAAAACCTACAATATTTTAAAACAATTAGGGTTTTAATTTTTATACTTATTGTTAAAATAATTATCCAACTAAGAATGTATGCGATTGTAACCGATACATTTTTTAATGTTGCAGGGGAATCCATAAAAAACTCATGAAAATTTAAAATCATACAGCCAATGACAACTATTATTGATAGAATTATTAATGCTATTGTCCTAATCATAAACGAACCTATATATTGGACCTTTCTTACTTTTTATACCAATTATACCATAAATATATGGTATATGGTATGATTTTGTTAAATAAAACCACTTGGAAACAATTCAGATTGTAAATAACCCCCACAAGTGTTAGGTTTATAGGTCAAACTACTGCCGGTGCATATGTTGATGCTTATGAAGTTACATCTATTAGATGTGATGGAGTAGTTGAGTTTATTTATGAATATAATAATTTTAGAGTACTTGGAGATTCTACAAATTGGGATGTAACCAAAAATTCATTAGCAGCACGTGATCTTCATAGTGTTGGGCAAGTTACTCCTAGAACTCAGACGTGGGATTTAACAAAAATATCCGCTGCTAGACCTTAGTAAAAAGTTAATATATGTTTTGCTAAGGTATAATTGTTACTTAATTGTAGGTATTCCACTTATTATTACATTAATTTATAATAACTTGATTCGATGAATACATTTATGGAAACAAGAGCTAATGTATGGCTCTTGTTTTTTGTTTGCTATATATTAATGTAAGGATTCCTAAAATGTCATTATCGATTTTGATCTTTTTATATTTCGTATTGCATTTTAATTTATACTTATGCTACAGTAGTAATTAGTTATAAATTATATAAGACCGACATATAAAATGAGTGCATAATTGCTTTAAAACCAGATATATCAATGAATTACAGCATGGGAATTTCCTCCAGTCTTCAAAACTGTGTTGCCGTGCTAAGACCACGACGGGTGAGTTCGATTCTCACATACTCCCGCCAATTGAGATTAAAGCCCCATGGGGCTTTTTTTGTTTTTGAAGTATATATTAATAGCTTAGCCTCCTATGGGCATATTAGGGGGTATAAGCGGAAAGCCAGAAGAAATAATCCTCTGGCAAAAGGGGAGAAAGCAAAATAATTTTGTTGCTATAATATTATCCTATGTTGCATTGAATATTAAGTTCTAAAAATTAGATTTTTTTATGAACTATTATTGCTCTATAGAATAAATTATACTATGGAGAAAAAAATAATTCACATATTCAAAAAAAGAGGGAGAGATTTTAATGAGTAAGCAAAGTAATAATAACCAAAGTAACGATTCCAGTTGTTGTTGTTGTTTATTAATAGCAGTTGCAATTTTGATAAACGGATTAATGAGAGATAGGTGCTAAAGAGGTTAAAGGTTCTGTTTGATAACAGGACCTTTTATCATGTTCTTTAAAAGGTTGTTCCAATCTGCCGAATCCTAAAGCAGAATTAGAACAACCCCAAATCAATACATATTAAGTTATTGCAATTTGTCCTGCTTCATATTGGATAATAAAACTTAGGTTTATTGCTGGAGTAATAAATATTGTAAGCACTGCTTCCTTTGCAAATCTACCATTGCTAGGTGAAAATACTAAGTTGTAAGGAATGTTTGCAGCAATAAGCAAGGTGATTAATGCATTGATTTCAGCAGTCTTGGCTATACCTCCGCATAAAAGGGTATTAAATTCCGATGAAGCCAGAATGTTTAATAGGTTGTTCAACATTTAAACATCACCTCAATAATATTATATGGATATTAAAAAATAGATTTACTGTCAATTCTTATTTATATTATTTACAAAAAAATAAAAGGAGCTTAAAGCTCCATGGATTTTATACTTCTGAATCATCCAATTCTGATTGCAAGTCTAATAATTCATTATACAATTCACTTAGGTCTTCTTGACTTAATGCTGCAATATCAATAACTCCTTCTTCCATACTTTCGGAATTCCAGATTAAAGTTCCTTTTTCTACTTTGCAGTCAAAACCATTCAAATTGAATTGCTGACCTTCCAAGGCATTAATTAAGTTTTGAACATTTTCTATTAACATAAGCATTCCTCCCCTAATTAAAATGTTAATATTGTTGTACCCCATTTATACAGAAAGGTCAAGTTTTTTTTATTATCTATTATATTAGTGAATAGTATGTTATTGCAGTAATTTATAGTATAGTATATACTTAAATTAAAATACTTATAATAATGTCGGATGGATGTGTTATTTATTGAAATTAGGTATATTTTTTTCGACTGAAATTGTTGTTTTTTTAACTTCACTAATTTTGTGTAATCTTTTATCGAAATTATTGCATAAAAAAATTTCAAAAACACCATATAAGTTTACATTTAAGTTCCAATGCATTATATCCCTGATTGTTATGTTTACGGTTGGAATAGCAGCAGGGAAAATAATTGCGGGTAAATTTATATAAATTAAAAAAGTTATATTTTAAGGAGTGTGTACAATGTCAAAAGTAATGTCTTTACTGGAAAAATGTAATTTGGTAGAAAAAGTAAGCGAAGAACCCGCTACAGCCGTTAAAGATGATGATTATGGCCTGGAACCTAACACAGTAATAAATGATGATGTTGAAGAGGTTGAAGTTAAAAA
The DNA here is from genome assembly GCA_050261915.1 of Solirubrobacterales bacterium. Lineage (GTDB taxonomy): Bacteria > Bacillota > Clostridia > Clostridiales > Clostridiaceae > UBA699. The sequence continues at coordinate 48,020 of JBLNDT010000082.1, forward strand.
TGAACCTGTTCCTGAACCTGTGGCTGAAATAGAACCAATAAATCCTGAACCCATTAAAAATTTTGAAGAGAAAATGAGAGTAAGCGAAATATATTCCAATTTTGGATTAAAGAACAGCAGTATTAATACAGTTTTCATGCTTGAAAATTTTATTAATGCACTGCCGCAGACTTTGCCAAAGGATGTACTGAAGCAGTCAGTAATAAATATTATGGAAGCTTCTAACATAAATCTCAATGAACTCATATATGATGGGGAACAGAGACTTAAGGTTTTAAGTGAAGTACTTAATGGCTATAACAGCGAAACCATTAAAAAGATTTCAGAATATAAAGAAGAGATATCCAGGCTCACATCCTTAATTAATAACTGTCAGAGACAAATTGAGCTAAAAGAAGCAATGCTTGAAGATCAGACATATATGATTAAATGTGAATCTGAAAAAATAGAAGGCATAATTGGTTATTTTTCAAAATAATACTTTTCACAGTAAAAATGTTGTTGGAATTTGAGAGGTGTTAGATGAAAGGGAAATATCGTATTACAGTTGCAGGTAAAATATTAATAGCTCAATTATTTATAAGTTTTATGGGGTGGCTAATTGGCTTTACCTGGGGTTTACATGCTGAAAATAAAAATTTGAGCGTACTTTTAAACAAGAAATCAACAGTTAGTGCAAAGAACAGTAATGCAATTGATAGTGATTTAGTATCAAAGACCTCTGCTTCTGCTCCTATACAGGTAAAGGAAGCCGGTACAAAGGATTCTATAATACTTAATACTTGCATATCATCTGCCAACACAAGCTTAACTAATTCAACTCCTGAGAGGAGCAATAATATTGAAATTTGTGCCAAGGCTATTAATGGAAAACTTATAATGCCAGGTGAAGTTTTCAGCTTTAATCAGGTTGTGGGGGAAAGAACAAAGGAAAAAGGATACTTGGAAGCTCCTGCTATAATTGATAATAGAATTGAACCTTCTGTAGGAGGCGGCATATGCCAGGTAACTTCCACCTTGTATGATGCAGTTTTAATGGCAGGAATCAAGAATATTGACAGAACCCATCATTCAATACCTGTTTCTTATGTTAAGCCAGGTCTTGATGCTACAGTTGAGTGGGGAAATATCGATTTTAAATTTACCAATACTCTTGAATACCCAATAAGTATAGAAGGGTATGTTCAAAATACGGAATTATACATAAACATTTATTCAAATCCAAATTTAAATAAAAAGAAATATACTATAGAAAACGTACCAGGTGTAAATGGAGCCAACACTGAAGTCATAAGGAAAACTTATGAAAACGGGGTGGTTACAAATATAGAGAATATTTCAAGTGATGAATACATGAATGGAAACTTGAATTAAGTATTATAACAAAATAAATGGATATAATGTTAAATGGTGATAAGTATGAATAGACCCCTTGTGTTTTATGGGGCTGCTCTTTTTATGGGGGCCCTGGGTTCCCTTATACTATTTAACAATGTGATTATAGGTGCAGTTTTTTCTGCATCTTTTTTAAGTGTTTTTTATTTTACTAAAGATAAGAAGGACTTCATAATAATTATGATGTTTTTCATACTTGGTGTATTGAGTTATACCATGTATTTTAATATAATCATTGGAGAAAATGCGGCAATAAGGATTACGGATAAGAAGAATTATTATTTTTTTGGAGATTATAAGGGGAGAAAAGTAATAATCAAGGGCAATCTTAAGGGAATTGAGGAAGGGGATAAGATAATTGCAGAGGGAACCTTTAAAACTGAAAGGAATTATAAGAAAGGAATTATAGGAACTTACACAATAAAAAGCAGTTCTATTTGCAAAAAAGATATTATTTCAACCTTATATAGCATGAAAAAAAATATGTTTTCTAATTTCAAAGGAGTACTTGGAGAAAAAAACTCAGCACTTTTAATGGCTCTCTGTTTTGGGGAAACAAGTTATTTGACCAACTCTCAAATGGATGATTTTAATAAACTTGGTGTTATTCATGCCATAAGTGTTTCCGGGTTTCATATGGCTTTGATATATGGGGTTATGGAAAAAATCATTGGGCTTAAGGCTGCTTTGCCTGCTGCTTTCCTTTATGCCTTGTTTACTGGTTGTCAGGCAGCTACAATGAGGGCTTTTATAATGATATTCATTTTAAAGCTCTCTACAATTTTCATCAAAAACTATGACGGAATTTCCTCTTTATGTCTTGCAGCTATGGTGCTGCTTTTGGTAAAACCATGGTATATAGGGGATATAGGTTTTATGCTTTCTTTTCTTTCTACACTTGGAATAATTCTTTACTATAAAAAAATAACAAGATATTTTTACAGACTTCCGGAAAAACTTAATGAAACCCTAAGTATAAGCATAAGTGCCCAGCTCTTTTCTCTGCCCTTTACTGCATTTACATTGCAAAAGTTCAGTCCTGGGTTCCTACTTGGAAATTTTGTGCTCCTTCCCTTTTATTCCATACTTGTGCTTCTTGGAAATGCAGCATTGCTTATAAGCTTTTCAAGAGAGCTATTTAATGCTGTGTGTGGTTCTATGGCCATTGTTTTAAAGGCAATCGAGGGTGCGGATTACATTTTACTTAAATTCTCCCCGGAGGTAACATATTTTAGTTATCTTCAGGGTTCAGCTCTTCTTTTGATTTACTTGTCCTTTGTACTATATATTAAGGGACATAAACAGACCTTATTCTATCCTGTATTTGTAATTTTATTTTTGCTTATGAACAGTTACAGCTTTTTCCCTAAGGTTAATTACATGAAACTTCAGGGAGGAAGGGGTATAATTATAAACTATAAAGCACAGTGTGTTATGGTATGCAATTATGACAGTTCAAATGCTTTTGATATACATAAAATAAAAGAAGAATTTGGGGTAACAAAGGTAGTGTCAAACATAAATAGTCCCGCAAATTTAGAAATAGGGGATATGAAGATAAAAGCATATCCAAAGGAAAATATTAATGACTACAATGATATTAAGATTTCAATTGGGAGTGGTATTTATGATTTAAAGGGGAAATTAGTGGATAATGATTCGGATTTATATGTTATAATTTTAAATAGATTATTTCATTTATCATAGATGGAGGTAAAAATTGGATAATAAACATATTTTTTATGGAATAGACGAAAGGCTGATTTTAGAAAAAGTGAATTCCATAATTAAGGATAATGTGGATAAAGACTTTAAGGAACTTAATTTATCAAAGTTTGATGGAAGCACCTTGGATAAATTTGATGATGTAATAAATGCCTGTCAGACCCTTCCTTTTATGAGTGAAAAAAAGGTGGTGCTTATTACCAGGGCTAATTTTCTTGAGGACAGTAAAAGTGAGTTCAGTAAATCTGGTGATGAAAAAATGTTCAAGCAGTTTTTAGAGTATGTGGAAAATGTTCCAGAACACTGTGTATTAATTGTTTATTTTGTTTTAAAAAATAAAAGAGATAAGAGTACTGACAGGATTAAAAAGCTTGAAAAAAAGGTTAAGGCAACTAAGATTGAAAAAGCAACTGGTGTAAAGCTTGAGGCTAAGATTAAAGAGCTTTTTAAAATCAGGGGAGCTGAAATAGGTAAAATAGAGCTTAAGGCCTTTATAGATAAAATGCAGGAAAATAATCTGGACGTGATTAATAACGAGGTGGAAAAGCTTTGCTGTTACACCTTTGGGAGAGAAATAAAAAGACAAGACATTAATGACCTTTTTTCAGAAACCAGCGATGATGACATATTCGACCTTATAAATCCTCTTTCCCAGAAAAAAGCAAATGAAGCTCTTAAGATACTAGATGAGCTTTTATTTAAGGGAGGCAAGGTGAATTACATAATTAACATGGTTGAAAAACACTTTGTAATGCTTCTAAAGATAAAGCTTTACCTGGAAAGTGGAAGGGATAAGGAATTTGTTGGCAGGGAATTAAAACTTTCACCTTACAGATGTGATATTTTATTAAATCAATCCAGGAAATTTACAGAGAAGCAGCTTAAAAAGGTAGTTGATTACTGTCTTGAGTCTGAGAGGAAAATGAAAACTTCACCAACTGACCATAAAACAGAGCTTGAAATGTTAATAGTTAATATTGCAGCATTAAAATAAATAAGGCTTTACAAATGTAAAGCCTTTTTATTATGCGTTTAAAGCATTTAATTTTGCTGCTAATCTTGACTTAGTTCTAGCTGCTTTGTTCTTATGTATAACTCCTTTTGATGCAGCCATATCCAATGATTTTGTAGCGGATACGAATGCAGCTTTGCTGTTTTCGGAATTACCATCAGCTATTGCAGTTTCAAACTTCTTTATAGTAGTCTTTAAAGCAGATTTTATAATCTTGTTCCTTAAAGTCTTTGTTTCGATTACTTTAATTCTTTTCTTTGCTGATTTTATGTTTGCCATCTTTTCACCCCCTTGTATTATTATAAGGTCTCTGCAGCTTTGGGGAAATCTGCAAGATTTTTCTTATTAACACATGCAATTATAACATTAAATTTTGAGTACTTCAAGTAAAATATGCAAATAATATATTTAATTAAAATATTTATTAAGGAAGGGGTATAAAATGTTAAATATAAGAACAGATTTAGCCGTGGAGGCAAGGGAGCTTTATCAAAATGAAAACAGAGGAACCCCAGGTGTGGAGACCTTTGAAGAAACCGTAGGGGACGTAAAGGTTATTAGGGTAAGTGTAATAGACAGCGAAGGTGAAAAGATGATGGGCAAACCAATAGGAGATTACATTACTATAGAAATGCCGGAGTTTACCCATTATGATGGTGAAACCATGGAGGAGGTAAGCCAGGTTTTAGGAGATACTTTGTCAAAAATGATAAAAATAGATAAAGGGATGACAGCCTTAGTGGTGGGGCTTGGAAACTGGAATATTACACCTGATGCATTAGGCCCCAAAGTTGTTTCAAAACTTCTTATTACAAGGCATCTAAAGCAACTTGTACCAGATGAGATAGATGAAGGAATAAGACCTGTTTGTGCAGTTGCACCCGGGGTTCTAGGTATTACAGGTATTGAAACCTCTGAAATTGTTAGAGGAGTTGTAGATAAGGTAAGGCCAGATATTGTTATATGCATTGATGCTCTAGCTTCTAGGAAGATGGAAAGGGTAAATAACACCATACAAATTGGAAATACCGGTATATCTCCGGGGTCAGGGGTACAAAACAGCAGAAGAGAACTAAGCAGCAAAACCCTTGGAGTTCCTGTTATAGCCATAGGTGTGCCTACAGTAGTTGATGCTGCAACTATGGCAAATGATACAATTGACCTCGTAATTGATGAAATGATAAAAAACTCGGATAATTCCAAGGGATTTTTTACAATGCTAAAATCCATTGATAAAGGAGATAAAGAAAAAATGATTCATGAAATTCTTAATCCATACTATGGAAATCTAATGGTAACTCCTAAGGAAGTGGACCTTGTAATGGATTCACTTTCAAAGGTTATAGCAAACGGAATAAATATATCTCTGCAGCCTGCACTTGGCTTAGAGGACATTAACAAATATATGAGCTGACAAAAGTCATAGATATAATCTCCTCTCATATAATTATATATATTATAAATTTTTTACATGAGAGGGGATAAAATGGGTAAGAAAAAAATTTTTATTGCAGTTTTGATACTATTGGTAATTGGATTTCCTGTAGCGGTGAAGGCTGGTGAAACGGTTGGGGGCAGGAATCTATTTTATGTTCAGGTTGTAAACTATTGTTTTCCAATGGTTAAGTCAGTATCCTTTAATGAAGAGGATATGGCAGAAGGGGGAGCTTCTATTTATGATAAACTTTTAACCGTAACCGGAACGAATTTCAGCAGCCCCCTTTGTTTTTTAGGAAAGGAGGCCTCCTATCTTCAGGCTTTTAATTCTGAAGCTTATCAGGGCTATAATATAGACTACTTTAAGTTAAGCGACAAACAGGTTGCCTTAGAAGGTTCAGATACCCAGGAGATCAAAAACGTAAATACGGTGGACCCCACCTTAAAAAAGCAGCTTAATACTTCCAAACCAGAGGTACTTATATACCACACTCACACCTCAGAGAGCTACCTTCCTGGAAATGCTACCAATACGGATGATGCTCAAAATGTAGTGGCAGTAGGGGACGAGCTTGTTAAGGAGCTTCAGAACAATTACGGAATTTCAGCATTAAATGACAGGACGGTTCATGATGCTGCTGCTTACACCCAAAGTTATGCCAGGTCTGCGGTAACCTTCGACAGCTATATGAAAAAATATGGTGATTTCAAACTTATTATAGATTTACATAGGGATTCGGTCTCAAGTAAAAATGCTGTTACCATGAAGATAAATGGGGAAAGTGTTGCAAAGATTATGCTTGTCATGTCAAGAAAAAATCCTCATTTTAACAAGAACATGGCCTTGGCAAATAAACTTATACAAAACTCAGACAAACTATTCCCTGGATTTTGCAAAGGAGTATGCTATTATAATTATGGTACAAGATATTTTAATCAGGACAAGAGCAATAATGCAGTGTTAATTGAAGTTGGAGCTGATATTAATACCACCACAGAGTCAAAGGCCTCTGCAAAGTATATAGCAAGAATAATTGCAGAAAGTCTTAAATAGTGAATAAAATATAAAAAAAAGTACATCCTTATTAATATAAATTAATAAGGAGTATTTTTATGGGTGGAAAAAAATATATATTTGTTTTAACAGTATTTTTCATTACTGTTACATTTGGAATATTAACAGTGACAAGTACCATGCCTAAAGCAATAAAGGACAACTCCAGCTATAAAATCAATTTCAATATATATCCTTTTAATTTTGAGTTTTCAAATGAAAAATATAAGATTTCAGCAGGAAGGGATACTTTAAGCACTGCAAAAAATGAAATAGAAAATGTAAAGAATGCTTTTATTGATGCAGTAGAAAGCTTAACCAAGCCAGTAAAATAAAAATTATATTTACTTTTATCATAATAGCTGATATGTTATAATTTACTATGATTGTTTAAAATTTAATGGGGGTTACGGAATAATGCAAAGCGAAAGACAAAAACATATTAGAAATTTTTCTATTATTGCACATATAGACCATGGAAAATCAACATTGGCGGACAGGCTTCTTGAGATGACAGGAACTCTTACAAAAAGAGAGATGGAGGAGCAGGTCTTAGACAATATGGAGCTTGAAAGGGAAAGAGGAATTACAATAAAGTCCCAGGCTGCAAGACTTATATATAAAAGAAGCACAGGAGAGGAATTTGTTTTAAATCTTATTGATACCCCGGGTCATGTGGACTTTAACTATGAAGTTTCAAGAAGCCTTGCTGCTTGTGAAGGAGCAGTACTTGTAGTGGATGCAACCCAGGGCATACAGGCTCAGACATTGGCCAACTGCTATCTTGCTCTGGACAACAATCTTGAAATATGTCCTGTTATAAATAAAATAGATCTTGCCAGTGCAAGACCTGATGAGGTAAAAAAAGAAATTGAAGATATTATAGGAATCGATGCTTCAGATGCTCCTCTTGTTTCTGCTAAGACAGGTTTAAACATGGAAGCTGTACTTGAATCAGTAATTGAAAAGGTACCTCCTCCAGGGGGAGATGAAAATGCACCTTTAAAGGCTCTTATCTTTGACTCCTGTTATGACAGTTACAAAGGAGTAGTAAGCTATATAAGAGTAATGGAAGGAAGCATAAAGATAGGTTCCAGCATAAAATTCATGTCCAGCGGAAAAGTTTATGAAGTTACAGAGGTTGGTGTATTTGTGCCTCAGTACCTACCTGTAGAGGAACTTAAAGCCGGGGATGTTGGATACTTTACTGCATCAATTAAAATTGTAAGGGATGCCAGAGTTGGAGATACCATAACTGATTCAAAAAATCCTACAAAAGAAGCACTTCCAGGTTACAGACCTGCTATATCAATGGTTTACAGCGGAATCTATCCTGTAGACGGAGCAAAATACGGGGAACTTAAGGATTCTCTTGAAAAGCTGCAGGTAAATGATGCATCCTTGTCCTTTGAACCTGAAACTTCAATAGCTCTTGGATTTGGATTTAGATGCGGCTTCCTTGGACTGCTTCACATGGAAATAATTCAGGAAAGACTTGAAAGAGAATTTAATCTGGATATTATAACCACAGCACCATCTGTTATATACAAAATAACAAAGACTGATGGAAGCGTTATAGAACTTACAAACCCTACAAACATGCCTCTGGCTTCAGAAATAAAACGCATGGAGGAACCAATAGTAAAGGCCTCTATAATAACTCCTTCAGAATATGTGGGAGCTGTAATGGATCTTTCACAAAACAGACGTGGTACCTTCAAGGATATGCAGTATCTTGAAGAAACAAGAGCAGTACTAAATTACGAAATACCTTTAAATGAAATTATATATGACTTCTTTGATGTTTTAAAATCAAGAACAAAGGGCTATGCTTCCCTTGACTATGAGCTTCATGGATATAGAGAAGCAAAGCTTGTTAAGCTTGATACTCTTTTAAATGGAGATATAGTGGATGCCCTTTCAATGATAGTACCAGAGGAAAGAGCATATGACAGAGGAAGACATATTGCTGTTAAGCTTAAGGAAATAATTCCTAGACAGCTTTTTGAAATTCCTATTCAGGCCGCAGTAGGGGGGAAAGTCATAGCAAGAGAAACAGTTAAGGCTATGAGAAAAGACGTACTTGCAAAATGCTACGGTGGAGATATTACAAGAAAGAAAAAGCTACTTGAGAAGCAAAAAGAAGGAAAGAAGAGAATGAGACAGGTGGGTAGTGTTGAAGTGCCTCAGGAGGCATTTATGGCAGTACTTAAAACAGAGGATTAATATGGATAGAGCATTATATATTCATGTACCTTTTTGTAAAAGCAAATGCCTTTACTGTGATTTTTGTTCCTACAGCGGAAGTGAAAATTTAATGATGGATTATTCAATAAGCCTTGCTGAAGAAATAAAAAGTATTGGTGATTGCAGAATAAAGACAATATTCATAGGTGGGGGTACTCCCACCTATTTGCCTTTAGAATGCTTAAAGGTTATTGATAAAAGCATAAAAAAACTCAATAAAGATAAAGATATTGAATTTACCATAGAAGGGAACCCAGGAACCTTCAGCTTTGAAAAACTTGAATTCTTAAGAGCTATGGGTGCAAACAGACTAAGCATTGGCCTTCAGGCTTCTCAAAACCATATTTTAAAAACATTAGGAAGAATACATAGCTTTGAGGAATTTCTTGAAGGCTTTAAAATGGCTAGAAAAGCAGGTTTTCAAAATATAAATGTAGATTTGATGTTTGGGATTCCAGGGCAAACCATGTCACAATGGAAAGAAACCCTAAGGCTTGTCGTAGAACTTGAACCAGAGCACATATCAGCCTATAGTCTAATAATTGAGGAAGGAACTGTTTTTTTCAAGGAATATAATGAAGGTAATTTATTAATCCCTGAGGAGAATCTTGAAAGGGACATGTATAACTATGCCAAGAATTACCTTAAGGAAAAAGGATATATTCATTATGAAATATCAAATTTTTCAAAGCCGGGAAAAGAATGCAGACATAATTTAGTATATTGGGATCTTGAAGAATACTTTGGTTGCGGCGTAGGTGCTCATTCTTACATAAACTCAGAAAGAGTAAGCAATGAAAGCTCAATAGAAGGCTATATAAATGGAAATATTCATAAGGAAACCCACATAAATAATCTTAAGGATGACATGGAGGAATTTATGTTTATGGGTTTAAGAAAAACTGATGGGATATCCATTGATAAATTTAACAAAAGATTCAAAATTGACATAAATGAGGTTTATGGGAAGGTAATTGACAAATATATGAAAATGGGTCTCCTTATAAAGGAATATGGCAATATAAGGCTTTCAGACAAGGGAATAGAGGTATCAAATAGTGTTATGTGCGAATTTATTTTTTGAAAACACGAGATAATATAAATAAAATAGTGAAATACATATTTAATATATGTTAATCAATATAATTTGCGTATTTAGGTAAAATATAGCGAATTGTGCATAGTTGACAAATAAAAACAAGAGTGATATTTTTTAATCATGGTGATTAGCACTCAATGAGAGTGAGTGCTAATAAAAAGAGGTGGTATAAAAAATGGATGCCAGAAAGATTAAAATTCTTCAAGCAATTATAAACGATTATATTAACACAGGGGAACCAGTGGGCTCCAGGACTATAGCAAAAAAATATGATCTTGGAATTAGTTCCGCAACCATAAGGAATGAAATGGCAGACCTTGAAGAAATGGGATATCTCGAACAGCTTCACACCTCATCAGGAAGAAAACCATCAGATAAGGGCTACAGATTGTATGTGGATAAGCTTATGCAGCATCATGATTTAACCAGAGAGGAAGAATATATAATAAAAACCCAAATTCTTGATTCAGCTTTGTTTGAAATGGATAGATTATTAAAGCAGGCTACTACTTTGGTTTCTGAACTCACAAAACTAACATGTATTGTAAATCCGCCATCAGCAAGGAAAAGCTCTATAAGATCTCTTCAGCTTGTAAATATAGATGAAAACCAGATGCTTATGATAGTAATTACAGACAGCGGAATAATAAAAAACAACATAATAAGGGTAAACTGCTCAGTAGACAACAACATAATGGCAAGATTGAACAATATATTAAATTTCAGACTTAGAAACTTAACAGTGGAGCAGATAAATCTTGAGGTAATTAATAATCTTAAAAAAGACCTGGCAGGGTATGAAGACATCTTTAACGGTGTTATTCCAGTACTTTATGAAAGCTTGAATAAGGCTGACTCCTCGGAGGTTTATGCAGAAGGTGCTGAAAATATATTTAATTATCCGGAATATAATGATATTGAAAGAGCTAAGGAGTTCTTAACACTTATTTCAGACAAGGAAAAGCTTAAAGGCTTGTTAAGTGACAATACAAGTATTTCAATAAGGATAGGAAATGAAAATAGTGTGGATGGAGCCAGGGGCTGCAGCGTTATTACCGCTGTATACAGCCTTCATCAAAAACCACTTGGGTCAATTGGTGTTATTGGACCTACCAGGATTCAATATTCAAAAATTGTTTCAATACTGGATAAAATAGTGCATGAAATCAACCATAGTATTTCAAAAGACTATTTTGATGATAGATAATATTTACTAGAATGGAGGAACATTTATGTGTGAAGACAAAGATGTTGATTTGCAGGAGGGTATTGCTGCAGAAGAAGCAATTCCTGAAGAAATTAATATTGACCCCATGGAAGAGCTGAAAAAACAGCTGGATGAAAGTAATTCTGAAAAGATTAAATTAACAGATGAAGTAACAAAGTTAAACAACGAAATTGAAACACTTAAGGAAAGACTTGCCAGAACTGTTGCAGAGTATGAGAACTATAGAAAAAGAACTACAAAGGAAAAGGAAGGAATATATACTGCTGCTTGTGAAGATATTCTAAAGGAAGTTCTTCCGGTTTTAGACAATCTGGAAAGAGCAGCAGAGGTTAAAGGCAGTGTAGAGGACATAAAAAAAGGAATAGACATGACTGTAAAGCAATTTAATGACGGTCTTGAGAGACTGCAGGTAGAGGTTATTCCTACAAGCGAAGGCTTCGACCCGAATTTCCACAACGCAGTGATGCATGTGGAGGACCCAGCCCTTGAAAACAACTGTGTAGCAGAGGTTTTCCAAAAGGGATATAAAAGAGGGGATAAAGTAATCAGATGCAGCATGGTAAAGGTTGCAAATTAATAATAAGTTTAACCAAATTTAGGAGGGAATTTTAAATGTCAAAAGTTATAGGAATCGATTTAGGTACAACAAACTCATGTGTTGCTGTTATGGAGGGTGGAGACCCGGTAGTTATTACAAACTCAGAAGGCGCAAGAACAACTCCTTCAGTAGTTTCATTTCAGGCTAACGGTGAAAGACTAGTAGGCCAGGTTGCAAAAAGACAGGCAATAACAAACCCAGACAAAACAATATCATCAATAAAGAGACACATGGGAACAAACCACAAAGTAAATATCGATGGAAAAGAATATACACCTCAGGAAATATCAGCAATGGTTCTTCAAAAGATAAAGGCTGATGCAGAAGCTTACCTTGGAGAAAAAGTATCCCAGGCAGTAATAACTGTTCCTGCATACTTTAATGACAGCCAGAGACAGGCAACAAAAGATGCTGGAAGAATAGCAGGTCTTGAGGTTTTAAGAATAATAAACGAACCAACAGCTGCAGCACTTGCTTATGGTATGGACAAAATGGATACAAACCAGAAAATATTTGTATATGATCTTGGTGGCGGTACTTTTGACGTATCAATACTAGAATTAGGTGATGGAGTATTCGAAGTTAAATCCACAAATGGTAATACAAAGCTTGGTGGAGATGACTTTGACAACAAGGTTATGAACTTCATAGCTGATACTTTCAAGGCTGAAAATGGAATAGACTTAAGAAACGATAAGATGGCTCTTCAGAGATTAAAGGAAGCTGCAGAAAAAGCAAAAATCGAGCTTTCATCATCAATGCAGACCAGCATAAACCTTCCATTTATAACAGCTGATGCTACAGGTCCAAAACATATTGATATGAACCTATCAAGAGCTAAGTTCAATGAATTAACTCATGACCTCGTAGATGCTACTATAGAACCAATGAAAAAGGCATTAAGCGACGCAGGCATGTCAATAAGTGAAATAGATAAGGTAATTTTAGTTGGAGGTTCCACAAGAATTCCTGCAGTTCAGGATGCTGTTAAGAACTTTACTGGAAAAGAACCATCAAAGGGAGTAAACCCTGATGAATGTGTTGCAGTAGGTGCAGCTATACAGGCTGGAGTATTAACTGGAGATGTTAAAGACGTACTTCTTCTTGATGTAACTCCATTAACACTTGGAATAGAAACCTTAGGCGGAGTTGCAACTGCATTAATAGAAAGAAACACAACTATACCAACTAAAAAGAGCCAGGTGTTCTCCACAGCAGCTGACGGTCAGACTTCCGTTGAAATACACGTAGTTCAAGGTGAAAGACAGATGGCTGGAGACAACAAAACTCTTGGAAGATTTACTCTTTCAGGAATAGCACCAGCTCCAAGAGGAATTCCTCAGATAGAAGTTGCTTTTGATATAGATGCTAACGGTATTGTTAACGTAACTGCAAAGGATAAGGGAACAGGAAAAGAAGCAAATATAACAATAACTGCATCAACAAACTTAAGTGATGATGAAATTGATAAGGCTGTAAAAGATGCTGAGAAGTTTGCTGAAGCAGACAAAAAGAGAAAAGAAGCAATAGAAACAAAGAACAATGCAGATCAGGCTGTTTACCAGACTGAAAAAGCTTTAAAGGATCTTGGAGATAAGGTTTCTGCAGAAGATAAGGCAAATATAGAAGAGAAAGTTAAGGCTGTTAATGCAGTTAAAGATGGAGAAGACTTAGAAGCTATAAAGAAAGCTACAGAAGAGCTTACAGAAGCATTCTATGCTGTTTCATCAAAAATCTACCAGGCTGATGCAAATGCTGCAGGTGCTGAAGGGGCAGGTTCTACAGAAGCTCCACATGATGACAATGTAGTAGATGCAGATTTCAAGGTGGATGAGGATAAATAGTTTTACAAAAATGCTTTATATAGTGTATAATATATAGCTGTGACAATTAAGGGATGAGTATGCTGCTCTTCCCTTAATTTAAGTATTATAGAGGTGGTGAAAAGCAAAGATGGCAAAAAAAGATTTCTACCAGGTACTGGGGCTTGAAAAGGGTGCCAGCGATGAAGAAATTAAAAAAGCCTTTAGAAAATTGGCTATAAAATACCATCCGGATAAAAATCAAGGAGACAAGGAAGCAGAAGAGCAGTTTAAAGAAATAAACGAAGCTTATCAAGTGCTTTCAGATCCAGAGAAAAAAGCCAGATATGACCAGTATGGTACTGCTGATTTTGGTGCCGGCGGCTTTGAAGGCGGTTTTAACGGCGGCTTTGATTTTTCCGATTTAGGTGGTTTTGGTGATATATTTGACTCCTTCTTTGGAGGGGGAGGCAGCAGAAAAAGAAGAAATGGTCCTGAAAAGGGAAATGATCTTGAATATACAGTAACTCTAACCTTTATGGAAGCTGTATTCGGCCTTGAAAAGGAAATTTCAATCACAAGAAGCGAATCTTGTGAAAAGTGCGGCGGCACTGGAGCAAAGGAAGGTACAAAGCCTAAAACATGCGACAAGTGCGGTGGTACAGGCCAAATAAGAGTTCAGAGGAATACACCTCTTGGAAGCTTTATGAGCATGAATACCTGTGACAAGTGCGGAGGAAAAGGAACAATAATTTCAGATCCATGTACTGAGTGCAAGGGTGCAGGGAAGGTTAGAAAGAACAGGAAGATTAAGGTGAACATTCCAGCTGGCGTTGACAATGGAAATGTTATTCCTATAAGAGGCCAGGGAGAGCATGGCAATAATGGAGGCCCTCCTGGAGACTTGTATATAAATATCAGAGTAACGCCACATGCCCAGTTTAAGAGAAAGGGCTTTGACATATATATAGATTCACATATAAGCTTCTCACAAGCATCTCTTGGTATGGAGCTAAAGGTAGCTACCGTGGATGGAGATGTTAAATACAGCGTTCCTGCTGGAACACAGCCAGGTACTGTATTTAGACTTAAAGGAAAAGGTGTTCCAAGAGTTAACGGTCATGGCCGGGGAGATGAATATGTAAATGTTATAGTTGATATCCCTAAGACTCTTAATGCTAAACAAAAAGAAGCATTGTTTATGTATATGGAAGCCAGTGGAGAAATTTCTGATGAAGACGGCAGTAAAAAATCTTTTATGGATAAAATAAAGGACAGCTTTAAATAATGGCAGACTTTGTCTCTTAAAGGGGCAAAGTCTGAATTAATATGGAGGTATAAATATGGATAAAGAATGGTTGGAAGTTACTATAATAACCAGCAGCGAATCTGTTGAAGCGGTATGCGGCATCCTATACAATACAAATGTACAGGGAGTTTCAATAGAAGACCCTGAGGATATTGAATTTAAGAAAAAGAACCCAGGGGATTGGGATTACTTTGATGAAACACTTCTTGAAGTTAAAGAAGGAGCTATTATAAAAGGCTATTACAAAGAGGATGAAGATTTTCAAGGTTACATAGATTACATACGAGAAAGCTTTGATGAAATTGAAAGTTTTGGTTTAGACAAAGGTCAGGGGCTTATTACTGTAAATAAGGTTAATGAAGAAGACTGGGAAAACAACTGGAAAAAGTATTACAAGCCTGTTAAGGTGGGAGAAAAAATAGTTATTAAACCAATTTGGGAAGAATATGAAGCTAAAGCAGATGAAATTGTTGTTGAACTTGACCCAGGTATGGCCTTTGGTACAGGTACCCATGAAACCACAAGGATGTGTATTAAGGCGCTTGAAAAATATGTAAAGCCTGATTCTGTTATATTTGATATAGGAACAGGTTCAGGGATTCTTGCAATAGCTGCAGCAAAATTAAATGCATCAAAGGTAATAGGTGTTGATCTGGATCCCGTAGCAGTTACATCTGCAAAAGAAAATGTTAAATACAATAATGTAGAAAATATTGAAATACTTCATGGAAATCTTCTTGATGTGGTTACAGGAAAAGCGGACATAGTTGTTGCAAATATTATAGCTGATATAATTATGCTCATTGTGGAGGATGTTAAAAAGTGCATTAATAAGGGTGGATACTTTATATCATCAGGTATAATAAAAGAAAGACAAGATGATGTGGTTGAAAAATTAACAGAAGCCGGTTTTGAAATTGTTGAAAATAACGTTGATGGCGAATGGGCAGCAATTGTTGCAAAATATAATTAGGGGTGTGCATAATGCATAAATTCTTTGTTCCTGTAGAAAATATCAAAGAAAATATGGCAGTAATTGAAGGTGATGACGTAAAGCACATATATAAGGTGCTTAGACTTGAAGATGGTGATACCGTGTGCATAAATGACTGCATCGGTGCTGAATATATTGGAGAAATCACTGAGATAAATAAAAAGGAAGTACTTGTAAAAATAATTAAAAGAATTGAAATTAACAATGAAAGCCCTATTGATATTTATCTTTTTCAAGGACTTCCAAAATCACAAAAGATGGACCTTATAGTTCAAAAGGCTACAGAGCTAGGTGTAAAGGAAATAACTCCGGTAATTACTGAAAGAGTTGTGGTTAAGAATGAAATAGGTGAATACAGAAAGATGGACAGGTGGAACAGAATTGCCCTTGAAGCCTGCAAACAAAGCAAGAGAACAATGATACCAAGGGTAAATTCACCTGTGGAGTTTTCATATATGCTAGACTTAATGAATAGTATGGATCTAATAATAGTACCTTATGAAAATGAAGAACAAAAAGGGCTTAAAAGTGTTATGGGCAAAATAGAGAAGAGCTCAATAAAATCTGTGGCAATAGTAATAGGTCCAGAGGGAGGATTTGAAGAAGCTGAAATAACTGCTTTGAAAAATTCCAAAGGAGAAATTATTACTTTAGGCCCAAGGATACTTAGAACAGAAACAGCAGGTTTTGTTGCTGCATCTCTAATAATGTATGAACTGGGAGATTTGGGAGGAATTTAATTATGAAAGCAGCATTTGCTACTTTAGGCTGCAGGGTAAACAAATATGAAACTGAAGCAATGATAGAAAAGTTCAAAAGGGAAGGATATGAGGTTGTAGACTTTCAAGATTATGCAGATGTTTATGTAATAAACACCTGTACTGTAACAAGCATGGGAGATAAGAAGTCAAGACAGATGATAAGCAGGGCAAAGCGTGAAAATAAGGATGCTGTTATTGCTGTGGTTGGATGTTATTCTCAAATAAAGCCTGAGGAAGTATCTCTTATACAAGGGGTAGATGTAGTATTAGGCACCAGAAATAAAGGTGATGTGGTTTATTATGTAAACAGGGCAAGAGAAGAAAACAAGAAAATTGTGGAAGTGTCCGATGTACTCAAAAATAAAATCTTTGAGGAACTAAACGTAGAGGAATATGAAGACAGAACCAGGGCATTTGTTAAAATTCAAGACGGCTGCAACAGGTTTTGTTCCTACTGTCTGATTCCATATGCAAGAGGGGCTGTCTGCAGTAAAGATCCGTCTAAGGTACTTGAAGAAGTTAAAAAACTTGCAGAACATGGTTTCAAAGAGGTGGTTTTAACTGGAATACATATAGCTTCCTATGGAAATGATCTTCAAAACACAAGCCTTATGGAAATTCTAAAGGAAATTGATGAAGTTCAAGGAATAGAAAGAATAAGAATTGGTTCTATTGATCCTCAGTTTTTTCAAGATGGGATAATTGAGGAAATATCAAAGCTTAAAAAGTTTTGCCCTCATTTCCATCTTTCACTACAAAGCGGCTGCGATGAAACCTTAAAAAGGATGAATAGAAGATACACTACAGCTGAATATAAAGATATAACAGAAAAACTTAGAAGTAAAATAAAAGATGTATCTATAACAACAGATATTATTACAGGCTTTCCTGGTGAAACGGAGATGGAATTCCTTGCATCATATAATTATTTAAATGATCTTGAACTTTCAAAAATGCATATATTCAAGTTCAGCCCTAGGGAAGGAACAAAAGCCTACCTTATGAAGGATGATGTTACTCCTAAGGTAAAGGATGAAAGAAGTAAAAAGCTTATACAACTTGATTTAGAACTTGAAAGAAAGTTCAGGCATAAATATATTGGCAGGGATATGGATGTACTTTATGAAAAGAAGGTAGACGCTGAGAAAAACCTATATGAAGGATATACAGGCAACTATATTAAGGTGGTTTCAGAATCCAAGGAGGATATATCCGGGAGAATAATCAGAACAAAAATTTCTGATGAAAGTTCAGAATACCTAATTGGAATTTGTGAAAAAAATATTAATTTTTAAATTATAGAAGGAAAATAATGTTCTCTATTGAATTATTAATTAAGGAGGTGAAAATCATGGATGATTGTTTGTTTTGTAAAATAATAAAAGGCGAAATACCATGCACCAAGGTTTACGAAGATGACAAGGTATTGAGTTTTAAAGATATCGACCCTAAAGCTCCGGTACATGTTTTGATTGTGCCTAAAAATCACATTTCCAGCTTAAATGAAGTAAATGAAGAGAATGCAGATATATTTGCTCATATATTCATGGTGGCTGCAAAATTGGCAAAGGATCTTGATATAGCAGAATCCGGATACAGGGTTGTATCTAATTGCGGAGAGGATGGAGGACAGAGTGTGTCCCATATTCATTTCCACCTGCTTGGAGGAAGGTCAATGCAGTGGCCTCCAGGTTAAATTAAAGTATCATTAAGTTATTGACAGTACATTTATAATTATTGTATAATAGAATATGTGCTATGTGACCCACATTGGCTGCGTTTAATTTTTTTAAATTAAAGTGAGCTAGCGGAGGGAGGGATAAATATGTCAGAAATAAAAGTTGGAGAAAACGAAACCTTAGAAAGTGCACTAAGAAGATTTAAGAGAAAGTGTGCTAGAGCTGGTGTTCTATCAGAAGTTAGAAAGAGAGAACACTATGAAAAACCAAGTGTAAAGAGAAAGAAAAAATCAGAAGCTGCTAGGAAAAGAAAGTTTAAATAGATTCTTTGAAAGAAGGTAACCCAAATGACTCTTAAAGAAAGATTGCAAGAGGATTGGAAAAATGCTTTAAAGTCAAAGGATAAGTTTAAAGCAGAAACGGTAAGCATGGCAAGAGCTGCTGTGTTGTTGGTTGAAAAAACCGACGGAGTTAAGCTTGACGATGATCAGATTATTGAAATCTTAGCTAAGGAAGTCAAGCAAAGGCGTGAGTCCGTGCTGGAATTCGAAAAAGGCAAAAGACAGGATTTGGTTGATAAGACTAATTCAGAGATTGATATTTTGTTAAACTACCTTCCTCAGCAGTTAAGTGAAAATGAAATTTCCGATATTGTTCGTCAAGCAGTTGATGAAGTGGGAGCAAATAGCATTAAGGACATGAAAAAGGTTATGGAAATAGTTACACCTAAAACAAAAGGTCGTGCAGACGGCAAAGTTGTAGGACAATTAGTAAAAGAATATTTAAATAAATAAAAGATTGAGTTTTCTCAATCTTTTTTTATTGTTATTTTTTATTATTCCCATTCATAAATTAATATGAAAGTATTAATAAAGGAATTATAATGGGTAATATTGGGTATAGGACCAGGCAATCCTTAGCATCTGCATTGGAGCTGCCAGAGGATATAATTTTAAATAAACCAAAAATAACAGTTACTGGTAAGGATGAAATTATTATTGAAAACCACAAGGGGATTATTCTTTTTCAGGAGGAAGTGTTCAGGGTAAATTCTGAAGCTGGAATGATAACCATATATGGCACCGGCTTTGAGATACTTTTCATGGGTGGCAGCACCATAATAATTTCAGGGAGGTTTAAATCTATTGTTTATGAGGATATACAATAAATTTAACGGATATATTACCCTGGAAATAAAGTCGCTTATGCCAGAAAAATTTGTTAATCTATTATGGAAAAGCGGAATTAATATTAAAAATATAAAAAAAATAGATGTTTCCACCATGAAACTTGAAATGATGCTTAAGGATTACCATGTGGTTCAGAGAATTTCAAGGAAAACAAATACCAAGGTAAGGATAATAGGAAGAAGGGGACCTGCATTTTTTATAATAAAATATAGAACAAGAGGGGCGCTTTTTTTTGGTGTATTAATATTTGCAGGGATGCTTTACTTTTTATCCACCTTTATTTGGGGAGTGGATATAACTGGAGATAAAACCCTTACTCCTTATGAAATAAGGACCCAATTAAGGGGGCTTGGGGTTAAGGCTGGAATAAGGAAAAACAGTATAAATGTTTATGACCTTGAGGAAAAGATGTTAAAGAATAATGATAATATTATGTGGATAAGAATCAGAATTGAAGGCTCAAAGCTTATGGTCAGTGCAGAAGAAAGACAATCCCCGCCAATAAATCCTGAGGGTACTAAGACGTGTAATTTGATTGCGTCAAAGGATGGTCAAGTAGAAAGGCTATATGCAAAAACTGGTGAAGCTGCAGTAAAACCTGGGGACATTGTCAATAAAGGTCAGGTTTTAGTTAAGGGTGATAATGTACACGCAGAAGGAACAGTTATTGCCAGGACTTTTTATGAAAAGATAAAAGAGGTAAGTCTTACCGAGGTTAAACGAACTAGAACCGGAAACATGGCCACCAGCATTTATTTAACAATAGGCGGCAAAAAACTATATTTAAAAAATTATACAAATAAATATGAAAAGTATGATAAAATAGAGGTTAACAAGCCATTTTTCACCATTGTTAATTATTATGAAGTTACAGAAACTACAGTAAAAAAGGATGAAAAAAAGGTGGCAGAGGATACTATTAACGAGTTGTATTCAAGTATTAAGGATGAATTGAAGCCATCCATAAAAATCATAGATAAAATTACAAATGTAAAGATTGGGGATTTAGCTGAAGTAAGAGTTTTAGTTGTAGCAGAAGAAGATATTGCAGTAGAGGAAAACTAAGGAGACTAATTATGAGAGATAGATTTATTAATTACTTTAAGGATAAGGAGAATTTGAAAAGATCAGCCATATTTTTAATATCTTTTGCATTTGTATTTAGTGTTTTAGCAACCTCCCTAATTACTAAAAAGTATAATCTCAAAGAAGGGGATATTGCAAAGGCGGATATAAAAGCAACAAGAGAGGTTCAAGATGAAACCATTACAAATGAGAGAAGGAAGATGGCTGCAGATTCTGTACCTCTTCAGTTTAACAAGAAAACGGAAGTAAAGGCGCAAGTAGTTAAAGATGTTAACGACTTTTTCACCATCCTTCAAGAAACTAAAGGCTCCACTTTAGATGATGCTTCAAAACTATCCTCATTAAAAAAAAGAATTCCATTAAACTTTTCCGATGAGGATTTTAACTATGCTCTTAATTTAAGCAAAGATGAAGCTCTTAATACAAAGGAGTTTTTGATTATAACTCTGGAGGCATTATACGATAGCAATACTATTAGTGACAACACTCAGCAAAGCAACCAGGATGATATAAAGAGGGCTCAGGAATTCATTCTCATTCAGGTAAACAACTCAAAGCTTTCAAAAGCATCTAAGGAAGTTGCATCTGCACTTGGATATGCTGAGATAAAACCAAATTTCTATTATGACAAGGAAAAAACTGAAGAACTGAAAGTTGAGGCTTCAAAAAAAGTTGACCCGGTTATGATAAAAAAGGATCAAACCATTGTAAAAGAAGGGGAGCCGGTTACAAAGGATCAGATAAAGATACTTGAAACCCTTGGTGTAATTAACAGTAATAACAGCTATCCCGGTTTTTTATACCTCAGCATGGGGGTAATGGTTGTATTTGTACTGGCGCTTTTGTGGTACTATCTTTATAAGTTTTACAGGGGAATATTTTTTGATACAAAAAAACTAATTATGATAAATTTATTGAACTGTGCTGCGGTGCTTATTGCAAGAACAGTGTCAATAGCATCTCCATTTCTTATACCGATGGCGTTTATTCCCATGATATTTACACTAACTGTAAACTATAAGGTTTCACTTTTTTCAAATATTTTAAACGTGATTCTTATAAGCTGTGCAGTAAATTATAATATAGAGATAACACTTTTAGCTGTGGCAAATGCCTCTGTCGGAGCCATAATACTTAAAAAAATGAATCAAAGAAATGACATAATGTCTGCCACTTCTTATATTGCAATAACAAATGTTATTCTTACCTTTTCAATTGGGTTTATGATAAGCAGCAATATAATTGATGTTGCAAATAATGCATTATTTGCATTTGTGGCAAGTGTACTTTCAGGAATTTTAACTATTGGTTTTCTTCCTTTTTTCGAAAGCGTATTTGAGGTTCTAACCACAATAAAGCTCCTGGAGCTGTCCAATCCTAATAATCCCCTTTTAAAAAGGCTGCTTATGGAGGCGCCGGGAACATACCACCATAGTATTATTGTTGGAAATCTTTCTGAAACAGCTGCTGAGGCAGTGGGTGGAGATGTTATATTTGTAAGGACAGCCTCCTGCTATCATGATGTGGGTAAGCTTAAAAGACCTTATTTCTTTAAGGAGAATCAGCTTGAAAACGACAACCCTCACAGCAGGATTACACCAAGTCTAAGTACCTTGATTATTTTATCTCATATAAGGGATGGAGCTGAAATTGCAAGGGAATATAAAATACCAGAGAGGATAATTGATGTAATAGAACAGCACCACGGTACCTCTTTAGTTAAATATTTTTATCTTACAGTTAAAAACCAAAGTCCTAATCCTGATCTGGTAAATGAAGCAGACTTTAGATACAAAGGGCCGATTCCAGATACCAGAGAGTCTGGAATCATTATGCTTGCAGATGCTGCGGAGGCGGCAGTGAGATCTATAATTGATCCTGACAGAAATAAAATTGAGGCTAAAGTTAATGAGATTATTAAATCAAGATTAGAAGACGGACAGCTTGATAATTGTGATCTTACACTTAAAGATATAGATAAAATAAAAAAGGCATTTTTAAAAGTGTTTAATGGGATTTATCACAGCAGGATTGAATACCCTATGGATAAATGGGAAAAATAGGAGTTGAATATGATTTATTTTGAAGACAATCAGGATAAAGTTAAGATAAAAGACGAATTTTATAAATTAATTGAGGATATTGTAGATTACGCCTTAAGGGAAGAAGGGGTAAAAATTGATTATGAAATCAGTATAACCCTAGTGGACAATGATGAAATAAAAGAGATCAATAGTGAGCATAGAAATATTTCAAAGGTTACGGATGTGCTTTCCTTTCCACTGCTTAATTACACAAAGGGAAAGGTTTTTAAAGAATGCTACAAGGATAATATATTTGGCCCAGGAGATTTGGAGGGTGACAAACTGCTTCTTGGTGATATAGTGCTTTCTCTTGAAAAAGCAGAGGAGCAAGGAATAGAATATAATCACGGATTTTTAAGGGAAGCATGCTATTTAACAATTCATTCTGTACTTCATATACTAGGATATGATCATATGGAGGAAGATGAAAAGAAAGTAATGAGAGCCAGGGAAGAAGAAATTCTTAAGAAATTCGATCTTTCAAGGGGGGGACAGCATGAAAATTAAAAAAATGCTGGACAGCTTTAATTACGCAATAGAAGGAATAATACACTCAGTTAGAACCCAAAGGAACATGAGACTTCATATGCTTGCTGCCTTGGTGGTTTTAACAGCCTGTTTTTTCTATGACTTAAGCAGAATTGAATTGCTGATTGTTCTTATAACAATTTCTATGGTTATTATGGCAGAGCTTTTCAATACAGCAATTGAGTTTGCAATAGACAGTACTACCAATTATTACCACCCATTGGTTAAGCTTGCAAAAAACGCAGCAGCGGGAGGAGTTCTTGTTTCTGCAATAAATGCTGTTATTGTTGGGTATATTATATTTTGGGATAAGCTAAACTTTATTAATTTTGAAGTTATAAAGAAAGTCAGGGTTTCCAGCCCTTATACCATATTCATAATTTTAACCTTAATGTGTATAATGGTAATTATAGTTAAGGCTTTTTTTGGAGAGGGAACACCTTTAAAAGGAGGAATGCCAAGCGGACATAGTGCCCTGGCTTTTTCCATAGCTACTGCAATGACTTTATTTTCAGGTCAGCCTATTGTTATGGTGCTTAGCTTTATATTGGCACTTATTGTGGCTCAAAGCAGAGTGGATTCTGGAGTTCATTCAGTAATTGAGGTTGCTTTTGGCGGATTGTTTGGAACGCTCTTAACAATATTGCTGTATAGAATATTTACTTAGAGGGGTGAAAAAATGGAAGTACACAAATTGATTAGCCTGGCCTTTGAAGCCAGGGAAAAAGCCTATGCTCCTTATTCGAAATTTAAAGTTGGGGCAAGTATTGAAATGGAGGATGGTTCTGTATATACTGGCTGTAACATTGAAAATGCAGCATATGGTGCCACAAATTGTGCTGAAAGAACTGCGATTTTCAAGGCTGTATATGAGGGATGCAGACAAATTAAAACAATATGCGTAGTAGGCCCCATTGGTCAATATACATACCCATGCGGCATATGCAGGCAGGTAATTGCTGAATTTGCAGATAATAATACAAAAATAATAATAGCAAAAAATGAAAATGAATACATTGTTAAAAGCTTTGAGGAAATACTTCCAGGGGCTTTTACAAAAAAAGATTTATAAAGCAGGGAGATAATATATGTTTAAATCAGGATTTGTAACAATAATAGGAAGGCCAAATGTAGGAAAGTCAACTTTGCTTAATTATATTATGGGTGAAAAACTATCCATAGTATCAAGTAAACCACAAACTACAAGAAATAATATTCAAACAATACTTAATGGAGAAGACTATCAAATTGTTTTTGTGGATACACCAGGAATTCACAAACCTAAACATAAGCTTGGGGAATACATGGTGAAGGTAGCTAAAGACTCTTTAAGAGAGGTGGACCTGGTGTTGTTTCTAACTACACCTGAAGTGGAAATGGGAAGAGGGGACAAGTTTATACTGGAGCAGTTAAAGGAAGCTGATGTGCCTGTAGTTCTTGTTTTAAACAAGGTGGATGAAAATACCCAGGAAAGGGTAGCGGAATCCTTGGTAAACTACTCAAAGGAATTTAACTTTGCTGAGATAATACCAATATCTGCAATAAAAGGAAAAAATGTGGACAAATTAAAAGAAATTATGGTATCCTACATGAAAGAAGGTCCAAGATACTATCCCGAGGATATGATTGCGGATGTTCAGGAAAGATTTGTAGTAGCTGAAATAATACGAGAAAAAGCTTTAAGACTTCTTTCAGATGAAGTTCCTCATGGCATTGCTGTAGATATAACCAGCATGAAACGGGATGAAAAAGGAATGTATAGAATAGGTGCGGATATTCTTTGCGAAAAAGATTCCCATAAAGGTATAATTATTGGTAAAAAAGGTGCCATGCTTAAAAAAATATCCAGCTATGCAAGAGAGGATATTGAAAAATTCCTAGGAGAAAAGATTTTTCTTGAACTTTGGGTTAAGGTTAGAAAAGAATGGCGTGACAGCTCAAATCTTCTAAAAGATTTAGGGTATAAGTAAATTTTTTACTTGCTTTAATATTTTTTTTAATTAGGGTATAATAATATATAACCATAAACAGGGGGATGATTTTCTGTCAATTTTTAAAACCAGGGGAATAGTTCTAAGGACTCAAGATATTAATGAAAATGACAAACTCCTGTGGTTATTTACTGAAAAGCTTGGAAGGGTATCCGTTGTGGCAAAGGGAGCAAAAAAAGGAAGCAGGTTTTTAGCGCCCAGCCTACAGTTTTGCTATGGCGAATATGTTATTTATCGCGGTAAAAGCATGTACACCTTAAATGAATGCCAGGTGATAGAATCTTTCCAAGGACTTCTTAAGGATATTGAGTACATTACCTATGCATCCTATCTATGTGAGCTTATTCAAATAAGTATGCAGGAGGAGGAAAGCAACAGGAGACTTTTTATATACCTTGTATCTGCATTTTATATTATGAAAAACGAAGCTTGCGACATTGAAATCCTAGCTCGGGCTTTTGAAGTAAAGATACTTGAAGCAACTGGCTTCAGCTTTAATTTTGAAAACTGTGCAATATGCAGAAAGAAGTTAAATACCTCAGACTACATAAGTCTTCAATATGGCGGGGGAATCTGCAGCAACTGTGAAAGAATAAATGGACTTAAGATAAGTAATGCAGCCTTTAATGCTTTGAGGTTCCTTTCTAAAATGTCATTTGAAAACATATATAGGGTTTCACTTTCGGAACAATTGAAAGAGGAACTTTATAAAATATTATCACTATTTATATCACAAAATTACTTTAAAAAGCCAAAAAGCCTTGAAACATTATATTATTTAAAAGGAGTGAATAAAAATGAGTGAAATTACTTTGGAAAAAATCGATATTATCCGGGAAAGAACCGGTGTTAATTATGCTGAGGCAAAGGAAGCCCTTGAAGCAAGTGCTGGAAATGTTGTAGATGCTTTGATTTATCTTGAAAATGAGAAAAAGTCAACTCTAGATGATGTGGTTACATCCAAGGAGGAATTCATAGCCTGGATTAAAGAATTGGTTAAAAAGGGTAATGTTAATAGAATCAAAATAAAGAAGGATGATAAGGTTGTAGTAGATATCCCTGTTAACGCAGGTGTTGCAGCTACAATTACAGCATTGGTTTGGCCTCCTCTTTTAGCAATCGGACTCTTAACTGCAGTGGCTACAAAGGTTACAATTGAGATAACTAAAGATGATGGGTCTGTGGAAGTTGTGAACAAGATATTCAAGAGTACCATGAATGATGTTAAGGAAAAGGTTTATGATGCAGCATCAGATATCAAAGATAAGTTTACTCACAAGGATAAAAAAGATGATGATACAAATGTGTATCAATACACAGTAAAGTTTGAAGATATGGAAGATGAAGTTAAACCAGAAGAAAATCCAAGTGAAGAAAAATAATGTTATTAAGTCGGCAGGTTGAAAACTTGCTGACTTTTTGTGTAATATATTATTGATATAGTACAATGTGTTATACTATTCAAGTTAATATGTGAATATAATATTAACATCCCCTTATTTACTGTTAAACTCTTGTGCAAATAACATAATAGTGCTATACTATTTAATGTTGATAAATACAATTATAACAAACAATAGCTTCACAAGGCATATTAATGCTATTAAGGAAAGAAGGTGAAGAATATAAAATTATCATCAAGGCAGGAATTAATTATTGAATTGGTAAAGGATAATCAGCCTATAACCAGTGAGCACTTAGCTGAAAAGCTTAATGTTACAAGAGCTGCCCTTAGACCGGATTTATCCATTTTAACCATGACAGGTATTTTGGAGGCTAAGCCAAAGGTTGGCTATGTTTTTGCACAAAAACCTGCCAATACTCTTATTAATGAATTTATAATGAATATAAAGGTTTTTGAAATCATGTCAAAGCCTGTAGTGGTAGATGAAAACACTACTGTTTATGATGCAATTGTACACCTGTTTTTAAATGATGTGGGAACACTTTTTGTTGAAAACAATGGTGTGCTTGTAGGAGCTGTTTCTAGAAAAGACTTTCTGAAAATAGCAATGGGAGGCACGGATATACATAAGGTTCCTGTAGGTATAATAATGACAAGGATGCCAAACTTAATATGTGTTTCCAAAGAGGAAGATGCATATTCTGCAGCGTTGAAAATCATTGAACATGAGGTAGACAGCCTTCCTGTTATAGAGAAGGCGTTGATGGGATCCAGGGAAATTACAAAAATAATAGGAAAAATATCCAAGACTAATATAACCAGGCTGTTTGTTAACATGGGCGAAAGCGGTTATTTGAAATAAATATTACAGAATGAAGGGGATGTTAAATTTGGAAAATAAGAAGTATGTTTACCTCTTTAATGAGGGAAATGCAGGTATGAAAAATTTACTAGGAGGTAAGGGAGCAAATCTTGCTGAAATGACCAATTTGGGAATCCCTGTTCCAGAAGGCTTTACTGTATCCACAGAGGCTTGCACACAGTATTATGAAGATGGCAAAATGCTTAACAATGTTATTATAGCTCAAATAAATGAAGCACTTGAAAATCTTGAAAATAAAACAGGGAAGAAATTTGGAAGTTTAACAAATCCGCTTTTGGTTTCAGTAAGATCCGGTGCCAGGGCATCCATGCCAGGTATGATGGATACCATATTGAACCTTGGATTAAATGACAAGACTGTAGAAGTGGTAGCAAAACTTACAAATAATGAAAGATTTGCTTTTGATTCATATAGAAGATTTATCCAAATGTTTTCAGATGTAGTTATGGATGTAGACAAGAGAAAGTTTGAAGATATACTTGATCATGTTAAACATGAAAAGGGAGTACATTTTGATACAGACTTAAACGCAGCTGATTTAAGGGAACTTGTTAAAAAATATAAAAAATTATATCTTGATGAACTTGGAACTGAATTCCCAGAAGACCCTAAAGTTCAGTTAATGGAGTCCATTACAGCTGTATTCAGATCCTGGAATAATTCAAGAGCCATAGTTTACAGAAGATTAAATGATATACCAAGCAGCTGGGGTACAGCAGTAAATGTTCAATCCATGGTATTTGGAAACATGGGTGAAACCTCAGGTACAGGAGTTGCCTTCACAAGAGATCCTGCTACAGGGGAAAAGAAGATATTTGGAGAGTATCTTATAAATGCTCAAGGTGAAGATGTTGTTGCAGGGATAAGGACTCCACAGCCTATATCAAAGCTTCACGAAGATCTTCCAGCGTGTTATGATCAGTTTATGCAGATAGCATCAAACCTTGAAAGACATTACAAGGACATGCAGGATATGGAATTTACTATTGAACAGGGTAAATTATACTTCCTTCAGACTAGAAATGGTAAGAGAACTGCCCAGGCAGGACTTAAAATAGCAGTTGAAATGGTTGAGGAAGGATTGATTACAAAGGAAGAAGCATTGCTTAAAGTAGATCCAAAGCAGCTTGACAGCCTTCTTCATCCTAACTTTGACCAAAATGAGCTGGAAAAGGCAAAGGTTATTGCGAAGGGACTTCCAGCATCCCCTGGTGCTGCTTGTGGTAAAGTTTACTTTACTGCAGATGATGCAAAACTTCATCATGAACAAGGAGAAAAGGTTGTACTTGTAAGACTTGAGACATCACCTGAAGATATTGAAGGAATGGTGGCTGCGCAAGGTATTCTTACAGTAAGAGGCGGAATGACCTCCCATGCAGCGGTGGTTGCAAGAGGAATGGGTACATGCTGCGTAGCTGGATGCGGAGAAATAAAAATAAATGAAGCAAAGAAAACCTTCGAAGTAGATGGACACATATACCATGAAGGAGATTATATATCCTTAGACGGAAGCACTGGAAATGTTTATGGTGAGGCTATAAAGACTGTAGAGCCTGAAATAAGCGGTTTCTTTGGAACTTACATGGGCTGGGCTGATGAAGTTAGAAGCCTTAAGGTTAGAACAAACGCTGATAATCCAAGAGATGCTAGAAATGCTGTTAAATTTGGGGCTCAAGGCATAGGTCTATGCCGAACAGAGCACATGTTCTTTGAAGAAGACAGAATACCAGCGGTTAGAGAAATGATACTTTCAGAATATGAAGATCAGAGAAGGAGAGCATTAGATAAGCTCCTTCCAATGCAGAGGGAAGACTTCATTGGTATATATGAGGCTATGGAAGACAGACCTGTTACAATAAGATTCCTTGATCCTCCATTACATGAATTCCTTCCAACTGAAGATGAAGATATAAGGGATCTTGCCCTTGAGTTGGATGTTACCTTTGAACATTTAAAATCAACTGTTGAATCATTGCATGAATTCAATCCTATGATGGGACACAGGGGCTGCCGTCTTACTGTTTCATATCCTGAAATAGCTGAGATGCAGACAAGAGCGGTTATTGAAGCTGCAATTGATGTTTCAAAGAGAAAAGGGCATACAATAGTTCCAGAAATAATGATTCCTCTTGTAGGAGAAGTAAAGGAACTTAAATATGTTAAGGATATCGTGGTTAGAGTTGCAGATGAAATAATAGCAAAAGAAGGAATTGACATGAAGTACCTTGTAGGAACTATGATTGAAATTCCAAGAGCTGCTATTACTGCAGATGAAATTGCTACAGAAGCAGAATTTTTCTCCTTTGGAACAAATGATTTAACTCAGATGACCTTTGGATTCTCAAGAGATGATGCAGGAAAGTTCCTTGCAGATTACTATGATAAAAAGATATACGATTTTGACCCATTTGCAAAACTAGATCAGGAAGGTGTAGGTAAGCTTGTTAAAATGGCGGTGGAACTTGGAAAGAAAACAAGACCAGATATTAAGCTTGGTATATGCGGAGAACACGGAGGGGATCCTTCATCAGTGGAATTCTTCCATAAGGTAGGACTTCAATATGTTTCATGTTCACCTTTCAGAGTACCCGTGGCAAGACTTGCTGCTGCACAGGCTCAGATAAAAAATCCAAGATAATTATAGCCAATAAGAAGGAGTATTGTATTTAAAATCAATATTGATTTTAATGCAATACTCCTTTTATTATACATAAATAGAATTTATATGCATAATTATAAAAATATTATATAATTATTTAATGGAGGTGTATAATCAATGAATATAAACAGTTTTAAAAGCAATAGCAGACTTTTGAGATATACAAAAGGATTTATTATATTCTTAATATGCATTCTTATAGGCGGCTTTTTATATGAATATACTGGAAATAATCTTGATATGAAGAAATACCAGCCTCCGGGTCAGGTGGTTACTGTAAATGGACATGTTATGCATGTTTTTGGCGGAGGAAGTGGAGATCAAACAATAGTTTTTGCATCAGGGAATGATGTTTCTTGTCCTTATGTGAATTTTTACCCACTATACAATGAATTGTCAAAATATGCCAAGATAGCCGTATATGACAGGACTGGTACTGGTTGGAGTGAAAGTACTAAGGCTCCTAGAGATATTGATACAATAGTGGATGAAATACATAGTGCATTAGAAAAATCAGGACAGAAGCCCCCATATATTTTTGTTGCACATTCATTAGGCTCTTTGGAAGCCATAAGATTTACTCAAAAATATAAAAATGAAATAAGGGGCTTAGTATTCATAGATGCTGGAAATCCTGAATATTACAAGGATATAGATGTTTTATATCCAGATGATTTATCTAGAAAATTGTTAAAATACCTTGGAATTCAACGTCTATTATTTCAAACAACTAATTTATATTTAAAATCATCTGATACTGAAAATGGAATGAAGCTGATACCTAAAGAACTACAAAGCTTAGATATGGCTGTTATACTGAAAAACAAGGGGAATGATGATGAATTTACTGCTTTGAAAAACATTAATAGTAATGCAAAAAAAGTACTTGAAAATGGAAAACTTGGGGATATACCTATTAGGATTTTTACAGCTGAAAGTACTAATAATTTATATCCTAAATGGAGTAAAAGTCAAATTGAATTTAAAAATTGGTCAAGTGATAGTAAACAAATAGTTGTAAGCGGTTCCAAACATTATGTTCATCTATATTCTCCAGATATTATTAACAAATCCGTAATAGACCTTATAAATCAAAAATAGTGTTTTATAATAAAGGGTGTTGGAATTAAAATCCAATGTCCTTTTTTTATAAAACAATTTGCTTTTTTTTTAATAAAAGTCTATAATTTTGATAAATGTTACTAGGAGGTAGAAAAATTGGCATATTATTATGATGAACCATCACATACGTTTAGTGAGTACTTATTAGTTCCAGGTTATTCTTCACCAGAATGCATACCTGCTAATGTATCCTTAAAGACACCTGCAGTTAGGTTTAAAAAAGGTGAACAACCTGCACTTTTCATGAATATTCCACTTGTATCAGCTATAATGCAGTCTGTATCTGACGACAAAATGGCTGTTGCCCTTGCAAAGGAAGGTGGGATTTCATTTATTTATGGTTCCCAGACTATTGAGCAGCAATGTGAAATGGTTAGGAGGGTAAAAAGGGCTAAGGCGGGTTTTGTTTCAAGTGATTCAAACATCAGGCCAGATCAGACTTTGGCAGATATTCTTGAATTAAAAGAAAAATCAGGACATACCACGGTTGCTGTTACTGATGACGGAACCTCTAATGGAAAGCTCCTTGGTATTATAACAAGCAGAGATTATAGAATAAGCCGTATGGACACAAACACAAAAGTAACTGAATTTATGACACCTATTGAGAAGCTTATTTATGGAAAAGAAGGTATAACCCTTAAAGAAGCAAATAATATGATTTGGGATAACAAGCTTAATGCGCTCCCGATTATTGACGATAACCAGAGAATGGTAGGTTTTGTTTTCAGAAAAGATTATGATTCCCATAAGGAAAACCCACTGGAACTCCTTGATTCCTCAAAGAGATATGTAGTTGGAGCAGGGATTAACACCAGGGATTATGCTGAAAGAGTACCAGCTTTAGTTGAGGCTGGGGCTGATGTTTTATGCATTGACTCCTCAGAAGGTTTTTCGGAATGGCAGAAATTAACCATAGGATTTATTAGAGAAAAATACGGTGACACTGTTAAAATTGGTGCGGGTAATATAGTGGACAGGGAAGGCTTCAGATTCCTAGCTGAAGCAGGAGCAGACTTCATAAAGATTGGTATTGGAGGGGGCTCTATATGTATCACCCGCGAAACAAAAGGTATAGGAAGAGGTCAGGCTACTTCTGTAATTGAAGTTGCAAAGGCAAGAGATGAATATTTTGCTGAAACTGGAGTTTACATACCTATTTGTTCAGATGGCGGTATAGTACATGACTATCATATTACACTAGCATTGGCTATGGGATGTGACTTCTGTATGCTTGGAAGATACTTCTCACGTTTTGATGAAAGTCCTACAAACAAGGTTATGATAAATGGAAGCTATATGAAGGAGTATTGGGGAGAAGGTTCAGCCAGGGCAAGAAATTGGCAGAGATACGACTTAGGAGGAGCTACCAAGCTTTCCTTTGAAGAAGGGGTAGACTCCTATGTTCCTTATGCAGGAAGTCTTCATGACAATTTAAGCATTACCTTAAGCAAAGTACGTTCAACTATGTGCAACTGTGGTGCTTTAGATATTTTAGAATTACAGCAGAAAGCTAAACTTACACTTGTTTCATCAGTAAGTATTGTAGAAGGTGGAGCTCACGATGTTGTGTTAAAGGATAATACTATATCACCAGTATAATTGGATACAAAACCTCGGCATAGGCCGGGGTTTTGCTGTTATTTAAACTTTTTTTCAATGTATGCCTTGAATTTTAATGCAAAATTCATCTGCTCCTTTTCATTTTCAACTGAACTTGCAAGAATTGAATAAAAAGAATGGTGGTTGCACTTTTTTATGTTATTATAATAATCCCTGGATATTTTCCAAAATTTTTGTGGAAAAGCAAGATAACATAAAATATACATGTATTCATCTTTGTTTAGAGGTTTTAATTTTTCGTAGCTGTTAAGACAGTTTATAGCTATTTCAAGATCCCAGGCGGTGTTGTCTCTTTTTAACATTCGTCTTAAAAAGTATGATATATCATGGACACAGTAATCGTAGCCGCATTTGTCAAAATCAATTACCCAAATATTTTTATTTTCATCAAATATTATATTTTTATTAACATAATCAAGGTGGCAGAGGGCGGTGCTAAGCCTAGAACTGTCAAGACATAAACATGCCTCCATGGATAGCTTTGCAAGCTCGAAATTTTCCTCAAAATGTTTCAAAAACAAACCTGAAAAATTGTCATTATATTTATAAGCAAGATTTGAACATAAAAGCATCTGACTGAAGTGCTTGGCTATAGATAATGACAATTCATCCTGGCAGTACTTTTCAAGGCTCCCTTCAATTGGTCTGAAATTCTGAGAAACAAGGTGCATCCGTCCCAGGTTTTCCGAACACATTAATATATGGTCTATATTGTCGTAACTGCATTTCTCTCCTTCAATCCATGGGGTAAGTATAAAAAGCATGTTTTCATAATTTATAAAACGCCCTTTATTGTTTGTTTCTAGGATTTTAGGAACAAATATATTTTTTCTATAAAGCCATTCGATGGCAGAATATACGAAAAGAACACTCCCTTGGGCAAAGTACATTTTTTTTAGGCAGTAGGTACCATTTGGTGCTTCAACCTTATAGACAGCTCTCTGCTTGTCCGTGTCCTTGAATTTTATCCTGGAGAGGTTTGCATTTTCAAGGCTGTATTCAGGTAATACGTATTTTTTTATATTATCTTCAGATAATAAGTCTATGCTGGAGGTCTTTTTTGACATTGGAACACTCCTAAAAAGAATTTTCATTATAATCATATTAATAAAGTATTAACATTATACATATTTATAAAAAAGGAATTTTATTCAGCAATATAGAATAAAATAGTGGGTGATTTAATATGTTGATTAGAGAAAAAATAGAAAACAATGAAAAAATATCACTTCAAAGCTGTGCTGCATTTTCAAAGCAAAGCATAGGAAGAGCAAGAGAAGATAAAATTGATGATATAAGAACCTGTTACATGGTAGACCGTGACAGGATTATACACAGCAAGTCCTTTAGGCGTCTTAAGCATAAAACCCAGGTATATATAAGCAGTTTTGGGGACCATTATAGAACAAGGCTTACTCATACTCTTGAGGTGGCTCAGATTGCTAAGACTATAGGACGGGGTATTGGGCTTAATGAGGATTTAATTGAAGCAATAGCTTTAGGTCATGATATAGGACATGTAGCATTTGCACATAATGGAGAAGAGGTACTGGACAAACTTCTTCCAAATGGTTTCAGGCATAATCAAAACAGTGTAAGAGTACTTACAAAGCTTGAAAAGCAAGGTTTAGGATTGAATTTAAGTGCTGAGGTACTGGATGGTATACTTCATCACAGCGGCCTTGCTAAAGAAGGGGTAAAGGCATTTACATTGGAAGGCCAGGTTGTGAGGTACAGCGATAAAATCGCATATGTTAACCATGATATAGATGATTCTATAAGAGCAGGGTTGTTATGCCATGAAGATATTCCCTTGAATTCTTTGGAGACACTTGGGGGAAATCATAGTGAGAGAATAAATACCCTTGTATCAAGCTGCATTTATAAAACTTTGTATAATATTGAAAAAGGTGATATAAAAGTATCTCTTGAAAAAGACATAGAAGACTCACTTTATAAGTTAAGAGATTTCCTCTTTGAAAATGTTTATAAGGGGAATGTTTTAAAAGTTGAAAGAGATAAGGCGAAGTTTGTCCTTGAGCAGGTTTTCAATTATTTCTTTAAAAATCCTGATAAAATGCCTGAATTTTATTTTAACATTGTGGAAAATGAGGGGGTTTATCAAGGGGTAGCAGATTATATATCTGGAATGAGTGATGACTACTGCCTTTCTATCTTTAATAATATTTACGTTCCTAAAATAGTTATTTATTAATATTTAGGAATAAATATAAAGAGTATAGGAAAAATACAATAAACAACATAATTATTCAAAAAAATAATTTTCTTGAAGGAAATTTTGGCTTTATAAAGAATATATATAATAGCTTAATTTGCAAAAAAATAAATTTATTATATTAGGAGGATAACAGACGTTTTTGTCGAATATATATAAAGTTGCGTATAATTTGTAATTTTTTCTGAGTTAGGTGGGGTTGATTATTGGTATCGGATGAAATTATCCAGAAAATAAAAGATGAAAATGACATCGTGGATATAATATCCGAAACGGTAAAATTGAAAAAGGCTGGAAGAAATTATACGGGATTATGTCCCTTTCATAGCGAGAAGACCCCTTCCTTCAGCGTTTCACAGGATAAGCAGATATATAAATGTTTTGGCTGCGGTGAGGCTGGAAACGTGTTAACTTTTTTAATGAAAACCAGGAAGCTTTCCTTTATGGAAGCTTTAAAGGTGCTTGCAGACAGAGCAAATATTGATATTGAAGTTAGTGACAGTGAAAAAATTGTTAGGGACAGATATGAAAAAATATATAAGCTTAATGTGGATACAGCAAGGTTCTTTCATAATAATCTAAATAAAAACAGAAGTTCCAAGGCGTATTTTTTAAATCGTGGAATTACAGAAAAAATAATTAGGAAATTCGGCCTTGGCTATTCAAATGACAGTTGGAATTCACTTATGAACTTTTTAATGAAAAAAGGATACTCTGAGCTGGACCTTCTAAATGCCGGACTCATAATTAAAAGCCCCAAGGGGAAATATTATGACAGATTCAGAAACAGGGTTATGTTCCCTGTGTTTGATTATAGAGGAAGGGTAATAGGCTTTGGCGGCCGAGTACTGGATGACACAAAACCAAAGTATCTTAATTCACCAGAAACACAGGTATTTAACAAGGGTATAAATCTTTATGGTTTAAATTTTGCCATTAAGGATCTTAGAGAGGACTATATTATAATTGTTGAAGGATATATGGATTGTATAGCTCTTCACCAGTATGGTATTACCAATACTACAGCATCCCTTGGAACAGCACTTACAATAAATCAAGCTAAGCTTATAAAGAGATATGTGGATAAAGTAATAATTGCCTATGATGCAGATATTGCAGGGCAAATGGCTACACTTAGAGGTCTCGATATTCTTAAGCAGGCTGGATTGGATGTAAGGGTAATTACCGTGCCAGAGGGCAAGGATCCGGATGAATTCATAAGGAATAATGGAAGTGAAGCATTTTTAAAGCTGGTTCAAGATGCTTTGCCTTTGATTGACTACAGAATAAAAAAAGTACGTGAAGGTATAGACATAAAAAATCCGGAAAATTTAATACAGTATGTTGAAAAGGTAATTTTAATTTTGGAAGAACTAGATCCTGTGGAAAGGGATGTTTATATTAAAAAGATATCCGAAGATACAAATATTAAGGATCAGGCCCTTTACGACATGTTTAACAACAAAATGCAGAGCAATGTAAAAAAAGATGAAAATTTGAATACAGATATAACTTTTGGACAAAAATTATATTTAGAGCCTGCTTTTTTAAAGGCTGAGAGGACTTTAATAAAGCTCATGCTTGAAAATGAACATGCTAATAATTATTCGAAGAAAAATATTCAACTTGAAGATTTGATTCTTGAAAGCCACAGAAATATATTTAATAAAATTTTAGAACTTAAGGAAATAAAGCATGAGAATAGTATAAAAACTTTAGAATCAAGCCTTAAAGACCCTGAGAGCATCAAAGAATGGGTGAATATTTTAGACAGCGAAATTATATATGACGAGAATAATATAGATGCTCTGATAAGTGACTGCATCAGAGAAATTAAAAAATATAAATTAGAGGAGTCGAAAAAAGAAATCATGTGTAAAATAAAACAATATGAAGCTGAAGGTAAACTTGCAGAGTCTCTAGAACTTGCAAAAGAGTTTATGAAGATACAAAAAAAGGAAGGGTTGAAGTAGATGGGGGAAGGAGGAGAGATCATGAAAGAAAAAGACACTAAAATGTTGATTGTTAAAAAACTCATAGAAAAGGGCAAAAAGAATTCAACATTGACATATAAAGAAATAATGGATGAATTAGATGAAGTTGATTTAAGCCCTGAGCAGATTGAGAAGATTTATGAAGTGCTTGAGTCTATGGGTGTTGAAATAATCGGCGATATGCAGGATATTGAAGTTCATGAAGAAGATTTAGATCTCAGCGTTCCAGAAGGTATTGCTATTGATGACCCTGTAAGAATGTATCTTAAGGAAATAGGTAAGGTTCCTCTTTTAACACCAGATGAAGAAATTGAACTGGCTAAAAGAATAGAAGAAAATGACCCTATAGCAAAAAAGAAACTTGCTGAAGCAAATCTTAGACTTGTAGTAAGCATAGCTAAGAGATATGTTGGACGTGGAATGCTTTTCCTTGATTTAATTCAGGAAGGTAATCTAGGATTAATCAAGGCAGTAGAAAAATTTGATTATAGAAAAGGATACAAATTCAGCACATATGCTACCTGGTGGATAAGACAGGCAATTACAAGAGCAATTGCAGACCAGGCAAGAACAATAAGAATACCTGTGCATATGGTTGAAACAATAAATAAATTAATAAGAGTATCCAGACAACTGCTCCAGGAACTGGGCAGAGAACCTCAGGCTGATGAAATAGCTAAAATTATGGAAATGCCTGTAGATAAGGTAAGAGAAATAATGAAAATAGCCCAGGAGCCTGTTTCACTTGAAACTCCAATAGGTGAAGAGGAAGACAGCCATCTTGGTGATTTTATACCTGATGATGATGCTCCAGCACCGGCTGAAGCAGCAGCATTCACCATGTTGAAGGAACAGCTTATAAATGTACTAGATACACTTACACCTAGAGAAGAGAAAGTGCTCAGATTAAGATTTGGTCTTGATGATGGAAGAGCAAGGACACTTGAGGAAGTTGGTAAGGAATTTAATGTTACAAGAGAAAGAATAAGACAGATAGAAGCAAAGGCCTTAAGAAAATTGAGACATCCAAGCAGAAGCAAAAAACTTAAGGATTATCTGGATTAGTTTACGCACCTTTTAGGTGCTTTCTTTTTAATGCTTTTAAGGAGATGAGAAAGTGCAGAAATTTTTACCTGAAAAAGGATATGGAGCATGGTATATAGCAATTGCTACAATAATTATTGATGCAGTATTATCAGTGGTATTAAAATTTTCAAATTCATACGAAATAGCTTTAGTGCTTCAAGTATTTTTTGTAGTTTTTAACCTTTATCAACTTTACTATTTATTTATGTACCTTTCAATTAATTATGTGGTGGAAAATGAAGAACTGAAAATAATAAGCTTGTTTGGTATGAAAAAAGTAAGTATTCCCTTTAGTGAGATAAAGTGCTATAAGACATTTTCGGGAAAAATAAAAGGAATAAAGCTCTCTGGATATGGGGCGGATAATTTTAATATAGGAAGATCTGTAATAGAAAAAACAGGTACAACCTATATGTATGTAACAAATTCTAAAAACATCGTTTATATAAACACTAATGGAATGAATTACGGCCTTTCTCCCAAGGATATAGACAAGTTCCTTCAATGTCTTGGCATTAATGAGGTTTGTGAAACAAACTATGAATATAGGACAGTAAAGCATATAAATCTATTTAAAGATAAAAGATTTGCTGTTCCTTTTGCAATTTGTACTATACTTATAGGGATAATTACCATATATCCAATACTGAGATATTTAAATCATACAATACCAGCAGTAATGCCAATGAGTTTTGATTCAAAGTTCCAACCAATATCTTTTGGTACAGGAAAACAATTTGCTTTTAAGCAGATGACTTTAGGACTTTTAAACCTGGCAATACTATTCTGTATGTATTATGCATCAGTTTTTATTGCAAGATATGACAAAAAGGCAGTATATAAATATATTTATGTTGCTTTAATATTATCAGTGATATTTATAATTGTTCAGGGAAAGATATTTCTTACCTTTAGATAAGAAAGGATAAAATTATGGAATTAAGTAACAGGCTAATGAAAGTGGCATCTTTGGTTGAATACTGTAATTGCGTTGCAGATATAGGTACGGATCATGCTTATTTGCCAATATATTTGGTTAAGAACAACATATGCTGCCATGCAATAGCCTCTGATATTAATAAGGGACCTGTGAAAAAAGCAATGCTTAATGTAAGCTCTTATAATCTTCAAAACAAAATTGAATGCAGACTTGGATCAGGTTTAAATACACTTAAACCTAAAGAGGCTGATATTGCAATAATCGCAGGTATGGGTGGGAATCTTATTCGAGACATAATAGAAGAAAGAATTGATATTTTTAAGGAATTAAAATTTGCTATACTTCAACCTGTGCAAAATCCGGAGGTACTTAGAGAATATTTATACAATAAGGGCTATGAAATAATCGAAGAAGAATTGTGTATTGACGAAAACATATTTTATGAGATAATAAAAATAAGATATGGTGCAAGAAAATACATTTTGGACGAAATATTTTATGAGGTAAGCAAAGATTTATATGATAAGAAGCATCCATTAATCAAGGAGTTTATTATCAATAAATTAAATAATTATAATAAAATTATTTCAAAAATAAATGATGATTCCACAGCTGCAGCCATAAGAAAAAATCAAGTTGCAGAAAAAATAGGAAAGTTGGAGGAGTTGATAAAATGCCTTTAAAAGTTAAAGATATACACAATATTTTAGAAAAGCATGCTCCTTCTATATACAAGGAAAGTTATGATAATGTGGGACTCATGGTAGGAAGTATGGAAGATGAGGTTACTTCTATACTTTTATCCCTTGACTGCACTTTGGAGGTAATTGAAGAGGCCAAGCTTAAGGGCTGCAATTTAATACTTTGTCATCACCCTCTTTTATTTAAAAAGCCTTCATCCATAACTACAGGTGATTTACTTGGAAAAAAAATCATAGAATTGATATCAAATAATATAAATGTATATGCAAGCCACACAAACCTGGATTCAGTTTCAGGTGGGCTTAACGACATATTAATAGAACTTTTAGGCTTTAATTCCGGTGAGATAATAGAACCAAATCCATTTGATGAAAGAGCAGGAATTGGAAGACTCGTATCACTTTCACAGCCTTTGCGCCTTGAAGAGCTTTGCATTAATGTTAAAAAATCTTTGTCACTTCCAATTATCAGATATGCAGGAAATGATGATATGCAAATATCAAAAATTGCAGTTATTAACGGTAGTGGACAAAGTTGTTTCAGCAAAGCTGCAAGTTTAGGGGCAGATTGCATTATAACAGGAGACACCTCATATCACTATATAAGTGATATGAATGAAGAGGGCATAGCAGTTATCGATGCTGGACATCATGGTACTGAGATACTTGCGGTTAAGAGTTTCTCAAATTGGTTTAAAAATAAAATAAATGATATGGGGTTTAATAATTCTGTACTTTTTACGGAAAACAATAATTGCCCATATAAATATAAATAGGAATAAGTCTGTACTTATTTCTATTTTTTCGTATATAACTTATTTTAGGGGGAGATAGTGTGGATAAATTTAATATGTTGCTTGAACTTCAAAAGAATAACGATATTATTAAGGAAAGCTCCAAAGAATTAAAGGGAGGTTCTTATATTTATTTGTTAAAAAAGGTAAAGGATGATTTTGAGTCTACTAAGGCAAAGTTCAAGGAAAAGGAAAATGAAATAAACAAATTAAGAGAGCAATACAAGGTTATTAATGAAAAACTAAACTCTACAAAGATGGAAATCGAAAAGAATGAACATATGCTGTACAATGGCTCAGGTAGTGATTTAAAGATGATACAAGGTCTGCAAAGCAAAATTGCTGATTCAAAGCATAAAATTACGGAGCTTGATCATAAAACTTTGGAACTCCTTGAACTTGAAGAAAAGATATCTTTTGAAAGAGACACTTTAAGGGTCAAGCTTTCGGAACTAAAAAATGAATTTGAAAGTGTTAAGGAAACAGGAAATAAAAAGATACATGCTGCAAAATCCGAAATTGAGAAGGCAAATGAAGCTGTTGTCAGGATATCCAAGGAGCTTTCACCTGAAATATTAAAAAAGTTTAAAGAACTGGAAGTAAGTAAGGGAAGCGCTGTGGCAAAGGCTGACAATGGGGTGTGCCAAGGGTGTAAAATGAGAATA
The DNA here is from genome assembly GCA_050261915.1 of Solirubrobacterales bacterium. Classification (GTDB taxonomy): domain Bacteria; phylum Bacillota; class Clostridia; order Clostridiales; family Clostridiaceae; genus UBA699. Next base: position 89,347 of record JBLNDT010000082.1, read on the forward strand.
TCCGCCATAACTTTAGATAAAATTAAAAAACAATATAACATAGTGTATTGTGACAATTGCGGAAGGATACTATATTATAACGACAATGAATCATAAGAATATGTTTGCTTTTTTTTAAGTACTATGCTATTATTTATTTTGCGAGTAAGCCAGACAATCGCTGCTAAACTTTGTTTAGGAGAGGAAAGTCCGAGCTCCATAGGGCAGGGTGCTGGGTAATACCCAGTCAGGGTGACCTGAAGGAAAGTGCAACAGAGATATACCGCTGCTATTTTAGCAGCAAGGGTGGAAAGGCGAGGTAAGAGCTCACCAGCGCATTGGCGACTTTGCGGCTATGTAAACCCCACTTGGAGCAAGATCGAATAGAGGAGTATCCCCTGGCTTTGCCAGAAGGGAAAGGGCGGCCCGTCCCGCTCCCGGGTAGTATCGCTGGAGCCTGCTGGTAACATCAGGCCTAGATAGATGATTGTCAAATACAGAACTCGGCTTATAGACTTGGTCGCACAAACACTCACTTTTGGTGGGTGTTATTTGTTTTTTGACATACTATCTTATTAAAAAAGACAATCTCCTAATTAGAGATTGTCCAATAAATTATAATATTAAATTTTTAAACTAATTAGCTTGGGTTCCATCAGAATTAAAATGATAAATGAATCCATTTATTACAACAAGCCCAGTTGCCATAGAACCATCTTCATTTAAATAATAGTTGTTACCATTAAAAGTCAACCAACCTGTAGTCATTAATCCAGTATCAGTATTCAAGTAATACCATTTGCCATTATAAGACATCCAGCCTGTTACCATAACACCGCTATTGTTCAAATAGCACCACTTACCATCACGGATTAGCCAGCCTGTTGACATCACTCCATCGCTATTAAAATAATAATTTTTTCCATCGCAAATTGTCCAGCCAGTTGCCATAGCTCCATCAGCATTTAGATAATACCATTTGCCATTATAAGACATCCAGCCTGTTGCAGTTGTACCATCTGTATTGAAGTAATACCACTTCCCGTTTAAGAGAACCCATCCAGCTGCTGTTGTTCCATCATTGTTAAAATAATAGTTTCGACCACTCCAAGTAACCCAACCAGTTAACATTGTTCCATCAGTTTTTAAATAATAGCGGTGCCCGTTATATGCTAACCATCCAGTTGCCATAGAACCATCAGTATTAAAATAATACCACTGTCCGTTATTTAGCAGCCAGCCAGTTGCCATCACACCATTGGTGTAATAATAATTTTTACCGTCTAGATTAACCCATCCGGTGGTTGGTGGATTTGCGGCCAATACACTTGTAGAAGGTAATATTAAGGCCATGGATAAACAAAATGCAGCAATTGTCTTTTTAATTTTATTAATCATAATAAAGCCCCCATTTCTTAATATTAGATAAGTTTTTACATTTAAACCAAAATAATATAGACATTTACAATTATATGCTTCATATTAAAAATTTTCAATAAAAATCAGAAGATTCATTAATTTTTTTATAATTTATTATTGTGAGTAGTGCCTTAGGGCATCCATATCCTTAATTCTAAAAGTAGACAAATGAAAATCAATTATACCTTCATCTCTCATTTGGCATATCTCCCTGGACATGGATGGTCTTGAAACATTTAAGAAATCCGCAAGCTCGTTCCGCTTTAATGGAAGAACTATATTAACGTTTTTCTTAAGATTATATTGATCAAGTAGATAAACGCAAATTTTTCCCCTTATACTTTTTATTGAAAGATACTCCACCTTTTTATTCAGCATTAAGGATTTATCAGATATTACCTTCATAAAGTTCTGAAGCATGGAAATATGCCAGGAACAATTGTTACCACACCTTGCTATCAGGTCCGAATTAGTGAGAAACAAGACCTTGCAGGAGGATTGTACCCTAACTGTTACAGGCCATGTCTTATTGCTTGAAAATACCAGCATCTCGCCAAATAAATCACCTTTTTTAACCACTGTTAAAATAACTCTGTTCCCCTCCGCATTTTCCTTAAGGACAGTAGCTTCCCCCTCAAGTATTATTCCAAGCTTATCTATTGATTCTCCGGCATCCACTATAGATTCATTTTTTCCATAGCTTTGTATTTTAGGAGTTAAGCATTTTAGAAGGGTTGATATTTCTTCTTCTTTTAGTCCGCGGAACAATGGTGAGTTCTTTATTACATCAATATATTGATCAATCATTAAAATAATCTCCTTTTTGTATCCTGAGATACCGAATTGTTATTATTAAAATAATATAATTAAGCCATGGAAAAAACAAGTAGCAATAATAAATAAAATTTATAAATAGGAGGCACATTATGTCAAATATGTTTTGTTATCAATGTCAAGAAGCTGCAGGGGGAAAAGGCTGTACTGTAAATGGAGTATGCGGTAAATCTGCAGATGTTGCAAAAGCTCAGGACTTATTAGTTTTTGTAACTAAGGGTTTAGCTGTAGTAAGCAACGAAGGAAGAAAAGTTCATGTAGTGGATGCTAATGTAGATAAATATATTACTGAAAACTTATTCTCAACAATCACAAATGCAAACTTTGATAAAACAGCTCTTTTAGAGCGAGTAAAGGAAACCTTGAATTTAAGAGAAGAATTAAAGGTAAAGGTTTTACAAAAGGGCGGAAAAATTGGAGAAATAAAAGAAAACAAAGGATTCTTTAAAAAATTATTTGGAATGGCATCAAATGAAGTTATTATTCCAGATGCAGCAGCATGGACAGGCAGTGTAAGCGAATTTGCTGCAAAAGCTGAAAAAGTAGGAGTTTTAGCTACAGAAAATGAAGATGTAAGAAGCTTAAGAGAGCTTATAATATATGGGTTAAAGGGTTTGTCAGCATATATGAACCATGCTATGAACCTAGGTTACAACGATGTAGAGGTTCATGGATTTATGGCTAAGGCTTTAGCTGATACCTTAGATGATACATTATCAGCAGATGCATTAGTGGCACTAACACTTGAAGCTGGAAAATACGGCGTTACAGCCATGGCATTACTTGATAAAGCAAATACAGAAACTTATGGAAATCCTGAGATCACAAAGGTTAATATTGGTGTAAGAAATAATCCAGGAATATTAATTTCAGGACATGATTTAAAGGATCTTCAAATGCTGCTTGAGCAGACAGAAGGAACAGGAGTAGACGTTTATACCCACAGTGAAATGCTGGCAGGACAATATTACCCAGCTTTTAAGAAATATCCTCACTTTGCAGGAAACTACGGAAATGCATGGTGGAAACAAGGGGAAGAGTTTGAAAAGTTCAATGGAGTAATCCTAATGACAACAAACTGTATAGTTCCTCCAAAAGATTCCTATAAAAATAGATTGTTTACAACTGGAGCAACTGGAATGCCAGGCTGCAAAAACATCCAGGCAGATGAAAATGGAATGAAGGATTTCTCAGAACTGATTAAAATGGCCCAAAAGTGCAAGGCTCCTACTGAAATTGAAAATGGAGAAATAATAGGAGGCTTTGCTCACAATCAGGTGTTGGCTTTAGCTGATAAGGTTGTAGATGCAGTTAAGAGCGGAGCAATAAAAAGATTCTTTGTAATGGCAGGCTGCGATGGAAGAGCAAAATCAAGAAATTACTACACTGAATTTGCTGAAAAGCTTCCAAAGGATACAGTTATATTAACAGCAGGCTGTGCAAAATATAAATACAATAAATTGAACCTTGGGGATATCGGTGGAATTCCAAGAGTCCTTGATGCAGGACAGTGTAATGATTCATATTCCTTAGTGGTAATAGCATTAAAACTTAAAGAAGTATTTGGACTAGAGGACGTTAATGAGCTTCCAATATCCTATAATATTGCATGGTATGAACAAAAAGCTGTAATAGTATTACTATCCTTATTATACCTTGGAGTTAAGAATATTCACTTAGGACCAACACTTCCAGCCTTCCTTTCACCAAATGTTGCTAAAGTATTAGTGGAGAGCTTTGGAATAGCCGGCATAGGAACTGTTGATGATGATATTAAAATGTTCTTAGGATAAAAATTTAAGGCACCTTCTTGGGGTGCCTTTATCATTTTAGATTTAATATAACTCTAATATTGCTGTTGAGTTTGCAATCAGTGGAAAACAATTGCCTTACAACTTTTAATTTCATTTCTAATAAAAATTGCTAGTAGAAGTTTTTAAGTATAGAGCCAATATATAGTTTTATATGGGAGATATTTTGCAAATTATGTTATAATAAGCAATAAATAAAACTATAACATAATGAAGAAAAGTAAGGTATTCCGATTCAAAAAATAAATAAAGGAAGTGAAGAATTTGATTAAACATATTGTAATGTGGAGGTTAAAAGATTTTGCTGAAGGAAAAGATAAACGTGAAAATGCTATAATAATAAAAGCAGGTTTAGAAGATTTAAAAAATAAAATTAACCAAATCAGACATATTGAAGTTGGGATAAATATTAATGAATCTGAACAAGCATATGATATTGTCTTATATTCTGAATTTGACAATATAGAGGATTTAAACTTATATCAAAATCATCCAGACCACATAAGAATTTCAGAATTTGTTAGAAAGGTTAGAGCTATTAGGATAGTTGAAGATTATGTAATTTAAATAGAATACTTGGCAGTGAATATGCTTACATTGAGTATTATATGTGGACAATCTCACCAGTATTTTTTCACCTATAATTCAACATCATATGAAAACATAGATAAATATGTAAATGCTATAATCACAATTATTATAAAGGCACCTTTTATAGGTGCCTTAAATTACATTCTCCATAACTTCCATTTACAAGAACTTGGTTCAAATTTTAAATTATAAAAGGATAGTTCCCCGTCTATAATTGTTTCACAATTGTAAAGGAGGCTGCTTTTATCGTTATGTTCCTTTGTTACTGTTAAAACCTTGTTTTCATTTATATAATTAAAGCTTTCATCATCCAGAGAAATCTTAAAATGCAAAGGTGTTATATCATTTACCTTTCTAAACTTTGTAATTACTTCAATGGATTTTTGTGCTTTCATCTTACTTACCCCCTAAAGAATATCTTGAATTTATTATAACAGAACATATGTTCGATGTAAATATATATTTTAAAATTTATAATAGTATTCTTCTGTATCTTCATTTATTGGGAGTATATCATATCCACTTTCACGATAGTATTTTATAATTTGTGGCAAAGCTTTTACAGTATTTTTATTATTTGAATTACAATGCATTAGAATTATAACCTTTGAAGGATCTCCTTTGGATTTCTTGGAATTTTCTACAAACCTGTAAACGGACAGCTTTGGGTATTCACCATCATAAATATCTGAAGTCCAGTCGTATATTTTGAAGCCTTTAGCATGGATTGAATTTAAAAGGTTTTGATTAAGTCGTTTTGAACTTCCACCTGGAAATCTTATTATTTTGGGGCTGTTTCCAGTTACTTCTTTAATTTTTTCTGAAGTTTTAACCATTTCTTCAATAAAATATTCATCGTTACGATATATTTTTCTTAAATTGTGGGAATAGGTATGGAGACCTATGGCGTGACCTTCTTCATAGATTCTTTTAAGAATTGCCTCTCTACCTTGAACTTCTTTACCAACTACAAAAAAAGTAGCTTTTACATTTTCATTTTTCAAAACATCCAGGAATTTTTCTGTAATGAAAGTAGGGCCGTCATCGAAGGTGATATATACTTTTTTTTCTGATGCTTCTGCATTAAAAGGTATCATTAAGCATAAAAACATAACTAACACTGACAATTGAATAAATTTAATAGCATATTTCAATTTATTGAATTCACCTACCAATATTTATTATAAAGTTATTGTAACCAATATATATTTTTTTTATGAAGGTTAAATATATTTTAATAAATTCACTGAAAGAACATAAAATTTATTTAATATTTTATATATTTATTGTATAATTAATAACAAGGACAAATATTAAATATGCAAATCAAAAGGAGATTTTAGCATGATCATTAAAATTGTTTCAGGAATCTTGGTAGCATTAACTCTGGTTTTTGCAGTGATTTTTTTCCAGGATTACATGAAGACCTCAAAAGAAGGAAGACTGGAAGAGGGCGGGAATTGGCTGGTTTATGGGGTTGTAGGTCTTATAGCTAATTTTTTTGACACCTTAGGTATTGGAAGCTTTGCTCCAACTACTGCAGTGTATAAATTTCTTAAGCTGGTGGATGACAGGATAATTCCTGGTACACTAAATGTTGCAAATGCAATACCGGTTGTTGCGGAGGCTCTAATATTCATGACTGTTATTAAAGTTGATATAACTACTTTGGTTGTTATGATTATAGCTGCTACTGCAGGATCATATTTTGGCGCAGGAATAGTAGCTAAACTTCCTAAGGTAAAGGTTCAGATAGGGATGGGTATCGCACTTCTTGCAGTTGCTTTCGTTATGCTTTCAGGGATGCTTAATATTATGCCTGTTGGAGGTACCGCTACAGCACTTACAGGTGTTAAGCTTGTGATAGGTGTGGTTGGAAACTTTATAATCGGAGCTTTAATGTGTATAGGTATAGGAAGCTATGCTCCATGTATGGCACTGGTTTTTGCACTTGGAATGTCACCTAAAGTTGCATTTCCAATAATGATGGGTTCTTGTGCATTTCTTGAACCGGTAGCAGCAATAAAATTTGTTAGAGAAGGTGCTTATCACAGAAAGGTGTCCATGGCCACAAATATTTTCGGGGTAATTGGAGTGCTTTTTGCAGCATATATAGTTAAGGAACTACCTCTTAATATGCTGAAATGGGTTGTGGTTTTTGTAATAATATCCACATCTATAATGATGTTCAGATCTGCAATGAAAAAGAATTAAAATGTACATAAGGAGTTTGATAAATATATATCAAACTCCATTTTTATTATAAAACTTTTACTAAAAAAGATAATCTTCAAGTGTGTTTATGTCTAATATTGTAACAAGGTTCTTATTGAAGTCTATCAATCCCTCTTCTTTCATTTTTATGAATTCTCTTGATAAAGATGGTCTCTGAACACCAAGATGTTCAGCCATTTCTTTTCTTGAATGGGGCAGTGTTAAGGTCATTTTCTTTTGTTTTTGATATTCATCAAGAATATAACTGCAGATCTTTTCTCTTATGGTATCAAAGGAAAGGTTTTTAATCTTTTTATTAAGCATCAATATTTTATTTGAAAGGAGCTCCATGAAATTATTTAAAACTTCATTACTTAAGGAGCATATTTTAACAATATCATTTTTATTGATAAATAAGATTTTTGAGCTGGTGGCAGCAAGTATAGTTGAAGGATATACTCCCATTTTTGAAAAAACTATTACTTCACCAAATATATCTCCTGATTCAAGATTGCTGACCACCATTGTTTTACCGCTTAAATAAATCTTTTGAATTATAACTTCTCCTTCAAGAATAATACCAATGCTTGTACAGTTATCTCCTTCTAGAGCTATAGATTGATTTTTACTATAGGTTTTAAGTGATGGATTAATACCATCTAGTATTTCTGATATTTTTTCTTCCTGTACATTTTTAAACAAAACACAGTTTTTAAGTTTTGAAATATCGTACTTCAAAATAGTTCCCCCTTTTTTTTAATTGTAACTAATGTTACCGTATTATTGAAAAAATATTACTATAATATAATTAATAAATCAATATGGAGGAATGAAAAATGAAAAGAAAAATAGTTGAAATAAACGAAGATAAATGTAATGGCTGTGGTTTGTGTGCAAAGGCTTGTCATGAAGGTGCAATTCAAATGGTTGATGGAAAAGCAAAGCTTATAAGTGATGAATATTGTGATGGATTAGGTGACTGCCTTCCTGCTTGCCCTACAGATGCAATTAAAATAGTTGAAAGAGAAGCGGGGGCATATGATGAGGAAGCGGTTAAAGCAAGAATGGAAAAGGCAAAAAAGCCAATGCCATGTGGATGTCCTGGAACTGCTGAAAGAAAAATTGAAAGAAAGCCGGCAGTAGTTAAAAAGAGTGTAGAAGAAAATGTTGAAACACCAGCCTCAGAATTAAGGCAGTGGCCTGTACAGCTTAAGCTTGTGAATACAAAAGCATCATTTCTTGACAATGCAGACTTACTTGTGGCTGCAGACTGTACAGCTTATGCATATGCTGGGTTTCATAAGGACTTTATAAAGGATCATGTTACTGTTATAGGATGTCCTAAACTTGATGATAACAAATATTATGAGGAAAAATTTGTTGAAATCCTAAAAAACAACAATATAAAAAGCATAACAGTAGTTAGAATGGAAGTGCCTTGCTGCGGCGGAATTGTAAGCGCTGTTAAAAATGCTATGCTTAAAGCACAGATAATAGTACCTTATAAGGAAGTAACAATTTCCACAGATGGAAGTATAATTTAATAGTTATTAATGCTATAATACTAGTGTAAATATTTTAAAAGGAAGTGGACATATGAACCCGGTAGCATTCAGCGTTTTTGGACTGGACATAATGTGGTATGGAATTTTAATAGCACTTGGTGTTATAGCAGCTATTACTTTATCCCAGTATACCTGCAAGTTAAACAATACAAGCTTTGATGAAATCATGAATATTTTCTTGATTGCATTTCCAAGTGGTGTAGTTGGAGCTAGGATTTATTATGTGGTTTTTCAGTTCGATTACTACAGAAATAACCTTATTGATATTTTCAACGTAAGACAAGGTGGCTTGGCAATTCATGGAGGAATAATATTTTCCATGGCAGCCACATACATATATACAAGAGTTAAAAGGGACAGTTTTTTAAAGTACGCAGATACAGCTGCGCCTTGCATAGTGTTGGCTCAAGGTATAGGGAGATGGGGAAACTTTTTTAATAGTGAAGCTCATGGGGGACCGGTAACTCAAAACTTTATTCAAAAATTCCCTGAGTTTATACAAAAAGGCATGTATATAAACGGATCATACTATCATCCTACATTTTTGTACGAATCCTTATGGGATATTACTGTATGCATTATACTTATCTTAATATTAAGAAAAAGTCCCAGAAAAGGCACTGTAATTGCGTTATATATTGGGTTGTATTCACTTGGAAGATTTTTTATCGAGGGCTTAAGAACGGATAGTCTTATGTTTGGCAGCCTTAGAATGGCTCAGGTTGTAAGTCTTGTTGGAATACTTATATGTATAGTTGGTATTCTGTTTATATATGGAAGAAAAAGAATAAGCAACAAATAATTTGACATTTTGTTTATAGTTTTGTAACATATAAATGAATTAAATAAACAGGGGAGCTTAACTGCTGAGAGGGAATATATGTTCCGACCCTTAACCTGAACTGGATAATGCTAGCGTAGGGAGTAATATAATAAGTTTTTGAAGCTCTTTATCCTGGATAAAGAGCATTATTTTTAAGGAGGGATTTTATGGCTAATATTAACTTAAGTCTTCAGGTTCTGCCAGTTGTTGAGGATGCAAAAATATATCCTGTAGTAGACAAGGTAATCGAATACATAAGAAGCACTGGGGTAAAATATGAAGTTGGACCTATGGAAACAACCATGGAGGGAGAACTTGATGAACTAATGGATATTGTTAAAAAGGCCCAGGAAATATGTGTTATTGAAGGGGCTGAGAGAGTTGTATCTATTGTTAAGATAGATTACAAGCCTGAAGGTGTGACTATTAATGAAAAAGTCCATAAATACAGATAGTAAATTTGTACCACTTATTTTTCAAGTTATTATTTTGTTAATATGGCAGTTCTTTACCGGTTCAGGGAAGGTTCCAAAGTATATACTCCCTTCCCCGGAGGACATAATAAAGGCATTGTTTAGTATTATTCCAGGGATAAACATACATATTTATACTACCTTGAAGGAAGCGCTCCTTGGTTTTGCCATATCCATAGCTATAGCAGTAATAATAGTTATTCTTATGGATAATTACAAGATAGTAAGAAACTGCATTTATCCCATGCTGGTGGTTTCCCAGACAATACCTATAATAACCCTTGCTCCCCTATTTATGATTTGGTTTGGCTTTGGAATAGCACCTAAAATTATTGCTGTGGTGCTTGTGTGTTTTTTCCCTATTGTAATAAGCCTTATGGATGGTTTAGACTCAGTAGACAGAGACATGATAAACCTGCTTAGAACCATGGGGGCGGGAAGGTTTCAAATATTTAGATTTGTTAAGTTCCCAGGAGCAATAATAAGTTTCTTTTCAGGTCTTAGAATAGCTGCAACCTATAGTATAATGGGGGCGGTTATAGGCGAATGGCTTGGAGGGGATGCAGGTCTTGGTGTGTATATGATAAGGGTTAAGCATTCCTATGCATTAGATAAGGTTTTTGCCAGCATTATTATAATAGTGGCACTTAGTATGGCACTTTTTGGTGCTATTTATCTGCTTCAGAAATTGGCTGCGCCCTGGGCTGTAGAAAGTAAAAAGGAAAAATATATAGAGTAATATTTTGGAGGTAAGGATATGAATAAAAAAATCATTTCGTGTTTCCTTGCAGGTGTACTTGCTGCAGGAATATTTACAGGCTGTTCATCAAACAAAACAGCAAAACAAACTGAATTAAAGAAAGTTACAGTAATTTTGGACTGGGTTCCAAATACAAACCATACAGGATTATATGTGGCTAAGGATAAGGGGTACTATGCAGAAGAAGGGTTGGATGTAAATATAATTCAGCCTTCAGAAGGGGGCACTGCAAGTCTTATTGCCGCAGGGAAGGGAGATTTTGGTGTAAGTTATCAGGAGGAGGTAACCATGGCCAGAACCGCTAGTGAACCATTGCCAGTAAAGGCTATTGCTGCAATAATTCAGCACAACACCTCAGGTTTTGCATCCCCTGCAAGCAAAAATATAAAAACACCAAAGGACTTTGAAGGAAAAACATATGGGGGTTGGGGTTCACCATCGGAAAATGCAATACTTAAGGCTGTAATGGAAAAGGATGGCGGGGATTTTTCTAAACTGAAGATAGTAGATGTGGGCTCTGAAGACTTCTTTGCTGCAACAAAGAAAAACGTGGATTTTGAATGGATATTTGAAGGATGGGCAGGGGTTCAGGCAAAGATACAAAATGAAAGTTTGAACTATATAGAGCTTAGAAAGCTTAATCCAGCTTTTGATTATTATACACCAGTTATAATTGCAAGTGACAGTGCTCTTCAAAAGGATCCTGAACTTGCAAAGAAGTTCCTTAAAGCTACAACAAAGGGTTATGAATATGCAATGACAAACCCAGAGGATGCAGCAAATATTTTAGTAAAAAATGCACCTGAAACAGATCCGAAGCTTGCACTTGAAAGCCAAAAGTATCTTGCTGACAAGTATAAAGCAGAAGCACCAAGGTGGGGTGAAATGAAGCAGAGTGTATGGGCCAATTACACAAAGTTCCTTTATGACAATAAATTAATTACGAAGCAGTTGGATTCAAAAGAGGCATTTACTAATGAATACCTTCCTAAATAGGAAAGAAATGCTTTTGGTTCAGGGCTTAGGAGTTGATTATCAGGAAGTACCTGTGTTAAAGGATGTATCCTTTAATTTATACGAAAATGAATTTGTAAGTATTCTAGGGCCAAGCGGAAGCGGGAAAAGTACCATATTCAATATAATATCAGGGTTGTTAATCCCAGATAAGGGAACATATTTTATTGAGGGGGAAGAAAGCAAGGGTCAGCTTGGAAAAGTAAGTTATATGCATCAAAAGGATCTGCTGCTTCCGTGGAAGAAAATAATAGATAATTTATCCATGCCTCTTATAATAAAGGGGATGGATAAAAAATCTGCCCGGGAAGAAGTGAAAAAACACTTAAGCACCTTTGGACTTTTGGGTTTTGAAAACAAGTATCCATTTCAGCTTTCAGGTGGAATGAAGCAAAGGGCTGCCCTACTTAGAACTTATCTGTTCTCTGGGAGGATCATGCTTTTGGATGAACCCTTTGGAGCACTAGACGCAATAACACGTTCAAAAATGCACTATTGGCTCCTTAATGTGGTAAAGAACCTGAATACCACGGTGTTGTTTATTACACATGATATAGAGGAAGCCATACTGTTATCTGACAGAATATACATTCTCTCTGACAGACCAGGGATTATTAAAGATGAAATAATAGTAGATATGAAGGGTGAAAGAAATAAAGAAATGGTTACTTCACCTGAATTTAATAAAATTAAAAAAAGAATACTTGATGAGCTTTAAGAAGGTTTTATTAAAAAACCTTCTTTTTTATTGAAAAAATTTATAAAAAACACTTGCTAAATAATAATAACTATTATATAATATTAATTGTGGAAAGTAATTAAATTTAAATAAAATAAATTTTTAGGAGGAATAAATTATGAGTAAATTTGTATGTTCAATTTGTGGATATGTATATGAAGGAGAGGCTGCACCAGAGAAATGTCCTCAATGTGGAGCCCCTGCGGAAAAATTTATAATTAAGGGTGAAGGTGCACTTTCATGGGCGGACGAACATGTAATAGGAGTTGCTAAAGATGTAGATCCTGAAGTTATAGAAGGATTAAGAGCAAACTTTGCGGGAGAATGTACAGAAGTTGGAATGTACCTTGCAATGAGCAGACAAGCTGATAGAGAAGGATTCCCTGAAGTAGCTGAAGCTTATAAGAGAATAGCCTTTGAAGAAGCTGAGCATGCTGCAAAATTTGCAGAACTTTTAGGAGAATGTGTATATGCAGATACTAAGAAAAACCTTCAGGTTAGAGTAGATGCAGAACATGGAGCATGCCAAGGCAAAAAGGATTTAGCTACATTAGCTAAAAAACTTAACTACGATGCAATTCATGATACAGTTCATGAAATGTGCAAAGATGAAGCACGACACGGAAGTGCCTTTGCAGGACTTTTAAAGAGATATTTCGGTTAAGTCGACCACGACGATATTAACGACTCACATAGCACCTACAAACCTTTGTAAATAAAGGGTTGTAGGTGCTTTTTTATGTACCAACTCTATGTACGCAGTACACGGATTGAGGAACGAAGGCATACGCCGTAGGGGTTAATGTTTTTATGGATTTTTGATAAACTCAAGGGAAAACTCGTGGGAAACTTGCTAAAAATGAGGGGTAAAAAAGTACCTCAAGGGCAAATGCCCACGAGAAGTGATTTAAAGGTAGCGATAGCAAGGGTTTACAGCTATTTATATTTACTTATTTATAGGGTAAAATTAAAGACCTTCCGAGCTTTATCGGAGGGTCTTATTTAACTATGCCTATTGCACAAGTCTGCGGTTTTTATATTAATGATTATCACACCATTCTTTATACTTCTGGTTTTGCTCGTCCAAATCTAGGTAATAAATAGTGTTGGCTGTGTGGTACTCACCACCTACAACAGTTAT
>JBLNDT010000083.1:0-32232 GCA_050261915.1 Solirubrobacterales bacterium
CCAGAAACTATCCAAAGTAATAAACCTTCCGCATATTCCTTCTTGTAAATAAAATTCCTGGCCCCGTTCAAAAGCATTGTTACGAACATGCTGCCTTGCATTAAAATACGAAACAGCCAGCTGCTTCCATTAACAATAGAAAGCACTGCTAATATGCAAGTTATAATTGTAGATATTAAAAATGCTATAGTAATTGGACGTTTATCAAAATCTATTAACATGATATAACCTCACTATAATAAATTCCACATTAGTGCAATTTAACTATTATTCCGTTACCCCAGCCTTCTGCTGTTGCAGTATTTCAAAGCTCATAAAATTTATCCTTATATTTTATCACTACATTCAAAGTTGAATAAAAGGTTCTATTATTAATATATATATCAGTTCCTTCAGGTAAGCCATTAGAAACATTATTATATTCCGGGTTGAAAATTCTTGGTATTTCCTTTTCAACCTTACCGACTTTGATTAAATTGCAAACCTCTGACTCTTCTACTGGAATTGGTGTATTTAAAACATAAAGATTGTTGTTATATTTTAAAAAGGTCCAGTTATCGCACCAATAAAGCATGTAAATATATAAATGCTCCAGCTAGCATTGTGAAAATACTAACAAATAATAGCATCTTGTATCTGTTCATATGATTATTTCCTTGTTTACTTAAACATTACTTCATTATTATATCATAAATGTAAACATTTAACTATATGTTATTAATTACTATTTGAATCAATAACTTCGGAGTGTGTTGTTACTTCTCCATGTTTAATTTTTGTTACATTATTATAAGATATCATTCCTACAATTACTAAAATTATATTTATTAATATAAATGAAATTATTATACCAAATATTACCTTTAGTACAAATTTTGAACGGCGATTTTTAATTGCAAGCTGCTCATTAATCCTTGCGAGCTGTTCTGCAACATCATTTCGATTAGTATCTCTTTCAATCTTTGTTCCTAATAGTTCACTAACAGACATATCAAAAATATCAGCAATTTTGATTAACATATCTGCATCTGGAACAGAAAGCCCTTTTTCCCATTTTGATACTGTTTGTCTAACAACATTCAATGTAATTGCAAGTTCCTCTTGGGAAATTCCATTTATTTTTCTGACAGTCTTTAAATTTTCACTAAACAAGAGAGCACCTCCTTTTTAGTTACATTATAGCTTGAAATTTACAATTGCATCAAGCAACGCAAATTAACATGATGATACAAAACAATTGACTCCACCCTAAGGGTAGGGTTTATAATTATTTAAAGGGGAGATAAATATGAAGAATCGAATAAAAATTAGTGATTTTGTTATATTAACCGGAAGTACATTAAAGACAGTTATGTATTATCATAAAATCGGGTTGCTTAAAGAGCCGGAACGTTCCCCTAAGGGTTACCGACTGTATGGTACTGATGAACTGTATAGAATGCAGCTTATAAATTACTTGAAATTACTAGGACTGGATTTGAAACGTATTAAGGAGATTTTGGGAGACACACAAAACAATAAAACTCTAAGAGAGGTTTTAACGTCGTTTCAACAAGAACTTTTGATTGAGAAAAAAAACCTTGAACAAAGATTAAGTAAAATTGAAATGCTGCTAAAAGATGATACGGTATCTTTAGACAAGGTTGACAGTGAGCTCTCTTCTTTTCAAATGATAGGTGATATTCTTGGTACTGAAAAAATTGAGGAATACTATAAACAATGCCCTGAAGTTTTTGAACAACAGCGTAAAGTATATGGGATATTGGATAATTTTAAATGGGGTGAGGAGTATCAGACAGGCTTTTATAATTTAGCTAGATACTTTAAGGAGCATCCTGATGAATATCAAACTTCATTAGCTTTTGGGGTAAGGCTTGAAGCTCTTTCTAAGCTGTCACCAGATGATCCGGAGGTGGATGCTCTTGCCAAAGATTCTGCCAGGTTTATAAAGGGAATACCTGAGCTTAGAAAAATATTATGTAAACAATCAGTAATCAAAAAGCCCCTTTCCAATTTATATAATGAAATGGCAGGCAGAGTCATTTCTCCGGCACAAGTAAGACATGGAGAACTTCTTCAAAAGTATTTATTAGAAGAAGATTAATTAAGGAGGAAATTATATGGAGGACAATGTTAAATTATCAAAGAAAAAAGCCTTTTCGATGCCTATAATAATTATAATTATGATGTGGATAATACTATTTCTTCCCGCAGGTTCCATAAAATTTTGGGAAGCTTGGATCCTTTGGGCTGGCTTTTCTGTATTAACTATTTTTATTACCGTATATTTTTTAAAGAAGAGTCCAGATCTTTTATCAAGGCGTATGAAACACGGAGAAAAGGAAGTAACAAAGAAGCCACCTGCAATTTTAAATTTTTTCTTTATTTGCTATATCGTACCAGGATTAGATTTTCGCTTTCACTGGTCTAATGTACCTGTATGGCTCATAATACTATCAAATTCAGTTGTTTTTTTAGGTTATTTATTCATAATATTGGTTTTCAGGGAAAACAGTTATGCTTCTACAGTAATCCAAGTTGAAAAAGAACAACAGGTTATATCAACTGGTCCCTATGCTGTGGTTAGACACCCTATGTATCTTGGGCTTGTATTAATGATTCTTTTCACACCTTTCGCACTTGGTTCTTTCTTTGCTTTAATACCCGCACTTCTTTGTATACCTATGAATGTTTACAGAATATTAGGGGAGGAAGAAGTGTTACTTAAAAATCTTCCAGGGTATAAAGAATATTGCTTAAAGACAAGATATCGCTTGATACCATTTATATGGTAATTATTACAATTAGCTCGGAAGTGTTAACGCATTTCCGAGCTTTTTTTAATTATGAATAATTACTTAAGTTATTGTAACTTTTATAGTTAAAGGTTTGCAGCAGTGCTATAATAATCAAAAATTTGTATAAAAAAGAGGGTGGTTATTATAGATAAGAAACTTGTTAAAATCTACATTTTATGTATTATATGCATTTTTATAGGAGCAGGCTGCAGCAATAAAACTGCTGATTATGAACCAACAATTTACTCGGTAACTCTAAAAACTAATTCTTCAGACTTAAAAGAAATTTCTGCTCAAATAATAAAAAAATACCTTAATGAATATGAGAAAGACAAAACGTCAATAAAATTAAAACTTGAAGATTATACCGTAAATAATATTGATGATATAAAGGGCAATACAAATAAATTTAGTTTTTGGGTTGATTATTCTGTAAAACCCTCAGATGAAAATTCAAATTGGATTGCGGGCAATGGAGAAATAAAAGATGGGTGGATCATAAATAAAATTGCATTTGTTAATATTGAGAAAGAAAACAATGAATATAAGATAATAAGTATAGGAACCGGTCCGTAATTATAATTTTAAGGGGAAGCCATATTTTGACTTCCCTTTAAATATTAGCTAAAAATGTGTTTAAAACAAACTTCTGATATGTTAAAATCTTTATAATATAAATTAAGTTTTTTGCTTTTGGGTTTATTAAGGAGGGGGTATATTGGAGTCAACGGTACGCAAGGATAAATCTCAATTGTTTTTTCTAATAAGTACAATAATTGGGTGCAGTATAATAACCTATTTATTTAGCATTTATTTTAAAATAGACATAATATACACACACTTGTTTTACATACCAATTACTATTGCTGCATTTTGGAATAGACGGTGGGCATTATTAGTTGCAGGATTGCTTGGGGCTGAGCACATAATTGGTGAATATTATTTATATCAGGAATTTGGCACCACTCCATTTTTAAGGGCAGCCATATTTATTTTTACAGCTTTTTTAATTGGCACCCTACTTGATAAAAAGGAAATATTATTAAGTAAAGGGGGTACAAGCCCCCTAAGTGATTTGGAGGGAAATAAGGAATTATTTGAATTGTTCTTTACAAATGTTCCAACTGCTACAGCTGTTTCCAGTATGGATGACGGCAGGTATGAGTTCATTAATCATGGATTTACAGAGTTATGTGGTTATTCAAAAGAAGAGGTAATTGGTAAGACAAGCAAGGAGTTAAATATTTTCGCTGATTATAACGATAGAATTGTTGTTTTCAAGGAAGTTAAAGAAAAGGGTTTTAGTGAAAATAAGGAAATAAATATAATAAAAAAAGATGGTGAAGAGGTTACCATGCTTATCTCCTGCAAGGTTATTAATATGCAGGGCACTGAATATCTGCTAACAGCGGCTAGAGACATTACTACTAGAAAAAATATGGAAATGGCAATACAGCTTAGCGAAGAAAAATATAGGGTGCTTTTTGAAAATTCACCGGAAATGATATTTGTTATTCGAAATGGTGTAATAGAGATTTGTAATACAATTTGTGAATATATAACTGGATATTCTAAAGAGGAGCTCCTTTTGCTGCCCTCATTTTTTGATTTGATTTATACTGATGATTTTGAAGGGTTAAAGAAAAAATATAAATTTAAGGACATAGGTGAAATATTTCAAGATGAGGATGCCTTTAGAATTGTTAAAAAAGATGGTTCTTTAAGGTGGGTGGAAATGAAAGCATCCAAGATTATGTGGAATAATGCAGAAGCCACCATAAATTTTGTAACTGATATTACAAACAGAAAAATAACTGAAGAAGAAAATACAATGGTAGTTCAAACAACCACGGATGCATTCTTTCTTAATGACTTGGAAGGAAGATTTTTAGGAGTAAATGATGCCTTGTGCAAAATGATGGGATTTACTAAAGAAGAAATTTTACAAATGTCCGTTGCTGATTTGGCTTATAATAGGAATGGAGAAGCTAATGTAAAAAAAAGGATTGAAAAAATTAAAGAAAAAGGTTCAAGTATTTTTGAAGCCCAATACAAACGAAAAAATGGGGATATAATTTATGCAGAAGTAAGTGTAACTTACCTTCCAATAAGTAATAGAATGTGCAATTTTCTTAGGGATATTACTGAAAGAAAACAGAAAGAAAGGGAAATAGAATTCTTAAGTTATCATGATATTTTAACAGGTCTTAATAATAGAAACTTTTTCGAGAAGGAGTGCATAAGGTTAAATGAAACTGGTGAGCTTCCAATTTCAGTAATTATGGGAGACTTAAATGGGCTAAAATTGACTAATGATGCATTTGGACATAAGCATGGCGATCGGATATTATGTACAGTTGCAGAAATAATGAAAGTATGTACTAGAGGCAGGGGAACAATAGCAAGGATTGGTGGAGATGAATTCTGTATATTGCTTCCAAATACCAAGGAAGAGGCTGCTGTAATAATATGTGATGAAATATATTCCACATGCAACAACACTGAATTGACAATAAACAATAGTGTATATCATCCTAGTATTTCTCTTGGGGTTGCAACAAAAATAGAAATTGAAAAACCAATTGATGAAACAATTAAAAATGCAGAAGATTCTATGAACAAACGTAAGCTGCTGGAAAGTAAGAGCACCCATAATTCACTTATAGCAAATATACGTACCACCATGTTTGAAAAGAGCCACGAAACCAGAGAGCATGCAGACAGGCTAGTTACTTTAGCTAAAAAGATTGGAACCTATCTTAATCTGCCTTACAATCAGCTTAGTGATTTGGAATTGTTAGGTGCTCTTCATGACATTGGGAAAATAGGAGTAGATGCTCGTATTCTCTGTAAAACCTCCTCATTAACCGAAGAGGAATGGGTTGAAATGAAAAAGCACACAGAAATAGGTTATAGAATTGCCCTAGCATCTGCTGAACTTGTTTCTGCAGCAGAGGGTATATTATGTCATCATGAACGTTGGGATGGAAAGGGGTATCCTCAAGGGCTTTCCGGTGAAAACATACCTATACTGGCTAGAATTATTTCGGTAGTTGATTCCTTCGATGCCATGACACATGAAAGAGTATATCGCTCTGCTATGAGTTTAAAGGATGCAAAGAAAGAAATAGCAGAAAACTCTGGAAAACAGTTTGATCCAGTTGTGGTGCAAGCATTTCTTAAGATAGTAAATCAGCAGGATATATAGGTATTTATATGTATAGAGCTCTCTGAGCTCTTTTTTTAAATTATAAAAACCAGGGAATAAAAAAATTCCCTGGCTAAAAGATAAGTGAACGTTTGGAGACTTTAAAACTATTTTCGGTCTACACCAAAATAAGAATTTGTAAAATCTTTACCCATTGGAATCACCTCTCTATGAAATTAGTATAACCATGTTTTTTTAGATTATACATGCAAAAGAACTTCCAAAGGAAGTTCTTTTGAACACTGATTATTGATAGAACTAATTAGTATGGAGTTGGATATGGGTAGTAAGGGTATGAATAAACTGGGTAAGGTTGATAATAGTAATAAGGCTGATAGTAGTAATATGGCTGATAATAATAGTATGGGCGGTGATGATAATAATGCCCATGATGGTAATAAGGGCGCCTTTCTCTTGTCATAGAAGGGTCAAATTCATTATACATTGAAAACCTCCGGATATTTTATACAATAATATATTATGTAACAATTTAAAACTGGTTCCTGAAAATAAGAAGACTGCGAAATATTAACGCAGTCTTTTAAAAAATTATTAATTTCAGGGTTGTTTTAATCTGCACTTGTTGTGCCATATATATAATGAAAGTGACCTATTACTGTTTCCACTCTAGCCCTGAAGTGATGAGTGTGGAGTCCGCTTTTTAAAAATATTGCGGGCCCTGTTGAAATTGCATAAGAATGTTCATGTTCATGATTGTAAGTTGTAGTTCCGTGTAAATTATGGACATGAGGTACTCCGCTTGGTGCTTTTGTGCTTATTCCGCCAAAGTGATGTATGTGGTTCTTGCTCCAGGTTGTGGTACCTGAATAACTATGGGAATGTTGAGCCACTGGAATTCCTCCGATAAATATTTAATATATTTCAATATATGCCTATATAATATTATACGTTAATTAATATTTGCTCACCCTGGTCATTATAAGTTATAATTTTATTGTAACTTATCATAATGATTTTTAAAATTACAGCAGGATTTTAAAACTAATAATAGAATTAATTAGAAAGGAATTTATATTATTTTATACATTAAGCTAAAGAGGAGGTTTAACAATGTCATCATTTAACAAAATAATGATAACAGTAATTGTTGTAAGCTTTGTTTTTACAGCAGTGCTGCAGTTTATTTCAATAAAAAGGGCAAAGAGGGATGCAGAAGCAGCAAGAAAGAGACAATATAAAAATAAACCTGTTAATAAAAGAAAAAAATAAAATAAGCAGGCTGTAGTTTCATTTATATAGGCAATGGAATTGCAGTCTTTTTATATCAATAAAAGTGAGTAACGGAGTTGCATTATGACAAATAAATCATTAAAGGCTGAACCATTTATAATATCTGTAGTCGCTACAAAATCAGGAACGGGTAAAACCACATTAATAGAATCGATGGTGCGAATACTAAAGAGCAGAGGCTATACTGTGGGTGTGCTGAAACATAATGTTCATAGACTTATAATGGATAAAGAGGGTAAAGACAGTTATAGGTTTAGTGATGCAGGAGCTGATAATGTCATTGTTTCATCCTCTACAAAATTGGTTATGATTAAAGCCTTAAAAGAAAGAGAGTCTGTTGAAAATATTATTAAAATGTTTGGAAACATGGATATTATTTTTATAGAAGGTTTCAAAGATAATAAATTCTCTAAAATAGAGGTTCACCGCAGAGGAGTGGATACAAGACTTCTAATGGATAGTTGGGATTTTAATAAAGACACTTTCATTGCATTGGCCAGTGACGAGGCTTTAGATAAATGCATTCCTGTTCTAGATTTAAATGATTATGAAGCTATTGCAGATTTTATTGAAAATATTAAAATGTTTCAAGGAAGATAAAATTATGGATAAAAAATTTTTATATGAAGCCTTAAAGGAGGCTAATATTTCTTTGGAGCTAGATGAAGTCCCAGTCGGGGCTGTTGTAGTCAAGGAAAATAAAATAATAGGCAGAGGACATAATATAAAGGAAACCTTAAAGGACTGCACTGCTCATGCTGAAATCCTTGCAATAAAGGAGGCTTCAAAGAGTCTTCAGAATTGGAGGCTTTCTGAATGTGATCTATATGTTACCTTGGAGCCTTGTGTTATGTGCGCTGGAGCAATATTAAGCTCCAGAATAAGAAGAGTATATATTGGAGCCTTCGATCCGGCAGCAGGAGCATGTGGCTCTGCTATAAATATTCTGCAAAATGATTCCCTTAATAAATGGACAGAGGTAGTGTGGCTTTATGATAAGGAATGCGGAGATATCCTTACTGGGTATTTCCAAAGGAAGAGAGATGAGAAATAATTATGATTAATTCGCTTATATTAATGTGTGCAATAAGTTCAGCTATAGTAGTGCTTGTGGTAGTTATAGTGTTTATATTGCTTTTTAAGGGGAAGAGATAGAAGCTTTGCAAATATGCAGAGCTTATTTTTTATTAAGAGTTGTTTAAGGAAAATATTTATGATATGATGGGAATGTTTATTGCTAAGATTCGAATGCTAACAATAATATTAATTTGGTTAGGAGCCTTGATATATGAATGATTTTTTATCTATTTATTTTATTGCACTAATAATAATCACAGCTATACCTGTAGTTATATATTCCTTTGGATATCTTGAAGAATATAAAACTGGGTATTCAATAAAATATTTTTGGGTAATTATGATGATTTTCCTGATTTCCATGGCAGGGGTTGTACTATCTGTTAATGGCATAAGCTTCATTGTTTTTTGGGAATTGATGTCCTTATCTTCCTTTTTTCTTGTTATATTTGAGTACAAGAAAAGTGAAAACATAGAGTCTGGAATCATGTATTTTATTATGACACATATAAGCGGCTTGTTTATCATGATTATGTTTATATTAATTTCAAGGTATACCGGGATCTCTGATTTTCGTATTGCTGCGGGGTGTATGAATAAGCTTGATTATATGCATATAAATATTATTTTAATTTTAGCACTCCTTGGCTTTGGAGCAAAGGCAGGGCTGGTACCCCTTCATGCATGGCTTCCTAAAGCCCATCCATCAGCACCATCAAATGTTTCAGCATTGATGTCCGGGATTATGCTGAAAATTGCTTTATACGGATTTATAAGGGTGTGCTTCATTTTTACAAACAATACACCTGTATGGTTTGGAATACTTGTTTTGACTGCAGGCACCTTAACAGCATTATTTGGCATATTAAATGCATTATTTCAAAATGACATAAAAAAGCTGCTAGCATTTTCCAGTATTGAAAATGTGGGCCTTATTTTCGGAACATTAGGTCTTGCACTTGTTTTGAGAAGCTTTGGGAATGATTTATTAAGCAATATTGCCCTTACTGCAGCCCTTTTTCATATTTTAAACCATGCTGTATTCAAGAGCCTTTTATTTATGGGGGCGGGAAGTGTTTTGTTTGCAGCATCTACTAAAAATATGAATGAATTAGGTGGGCTTTACAAGAAAATGAGGCTTGTTGCAGGATGCACTTTTATTGGCATCATGGGAATTGGGGCTATTCCACCATTAAATGGGTTTGCCAGCGAAATATTGATTCTGGGAAGTTTTATTCAGGGGTTAAGTGTTATTAAGAATCCGGCAGTGTCACTGGTTATTATATTTTGCGGTATTATATTGGCACTTACCAGCGGAGGTGTGGTTTGGGCCTTTGTGAAGTGCTTTGGGACTACCTTCCTAGGAGAACCAAGGTCTAAGAAGGCAGTTGATTTAAAGGAAATTCCAAAATCAATGAATGCAGGGATGATGGTATTGGCATTTTTAACTGTGGTTTTAGGTGTTTTTTCCCCAATTCTAATAAATTATATTTTCAAAGGAATTTCAAATGATTGGAACATAAATATTGCAAGTTTTGAAATAACTGTTGCGGCCTTATTGTTTTTTATAGTAACAGCCCTCATATTTATTTATACGAGGAAGATTTTAAAGGGGAGCACGGCTGTACAAGAAACCTGGGGCTGCGGTTTTAATAATTTCAAACCATATATCCAGTATTCACCAGAGGGTTTTGTACAACCTGCCATAAGGATGTTTGGAAGTATAGTTTCCTATAAGAAGGAAGTTAAGATTAAGGACACGGTTTATGTTAAAGGAAGAATAGGGGATATAGTTGAGTCAAATATATACTTCAGAGTAACAAGTTTCTTTGATTTTATTGCATCTAGAGTAATAAAAATTCATTATGGAAAAATACAGATTTATGTTTCGTATATATTCATATCCCTGATTATATCAATAATTTTAGTAATTAAGTTTGTATAGGGGGTAGCTATGAAGTACATTTTATATTTTGTTCAAAGCCTAATTTTAATTGCTATAA
Organism: Solirubrobacterales bacterium; assembly: GCA_050261915.1. Classification (GTDB taxonomy): domain Bacteria; phylum Bacillota; class Clostridia; order Clostridiales; family Clostridiaceae; genus UBA699. The sequence goes on from JBLNDT010000083.1 coordinate 10,338, forward strand.
CTCCCCTTTTTATTGGAGTTATAAAAAATTTAAAAGCCAGAATAAGAGGGTATAGAGGGGTAACTGTTTTGCAGCCTTATTTTGAATTGGTAAAGTTATTTTATAAGTGCAGTATAATATCTGAAAAAAGCTCCTTTATTACATTAGTAGGACCGGTATTATCCTTAGGAGCAGCCATCTCCTCAGCATTTCTGCTGCCTGTGTTTTACAGTGAGGGCAACGGCATTTTTGGAAATCTTTTTATAATTATATTCATGCTTGGGATAGTGAAATTTTTAAGCTCTCTCTTAGGGTTGGACTCAGCAAGTACCTTTGGGGGGATGGGGAGCAGCAGGGAAATGTTCATATCCATGTTTGCAGAACCGGTAATGTTTATTATAATTGCATTTTTATATATGGAAACAAAGAGCTTTAACATATTTAATATTGCTATTATTAATTCTGAAACCCTTAAGTACAATATGCCCCATATTATTGGAGCAATGGGCTTTGCGGTACTGATTGCCGTTGAAAATGCAAGAATGCCCGTGGACAATCCCGAAACACACCTGGAACTTACAATGATACATGAAGCAATGGTACTTGACATTTCAGGGAAAGAGCTTGCACTTATGGAGCTTTCATCCTATATAAAGTTTATGGTTTTTATAACAATATTCATTAATTGCTTTTTTCCTGCAGGGATATCCCAGGATATAAATTTATACCATTTGGCATTTTCTTTTGTGATTTACATTTTAAAGGTTTTGGGAATTTTATCTGTTATTGCAGTAATAGAAAGCGCTATGTCAAAATTCAGGCTGTTCAGAGTGCCGGAGCTTATATCCGCGGCTTTTTCCTTAAGCCTGGTTGCAATAGTTATTAATTATTTTTAAGGAGTGTAGCATATGCTTGAGCTTATGATTTCCTTTGTACTTATATCTGGTATAGCAATGTGCGGCTTTAGAAGATCCAGTCTTTTGAACCGGGGTTTTGCAATGCAGTCCCTGGCAATTGCCTTGATTTGTTTTGCAAAGGGGAATGCCACAGGAGAATTTCATTACTTTATACTATTTTTATTAACCTTAATAACCAAGGTGCTTATAATTCCATACATAATAAACAGATCAATTGCGGATACAAAAAATAAAAGGGAAATGGATCTTATTTTAAGCGGTCACTGGTCTTATATTTTATCCGGTATCTCTGTGGCTTTATGCTTTGTGTTTTTAAGGGACTTTTCGGACAACCTGTTTAAAACAGGATGTATTTTAATCATTACCGGAATAATCCTAATGATGGGGAGAAAAAAGGCAGTTACACAGATGATAGGTCTTTTAACCATGGAAAACGGAATTGTGCTTTTTGAAATATCCATGGTTAAGATGGGTTCCATTATAGAGTTTGGCATAATATTTGAAATGCTTATACTGGCTCTTGTTATGGGAGTAATGGTATTCAGAATAAATAAAACCTTTGACACTATAAATACGGACTATCTTTCAAATTTAAAGGAATAGCAGGTGGAAAAATGTATGTTTATATTATCACAGCAATATTTGCAGCAGTGATAGCAGCAGCTTCTTTATTAAAAAATTTAAATACCATATCTTATATAAATACATTTGGTATGCTTTTACTTGTTTTATTGTCCATGGTAATTGGAATTGATATTACCAAGAATAATTTTTTATATTATTGGGGAAATTCAGTGTATATTGACAGTTTAAGTGAAATACAGCTGATAATAATAACAACTGTCAGCTTTGTTGCGGCTGTATATTCTCATAAGTATATAGGTGACGAATACAAGGAAAGTTTAATATCCTTAACAAAAGCAAAGATGTATTTTGTTTTGTTTCAGATTTTTGTACTGTCCATGATATTTCTTTCCCTTAGTAATAATATTATGGGGATGTGGATAGGGCTTGAGGGCACCACCCTTGCCACCGCATTTCTTATTGGCTTTAATAACAGCAAGCTGTCCCTGGAGGCAGCCTGGAAATATATTATTATATGCTCTGTAGGGCTGGCTTTGGGGCTTATAGGTATAATACTATTCATTTATTCAATGAATAAGGAAATAAGCGTTGCAATGCTTCAGTGGACTTACCTTTTAAGCATGAATAATATTTTCAACAGAAATATACTTGTAATTTCTTTTACATTTATTTTTGTAGGCATAGGTACAAAAGCAGGTATAGCACCAATGCACACCTGGCTTTCAGACGGACACAGCGAAGCGCCCTCCCCTATAAGCGCCATGATGTCAGGTATACTTATTAATCTTGCACTTTATGTTATTTTGAGATTCTATATAATAATAAGCCATGTTAATGGAATTGAAAATATAAAGTACCTTTTTATAGGCTTTGGATGCATTTCTCTTTTGGTATCTTCCTTAAGCATATTGAAGCAGACTAACTATAAGAGACTGCTGGCTTTTTCATCTATCGAAAATATAGGTATAATGAGCCTTGGGTTCGGATTTGGTGGAAGGATAGCTGTTTTTGGAGCCTTGCTTCACTCCTTAGTACATGCCTATGGAAAAAGTCTTTTATTTCTTGTGGCTGGAAATATACTAAAAGCATATAAAACAAAAAGAATTGGAAATATAAAATACCTTATTAAAACTATGCCGTTAAATTCAATGTTTCTTATAGCAGGTATGCTTGTTATAACTGGAACCCCTCCCTTTGGATCCTTCTTCAGTGAATTTAAAATACTTCAAGGGGGATTTTACAGAGGACACTACATTTCTGCATCAATATTGGCACTTAGCCTTCTTATTGCATTTGCTGGATTTTTAAATCCCTTTATAAAGATGGTATTTCAGGGGGAGCAGGGTATTTACAGCAGAATGGATATGGACAAAGAAAATCTAGTTCCACTAATAATTGATTTGGTATTAATTGTTTTTATTAGCTGTACTTTTAATAATCTGCTTTATCCTCTTTTAAACAAAGCAGTTATTATAATCTGCGGATAGGAGAAAATTATGAAGATTGAGCTGCTTTGCAGTGAATTAAAAAAATATAATGCGATAATAAAGAATAATAATGAATTATATATAGAAGTCTCAGAGAAAAATGTGGTTGAAACAGCAGGCTTGCTTTTATCAATGTACAAGCTTAATTTTGCAGGGGAATTTTGCTCTGAAATGGATGGTTTTGTAGTTAATGTTGTATTTACCAGCAGGAAAAACGGATATTATGTTACTGCAAGGTATAAGGCGGAAAGAATCGTATCTCTTCAGAATATTATTTATCAGGCAAATCTTTTTGAAAGGGAAATGGCTGATTTATATGGCTTAGAGATACAAGGAGGAGCAGATAATAGAAACCTTGTAAAACATGAAGTGTGGGAAAAGGAAGTATTTCCACTAAGGAAGGAATTTTCCCATGGGAGAAAAATAAAAGAAAAGTATGAAATTGAGGAGTACGGATTTAAGTGCTTATCCGGAGAAGGGGGCTATCAGATCGCTGTGGGTCCTGTACATGCAGGAATAATAGAGCCGGGACATTTCAGGTTCAGTGTCATTGGAGAGCAAATTGAAAACCTTGAAATAAGACTTATGTACAAACATAAGGGTATTGAGAAAACTATGGAAAATATTGATGCAAATAAGCTAAACCTTATATTTGAACGGGTTTCCGGGGAATCGACCGCGGCATATTCTGAAAGCTATGCCCTGCTCATTGAAAAGCTTAATTCCTTTGAGGTTTCTCCTAATATAAAAGCTCTAAGGGTAATACTCCTTGAACTTGAAAGAATATGTAATTTTCTTGAGGATATTGCAGGCATATGCACAGATGTGGGTTATAGCTATCCAGCAAAAAAATTCAGTTATTTCACAGAGGTTATAAGGCAGCTTTGTGAAAGGGTTACTGGTAGCAGGTTTTTAAGGAATTCAATAATACCAATGGGCAATAATGTTCACTTTAACAAAGTTAAAGCTGTGGATATTGTGAACACAATAAACGGCATTGTGGATAGATTCGATAAAATTGTTGAAATAACCTGCAGTTCAGTTTCCTTCCTTGACAGAGTGGAGCATACTGGAATATTGCGTAACAGCAAGGCGGCAAAACTTTGTTCCACAGGTGTTTCGGCCAGGGCCAGCGGCGTAAGTTACGATGTCAGGAACAGCTTTAGCTATGAAATATATAAAACTGTTAAAAAACCATTGAACATAGAAACCATTGGCGGGGTCTATGAAAGATATATATTAAAGATTCAGGAAATAAGACAATCTTTTGAATGCATTAAAAGCGCCTTATCCTTAATTCAAGGAGAGGTGCCAAGGGAAAGAAAAAGAATTGAAGTTTTAGAAGGTTCCGAAGCATTAGCTTCAGTTGAAACAACTAAGGGGGAACTTATAGTTTACGGCTTGGTAGGTAAAGATAATAAATTCAGCAGGATTTATTTAAAAACACCTTCGTTTGCAAACTGGAAGGGTCTTACCTATTCCGTTTTAAATGAAATAGTACCGGACTTCCCTCTTTGCAATAAAAGTTTTAATATGTCTTATTCTGAAAATGATAGGTAGGTAAGGTTATGAGGTTTATATATGACAGGGCAATGAATGGTATGGAAACTGTTAAAGACCCTTTGTTTTTTAATGAAAGCTCCTATGGCAGGCTTAAGGTTAAGGAAAACTGCAATTCTTGCGGAATATGTATTGATGAATGCCTGGTAAAAGCCATAAGCTATGATAATGGCAGGGCTGTAATAGATAATAATAAATGCATTTACTGCGGTAACTGCATCGATACTTGCCAAAAGGCCGCTATTGAAAATACTCATGATTATAAAATGGCAGAGGTTTTGGAGGCGGGAAACCAGCTAAAAGAAAAAATATACAGCAAATTTAAAAGGTCTTTAATTTTAAGATCTGTAGATCCAGGTTCATGTAATGCATGTATGCTGGAGCTATCTGCAATGTCAAATACCTACTATGCCCTTTCAAGGTATGGAATTGAATTTGCAGCATCTCCAAGACATGCAGATGGTATAGTTGTCACAGGACCCGTAACCATAAACATGAAAGAGGCTCTTATTAAGACCTATGAAGCAATGGCAAAGCCAAAGATTGTAATTGCTGCCGGTGCTTGCGCATGGAATGGGGGAGTATTTAAGGACAGCTATGGCGTGGTATGTGAACTTAAGGAAATTCTCCCGGTAGATTTAATCATACCAGGATGTCCTCCATCGCCCCAGGCTTTAATTTATGGTCTGCTAAAATTACTTGACAGGATATAGGCATTTATCTATAAATTCCACCACCATATGGTTATTTACCTCTTCATTTAAATGGTGGAGCAGCTTATTTAGCTTGGCTAATTTTATTTCAGATAAATTGTCTAAATAATGAAGGGTATTAAGCTTATTTATATTTTCGTTTATATCCTTTTGGATCAACTTTTTTGATTTTTCATTTACATAAATGTGAAGGGAGTTTTTAACACTACCCTTATCTTTATAAATCAACCCTTTTTTAAATAGATTTCTTACCACAAGATTTGCAGAAGAAGGTGACCACAAAGCTATTTCACTAAGCTGCAGGGAAGTTAATCCCTTAAATGCGTTAATTATTTTTAAAGCTCTCATTTGAGGATAGGTCAAATCAAATTTTTTAAGTAAAAGGCTGTGTTCGCTTTCCACAGAAAGAACAAAAACTCTTAATAGATTATAAAGCATAACTAAACTCTTTAGTTTTTCACGGTCTTCCATCGGGAAAGTACTGTATTCGATTTTAAGAGAAAGGGAATTAATCCTTTCGACATATTCCATTATAAAGGAATTACCTGATTTTTCAGCGGTATATCGATATATTTCTATAAGGTTATCAATATCTTCAATTTCAATAATCTGCAGCAGCTTTAATAATAGAAAGCTGCTTTTATTTGTTTGTTTGTTTATATTTATAATATTGAAGCCTTTATCAGTTAAGTGAATGCTCTTTGATTTTTTATCGGATATAGTATCTATTTCCACGAAATCTTTCTCAACCAGTATTTTTATCATATTGCTTACAGTAGGCCGAGTCCAGCAGCCAGCTTTAGAAATCATACTAGAGTTTGCCCCTTCAAATGAATTTAATATCCAAAGCACCCTTAGCTGAGGAAGGGTTACTCCTGCTTTTTCCACAACAGCACTATAGGTCCTTTCAATTTTTAAGAAAAGATATCTTGATAATATATAAAATTCATACTCCATTGTTATTCCTCCACTATTAGTAATAATAACATATATTTGATTTGACAAATATAATTTAGTATAATAAATTATTGGATTTGGAGAGATGTCCGAGTGGCCTATGGTGACAGTCTCGAAAACTGTTGTGCGGCTAATACCGCACCGAGGGTTCAAATCCCTCTCTCTCCGCCATATAAAAATGATAAACAACTATTGATATATAAGGGTTTAAATGAGATTGCAAAATTCATTTGAATCCTTATTGTTTCTTTTTTGAACACACAGTCCGTTTTTAATGGACTGAGGTGTTTTGTCACTATAAAATTTATACTTAATTTTATGTAAAGTTACGGATAGCTTGTTGCTATAGAAATGTTTCACTCCTAAAAGGGTGTATTTTTTAAATATATTGAATATTCAAAATTTAAGGAGTACAATGAAGGAAAACACTGAGGAGGTTGGATTTTTATGAAAATAAGTGCAAGGAATCAATTATCAGGCAAGGTTGTAAAAATACAAGAAGGTGTAGTAAATGGAATTGTTGTAATTGATATAGGGGGCGGAAATCAAATCAGTTCAACCATATCCATGGAGGCAATTAAAGAACTTGATCTTAAAGTTGGCTGTGATGCTATTGCAGTGGTTAAATCAACTTCAGTAATGGTGGCAGTACCAGATTAAACAGTATAGTAAATGCTATGTTTTAACATAGCATTTTTTTCTTTACATAAGTTGCAATAAGTATTAAAATAATATCATGGATAATGATTATTAAATAATATAATTTGTTTAAACAAAATGGTGGTGAAATTATGGGAAGTTTATCAAAAAAGATGCCGGTATTATTTGTGGGTCATGGTTCACCAATGAATGCAATTGAGAATAATGTTTACTCAAGAACCTGGATTAAAATAGCAGATGAAATACCTAGGCCAAAGGCAATATTAGCAGTTTCTGCCCACTGGTTTACTAATGGAACAAGGATAAATGATGAAGCTAGGCCAAAGATGATTTATGATATGTATGGTTTCCCGGAAGAACTGTACAAGGTGCAGTATAATTCAAATGGAGCCCCGGAGCTTGCACATCACACAATGGATTTGGTTAGCAGGGAAATAAGCATTGATAATAGTTGGGGTTATGATCATGGGGCATGGGCCATACTTAAAAGAATGTATCCTAAGGCAGACATACCTGTATATCAACTGAGTGTGGACATGAATGCAGATGCAAAAACACATTTTCAAATTGGAAGAGAATTAAGCTCTCTTAGAGACGAAGGTGTCTTGATATTGGGCAGCGGAAATGTGGTGCATAACCTTTCAAGGATAAACTGGAACATGGAAGGCGGGTATCCATGGGCTGTTGAATTTGACGGGTATATTAAGGATAAAATATTAAAAGCACAATATGAGGATGTAATAAATTATAAAAGTGCAGGGAAATCCCAGGAAGCATCCTTTAATACGCCGGAACATTTTTATCCGTTGCTTTATGTTTTAGGAGCAGTTTCTCCAGAAGATAAAGTAAAAATTTTTAATGATTCCTGTATCTTAGGTTCATTGTCTATGACAAGCTATTTGTTTATATAAAAGAGGTGTTTTAAATGAATGAGGTTAGAAGTATTAATAAAATAATAACTGGAATGAATACGGTAGATGGTGCCGGGGTTAAGCTTGTAAGGGTAATTGGCTTTCATGATACTAAAGAATTTGACCCATTTTTAATGCTTGACGCTTTCGATTCACATAATCCAGAGGACTACGTTAAAGGGTTTCCATGGCATCCTCATAGGGGAATTGAAACTATTACCTATCTAATAAAAGGTGATATAGAGCATAGAGACAGTCTTGGTAATAAGGGAAGTATTTTAGATGGCCAATGCCAGTGGATGACAGCAGGGTCGGGGATAATACATCAGGAAATGCCTCAGCCTTCTGAAAGGATGCTTGGAGTACAGCTTTGGCTTAATCTTCCGGCAAAAGATAAAATGACAGCACCTAAATACAGGTCAATTACAATGAAAGATATACCTGTAATTGAGGAAAAAGGGAGCAGGATACACATTATTTCAGGGCAGTATAAAGATTTTAAGGGAGCCTTTTTCGGTGATTATGTTAAGGCTCTTTACATGGATGTTGAATTGGAGCCTGGAGCAGAAATCATTATGGATACTAAGGCTGAAGATACCCTGTTTGTATACATTGTAGAAGGAGAAGCATTCTTTGGTGCAAAAGAGGAGCTTGTTAAGGAGAAACATGCAATATTGTTTAACCAAGGTGATAAATTTTATGCCAAGGGTTCAGGGGGCGGAATCAGATTCCTTCTTATGTCAGGAAAACCTCTTAAAGAACCAGTTGCATGGGGAGGTCCTATAGTTATGAACACTAAAGAGGAACTGGAAATTGCTTTTAAGGAACTTGATGAGAACACCTTCATTAAATAACTATTTTACCTTTTATAACTCTATGATAAAATAGGGTTATAAAGTCTTTTGAGGAGGAGGGTTATTATGATTATTACAACAACTCCAAATATTGAGGGAAAGAAAATAGTTGATTACAAAGGAATAGTTTGCGGAGAGGTAATATCCGGAGTGAATTTTATTAAGGATTTTACAGCAGGGTTGTCTAATTTTTTCGGAGGACGTTCCACAACCTATGAGGATGAATTAATTCAGGCAAGGGAAAATGCCATCAGGGAAATGGAAGGACGTGCACAGGCTCTCGGAGCAAATGCAATTGTTGCTGTGGATATAGATTATGAAGTGCTTGGGGCGGATAATGGAATGCTGATGGTTTCAGCTTCAGGCACCGCAGTAAGATATGAATAGCATATATTAAAGAAAGCTCTGGAATTTTCCGGAGCTTTTTACTAATGACAAAAGAGGTGATTAAAATGAAAAAACTGCTTCACATAATAGCCCAGAGACCTGAAAAGACAGGCAGTGGAATTTACCTTCAGGCAATGCTTAGGGAGGCTGATAAAAAGGATTATAAACAGGCTTTTATCGCAGCATTAAATGAAGGTGAGAACTTCATTTTTACTAGCAAAAATAAAATAGATTTTTATCCGGTGTTCTTTAATTCTAAAGAACTCCCTTTTAATATGCCTGGAATGAGCGATGTTATGCCTTATGAGAGTACAAAATACAGTGAGGTTACCTTAAGTATGCTCACTGCTTGGAAGGCTGAATTTAAAAAGGTAATAACAAGAGCTGTTTCAGAATTTAATCCAGATATGATAATATGTCATCATCTTTGGATATTAACTGCTTTAGTTAAGGAAATTTACCCAAATATAAAAACTTCGGCCATATGCCACGGTACAGACCTAAGGCAGCTGGAACTATCTCCTGACCTTAAGGAATATGCGGTAAAAGGATGCTCAAAGCTGGAGTATATATTTTCATTAAATGATTATCAAAAGGAAAAAATCGTTCAAAAATATGGAGTTGCTGCTGCGAGGGTACATGTTATAGGCAGTGGATATAATTCTCATATATTTAATCGTGAAAACCATAGGAAGGACAAAGATACGATTGAACTTGTTTATGCAGGTAAGCTAAATCTTGCAAAGGGAGTATTGTCTATGATTAAGGCTGTGGACAAGCTTTCAGGTTATGATAAAAAAATTAAGTTAATCATTGCCGGGGGCGGAAATTCTGCTTGTGAAACTGAGGAAATCTATAGGACAGCCAGGGAATGCAGATATGAGGTTAATTTTACAGGAGCCATTTCTCAAGAACAACTTGGAAAAATATTTGGTGAAGCAGATATTTTCATTCTTCCTTCCTTTTATGAAGGCCTTCCTCTTGTATTAATAGAAGCACTGGCATCGGGGTTAAGGGTGGTTGCAACAGATTTACCAGGGGTTAGGGACTGGATAGGAGAAAATATTAACAGTTCAGGAATAATTCAATATGTTAAGCTTCCTGAAATGGATAAGATTGATGTGCCAAAAGCTCAGGAATTGCCAGTATTTGAGGAAAGGCTTAAAGCGGCATTGGAATTTCAGATAAGAATGTTGCTTGAAAATAACCACATACGTGAAGACTTGGTTTACAAAAGCATAAACAAGCTTTCCTGGGGCAGTGTCTTTGAAACTATAGAAAATATTTTGAATAAATCTATTGAACAAAGTAAAAAATCATAGTATAATAGCTTGTGTTGTGATTTACAATTTAATAATTTCATGAGTAAAATCTATTATGGAGAGATGTCCGAGAGGTTTAAGGAGCACGCCTGGAAAGCGTGTGTAGGGGTAACTTTACCGGGGGTTCGAATCCCCCTTTCTCCACCATTAAAACTTTGTCGTGCTAGATGGGGAGTTAGCGGTGCCCTGTAACCTGCAATCCGCTACAGCAGGGTTGAATTCCTTGCTTAGGCTTTAATCTGTGGGGTCTGGCCTGTAAAAGTGGCGTTGAGAACTGGGTCCCACGCAACGGAAACTCATGAACCCCGTCAGGTCCGGAAGGAAGCAGCGGTAAGTGAAATTTTTCGTGTGCCGTGGAGCAGCCTGGTTTGAGTTAACTGTACAGGTAACGCTCATAGATTAATAGACGAAGCAAGGTGCACGACATTAATCCAAAAACTGAGATACCAATTTGGTATCTTTTTTGTTATGTTTTAATTTATAATTTTAAGGTATAATATATAGGAAGAAAAACAGAGAAGGTGAATTAATGTCTTACACTGCACTTTATAGGGAATGGCGGCCAAAAACCTTTGAGGATGTTGTAGGCCAGCAGCATATAACTGTGACACTTAAGAATCAGGTTAAAAATAAAAGAATAGCCCATGCATATCTTTTTTGCGGAACAAGGGGTACTGGAAAAACCTCTACAGCAAAGATTCTTGCAAAGGCAGTAAACTGCACTGATATACAAGATGGAGAACCCTGCAATGAATGTGAAATGTGTAAGAAGATTAATGCAGGTGCCGCAATAGATGTAATTGAAATGGACGCTGCATCTAAAAGAAAGCTTGAAGACATAAAGGATATTATTGAAAATGTAAAGTATCCTCCTCAAGAAGGTAAATACAAGGTATATATAATGGACGAGGTTCACATGCTTACTGCTGAAGCAGTTAATGCATTTCTTAAAACCCTTGAAGAGCCACCGAGCAATGTAATATTTATTTTAGCTACTACAGATCCGCAAAAGCTGCCTGTTACTATTCTTTCAAGATGTCAGAAATTTGACTTCAGAAGAATAAAAACAACTGAAATATATGAAAGGCTTAGAAAAATTGTGGATGATCAGGGTATTTTTGCGGATGATAAAAGTCTGGGGTTAATAGGGCGTATGTCTGATGGTGCTATGAGGGATGCTTTAAGTATACTTGATCAGGCTATTTCCATGGGACAGGGCAAGGTGCAGTACGAAAACGTACTGGATATGCTTGGACTAGTTACTAATGAAAACCTTATAAAACTAACTGATGCAATAATAAACAAGGACATAGACAAGGCCATGAAGGTGGTAGACGAGGTTGTTTACAGCGGAAGGGATATTTACAATTTTATAAGGGACATGATATCCCATATGAGAAATCTTCTTGTACTGAAGGTTAGCCACGATGCTCATGAAATACTTGATATGTCTGATGAAAACATTGAAATATTAAGGGAACAAGCTGCAAATATAAGAGTAGAAGAAGTAATGCGAAACATTAGGATTCTTCAGGATACTGAAGAACAAACCAAGTGGATAAAGCAAAGCAGAATATATCTTGAACTTTCAGTAATAAAAATGTGCAAGATAGAATACGATACTTCAAGCGAGGTTGTTCTTTCAAGGCTTAATAAACTTGAGGAATCATTGAAAAGCGGAAACATACAGTTGCCGGTACAGCGGGATAGAAATGAACAACTTCCTAAAGTTGAGTCTAAGCCTATAGAAATTGAAACACCTAAGGAACCAGTGAGAAGTGAATACTCGGATAACTCTTTAACTCTTGATGTAGTAAGAAAAAGGTGGAGAGACATTCTTGAAACCTTCAAAGCAAGAAGACATATGGTACTTTTTGCAGCTTTAACAACTGGAGAGGTAGAAGATTGCAGAGAAGGCATAATAACAGTTAAATATGAATCAAACTATAAATTCAACAAGGAAAGACTTGAAAAGGAAGAAAATAGAAAAGTTGTAAATTCAATATTTTCAGAGGTTCTTGAAAATCCTGTGGAGATAAAATATACTATTTCTGGCACCACTATGGAAAAGGATGTTGGAGCTGTTATTAAAGAGGCCTTTGGAGACAGCTTTGTAGAAATTATAGAAGAATAAACTATGGAGAATGAACTTTACTGTATGGTATAATAATAACAAATTTATTTTTAGATATTTAAGGAGGACAATATAATGGCAAAAGGTGGATTTGGAGGCTTCGGAGGCGGAGCAAACATGAATAATATAATGAAGCAGGCTCAGAAATTCCAGAAGCAGATGGAAGAAAAGCAAAAGGAACTTGAAAGCAAGGTTTATGAAGCAGCTGTAGGAGGCGGAGCAGTTGTTGCATATGCTAATGGAAAAAAACAAATCACTGATATAAAGATAAAACCAGAGGTAGTAGATCCAGATGATATAGAAATGCTTCAGGATTTAATAATAACTGCCTGCAATGAAGTAATTGGCAAAGCAGAAGCTGAAAGCGCTGCAGAAATGGGTAAATTAACTGGAGGAATGAATATTCCAGGAATGTTTTAATAATTGAGGTGAATGATTTGGACTTTTATCCTGTTGCAATTGAAAGACTTATAGAAGAATTTGCTAAGCTGCCGGGAATAGGCTACAAGACAGCGCAAAGGCTTACGATTCACGTGCTTAATCTGCCGGGGGAGGAAGTCAAAGAATTTGCAGATGCCTTGGTAAATGCCAGGGGAACAATAAAATACTGCTCTGTTTGTGGAAATTATACGGACACCGACCCATGTTCCATATGCAGAAATCCAAATAGGGACAAGGCCTTGATATGTGTGGTTGAACAACCTAAAGATATAATCTCCATGGAGAGGGTAAAAGAGTACAACGGTACCTACCACGTGCTTCATGGTACAATTTCCCCTATGGCTGGGAGAGGCCCTGATGATATTAAGCTGAAGGAGCTCATAAGAAGGGTAAATAACGATCTGAAGGAGATTATAGTGGCAACCAACCCAAATGTGGAAGGTGAAGCTACGGCTATGTACATATCAAAAATCTTAAAACCCTTTGGCGTTAAAGTAACAAGAATTGCTCACGGAATCCCTGTAGGAGGGGATTTGGAATATGCTGATGAAGTAACCCTATCAAAAGCTTTAGAGGGCAGAATAGAATTATAATTTATACTGTATATTAAGCCTGATTTATGTCAAATATTATAAAAGGATATAAATCAGGAGGTTTATTTATGAAAAAAAAAATTGAATATTCCAAGGAACAAAAACTTTTATTAAAAGCTATTGGTCAGGCAGTAGAAGAAATAAACCTGGCTAGATGGTACTTTGAAAGTGTGGATGATCCTAGGCTTGTGGATTTTGCAATATATAAAGAGGCAGCAGCCAAGGCAAAATATGGATACTTAATCTATGAAGCAAAGCAAAAGGGCCTTGAGGTTAGGTACAGTTCCTTCTTGATGACAGAAAATCAGGTGGGTTAAATGAATAAGAGTGAGACATTTTGTAATAGCAAGATTACTTTATGTTGGCACTCTTAATATTTTTATTAATAGTTTCTAAACCATGGAATATAAATTATATAAGGATATTTAGGGGGGAAAGTAATGGGAATTGAATATGCAGGATATTTTCTTGTTGCAGCAGCTTGTTTGTTTTTGATTGTAAGAATATTTTCATGGCCAATAAAGATTTTAGGAAAACTATTAATCAATGGGGTTTTAGGAGTAGTATTACTTTTCCTGGTAAACACCATAGGACAGAATTTCAACCTATATATTGCAATAAATGCTGCAACTGCACTAATTGCTGGATTCTTTGGAGTTCCAGGGATAATATTTTTGATTATATATAATATTTATTTTTAATATAAATTTGTGGACAATGTTCATAAGAAGGTGGCATGTTGTTAATAACTGAAAGAATAGTAAAGGCAAAATTTATACACAGACCAAACAGGTTTATAGCTTATGTAGATATTCAAGGTGAAGAGGTTGTAGTGCATGTTCCAAATACAGGGAGATGCAGGGAAATACTCATCCCAGGAACAGATGTTGTTCTTAGAGAGGGAAAGAACGAAAACAGAAAAACCAAGTATGATCTAGTTGCAGCCTATAAAAATGAAAAGATTATAAGTATTGATTCTTTGATACCAAACAGTGTAGTGGAGGAAGCTCTAAAAAATAAAATCATAGGTGAGCTTTCATCTTTCAATCATCTTCAAAGAGAAAAGACCTTTGGGAAAAGCAGGTTTGACTTCAAACTAAGTGACGATGAAGACAATATATACTACCTTGAGGTAAAGGGTGTCACTCTTGAAAAGGACAGCATAGCTATGTTTCCAGATGCACCTACTGAAAGGGGAACAAAACATCTGCTGGAACTTATAGATGTAAAGAAAGAGCTTGGTGGTGCCGGGGTGCTCTTCTTAATACAGATGAGAGAGGTGGACAGCTTTACACCAAATGACGACATGGACAAGCACTTTGGAAAAGCTCTAAGGGAAGCTCATGAAAATGGAGTGGATATTTTTGCATATAATTGCGATGTTGGGGAAAACTACATATCCATACTTCATCGAGTCCCTGTACTATTGTAGTATCAATAGTTGTTTTGGTATATAATATTAATCATTAAGAGTTCAAGAGGTAAAGATTATGAAATTTAATTATTGCCCAATATGTGGAAGAAAGCTTGAAATTAGGGATAGTTTTGATGAAGGGGGAGTACCTTACTGCCCTGTAGATGATATTATGTATTTTGATACTCCAAAGCCTTGTATAGTTGTAGCTATAGTTAAGGATAGGGAAGTACTTCTATTGAAGCAGAATTACATATATGAAAATTGCAAAGTTTTATTATCAGGATATGTAACTAACGGGGAAAATGTGGAGGAAACTGTACACCGAGAGGTATTGGAGGAAGCCGGACTTACTATAAAGGATTTAAAGTATCTTGGAAGTGAGTATCTTCATTCCAAGGAATTAGTAATGCTTACCTTTATGGCCAAGTATGATTCTGGTGAGATTTCAAAATCTCCGGAAGTGGATTGCGCTGAATGGATAAGCCTGGACATGGCTTTAAGTGAAATGTCTGAGGATGAAGTTGGCAAGAAAATAGTTTCAAAGGTGTTGGAACAATTAACCTGATAGATTTTCCTTAATATAAATTTAATAATTAGTTTTTCGTTTTTATGCAGGATATAGAGAATAAATGAAGAATTAATAGTAAGTATATGGAAAATGGTGTAAAAAACTATTAGGAGGTAAAAATGGCAAAATATGTACCTGAAATAAAGGGAATATTAAGAAATCACATGATAGAGCTGCCAGAGGTGATACGGGAAGCCAGCGGAATAAGAATTTTTGGAAAAAGACTCAAATCTTTTATATTCAGTACGGATGTGGCAGTTATAAAAAATACCAATGCAGATGCGGTTATTGCTGTTTATCCTTTTACTCCTCAGCCGGTTATTACGGAGGCCCTGGTTAATTCTGCAGACATACCAGTTTTTTGCGGGGTTGGAGGAGGAATTACCACAGGCAAAAGAGTTGTTAACCTTGCTTTAGATGCTGAATTTAAAGGGGCTATGGGAGTTGTGGTAAACAGCCCTACACCTAATGAACTTATCAGACAGATGAGGGACTCAATAGACATACCAATAGTGGTATCAGTAGTATCCGAATTTGAGGATATTGATGAAAGAATAAATGCTGGTGCTACAATTTTAAATATATCCGGTGCAAAGAACACTGCAAAAATTGTAAGGATGATTAGGAAAAAGTATCCCACATTTCCTATAATAGCTACCGGAGGACCTACCAATGAAAGTATAAGAGAGACTATTGAGGCTGGAGCTAATGCAATTACATATACTCCTCCCCCAACTTCGGATATACTAAACGAAATAATGAATAGATACAGAAAAAAATATGAAGAAGAGTCATACGAATAGCATTTAAAATCTCAGCATATTTGCCGGGATTTTTTAAACATGTATTTATTTTAAATTTTGTGGGAAACTACCTATTATATAAATTGGGAGATGGGTTTCAAATGAAAGGTATTTTATATTATTTCAGCGGTACCGGGAACACAAAGTGGGCATCGGATAAACTGAAAAAGGGCCTTATGAATTATGGAATAGATTTGGATATAAAAAGCATTGAAAGAGAAAAGTTCAATTTAAGAGGTTACTGTTTTCTTGTTATAGGAACACCCATATATGCTGAGCTGGAACCAAAACTTGTGGAAGATTTTGTACAGTCAATTCCTGCTACGGAAGTTAGTGTAAAGTGCATCTTATTTTCTACTCAGGGAGGCAACAGCGGCTCTGCAATAAAAAGGATGTCCAGGATTCTTAAGGCAAAGGGATATAATGTTGTTATTGAATCTATGATAAAAATGCCAAACAACTATTATTTTTATGCAGGGAAGGAACCTAATAATGATGATATTCAAAATATCCTTAAGGATGCTGAAGATAAAATAAACTTTATTTCAAAAAATTTTAATAATAATAAATGCGAAAAGGTTAATATCTTTGCACTAAGGGAAAAGATAGGTACAGTTGGCGGGAAAGCTTTCAGAAAGGCTATGCCAAAGGTTGCCAAGAGTATAACCTCCACGAACCAGTGTACAAAGTGCGGCTTGTGTCTTAGAAACTGTCCAAAGGGAAATATAACATTTGAAAATGGTCGTGCAGTATTTCACAGTAATTGCATTTTATGTCTTAGATGCATTTATCTTTGTCCAGAGAATGCTGTGGTTTATAAGGGAAAAAGGATAAATCAGATTCAGAAGGAAATTATAAAAAATCTAGAATTGAAATAAGTACAGTTTTGAGGTGGTATTATGTATTTGCAAGAAAATAAGTTGATAGCTGCAGAGAATTGCCCTGATTATGAATCTTCAAATCCTGTTATTACAGAATTAAGCTTTATGTCTTTAAGCTGTGTGTCTTGTGTAAATTATAATGATGGCAAGTGCAGCAAGGGAATGGCAGATGAAATAAACAATATTATTAGTGTAAATTAAAACAAAATATCAAAAAAACTATTGACAGCTTATTAAATTCATATTAAAATAAGTATTAATTTAGACAAGTTAATAAAATCCTATGAAAAGAACAGTAGCAGTAGATAGAGTTAAGAGAGTCAGTGGATGGTGAGAACTGATACAACTAATATTGTGAATCCACCTTGGAGGATTATTGCGAAGAGCAATACGGTAAACCGATAAAACATTGAGAGGATTGTCATAGTAATATGGCGATCAATAAGGGTGGCAACGCGAGTCAATCGTCCCTAGTGGATTGATTGGCTTTTTTTATTACAAAAATTTAATAAAATCCTATGAAAAGAACAGTAGCAGTAGATAGAGTTAAGAGAGTCAGTGGATGGTGAGAACTGATACAACTAATATTGTGAATCCGCCTTAGAGGATTATTGCGAAGAGCAATACGGTAAACCGATAAAACATTGAGAGGATTGTTATAGTAATATAGCAGTCAATAAGGGTGGCAACGCGAGTCAATCGTCCCTAGTGGATTGATTGGCTTTTTTTATTACAAATTTTTATAATAAGGAGGTTATTCAGATGAAAAAAGGATATGTTAGGACGAGGAGAAGAATATCCTCTTCTACAATTAGCTGTTGTACTTGTAAGACTTGTTAAGGTATTGAAATATAAAAAATTAAATAATTCCTATGAAAAGAATAGTAGCAGTAAATAGAGTTAAGAGAGTCAGTGGATGGTGAGAACTGATACAACTAATATTGCGAATCCGCCTTGGAGGATTATTGCGAAGAGCAGTACGGGAAACCGATAAAATATTGAGAGAATTGTTATAGAAATTATAACAGTTAATTAGGGTGGCACCACGAGAATATCGTCCCTTCAAGTCAGGTGTTTTTTTTATTACAAAAAATTAATTTTAGGAGGAAAATATTATGGCAATAATAAGACCATTTAAAGCAATAAGACCAAGAGAAGAGTATGCATGCAAAATAGCTGCTTTACCATATGATGTTATGAATAGCGAGGAAGCAAGAGTGATGGCAAAGGATAATCCTTACTCATTTCTCCATGTGGATAAGGCTGAAATTGATCTTGACACAAATACAGACATCTATGATAGAAAAGTATACGAAAAGGCAAAAGAAAATTTAAATAAGCTTGTAAAAGAGGGAGCAATGATTCAAGATGAAAGAGCTCAGATGTTTATATACAGACTTATAATGAAAGGAAGAGCACAGACAGGTATTGTTGGCTGTACATCAATTGATGATTACATGAATGATGTTATTAAAAAGCATGAAAACACAAGAGAAGATAAAGAGAAGGACAGAATAAACCATGTAGACACATGTGATGCACATACAGGTCCAATATTCATGACCTACAGAAACAATGAAGAAATAAACGAAATTGTTGATATGATTACTGTAAATGACCCACTATATGAATTTACAGCAGAAGATGGAGTTAAGCACATAGTATGGGCTGTGGATGATAGAGAAATCATGGAAACAATAAGAGGATTATTTGAGGATATAGACAGTCTTTATATAGCAGATGGACATCATAGAGCTGCTTCAGCTGTTAAGGTTGGACTGAAAAGAAGAAGTGAAAATCCAAACTATACTGGAGAGGAAGAATTCAATTACTTTCTGGCAGCAGCATTTCCTGATACAGATTTAAGAATTATGGATTATAACAGAGTCGTAGTAGATATTAATGAATTAACCACTGAAGAATATATAGCGAAGGTTGCAGAAAACTTTGAAATGAGGATATTTGAAAGTGAAATTGCATACAAACCAATTAACAGGCATACCTATGGCATGTATATTGATGGAAAATGGTATGAGCTTAAGGCAAAAAACGGAACATTTAACCCAGAGGATCCAGTAGAAAGACTTGATGTATCAATATTACAAAATAATCTATTAAAACCTGTGCTTGGCATTGAAGATCCTAGAACTGACAAGAGAATAGATTTTGTTGGAGGAATTAGAGGACTTAAGGAACTGGAAAAGAGAGTAGAAAAAACTCATAAAGGAGTGGCCTTTTCAATGTATCCAACAACAATAAAGGACTTAATAGATATTGGAGACGCAAATAAGGTAATGCCGCCAAAGTCAACTTGGTTTGAACCAAAGCTGAGAAGCGGATTGTTTATTCATCCATTAAGTTAATAATAAAATAACATCAGGGGGTCCCCCCCCTGTTTTTTATTGGTTAAGATAATCATAAAGGGCAGGATAAACATTAAGTTGTGCCATAAGGTTCATGTATTCCACCAAGGCTTCCATATTATCCTCTTTAACCTTTAATGCTCTTATCATAAGATTTTTTGGACTTTCCAAAGGTGAGATATATTCAACAACAGAAACATTATATCCCTTTGCTTCAAGCATAAGAGCCCTCATGCCGTCAGTGAGAACATCTGCTAGTCTTGATTTTAAAACACCATATTTTGTTACACTTTTTAATGTATCAAAGGAATACTGTCTAAGCATTTCCTTGTGGCAGCAAGGTACTGCAACAATTGCATCAGATTCAAGTTTTATTCCAAGAGCCAAAGCCATATCTGTTGCAGTATCACAAGCATGTAGTGACATAACTATGTTTACCTTTGCGGTTGGTTTATAGTTGTTTATATCAACAGCATGGAATTCCATATTTCTATAACCAAGGGACTTTGCAGTTTTAATAGAATTTTCAATAACGCTTTCCTTATAATCAAGTCCAATAAAGTGACAGTTAATCTTTTTAACCTCAGTTAAGTAATAATTTAATACAAAAGATAGATAAGATTTTCCGCAGCCACAATCTAAAATAACAAGTTTTTTTGGTCTTTTCATCTTATCAACTAATTCTGAAAACAATTCCACATAGTGATCAATTTGGTTGTACTTTCTTATTTTATCATTTTTGATTTTGCCATCCTTTGTCATTATGCCTATTGCTTTAAGAAGTTCATCAGCATCCCCTGCTTTGATAAGATAATTTCTATTCAAAATAGAAGAAGTTTCATTTGTTCCATGAGGGCCTTGAGGCTCAACTTCCTTTATATCAATATTTTTCATTACAACATTTTTGTTATCGGCAGTTATTTGAATATCTGTACCTCTCTCGCTGTAAACCAGGTTTAAGCTGTCATACTTTGCAGCTTCATTACATATTGTTGTGAACAAATTATTTATAGAAAGCAATTTTGTGCTGCCATTGAAGTTGAATTTAACATCCCCGTTTTCAAAGGTGCCAACTCCTTTAAACTCCTTTAATCCAGCATTAAAAGTAGCGTAAATACCCTTGAATTTGTTTGAATTTTCTTCAAACCTGTTAATAAGACCCATTAAAAAAAGATTAAGCTTTGCAATATTTTGTTTATTCATTTACATTACCCCTTCAGTTATTTTATAAGGTACTTTTATAATAAACATACATAAAAAAAATATCAACTAATATGTTATAATATTATGCATATGCAATTAAACAGGAGGTAAGACATGGAGAAAACAAACCCTGTAGCTATAAGTTCCGTATCGGAAAAGGAATTGATAATAAAGGATAAATCAGGAATCACTCTAGGACGGATTTTCATCCTAGATCTTTCCAAGGAAAATAAATTTTGTTTTATAAGATTTAAATTCTATAAAGAAAACAAGGAATATATAAAAAGCTCTCTGAATTTATTTTTAGAGTCAACTTTTAATAAAATGAACCTCAAAAAAGTAAATATAATAATTGATGAAGAAATGACCATGGAGCCTTTTGTAGAATCTGGATTCAGTCTTGAAGGAATAATTTCAGAAAGTATTATTTCTAATAATGTTCAAAAGGATGAATTTATTTTTGGAATTGATGCAAATAATTTCAGAAAAGGTGGCAGCATTAAGGGAACTAAGCTTAAAGGAAAAGACTTGGA
Source organism: Solirubrobacterales bacterium (assembly GCA_050261915.1). Classification (GTDB taxonomy): domain Bacteria; phylum Bacillota; class Clostridia; order Clostridiales; family Clostridiaceae; genus UBA699. The sequence goes on from JBLNDT010000083.1 coordinate 31,606, forward strand.
ACTAGTGGTTTTAACTCCTGAACATTCTGCATTAATGCTTGAGTACTATATTAGAAACAAAAATTATTTAAAGCCATTTGAACCTGTAAGAGATGAAACCTTTTATACAATGAGCTCACAAAGGCGTACATTAATTGATGAGTATAAACAATATTTAAATGGTGAGGCAATAACCTTTGGGGCATTTAAAGATGGAAACTTGGTTGGAAGAATAAGAATTTCAAGCATTGTTTACGGGACTTTTAAAAATGCATTTATTGGGTACTCCATAGATGAAAAGGAACAAGGAAAGGGATATGCAAAAGAAGCTGTTAAGCTTGTTTGTGATTATGCTTTTGAATATATGGGACTTCATAGAATTGAAGCGGTTACCCTTATTGATAATATAAAGTCAGAAAAAGTACTAATGAATTGTGGATTTCAGAAGGTTGGTACAAGCCCTAAATACTTATTTATCAACGGAAAATGGCGGGATCATAATAATTTTGCATTGATAAATGAAAAATAATTTAAAAATGTGTTGACAGTGTTAAATATAAGTGATATTATATAAAAGCTGTCAGAAAACAGCATGGTCTTTGAAAATTAAACAGAGAATGAAATATCAACCAGCAAATTTATATTGAA
>JBLNDT010000084.1:0-4659 GCA_050261915.1 Solirubrobacterales bacterium
CCAGTGCAATTGGAAAGATTTCAAGAGTGTGTGGTACATGTAGATATTACACAAGGTAAGTACCCAAAATATAAATGTGTGCTTATAAAGCCTTATGTAGCATCAAAAACAGCGTAATGGATTACACACAGGCATTTCAGTTTTTCTCATATATGATGGGTGTATTTTTAGCAATATTTTTAATAGATTTATTTGCTAGGGGGTTTGATTATCATTGATACATTAGTAATTATGCAGGGAACTGGATTAATTGAATATATGTTAACAGGATTTTGGAATGGCTGCATCTTGGCATTGTTAGTATGGATGACTGGATTTGGAATTAGCCATGTAGTAAAGATATTTAAACACATAGTTTAAATAAATAAAATTTAACAGGAGGAATTATAGTATGGAATTAACTGCATTAACAACTGCACTAACCACAGTTAAAACAGATGCACTTGCTGCATTGGCTGCGGTTGCACCATTAGCAATAGGCATTATGGGGGCTTTCCTCGTATGGAAATATGGTGTTAGATTCTTCAAGGGTATTGCAAAATAATAAGCATACCAATAAGGTGGGCGGGATAATCCTTCCCACCTTTAAATTATTTTAAGGGGTGAGAAAATGTGGCTAAAAAATATAGGAAAAGCATTAGTTTCTTATTATGTGTGTTGCTTATTCTTGGGAATGTTCTCTTTATACCAAAAGCGAATAAAGTAAGAGCTGAAGCTGCTGTTACTGCTGCGGGTGTTTATGTAACTGCTGCGTTTTTAATGGCTGCAGGTATAACACCAAGTACAACTAATGATTTAAATAAAATGAGTACTGCTATGTATAATGCTGCTGATACTGCGACAAAAAATTCATTGAATACATTAGGAAATCAAATGAAAATGAACGGATTGACTAGAATTACTATAGGTGCAGCAATGATGAATTCATTGTGTGGTATAGCAAAAGGATTATTTGGCAGTAATCCATCTGGGGCTATAGTATATACGGATACTGGTATGGGAACTTGTGTAACAAATTCTTTACCTTATGTATCTCATACGAGTCCATTGGATTGGTCATCATTAGATACAGTGGCAACATTTATTGGAACTGTAAATACTACTGTAATGTGGGGTAGTGTATCACTTAATTTTGTATCAACTTCTTATTCAAGTACATTGTTATATATTACAATGGCTGATGGTACTAAATATCAGCTAAGTGCAGGTAATTTGTATAATAGTTCTACTTATCATAATAATGTTGTTTCCTATGCACCTGTTATATATAGTTATGGTTCTTCAACACCTGATATAAAATTTGGTATTTATGCTATGGGTGGTGCATTAGGTGATGCATGGTTGTATTATGGAAAAAGTTCAATAAAAAAATTAGAACCAGCAACACAAACATATGTAAGTTTTAGTGGTAATTTATATAATGATATGGTAGCACATAATAATGCATCTTCAGCTAATGCAAATGTGAATGGAGATACTTATAACAATATAGTAAATAATACTTATACTCAGGGTATGGATGTAAATGTTACAAAATCTCTAACTGATTTGATGAATTTATCAGCTAGTCAGATTACTTCAACAGATGCAGTAAGTACTAATATACTTGATGTTGGTCAAAGAATAATTTCAACAATGGAAAATATATTTAATCCGCCGACATCAATTCCATTAGATTTTACTCCTATGATTGCTGTAGGTTCAGTAATAACAACTAAGTTTCCTTTTTCAATACCATTTGATTTAGTAAATTCATTTTCTGCGTTTAATGTGGCAGCAGTAGCACCAAAGTGGACTATTGAATTTCCGTCAAATTATTTTATTGGAGGTGGTACAGTAGTTGTAGACTTTGCACAATTTGAAACATGGGCAGTAATTATAAGGTGGTTTATACTTATAATATTTGGAGTAGGTTTAATTATGGCAACTAGAAGATTGATGGGAGGTAGTAGTTAATGTTAGGGAACTTTTTAGCATCATTTGTTAATTTGATAATATCGGCATTGGGTGCAGCTTTAGTTTGGGTAATTGGACTGTTACCAACATCACCTTTCAACTTAACTATGTCCGGTTCTATAAATAATTTTTTAAGTGGTTTGGCATGGATTATTCCAATAGGTCAAATAATTGCATTATCACAGGCATGGCTTGCAGCAGTTCTTATATATTATACTTATTCAGCTATAATGCGTTGGATTAAGGTGGTGGCATAAATGATTTACTTTTATAGTGGTACTCCAGGCAGTGGAAAAAGTTTGCAAGTAGCAAAAGACATTGTACAAAAACTTACAGTTAGAAAACAGAATGTCATTGCAAATATAGATATAAATTTGGATAGTATTAATAAAAATATATTTGGTAAGAAAAGAAAAATGGGTAAATTTTTTTATTTAAATAATAAATATTTAACACCAGATTTTCTTTATAAATATGCTTACAAGTATCATGAAAAAGGTAAAGAAGGACAAACATTATTAGTAATTGACGAAGCACAGATGATATTTAGCCCTACAGTAGTAAAGCTGAAAACACAAGAGGACAAAAATTATAGGGTTGGATGGCTAGATTTCTTTACTCAACATAGGCATTTGGGATATAACATAATAATTATATCCCAATTTGACAGGCTTATAGATGCTCAAATACGTTGTTTGTTTGAATATAATGTAATACATCGTAAAGTAAATAATTTTAAAATAGGGGCAATAATGAGCATATTTAAGGTATCTGTATTTGTTGCCGTACACTATTGGTACGGTGTAAATGAGAAAATGAATGCTCAATTTTATATGTATCATAAGAAATATTCTAGGATATATGATTCATATAAGAAATTCGACGAAATAAAAAAATTACAAGCTAGTTAAAATAAAAGACTAAAAAAGCAGCTTGCGTTCAGCTTTTTTAGCCTTTTATTTTTATAGTATTGTTATGTTTTAATATGGGGTATGGGTTCTCCCATATAAGTCACGTGTATATATTATATTTCATCTCATACAGTTTAGGACGTGCGAGAATACAATCCTCACTATTTATAAATGGTTGCCATGTAGGCACTAATCAAGGTCATATAATTACATTTCTTCTCTATTACTAAAAAAGTATTCCGACCTTGTGTCGGTTCTCTTTATCAATTGAGCTTGTCGAAAAATAAAATTATATTATGTAAAAAATATGGAAAAATTGTATTTACAATTGTAAAACTATTTGTTATTCTTAATTTATGTTATTATATAAAAAGGGGGTGTATTAATGACAAGTGAATTAGAAAATGAAGCTATGAGATTAATTATGTTAACTAAAGATGATTACTTAAGGATAAGACTATCTAAAGATTTAAAAAAGATATTAAGAGATATGGCAAAAGTTAATAAAATGAGTATGAATAGCTATGTAGAAAAATTAGTGATTGATGATTATTTAGAGTATACGCAAATATATAAAGGTGGAGTCTAAAGTTCTCTTACTTGACAAAGTATCATAAATGGATACTTAAATAAAAAGAAGGTGAAACATGAACATTAATTCAACTGCAAATTTATATTTGAAGGATGTTTCAATTCTTAAAAAATATGGTGATAGGTACAAGCTTACACTAGTACGCACAATGCGTCAAAAGGGTGTAGAAATCAATAAAAAAAGAGTTATGGGAGTTAATGATGATAAATTAGACAATAACATATCAAGAGCAAAACAAAGAATATTTGAGTATTCTATGTGTAATGATTTTGAATACTTTATAACTTTAACTATATCACCAGATAAATATGATAGGACAAACCTTCAAAACTATTACAAGCACTTTAGAACATTCATAAAAAATTATAATAGATTAAAAAATACAAAAATCGAATATGTATTTATTCCAGAGATGCACAAAGACGGATGTTGGCATTTACACGGATTAATAAAAGGCATATTAAAAGATGATATATTCATAAATGAGAATGGTTATTTAGACTGGAGAAGTTATAAAGAGAGGTTTGGATGGGTTTCAATGAGTGTAATTAGAAACAGACATAAAACTTCTTCATATATGACTAAATATGTATCTAAAAGCATGAGTAAAACGGTAGCGGAATTAGGTGCACATACATATTACGCAAGCAAAGGATTGAAAGTAGCAGAGATAATGAAAAAAGGAAGCCTGCTAGAGCTTCCCAATGAATATGATTTTTCGAATGATTATGTAAAAATTAAATGGTTTGATGATGATAGTATATCATGTTTAATACAAGAATTAAATAGGTAATAAAAATTAGTTTATTAGTTACAAATACTAGTAAACTTTTTTTTATTGTGTCAAAATTTGTAGTACAAAATGTGAAATAAAATGTGTCAAAATATGTTGCAAAATTTGTAATCACATGTTAAACTATATTTAAATTTATTCGAATGGAGTGTGTGAAATGATTGGAGAATTTAAAGCAGCGTTTATTAGTCAAAGAAGTGTTGAAAGTACAAAAGTACCAGGGAAATTTTATCACTATCTCAAACTTAACGATGGCACATCTGATATGGAGATTGAGATGGAAAAACCAGTGCAATTGGAAAGATTTCAAGAGTGTGTGGTACATGTAGATATTACACAAGGTAAGTACCCAAAATATAAATGTGTGCTTATAAAGCCTTATGTAGCATCAAAAACAGCGTAATGGA
>JBLNDT010000085.1:0-14585 GCA_050261915.1 Solirubrobacterales bacterium
CTGAGGCAGATAACTTTCTTTACACCCTGTCTGATTGAAGCATTCAGGACATTCTCTGTACCAAAGACATTCGTCTTGGCTGCTTCCCACGGGAAGAACTCGCATGAAGGCACCTGTTTCAATGCTGCGGCATGGAATATATAATCCACACCTTCGAGGCAGGATTCAATACTGTCGTAATCACGTACATTACCGAGGAAGTACTTTATTTTATCGTTTTTATAATCATTGCGCATATCGTCCTGTTTCTTTTCGTCACGGCTGAATATGCGAATTTCTTTGATATCTGAGTCTAAAAATCTTTTCAGGACTGCATTGCCAAAGGATCCGGTGCCACCTGTAATTAATAGTTTTTTCCCACTAAACATTTTACTCTCTACTATTTATTATTTAAACTTTATTAAACCGCTTTGATATTTTCTTGAATTAATATTTCTTTTTCGGAGCTTTTAGGATAATTAATAAGCACTGCTCTATATTTACCCTTGAACACAAAAAGACTCCCTGCTGCTGCACCAATTGTTCCATATTTCCTTATAAGAATTCCGATATCATTAAGAGAACCAGCCCCTCCGAGAACAGTTAAAGGAACATTTACAGCCTTATGTACCTTATCAATTAAAGCCAGATCATATCCCTTCATGGTCCCATCATTGTCAATAGAATTAATTACAATTTCACCCGCCCCCAAACGTTCAAATTCCTGCGCCAATTCTACTGGACTTTTCCCTGTAGCCTTTTTACCGTTATGTGTAAAAACTTCATACTTACCTCCCAGAAAACGTTTTTTTACATCCAGAACTACTACAACGCTTTGATTACCCACACGTTCTGCAGACTGGGAAACGATTTTTGGGTTTTCGATAGCCGCAGAACTTATAGCTACTTTTTCTACACCCAATTGAATTATTCTAAGTACCTGCTCACTGGAAGTGACTCCACCGCCATAACAAAGGGGCATACGGCATTCAGCCGCTAAATTTTCAATCATGGTATAATCCGGTTCTCTATTTTCAGCTGTAGCATCTATATCCAATACAGTAAGTTCATCAACTTCCTTTTCATTAAATATGCGAACGGCATTAATAGGGTCGCCAACATACTTTGGCTCTTTAAAATTAATTGTTTTCACTAATCCTTTATTCTGAACCAGCAGACATGGAATAATTCTTGGTCTTAACATTTTACAATTCCGCAAAATTTTTCAATAACTGAATCCCCCAATTATGGCTCTTTTCCGGATGGAACTGGACTCCATAAACATTACCAGAATTGACAGCACAGGCAAATTCTCCGGCATATGCTGTAACAGCCAGCAAATCTTCATTATTCCTATTTTCAAAATAATATGAATGCAGAAAATAGAAGCGGGCATCCGATTCCAGTTCATTCATCAAGCCTCCTTTCTTTATGGGTTTAACATCATTCCATCCCATATGAGGTATGTTAACAGAATATTCTACAGAAGGCACAATCTTCTTTACTTTCCCTCTAATCCATCCAAGACCTGGCAGGTTACCCTCCTCACTTGAGTCAGCAAGCATCTGCATCCCGACACAAATTCCCATTACAGATATATTGTCGCCGAAAATCATTTTTTCAAGAACCGGTCTCATTCCTGAATTTCCAAACCTTTGCATTGCATGATCAAAAGAACCTACGCCGGGCAAAATTATTTTTGTCGCACCTTTCAGGTCTTCTGCATGCGCTGCTATTACTGCTGGTATATTCAATTTTTTATATACATTGGCAAATGCTCTGACATTTCCCAAACCATAATCAATTATTGCTATCATCTGAATAATCTTTTTTCAAGTCCTAAAGCTTTCATTAAATTTGAGCCTATTCCAATCAGGAATCTTTTATTATGGTAATCACTGTAAGTTTTATTTTCTCCGTTGAAAACTTCCCTCAATTCCTCTACTGAAAGTCCGAGTTTATTTGCTACATATTCAAACTCATGCTTATGAAACTGTTCGTCAAGTTCCGGCTTTGAGATTCTTTTCAGAGCTTCATCCCTCGTCATCTGTCCAGTCATAATAAGACTCGAGAAATGTGCCCTACGTTTTTCATAGCCAAACTTTTTTGGCATCCAGTAATCCTCATAGAACCTTGTAAAACGGGATTCATGGTGTTTATGTTGAAACTTCTCCCATCCAAAACGCTCTTCAAGCAATTTTTCAGCATCTCTTTTTACATAAGGGATATAGTTTAGCGGTTTTACTATTTCCATGCCCAGAAAATACTTGTAGTATATTTTATATTTGAATATATCTACTACAGGAAAGGTTTTTAGTGGAACTTTCCCAAATCGTTTATGTATATCTTTAATTAATCTCTTATCTATTCCTGGATAAGCACCCCATTCTTCAGGTTCCCGGCAGCATTCAGTAGAATAATTTGCTCCGGTTAAGACATACTTTATCTTATGTTTTTTTGCAAACTTATAAAGAGCCGAGAAAAACGCTACATCCTGCGGCATATCCTGATCCGGGATTTGTGATCTGAAAAAAGCCAACTGTAAGTCTTTCATTTCCTCCCAGTTAATTACTTCAGTGTATAGATCCAAACCTAATCCATCAACCAATTTTTCAATGTTTCCAACCGCTTGCTGAGTATTCCATCCCGCGTCAACATGAAACAATAATGGCCTCAAACCCATAACCTCTTTAGCAATGTAAGCGACATAAGAACTATCAGGACCTCCACTCAGTCCAATGATGCAGTCAAAGTCTTTCCCTTTACCTTGCTTTCTAATTTTTTCGGCTATCCGCATCAATTCTTTGGTGCCTTTATCATCAGGATGCCAGTTGGGAAGAATACTTGAATGGTAATTCTGACAATAATCGCACCATCCTCTTTCATCAAATGTGATATTTGGATCAGAAGTATCCATTATGCAGTTAGAGCATATATTGTACATTGTGGTGTTCATTTAGTTGTTACCTTAATGAATATTATCTTCTAATAGGATTATTTAGTTTATAACTAATGGGAGAAGATATAGTTAAATTAAATAGAGTTTATTATCTACTGATCTGTATTGCTTTTTTTGCAATTTCGGAATATTTAAATTCCTCGATTCCTTTTGTTTTAGCAACAATTTCCATTTTGTTATAGAATTGTTTATCGGAAAAGATAGAATTAATGACACGTACTAATTCATCAACAGAATCTTCGGTTAAAAATATACTGTTGCCCCCCAGGTCTACATGCTCCATGCCCGCCCATTTTTTAAACACAGTTGGGAGGCCGCATCCTATTGCATATTCCCATAGCACTGAATGAGTTCCCGGGAAAACTGCCAAATCTGCTGCAAAAAAATATCTATACAAAGTTTCTGAATTTTTCCATCCCAAGTACTTTATATTATGGTTTTTTGCCAAATTTAATATTTGGTTTTCTACTTCCCGAGCAACATTACCAAATATAATCAATTTCAACTTTGAGGAATTTATCATTCCCACTGCTTGCATTAATAGATGGATGTTCTTCTTTCTGTCAATTTTCCCACCAGTAATTAGTACAAAATCATCTTTATCCAATCCCAGCTCACGTCGAACATTAATGCGGATACTATCTTTTTCATCATAAGGAATTAGTTCATCATCTACCCCCATAACCAACAGATCTAGTTTTTCTCGAGGAATTCCATAAACTTTATTATAAAAATCACAACGCATAGGAAGTACGCCAAAAAATTTTTCCGTGAATGGGCTAATTGCCTGTGCACAATGTTTCCAGATAATTTTATGTAATATCTCTCTCGATAACCAATTTCTCGCACTATTTATATGATCCGTATGGCTATCAACAAAAACTTTTACGTTTGAATGTTTCTTTAAATATTTTATAGCCTCAAAAATATCCCAGAACTGGCAATCATGAAAAAATATTATATCAGGGCCGAAATTTTCTATATGTTGATAAACCCTATTATAACGCCTAAATCTTTTATTTATATGATACATTGGGCGTTTATAGTCAATCCGTATCACCTTATAGCCATCCTTAGTTGAATACTCATTCGCCTGTTCCAAAAGACATGGTTTTCCACTTTTATCAAAAGAGACCAACGAAGCCAACACCTCAACTTGGTGTCCCTGCAAAACATGATACTTGGGTAACATGTTCTCTTGGTATCCATAACCATCTATATAGAAATTAGCTAAACAAACATGCAGTATTTTCATTTTAATTGATATACATTTAGTATAATTATTGATTAACTCTCTAAGGCACCTAATTAGCAAGTAGTTCTATACTTTTATACATCCAACGATTGCAAAAAACTGGTACTTTTTACTATTTGGACGAGGACATTGTGTCCAACACATATTATTGTTTTTCAAGGCAAACTACACTCAAGGTTGTACTGATAATTCGTATTCTGAAGAATCTTGTATATTTTCAATTGATACTTGGCGCATAAATAGCACCAACAATGGCCAAAAGTCAATCAGAGCAAAAACATACCCTGATGTTTGGCTTTCTAATAATTTGAATAAAACAAAAGCCGATAAAAACGAAGCGAACTTACTTTTAAACATTTGCCTTATAACTTTGTAGAAAACAAAAAGCATTAAAGATAATCCAATCAAGCCTGTAGACATAAATATATCCAAAAACAAATTGTGGCTATAAGCGTCCATGCTTACAATGTAGTAATGACTACCCAAAAACCAATTTTCCAGAGCTTGCTTTATTGCTTCAGAAAAAATAACTTCCCTTGCTTCTCCAGCTTGATAATTTGCTAATCGAGAAAATAGAAAAAAATCACTATTAAACCCTTGATTTATGATAATAAGGAGAATTGCAACAAACAGGATTATTTTAACCACAGAAAATTGTCTGGACTTCTGCTTCTGCCTCGAAAAGAAAACCAATGTAAGAGTAATTATAAAGCTTATAAATGGTCCTCTTGATGCAGCAATTAATAGAAGGGATAACGATATAAAACCGACAACTATATCAAATACATTTTTCCCCTTTTTATAGATCAGTAAAATAAGAGCATATGCACCAAATTCCCCAATCATTATTGGATTTATGTAATTTGCATCGTCATATGAAGAAGCAAGTGCAACTCTTAATGTATAATAGTATCTAATATTAGTTCCTATTATACTAATTAACGCAACAAAAACCGCAATGTTAATAGCACTTATTGTAAAGTAACTATATTCTTGTAATTTCTCGCTTTTGAGCTTTTCTCCCTGTTTGCTAAAAGACAGCATCGGTAGGAAACAAAGACCCACAGCAAACTCGATATAATATAATCCTGAATTGCTTCCATTTTTCATGTATGGAATTAATCCATACATATAGATATCTACTATTAATTTTATTATATAGTATACCCAAAATGCATTTAATGCCCAAAACGTACTAGTATCTATAGCCTTCTTCCGGCCATAAAACGCAAGCAAAACAAAATTCAAAAATACAACAGCAGCTCTATAATATATGGAGTAAACATTATCAATACTTTGATTATAAAAATTTATTATTCCTACTACTGGATAAAAAAACAGAGTAAAAACTACCACAAAAGGCAATATATAATCGTCAAATTTATTTTTTTTCATCTAATATTTAGTAATGATCAGGAAATAATTATTTTCTTTTATTTATTTTATCTGTATTTGCCAACAAATAATTTCTCAACATAGTCAGTTCTAAATACATTTGTCAATGATTGTTTGATTCTATAATTTCTTTACACGCTTGAATTTCAGAAATGTCATAAAAAACAAGACATTTTTTTCTAATTTGAAGCTTTCTTAAGATATAATTTAAGGAACGGTAGCAAAACTGCGAAAAAGAATAGAATATTAAAATTAAAAAATTGGCTGGATTAGATTTTAGGCTATACAGTATAGTTTTTTTTATTATAGGAATAATGCCTGACTCGAAAATCAACAAGTTTGCATATAGCTTGAAATAATTTAATGATATATTAATTTCGAAGAAATTAAGACTACTGACAAAAGATTGTGCCCAAATTGTACTACCAGTCCAAATATATGGGATTTTAGGATCCCAGTTTTTAATTAGTTTCTTGTCTAAAAACGGGATATTTTCTAATTTGCCCACATGCTGATGATTTGCACCCATCCCCGAAGTGCTACTTTTGGATTTTCCAGAAATTGAAAACGGGAATTTTACCATTGCAAATGAATTTATACTGCATGCCAGGGCAACAGAATTTGCCATATCTGGACTTGGTCCCGGGAAATATGTCCTACATTTCCGATATATACTCTCCAAAACCGTCCTTTTTACTATTCCATGATATAAACGAGGTAAATTATATATTCCGGTAGCGCCAGAAGAAGCTACCTTCAGCAATTCTTTTTTAGGATTTATGTATTCATATTTCTTTGTAATTGGACTATTGATAAACAACGTGCTGGACTTCGAACTATAAGTATTATATTTGGAAGTAATATCCGGCCAGTTATATACAGCAGTATTACTATTCAGACAATCCACTTTATTAAGCACCATCCACTCCAAGTTTTCCATTATAGATGGCAACACAAAGTCATCATCCCCAATCATAATCAAATATTCCCCCATCGAATTCAAAATAGCTTTGTCGCAGTTCTCGGTAACAGGTATCGGATTTGCATAATGAAAATACTTAATCTTTGGGCAATTCAAATCTGAAAGGAATTGTAATATAGGATCGTTCTTTTCGCTGTTGTCCTGGACAATAATTTCTATATCAAGGTTTTTGAAATCTTTAGATAAACCTTTGAGCACGGGTATTAATGTAGAATATCGATCTTTTGTTGGAATAATAATACTCAATGAAGGATTCATAGTTAATTCTCAAGGTGCATAAAATGTGAGTTAGTTAAAATACTGGTTAGGTTTTTGAATGATAATCAATACTTGTCATTCTTATTCTACTGTTTTGATAGTAGACTTTACATTATAAATCAATCTCAATGATAAAGTCAAAAACACTTTGTTCCTTAATCATAAATGATTTCTAATAATGCAATTCAAAGCTTTTCAACAAAATTAGCTGCGATATTTTTATTATTTAGATTCAAATCATGATTTTGGGACTCGGTAATTTCCATCTTTCTACTCCAAATTTGCTCTACCCACCAACCAGAAGGAATTGCAACAAATCTTGAATGAAATTCATTAACTCCAAGGAGTGACTCTCTTTTTCCAAACACAGTATAATATGTATTTGGCAAATGAACTCCCGATGCATAATATCCCAAATCACGGAATTTGTTTATTGCCTTTACTTTATTGTCTGCCAAAATACCATAAACCCAAAAATTAGGGTTTGTTTCTTTTCGATTATTCAACTCTTTATAGTGAGGAAAATTTTCATGAAGCCATTCAGTCCACGATCTTGCATTGTCACGTTGTTTTTCGACCAATGCTCCAACGTATTTCATTTGTTCAAAACCAATATAACTATTCAACTCACTCATAGTCGCACCAAATCCCGGAACCGTTATATCGCATTCGGAATTGATTTCTCCCAGATTATCACGAAAATACTTCCTGTTAATTCCTGAATCCCTAACCAGAAGACTTTTTTCATATAGTTCTTTGCTTTTAAATACAACTGCGCCACCATCTATTGTAGTAGGTAATCTTACCGCTTGAAATGAATACATCGTAACGTCTGTTCCAGTGCAACCCACAATTTTCCCCTTATATTCTGAACCGAATGCTTCAATAGCATCATCAACAACTGGAATTCCGAATTCATTTCCAATGGAATTAATTTCATCTATATAACCAGGATACCCGCAAAAATGGTTATGGAAAATTGCCTTAGTTTTGGATGTGATTTTTTGCCTGACACTTTGAGGATCAAGTGTTCCTGTTGTAGGATCAATATCTGCCCAAACCACTTTAGCTCCAATCGTCATAATAGGTTGATTTGAAGCTAAACAAGCCATCGGTGACGCGATTACTTCGTCTTCAGAATTTACTCCAAGTGTAAGGAGTGTTACCAAAACAGCTGAGTTAAATGAGTTCACCAAGGTCAAATATTCAGCACCAACATATGAACTCAATTTTTGTTCAAATCTTTTACCATGGTTGCCAAAGGCTAAAGCACCTGAATGTAATATAGTATTTAATTCGGGTAACTCTGAAGGCATATACGGTTTATACAAAGGGATCATATTTTCTTTTTTGGATTTTGAAATACCTATGAATTAAGTAAAGATAAATTACCAACCTTCTTTAATAGTATTGGCAATTCCCTCACGATCTTCGGCACTAACCCACCAGCCGCAAGGAATATGAACTAATTTTTTATAAAAATTATCCATGGCAGGCAATTCTTCATAAAAATCATTTAAATAAGTATGCGAATCGCTTCTTTTATGAAGTTCAGAAGCCACAATGTTTTTTTCTGCCAGTTTTCTTATAAAGCCATCGCGGTTCTCAACTTTCAACGTATAAAGCCAATATGATGGTTCACTTAAAGAATAATAATTAAGTAGTTCAACTCCTGGAATATTTTTTAATGCTTTATCATAATATTTGCCATTTGAAATATGTGCGTTTATTATGTTATCTATAGTGCTTAACTGAACTAAACCAATTGTTGCATTTACATTATTCATGTGATACTTGAAGCCCTGATATTTTATATCATTTTCAAGTCGAGAAAGCTTCTTATCAATACCAAACCAACGAATAAGTTTTCCCCTTTCATATTCGATACTATTCAATAGTTGTAAAGCACCTCCATCTACGGTAGTCAAGTGCTTGATTGCTTGAAAAGAAAATACAGTATAGGGGAAATGATTACCTGTAAGCATTCCATTATAGCGAGCACCAAGAGCATGTGCAGCATCTTCAATCACAGGTATATTATATTTTTCAGAAATCTCCTGGAGCTTTGCAACGTAAATTGGCACACCAGCGTAGTCGACCGCAAGAACAGCTTTTGTTCTATCATTAATTTTTGATTCTACAGAAACAGGATCAATGTTACCTGTATTTTCATCTACATCCGCATATCTGATTTTTGCTCCTACCATTTTTATTGCAACATTAGTAGGTTCTGCTGTCAATGGTGTTGAAATAACTTCGTCACCGGCCTTTACACCAGCTAATATTAACGCAACATGCAATGCAGCTGTACCGGAGTTTAAGGATAAGGAATGTCCTCCTCCAATGTATGCCTCAAAAGCACGTTCAAATTCTTCAACTTTTTCTCCCTGTGCCACATATCCACTGTAAAGTACAGTTTCAAGTTGCGGAATCAATATTTCGCGAGGCGGTATACTTGTTTTTACTAACGGTATCATTTTTTTGTCCAAACTTTTTAACATTTATTGTCTTTTATTTTAATCTTGAATAACCTTATGCAGCCGAAGAAGGATCTAAATTGCGGAGTATTTTATTTTTCACCATAGTACTTTAGCGTTTCTTTTCTTGTAACAAAGTAATCGTATTCCTTTTAACCTTCTTTGAGGAACCTATGTGCGAAAGAATCATATACTACTGAAATCCGAGAAGTGGTCTCATAGAATTTCATTTTGGCTCTTTTTTAATTTTCCAAAGAACAATGAATCGTAATAATTTCCGTTTCTAAAAATGTGCTCTTCGAAACGGCCTTCAATTTTATAATTTAATTTCTCCAATAATTCTATTTTCTTCTTATCAAAATCATAAATTTCACAGTAGATTTTGTTCAAGTTCAGTTTATTAAAACCATATTCTTCCAAGATTTTACAAGCTTCTTCCGCCCAACCTTCGGAATCGATATATAAGCTATTTTTACCAATATATAGTGATAATTGTCCGGTTCTATTTATCCAGTTTATGTAATTCAATCCACATACACCAATTGGTTCATTATCGGAAGATAACCGAATCAAAAAGAAGTATTCAAAGATATTATCCTTTTTATTAAGCATTGAATACCATTCTTTTTGATTTTCAATATTTAGCAGGCGATATTCCCTAAAGAATTGCGCAATTTTCTGGTCATTTCTCCACTGTAAAATAATTTCCAAATCCGAGTATGAAATAAAATCAAGTAATATTTTATCTCCCTTTAACATAATAATGTTTCTTAGTATAAATGGATAATATTATATCAATTAAACTGTAGGACCAATATAAATTTTCAGTCCCATCATCAATATTTTAATCTTGTAATATTGTCAATATCAAATAACCACGCTTCTAATATTTTTAGTTCATCAGAAATGATTATTTCCTCTTTTTCCAGTTCAACATATGAATTAAAAAGATTATCTTTTACCGAACAACTTGTTTTTGTGACTTTATCAACGAGCTCAGCAACTTTCTCTACATGCAGATACATTGGAATTTCTGAAATGAAGTCCTTAAAATAATCATGAGGATTTCGCTTTTGAATAACAGTTGCATTGATAAATCCCAGCGAATATTCTGCCGCCCACATTATGGGCTGAGCAACAATCCCTCGCAGAATATCTGTAAATCTGAAAGTAACATGGCAAGGTAAATACATCAATGGGAACAGTTCTTTAATGACTGCAGTATTTTGTGTGTTGAATGGAGTAAGGGTACCTTTACGAAGAACTAAAGGAGCCCTATCTATAAATTTGCAAACTTTATCACTCGTTAATCTATAGATAGCATCAACATCCGGGTCCTCATCTGCCAATCCTTGCCAAATTCCAATATTAAAACAATCACATCCAATATTATTGTGTAACTGGCCTCTATTTATTAAGCGTAAAGGCAGACCCCTTGGCCATATAGCCTGATCAGTAAAATAATTGTAAATATTAATAAAACCTAAATCGCCTTGTATGCATTCAAATTGTCCAGAAAACTTTGGGAAGTGCCAATTTTCTTTAGGAATATTATCATCATCAGTATCGATAATAACTTCAGCTCCCTTTTCTATTGCATAAAGGTATCCCATCATTTTTCTACAATAGTGATTATAAGGGAGGACCTTTACGAGCTTTGAATTCATTTTCTCCTGATCAGCTATGGATAGGAAAGTTGTATTTGGATTTTGCCATTTTTCTGGCGATTTTAAGTCTCCAACTACAGCCAGTTTAAAATCGTTGAATTTTGAAAATTCTCTTACTGCTTCGGTAGGTCCGAAAATTGATGTAATAATTATATATGATTTCATTACTTAATTGTTAATAGTGCATAAAATAGAGTTAAGCTTTTTTACTTTATTCGAAGTATAAACTGCCTGAATAAATTTTTCTGAATTATTTAAATATTCTGACGACGTAGTATTTAAATAGGAAACCAGTAATTCTCTAAATTCCTCATATGTATTGACACTGGGAGAAATCGTACTTAAATTAAAATATTTAGTTTCTTCATTGTGGGGATATCTGGCAATAATCCTACAACCAGATGAAACAAATTCAAAAAGACTTGGAGTAACATGGTTCATAAATCGTTTTGTATTTTCATCGCAACCGGGGGTCGCATAAAGTGCAACTTTTGTCTTTTTTAACAGATTTATATAAGCCGTTCTATCAGAGTATTCACCTAGTACGCCTCTTTTATTAGAATAATACACATTGTTCTTGTATATTTGACTTCCCTCCCATTTCCGTATAACATATTCAAAATCAGGGAACTCCTTTGCGAATGAGTCCAGGTATTCCATAAAAACTTTATTTGCTCTCACAACGATTAAGTCAAATTCTTTATTACCGATTGCAGTAGTGTTTAGACTATATCTGTCTGAAATGCTTAAGGGCAAATGTACAATATTCAATGGGCATTGGTTTCTTCTTAAATAATTGAAAGCCTCCAAACTTGATATAAAGACAAGTTTACAATTCTTATATGTTTTATAAAATGAATCTAAATCAACCCTATAATCGAAATCTATTATATATGGAATTTTATTAGAAGAAACTTGGAAAGAAAAATAACTACGAGGATAAAGTTCAAAAACGAGTGTAAATGATTTTGGTTTTCTAAAACTCTCAATCCTTTGAAAAAGTTTTTCTATTTTTAAGATATTTAATGATCTGAAAAAATAGCGAAGAAGGGTTTCTTTAGTTCTACCAAATGAATAAATTGGAATCTTTATTTGATGAGAGATATCATCCTCCCATTCATAAATCAAATCGGAATATACTGCCGTTTTATTTTTTCGATTTGAGTATATTTTTGAAATCTGCATAGCTATTATCTTGATTTTATTGGTAACAATTCTAAAAATCTTCTTTGCACTGCGCTTTTTAATTCTGTCACCATAATATTTTTTAGGAAAATATTTTGAACTGCAAAATAATAACATCCTGAAATCAAGACTGTAATTACCAAAATGAACAGCGGTGATACAAAAATACATCTCACAATGAAAGCTATTCCCCAAAAGGGAAGGCAAGCAATAAAGGTTAACACAATTTCCTTAAAAGGAATATATATTTCTACAAATTTTGAGACAAAATAGTAGCAAGTTGACAGAACTACAATTTCCGCAGCCAAATTTGAAATAGCGGCTCCGTTTTGATATAACACAGGGATTAAAATTATATTTAATAAGATACTAACAACGGTTCCAATTACTACAGATATTAAAAGTTGCCTGTCTTTTCCTAGTGGTACCAGTAGTTGAGTACTGAAATTTGTGGTTAATCCTATAATAAAGGCTAAAGGGCTTAAAATACGCAAAGTGGTTATTGAAGGAGTAAATTCCGCACCTGAAAAGAGACTAATGATTTCTGGAGAAATCGCAAGCAGACCCATTGTAATAGGAACACCCAATAAAATCACAAAATGGATTGTTTTTGAAACCAATCGTTTTATTTCTATGTAATTTTTTTTCTCAAATTCATTTGAAACACGAGGCAACATAACTGGAACTAAAACCATTAAAAGGGAGATAGGGATCTTATTGATTTTTGTTGCAGCGGAATAATACCCAACGTATTTGTCATTTGTAATAAAGCCCAGAATGGTAGTATCGAGTAAATTATATATACTACTAAAAAGCATTATGGAAAATAACAATACTAAAGGCTTTATGTGTTTTTTTAATTCCAATTTCTTCTTAAGAGCTTGAACATCGACAAATTTTAGAATATATCTTGTATTTACTATAACGGTCAATAAACTAATAAATATCGGGATCAAAAAATATTTTAATGTATCGGTTCTTGTTTGAATGAATATAAAAGTTAAGATAACCGAAACTACTTGAAAGAATACTGTACGAACAGTGATATATTTAAAATTTTCCAACCCCGAAAAAAAATAATTAAAATCCAGAGTACCGATTACAATCAGAGCGATACCAAAAGTATAATAAGATAAATAATTGTAAAATCTTGGAACTGAAAATATGATTGCAAGGTAAATTACTAATGAAATGAATGAAAATATTAATTTCAGAATAAACAATTCAAACAATAATTTACTTCGTAATTCTAAATTTTCTCTGCATTTCGCAATTTCGCGTACCCCATAAAAAGGAATTCCTAAAGAAGATATTATTACAAAGTATTGAATGAATGAATTTACAAAGTTAACCTGCCCAATCCCTTCGGGGGCTAAGACTCTCGTGACATATGGGAAAGTTATAAATGGAAGTACAAACCCAGAAGTTGTAAGTAACGCATTATATATAAAATTTTTTTTTAATTGTGACATCAAGCTTAACTATAAATTATTGGAGGAGCTATCATAAAATATGGAGGTAAATACTTCCTTCCACTGGACTCCCTGATGTATATTTTTAACTTTTTAGACAAAAGCCTTTTACTTTAATGATTTTCAAAACAATTTGCCTTTATACTCTAACACACAATAACTGTCAATCAAGTTATAAGTCATAGCATTAACCAACTTGTTTTCATTATTTAATTTTAACTTTCCTTTACTAATAAGATCCCAACTGCACTTTTCATAAAAAGGTATTAATTCCTGCTTGCATAACAACAAACCAATTTTGTCATTTTCTTTTAGATATTCATTTACATTTCTCATTAATATACTTCCGTACCCCTTTCCTTTTTCCCTTGAGCATACATTTCCGATGCCATATCCTTGTGTTAAGACACCATCGATACTGAACTCAATTTCAACAAGGTTCAAATATGCTATAAATTCTTCGCCATTATAGAGTAGCACATGAATATCATTATCCGATATATTATTAGATATCCACGCAAGTTGGCTTTTTAGGCTATATGGCCAGGGAATAGATTTTATTTCACAAATATCACTCAGAATATTTTTTGAAATATTTTTATTACTTATAAAGGAAATTCTAAACATGATGTTTTCTAATGCTTTTTGTTCTTCCATTTGATCGAGAACCTTATTATCTAAAGAATAATTGACGGAGATGATTTTAACGCTTCCAAGAATATTTTAGCCCAGATTCTATTACTAAGGGCTATGGATATTAATGCCTATTATTTTAATTCTTTATTTTAGCATAATTGGAGACGCTTATTATTTCTGCCTTATAGAAATTACTTTCAGTATCCTTTTCTTACAACTTTCTCAAAATCAGAATGTATCATGAGCTTAACCAGCTCTTCGAATTTAGTCTTGGGTGCCCAGCCGAGAGTTTCTTTTGCCTTTGAGGCATCACCAATAAG
>JBLNDT010000086.1:0-6777 GCA_050261915.1 Solirubrobacterales bacterium
TGAATATTTTGACAGAAGCAGATTAAATGTAAATAGTTCAAATGACCTTCTAAACATTGGTTCTACCCAGGCATTTGTACTTGGTATAAATGGAGAAATACTTGATATAACAGAATAATCAAATAGAAAAGTTAATATTAATTTAAATTGTATGAAAACAAACACAAATTGTTTGTTTTCATACTTTTTTTTATAATATAATTAATTAGTAAATGGAGGGAATTATGGTTAAGTGGATATTAAATAAGAGTTTAAAATTTCAAATAACATTAATACTGGGTATTGTTTTATTTATTCCTGCCATGGTTGTTGGGTGGAATACCTTTGTTCCCTTTAAAGTTGAAACTGCAGTTGAGGGAATGCAAGCGGAAAGACTTAATAGTCTTTTATTTTACATAGATGAAGAATTTGATAAAACGGAACTAGTATCTATTAAAGAGGATCCAGCAAAGATAAAAAAACTTGATGGTGATGTGAATATTAAGTTTGGAGCTTTGTCAAAAATATCAAGGGGAACAAATATAGGCATGTATGTTACTGAGATAAGCAAATCCTATGAATTTTGGATTCCCTATAATAAAGAAAAAAATTATATACATGACATTAATGATATACCTTTAAGTGAGCAAAAAAAAGGCATGGAGGCCAGTATAAGTGAAGTAATTAAAAAGAAGAACGACAAAGTTGATTATATATCGTACAACAATGTTAGAATTATTAGATGTTTTCATCCAATAATATCAAATGGAACTGTAGTGGCGGTAGTATGGGCAGATTCCCTTCTGCCTCCAGAGTTAAATTACAATAGAAAAGTTATGATGTATATGGCATATTTTATACCTATTGCTTTGATTACAGCTTTAATACTAATGGGGCTAATCATTAGCAATCTCCATAAAAATATTTATAAAATAAGAACAGGCCTTGAAAAAATAGGAGAGGATATTTCCTACAGAATAGAAGACACAGAAGGTGAAATTGGTCAAATAGCAACCTTTATAAATAATATGGGGGACTCCTTAGAAAAGAAAGAACAGTTGGAGGAAAGGGTGCAGAGAAGTGAAAAACTTGCATCCCTAGGACATCTAATATCTGGTGTAGCTCATGAAATAAGAAATCCTCTTGGGATAATAAGCGGCACAGTACAACTTATGGAGAAAAACTTTAAGGATGTTAAGGGGCTAGAGGAATACATTGGAATAATTAAAGAGCAGTGTAACAGAGAAAATAAAGTAATTCAAGAACTTCTCGACTATGCAAGACCTTCTAAAAACATGATGGATCAAATGAACATGAATTCTTTAATTCAGAGTATTTTATCCTTTACAAATAAGTATATTCAGGATAATCATATAAAGCTTGTTTTGGAACTTGAAGAAAATCTGCCGGAAATATTAATGGATTGCGATAAAATAAAGCAGGTTTATGTAAACATAGTTATAAACGCCTGTGAAGCCATGGAAAACGGGGGACAGTTAACAATTAGGACTAGGAATGAGGGTCAATGGGTTAAGACATATTTCACAGATACGGGTAAGGGAATGGACGAAATTCAAATGGATAACATTTTTAATCCATACTATACAACAAAGCCAAAGGGCACCGGACTTGGTTTAACCATAAGCAACAGTATCGTTGAATTGCATGGGGGTTATATTGAGGTGAAAAGTAAAAAATATGAGGGCTCGGAATTTATAGTTGCACTGCCTTCAAATAATAAGGAGGGTGGAGCAGTTGGGTAGGATTTTAGTAATTGATGATGAAAAATATATTGGATGGATAATTAAAAAATCTTTTGAACCAACCGACAATGATGTTTTCACCTGCGAAACAGCCATGGATGGAATTTTGGAGGTTCAGAAAAACAACTATGATATAGTGTTTTTAGACTTAAGGCTTCCTGATATGGATGGCATGGATGTGCTTTTAGAATTAAAGAAGCTTCAAAAGGATTTAGTTGTAATTATAATTACAGCACATGGAAGCATAGACAGTGCTATCGAAAGCATGAAAAAAGGAGCATTTGATTATATTACCAAACCTTTCGATGTGGATGAACTTCTCCTTCAGGCTGAAAAGGCAATGAATATGCTAAAGCTCACAAAGGAAATAAACTATTTGAGAGATGAGAATTTGAGGGAACTTGATGAAATAAGTCTCACAAGCAAAAATGAAGAGCTTAGTTCCATTTATCAATCTATACCTCAAATTGCAAAATCGCAGGCTCCAGTATTTATTACCGGGGAAACTGGAACAGGAAAAGAAGTGGTTGCAAGAAAAATCCATATGTTAAGCAGCTGCTCAAATGAGCCTTTTGTAATAGTAAACTGCAATATGGATTCAGAAACTGAAGTAGAAAATGAAATTTTCGGGTATGAAAAAAAGAAGGGGAAAATTGAAATAGCGGAAAAAGGTACTTTGTTTATTGAAGAAATAAATAAACTAAGCCTGAATCTTCAAAAAAAATTATTAGAGACTATTGAGAAGAAGTCATATTTCAGGGCTGGCATCAGTGATGCAATCAAGCTTGAAGCCAGGCTAATTGCTTCATCAAACAAAGATTTGATAAGAGAAGTAGAAAAGGGGGAATTCAGGGAGGATTTATATTATAAGTTAAATGTTCTTCCAGTAAAACTTCCACCCCTAAGGGAAAGAATTGAAGATATACATGATTTGCTGGACTTTTTCATAAAAAAATATGATAGTTCTAAAAAAATAAAGGGAATGTCACCTGATACAGTAAGGTTTTTAAAAAGTTATCACTGGCCAGGTAATATTATTGAACTTGAAAATGTTATAGAAAGGATTGTCATTTTATGTAAGGAACCTTATGTTAAACCAAGCTTCCTTACAGAGGAAATAATTAAGGGTTCCAAGAGCACAAAGGACCCAATTATATATTTCCCTGAAGATGGCATAAATTTGGATAATGTTGAAAAGGAGCTAATAGTTAAGGCATTAAAAATTAGCGGACAAAACCAAAGTAAAGCAGCACAATTGTTAAATATAACAAGATCTGCTCTTATATATCGTATGCAAAAGTATGAAATTAAGTAATTTAGGAAAGGGGTATTATTTTGAAAGTAGATTTAAGCAATTTTAAGAATAAGTTTAAAAAAATAATGGGAAAGAAAAATGCAAAACTTATAGCAGCTGTTTTGCTGGTAGTTGTTGTAGGCATTGGCTTTTATGGAAGTAAAACCATACTTGGTTCTAAAACAAGTACTGTTCAAAACACTGCTCAAGTAAAAAAAGGAAATTTAAAAATAACTGTTACTGGTTCAGGAGCAATAACCAGCACAAATGTTAGCAAACTTAATGCTCAAATTGGGACAACAGTTACCAAGGTAAACAATAAAGCTGGAGATATTGTGAAAAAGGGAGATGTAATTGCTGAATTGGACGATACTGATTATCAAAGCTCTCTTGCAAATACTGAAAATTCAGTAGTTCAAAGCCAGATATCTGCACAGTCAAGCTATGATGATTATAATAATTTATCAATAAAAGCTCCTTTTTCAGGTCAGGTTAGCTCCTTATCTTTAAGTGTTGGTGATAAAATCAATGCGGGGGGTACAGTTTTAACATTAAGCGATACATCAAAGCTTAAAGTGCTGTTAACATACAATGCCAGCGATGCAGCATATATCGCTGTTGGACAAAGTGCAGATGTGTATCTAACTTCATTGATGGAATCTATAAGCGGAACAGTTACCTATGTAAGCAATCAAGGAGCAAGTACAGCTTCTGGCGGAAGCGTTTATTCAGTAGAAATAACAATGAACAATCCTGGAGCAGTAACTGAAGGGTGTTCAGCCAGCGCTGACATATGTACAAGCAAAGGCTCAGTTTCAAGTATTGGAACATCAACAATTAACTATGTAAATAAGCACACAATAACAAGTACCGTTTCTGGAACTGTTCAAAATATATATGTTAATCAAAACCAAAATGTATCAAGTGGTGCGGTATTGATAAAATTAAAGAGTGACGAAGTTGTAAGGGCTAAACAGCTTGCAGATTTAAAGGTGGCAGCATCAAACAGCCAGTTGGCTTCAAGTATAAAATCTGCCAGTAAATATAAAATAGTTGCAGCCTGTGATGGAACTGTTACAGCTGTAAATTTCAAGGTTGGAGATACTGTAAAAGCCGGGGACGAATTTGCTGATGTTTATAATCCTAATGAAATGCAGTTCGATGTAAGTGTGGACGAACTTGATGTAGCAAAACTTGAAGTAGGACAAAAGGTTAATATAACTTTAGATGCTATTTCAAGCACAAAAACTACCCCTATGGAAGGTCAGATTACAAAGGTTGCAGTTGTTGGTACATCCTCTAACGGTGTAACAACTTATCCTGTGACAATCCAGTTTACAGGGGATGTAAGCAAACTAAAAGGCGGTATGAATGCTAACGCAGAAATAGTAGTTGAAGAAATGAAGGATGTACTTTATGTTCCACTAGAAGCAGTTACTACAGTTAATGGGAAGAGCTTTGTATGGGTAAAAGGAACCGGCAAGACAGATACTTCAGCAAGCTCCAGCACAAATTCATCAAAAAGTACAAATAAGACTTCATCAAAAACAACAAGCACATATTACTCAAATGCAGTAAGAAAAGAGGTTACTGTTGGAGAAAACACTGATTCCTTTATTGTTATAAAAAGCGGATTAAGTGAAGGTGATACAGTAATTTTACCTGAAACTAAAACTTCAACTTCAACAACATCTTCAAGCAAAACTTCAACTAGATCTTCAGGTGGAGCAGGTATGGGCGGACCAGGAGGCGGTATGTAATGATTGAACTGTCTGGTATTAGTAAAAGTTATATAATGGGAGAAAACAAGGTTATTGCGTTAAATAGTATAAATCTCCACATAAAGCCTCGAGAATTTGTTGCTGTTGTGGGTCCATCTGGTTCAGGAAAATCCACATTGATGAATATATTAGGGTGCCTTGATGTGCCCACCAGCGGAAGCTATGTACTGGATAGTAAGGAAGTAAGCCAGCTATGTGACGATGACCTGGCATTAATAAGAAACAAAAAGATAGGGTTTATATTTCAAAAATACAACCTTCTTCCTAAACTTTCTGCATTGGAGAATGTTGAGCTACCTCTCATATATCAAGGCCTGAAGCTTAAAGATGCCAGGATCAGGGCAATGGAATCAATGGAGAGTGTTGGGCTTGGCAATAGAATGAATAATAAACCCAGCGAACTTTCAGGGGGACAGCAGCAAAGGGTTGCAATAGCAAGGGCTTTGGCAACAAAGCCTCCAGTGCTGCTGGCAGATGAACCTACCGGAGCATTAGACAGTAAAACCGGTAAGGAAGTAATGGAAATTCTAAAAGATCTTAATGCAAAGGGAAATACTGTAGTGCTTATTACTCATGATAATAACCTTGCTAATCAGGCTAAACGTATTGTAAGACTACAGGATGGTGAAATTACAGAGGACAGGGAGTTGATATAGTGAATTTCATGCAGATTTTCAAAATGGCAATTAAAAGCATAACGGCAAACAAGATAAGATCCTTTCTTACCATGCTGGGTGTTATAATTGGTGTTTCCTCAGTAATTATTGCTGTAGGTTTTGCAAAAGGAAGCACGAAGAATATTACAGATTCACTCTCAACTTTAGGCACTAACTTAATTAATATTAATATTACGGGCAGAGGAAGCAATATTAATTTGTCTTATTCACAGCTTCAGCAGTTTCAACAGGAAAACAGCGATATAATTTCAAGTGTTGCTCCCCAGGCTTCCTTAAGCGGAAAAGTAAAAGCTGGGGATAAGAATAGAAGTACAACCATCCTTGGGACTACCTCCGACTATGCTGATATTAACAGTGTAACAGTTCAAAGCGGAAGATTTCTACTTAGCTTTGATACGGATTACAACCAAAAGGTTGCTGTGGTTGGAACAGCAGTGGTAAATGATATTTACGGAGGCTCTAATCCGGTAGGCCAGACAATCAAAGTACTTGGACAGGAGTTTAAAGTGGTAGGAGTACTAACTGAAACACAAAATGGAACTGCTTCCACCACAGATGACAGGGTTATCATACCGATAAGTGCTGCAACTAAGCTTAATAAGGACGCTACCATAAGGTCATTTTCAGTTAAGGCAGTAAGTGCAGATACGGTTAATACTGCTGTGGATAAATTGGATACATTTTTATATAAAATGTACAAAAATGAAGATCTTTACAGGGTAACAAACATGGCAAATGTATTGTCCACCTTAAGTTCCATTACTGGAACAATGACAGCAGTACTGGCAGGTATTGCCGCCATATCTCTTATTGTTGGAGGAATAGGTATAATGAATATTATGCTTGTATCTGTAACTGAGAGGACACGTGAGATTGGAATAAGAAAAGCCATAGGTGCAAAAAAAGGAAATATACTAACTCAATTTTTAATTGAAGCATTAGTTATAACAGGAATCGGGGGAATAACCGGCATTATAATGGCGTGCGGGGTGATACACTTTATAATAGGCGGATTTAATATTGTTCCAGAAGTATATTCAATTCCTTGGATGCTGTTGGCATTTGGGATTTCATTGATAATTGGCATTGTCTTTGGAATGTACCCTGCTAATAAAGCTGCTAACTTAAATCCAATAGATGCATTAATGTATGAGTAATAGAAGAAAGGATGGGTAAAAATGAAATTAGGAAGACTTAAACTAGGAATGGCAGCACTACTGACAACTGTATTTACAATGGCTGGGGCTTCTGCTGTTTTTGCTGCAGGAACTCTGGACTATTCA
>JBLNDT010000087.1:0-17447 GCA_050261915.1 Solirubrobacterales bacterium
TGTTGAAGTTCTGGTTGGAATAATTATAGCAGTTCCAATGAGCAAAATGATAAAAAAATCAAAATATAAATTCTAAAAAATTTAGGCTGCACTTAGCAGCCTTTTCTTATCCAGTATTTAACTCTTCCTGTTTTTCTAATTGGGTATAGGCTGCTTTAATAAATGAGTGTATCAACTTTCCAAAGGGCGAGATTATTTCAAAGTCGATATTGTTTAACAAACATGGATCATGATTTTCACCACAAACAACTGCCATGGACTTATACGAGCATAGCCATTTTGTTTTTAAGGTAATTAAGGCAAAGCAGGTTTCCTTAGGTGACAACGCCCCTATATTCCATTTGAACTCACCATCTTCATAGGTGCAGCTACCTTTTGAAACTGTAAAAGAAAGTACTTCTAAATTGTTATGATTTGTAATTAGGTCCGTGCATCTTGCATCAGGTTCTGTATCTGGACCTAAATTACTTGTCTTAATCAGTATCTTAACTTTTCTCGTTAGTAATGTAGAAAAACATTTAATGCACTGTTCAACTTTTAAATCTGAACATTCTTTTACCCTGATATAAAAATTTGTTTCAGCTGATTTTGTAAAATTAAGTTTACGTACAGTTGAAATGTTTTTTACTTCAATTATTCCCTTTTCAATTTGCAACAACAGTTCACCTTCATAAAATTGCTATATTTATTATAATGTCCAATGAACCAAATTGTTCATTGGACAAGAAATCAAGTTATGCTATTGTTCCTGCAATTGTTATAGTGCAGGTTTCACCAACATCAAGATCAATGGCGGTAATCTTAACCAAATTTGAAATAACTGGTACAATGATTCCTTTTGTGGTTGATACTCCATATGGAGGAGCTGAAGGAAGAATCACCTGGGGAGGTACCTGGTCTTCAAAAGTTATTCCGGATAGTTTTGCTGGAGATGTAGCTGGCAGGGTTATATTAATAGTAAATACAATAGTATCCCCAGTAACATAAATATGCCCCGGCTTATCAACGGTTTTGGTCATTTCTAAAGTGTCTGGTTCAGCTGAATATACCACCACACTAGCTTGTTGCATAATAAAATCATTTTTCTTGGCAAATCCTGTATTAACAAATGAACTCATAATTTTTACCTCACTTTAAATAAAATTAACATCACTATATCATATGATATTAATAAATATTGGGTTACTAATAATATTAAAAGTAAGGTTTTTAAGTTGAGTGTTATGGTTTTTAAATATATTCAATAAAAATATACAATTTTGTCTTTATCAATAAAATATACAATCCCGTTGGATTTTACAACCAAAACTTCTTTAGTACTATTTAAAACTTCACCTGTTAGAGGATTGGGACTATTTATAAGTGAGATAGCAATATTAATGCCTTTATACTTCTCTCTAATAATATCAAGCAATCCTATTGAATCACTATATTTTTCTTCTATTTTTCCCATTCTATTTTCGTATGTATGCATCAATTCAACTTCTGCATTAATAAATTTATTTAATAATTCATAAAAACTGTCCTCGATTTTTAATTCAATTTTATTATGTTTTATGTCATTTTCTATTCCATGTGAATGATTATTGATTCTATAATTCAAAGCTAAATTTATTATCACAATTACTAAATTTATTATCACAATTACTGTACTAATTTCAGGCAGATATTTCACATTATCTGAGGATGAATCTTTCATTTCAAATTACCTCCTTAATATATAAGGATTTAGCATTAAAATGCTTAATGCTAAATCCAAAATTTTGATTTAATAGGTTCAGATTATTCATGCTAAATTAAACTTTCTATTTTCAATGTTACTCTATGATAAAAATTAAGCGAAAATAACTATATTAGGTTCATTAAGAGTCGTAATTACACCAGTTGCCTGTCTAATTTCAATACTGTCCATATTTTTCCTTACTACTTCACCTGTAATAACAACACCGCCAACCATAGTAAAATCATATGTCACACCTAAAACTAAATTTGTTATCATAAATATTCACTCCTTTTTATTTTCCTTTTTTACTCGTTTTTTTTACTTTTGCTCTACTACAATTTTAAGTTATGAGAAGAAAACTATATTTGGCACATTAAGAGTTGTAATTACACCACCAGCCTGTCTTATTTCGATACCATCAGTAGCTTTTGTCAGTACTTCACCTGTTATAACAACACCGCCAACCATAGTAAAATCATATGCCACACCTAAAACTAAATTTGCTATCATAAATATTCACTCCTTTTTATTTTCCTTTTTTATCCCGTTTCTAAACTTTTGTTCTAATACACTTTATGCAATTTCCAATCTCTTTGTTACATATTTTACTGTATATAAATTGTTTTATGTGTTCTTATTAAAGCTATAAACTAATGACAAACCTAGTAGCAAGTAAAATAATAAACCATACCTTTAAATTTAAGGTATGGTTTTATTATTTTTAACAATATTTAAGCTTGTACAATCTCAAGCCACTTTAAAACAGTTTCTGCAAGTAAAATCCTGCTGTTGGAACAATCATGATCTGTATCAAGTATTGCTTCTGTAAGGTTGTTCTTGTTTGTATTTTTGATTACATCCACAATTGGCTGATAGTGATTTGGAATATCTGCACAAGTATCCTGAAGTCCTCCAATAAAAAGAAGGGAATGATTTTTTAATTCACGAGCCTTGTCCACAAGATCCCATTTATTTCGATTATCTACTATTTCCTTAATGAACATTTCCGGAGTAATCCCTCTAAGTGGTGCAAAAGATCCTGACCAATACTCCTCGGCTTCCTTTATCAAGTTTTCGTTCCCATATAATTCCTTTGCATACTTACCAAAGTTATATCCTACGATAAATGCCATGGATTTAATTTCCGGATGCTTTGCCAAGGTATGAAGTGCTGTAAAGCCTCCCAAACTATACCCCATTAATATTAGGTTTTCAGGGTCAACTCTCAGAGACGGCTTGCACTTATCGGACCTTAAATATTCTATTACAGCCTCTGCATCTTCAAGAACATTGCTTACTGAATATGCCCCTTCACTGCCCCAGCACCCTCTGTAATGTGGCATCATAACATTATACCCTGCCCTTCTAAGCACTTGAGCAAGATCTATATTTTTTTCATATCCCGGAAACCCGTGATACAAAATTATTGTAGGATGAGGCCCTTTTCCCTGGGCAATGTACATCATTGCAATAATATTGTCCCCTTTTACATTGATAGTAAAGGCATCTGAAATTGGCGGGAATTCCTTGTCCATAATTTCAGGATCCTTATAAATAGCTTCAAATTTCATTGATAATACCCCCCATTATAATAAAAAATGTACCATAGTTATATTTCGACAAAAACAAAAGATTCCCTTTACATGTTTTTAATATTATATGCTGATTGCTAAATTTCCATTATAATTGGTATTACACTAGGTTTCCTTTTTGTATTTTCGTAAATAAATCCTTCCACAGATTTTTTAACTCTTGTTTTTAAAACATACCACTCTGTTATATTTTCTTCTAAACAGTTATTAAGTTCTTCCCTGGCAATATCTTTAACTTTGTTTATAAGCTCCTCTGCTTCCCTGGCGTATACAAAACCCCTGGTAATTATATCTGGTCCTGCAATTATGCTGCAAGTGTCTTTTTCAATAGTAACAACTATAGTAAGCATCCCATCCTGTGCCAAATGCTTACGGTCCCTTAACACTATATTGCCCACATCTCCAACTCCTATTCCATCAACATAAATAGCACCTGCAGTTACCTTCCCGGAAACATATGCCTCTTCATTTGAAATTGTCAAGACTTCCCCCGGGTTTAAACAAATTATGTGAGATTTTTCCATGCCGAGCTTTTCTGCAAGGTCTGTATGATGTTTCAAATGTCTATACTCCCCATGCACAGGCATAAAAAATTTAGGATGAACAAGTTTATGTACCAGCTTAATTTCCTCCTGATATGCATGTCCTGAAACGTGTACTTCCTCTAGGTCTTCATAAATAACATCTGCTCCATTTTTAAACAAACTGTTTATTACTCTTGAAATAAGCTTATCATTACCTGGTATGGGAGATGCTGAAATGATGTATAGATCATCAGTTTCTATTTTTATTTTTCTATGATTTGAAAATGCAATCCTTGCCAGGGCTGACATTGGTTCCCCCTGACTTCCTGTTGTAATAATAGTAATACTTTCATTGGGATAGTTTGATAGATCATCGATACTTATACCATGACCTTCTGGTATATGCAGATACCCTAGTTCTCCCGCAACTCTTGATATATCCTCCATGCTTCTGCCGCTAAAGGCTATTTTCCTTCCATCTAGTACCGATGCATTTATTATCTGCTGCATTCGATGAATGTTTGAGGCAAAGGTTGCTACTATAACTCTCCCTTTGGCATTTGAGAATATCCTCTCCAAGGTTCCGCCTATAGAGCTTTCAGATATTGAGTGACCTTGTCTCTCCACATTTGTACTATCTGCCATCAATAGCAGTACCCCTTCCTTTCCAAGTGTCGATATTCTTTCAAGATCCATGGTAAGACCGTCTATTGGGGTATAATCCACCTTGAAGTCTCCAGTATGCAAAACCACACCTGCAGGAGTATGAAGGGCTATTCCGCATGAATCTGCAATACTGTGGGTAACTCTTATGAATTCAACCTTGAAGTTGCCTGTGCTTACAATATCGCCTGGTTTAACACAGTTTAATGTGCAATCTGAAAGCATGTTGTGAGAATTCAGTTTGTTTTCAACTATTCCTAAAGTTAACTTTGTTCCAAAAACAGGGACATTAAGCTGCTTTAATATATAAGGAACTGCACCTATATGATCTTCATGCCCATGGGTTAAAAATATTCCTTTAACTTTTTCCGAATTATTTATTAAATATGTAATATCCGGGATTACTAGATCCACCCCGTACATTTCGTCCTCTGGAAACGATAAACCACAGTCAATAACAATAATCTCATCTTCATATTTGAAGGCTGTAATGTTTTTGCCTATCTCGCCAATTCCCCCCAATGGTATTACATTTAATTTACTAGCCACAATTATTCCTCCCAAGTTTAAATATATATTCTATTATTTACAAAAAACAAAATAACATACTTAATTTGGGCAAAAAAAGACACATTAAAAATGTGTCTAATCATTTTTAAAAAGCTCCATTACATCCTCTTCTGTAAGAGATAGGAATTTTTCAGCATTGCACAATTCATCTCCTAAAACTTCGGAAATCAATTTTCGTTTGCTTTCCTGCAGCTTAATAATTTTTTCCTCAATAGTTCCCTTTGAAATTATCTTAATAACCTCCACCACATTTTCCTGACCTATTCGATGAGCCCTGTCTGTTGCCTGGTCCTCCACTGCGGGATTCCACCATGGATCCAGGTGAACAACAATATCTGCGGAGGTTAGGTTTAACCCTGTACCACCAGCTTTAAGGCTTATTAGAAACACAGAGTTTTTCCCTTGATTAAACTCCTTAACAATTTGCATCCTTTTTTCTGAAGGAATTGTACCATCAAGGTAAGAATAATGTATTTTTTCAAATTTAAGCCTTGAGCTAAGCTTATTAAGTACAGTGGTAAACTGTGAAAACACAAGTACTCTATGCCCTTCATCTATGGCCTGGGTTAATAGTTCTAACACAGCGTCCAGTTTTGCACTTTCCCCAATATAATTTTCCATAACCACGGAAGGATCTATGCACAGCTGTCTTAATTTTGTTAGATATGATAGAATTTCAATTTTGCTGTTTTTAAATTCATCATCCTTAACTCTTTTTTCAATTAGCTGTACGGCATAGTCAGAATAAGCCTTGTAAACTTTTTTCTGCTCATACTCCATATCCACCATCAGAGTCTTTTCTATTTTATCTGGAAGTTCCTTAATAACCTCTTTCTTTTTTCTTCTTAGTATAAAAGGAGCTATTAATTTGTTTACCTCCTGAATTATTTCCGGTTCTTCCTTTAGCTTTTTATGGTACCTGACACTAAATCTTTTTTCATCGTAAAGATATCCAGGCATTATGAAATCAAAAATTGACCAAAGCTCCATAAGAGAATTTTCCATTGGAGTGCCTGTTAGAGCAAACCTGGCTTTTGCTTTAATTTCCTTAACAGCCATGGAATTTTGAGAGGTTGAGTTTTTAATAAACTGTGCTTCATCTATGAAACAGTAGT
The DNA here is from genome assembly GCA_050261915.1 of Solirubrobacterales bacterium. Lineage (GTDB taxonomy): Bacteria > Bacillota > Clostridia > Clostridiales > Clostridiaceae > UBA699. Next base: position 6,188 of record JBLNDT010000087.1, read on the forward strand.
CAAATTCAATCTGCTTATAATTTTCCATGTCCCTTTTCAAAAGATTATAAGTTGTTACAACCACATCAAATTCATTTATAAATTTAAATTTTCTATCTCTTTCCTCAGGATTTCCGCTAAATGCTGAAACCTTAAGCTCTGGTGCAAATTTTTGGAATTCATACACCCAGTTGTATATAAGTGAAGTTGGAGCCACCACCAAGGTTTTGCTGCCCCTGTTCGACAATATGAATGCTATAGCCTGAAGTGTTTTACCTAGACCCATTTCATCCCCAAGAATACCTCCAAAGCCCAAATAATCAAGGGTCTTTAGCCATTTATACCCATACTTCTGATAGCTTCTCAAGGTATTTTCTAAGTTTTTTGGAAATTCAACTTTTTGCTTTTCGATATTTTTCAGCTTTGTTCTTATTGATTTAAGTTCCTTGGTTCCAGTAATATACCTAATATGATTTTCTTCAAAATATTCCTGGAAATATGGTGCCTTTGCTTTTGAAATTAAAACTTTGTTTTCATCTAATTTATCTCCGGCAGCTGATTCTATTAGCTTTAAAAAGCTTTTAAGCTCCAAATCCTCCAAATCAAGATATTCACCATTTTTAAGTTTGTAGTATTTTAAATTGTCTCTGAAAGATTTTAATATTGCTGCAGTTTCATCCTGAGGAATATCTCCTATTTTAAAATCCATTTCAAAATAGTTATAGCTTCCAGGTTTTATTTCCCCTCTTAATGCACCTTTTCCCAGGTTCTTTATTCCCTTAAAGCTTTCAGAATAAAATACCTCTCCAAGGTCCTGAAGCTTTCCTATTTCACTTTTAAAAAAACGAAAGGCATATTCATCTCCTGCTGAAAGATAAAACCTGTTCCCTATTTCTTCAAAACCTAGGGATCTTAAGGTTCCAATAACATTATTCTCTTTTTTTGTATCTCTATATATTATCTTTTCCTTGCAGTCCTCAAATAGATTAAACTCATGCTTTCCATATTTTACATTAACCTTCAGGGAAATATCCTTACCCTTTCTGTCAAAATAAAAATTCAAATTGCACTCACCAGTTTCAACCTTATCCTTTATAGCCTTTGAAAGGAATACCTCCCTGCCTAAAGAATTCAACTCTGGAATAAGCTCTCTTAGAACTCTTTCCTCAGAGGATGCCGGGATACTTAAAACCTTTCTTTCCTTAAGATTATTAAGATATGGTCCTATTTTATAACAAAATTCATAATCCGGAAGATATATGGAGGTGCCATATATGTATACATCCTTTTTGGACCCTAGGGTGCTTGGTAGGCCTGATGGTGATTTTAAAACGTAATTGTCTTTTATAATTTTAAGGTCAAAATCAATATCCGGCCTTCCTATAATAATTTCTGTTTCAACCGGTCTGTAAAAAAAACCTTCGTTCAGGTATACTCTATGATTTTTTACAACCTGAAAAAACTCACGGAGCATATATCTTGGAATGTTAAGATACTTGCCATCTACCACTTTTTCTCCTCTTTGATTATAATTCAAACTCCCTTTTATTTCCTTCAAAGTTTCAATAAAGCTAATGAGTCCTTTATCCTTAACACTTAATTTATGGTTATTTGAATTAAAAACAAAGTTTTTACTGTAATTTATTGATATATTATTGCAGCATGCAGCCAGGAAATAATTTATATCTTTTAATATATAAAGGTTATGGGAATTTAATGATTTTAAGCCAATCTTTAATTCTGCAGAAATATTGTCCATTATTCCAGTTTTATTTATATATACTTCAATCTTAATTTCATCCTTGTTTTTTTCATCACCTAGTAGTGCAGATAATAGATTTTCCTCTTTTTTGAATATGGTTTCCTCACTACTTTTATCATCAGATAAGGCCGGATGTTTTGCAAGCTTATCCAATGCCTTGTAGAACAAAGCCCACAAATGCTTGCAGCAATATGGCTTCTTTGTAAATTCATGCTTTTCAAAATCAGCACAGCTGCAAAAGGTGGAAAGAACATTTCCTTTTCCTGCTTCAAGTTCTATAGCTGAATTGTATTCATTAAAAAGGCTTTCTGATATAACAGTGCCTTCTATACTTATTAGATTCTCATGACTTTTTATACTGCAGGATGAAACTAAATCTGAGTTAAGCACTCTATTTCCCTTTAACTGATTATTACCGCTTGTTTCATCACTAAATATTTCAAGCAGCATATCTTCACTAAACATATAATTTTCTCCTTATAATTAAAAATCCATATCTTTATATTATATCATAAAAATCGGTTTAAGGTTTTTGTTCATAAAAAAACCTCCTTATTTCACCAGGTGAAATTTCAGGAGGTTTTATTAATTATTTAGTTATTGTAAAAAAGACTGCTTGAAGCATATTCAGGATCACTAGTTACGTCAATGCCAAGCTTGTGGAAGGTCTGTTCATCCGCAACACTTAAAATTGATGTTGCATGGGCCTGACAGCCTTTAAGCATGGTGAGCTTTTCCATTGCTGCCTGAACCATAGGGTTTGTTGCAGCACATATTGAAAGTGCTATTAACACTTCTTCACTGTCCAGGGATATTACTCTGCTGCCTAAAACCTTTGATTTTAGTATTTTTATAGGTTCAAGTATTACTGGAGATATTAGATGAATGTCATCAGAAATATTTGCAAAATGTTTTATAGCATTTAATATAGCCGCTGCAGAGGCATCCATAAGGGAAGAGCTTCTTCCAGTTAGTATTGTTCCATCATTTAATTCCAGTGCAACCACGGTACAAGGTTCATTTTGATCACATGAAGTTTTAAGTTTTTCAGCGTATTCTCTTGCTGGGAGAACTACCTTTCTATCTTCTGCCTTTAAGTTAAGTTCCTCCATTATAAGCTTAGATCTCTGATATGTTTCCTTATCAAGATAGCCTTTTTTATATTCACAGCCAGTTTTGAAATATCTTCTTATTATTTCCTGCCTTGAAGCTTCCTTAATTACCTCATCATCAACGATACCAAAGCCAACCCTGTTAACCCCCATGTCTGTTGGAGATTTATAAACAGATTCCTTGCCAGTTATCTTTTCTATGATTCTTTTAAGAACAGGAAAGGTTTCAATATCACGATTGTAGTTAACTGTAACTGTATTATAAGCATCAAGATGGAAAGGATCAATCATATTAACATCCTTTAAATCCACAGTTGCTGCTTCATAAGCAATATTTACAGGGTGCTTTAATGGAAGGTTCCATACTGGGAAGGTTTCAAATTTTGAATATCCAGCCTTATTGCCCCTTTTAAATTCATGATAAAGCTGACTAAGACAGGTTGCAAGCTTTCCGCTTCCTGGACCTGGTGCTGTCACAACAACTATAGGCTTTTCAGTTTCTATGTATGGGTTTTGTCCATACCCTTCATCACTTACAATTATATCCACATCAGTAGGATATCCCTTTGTAGCTCTGTGAGTATATACCTTAATGCCTCTTCTTTCAAGTTTGTTTATAAATACAGTTGTAGCAGGCTGTCCTTCGTATCTTGTTATAACAACACTATTAACGTCAAGCTCATAAGCCCTCAAGTCGTCTATGAGTCTCAAAACGTCCATGTCATAAGTTATACCAAAGTCTCCCCTTATTTTGTTTCTTTCAATATCCCCTGAATAAACACAAATAACTACTTCAACTTTTTCTCTTAACTTGTGAAGTAATTTTATTTTCGCATTTTCATCAAATCCAGGGAGCACTCTTTTTGCATGAAGGTCAAACATAAGTTTTCCTCCAAACTCAAGGTACAACTTGTCGTAATTATTCACTCTTTCTAAAATGTACTTTGATTGTTCTTCTAAATACTTTTTGTGATCAAATCCTATTTTCATATGTTCTCCTTAATAATAAATTTAACAAATATTCATATTATCACACATATTTTACTCAATGTAAATATGTTTATAAACAAAATTTTTAAAAGCTTATACTGGTATTTTCAACCTGTATAAGCTTTCATTATAATACTAATCAATAACAAGTTTCATAATCTCATTGCTTCTTAAAATGAATTTTGCCATATCCTCAGCTTCCATCTGCCTGCTGCTTATAACTGCCAAATCATATATGTGCCTGCATATGAGTTTTATATCCTGAGTCTTGCTTTCATCAGATGATTTTCCTAGTATGCTCTTTACAAGATTGTTCTTATTGTTTATAACCAGGGTTTCTTCATCCTTAAACATATCCCCCATATCCATACCCTGGAACATATGCTTCATATTCTGCATTCTTCTTGCTTCTTCAGATAAAAGAAGTATTGCAGGTATTTCCTCGTCTTTAAGATTTTCAACCTTTAGCTCCAGCTTTTTGTCTTCTAAAGCAGTATTAAATATTTCCTCAAGTTTCTTTATATCTTCTTCTGAAGCATCTGCATCCTCCTTTAAGGTTTCAGACAAGTCAGAATCAACTCTTGTGAATTTAACCCCAGTTTCCTTCATTTCAAGGAAACTTATAAAGTGAGAGTCAATTCCAGTATTTAATACCAAAGCTTCAAGGTTGTTGTTTTTGAACATTCTTATATATTGAGCCTGCTGCTTTTCATCATCCACATAAAATACCTTGTTTTCATGTTTATCCTTGTTTCTTTCAAGGTATTCTTTAAGATTAATGTAATCACCATTAATACTTTTAAATATTATTATATCTTTAACTTTCTCATAAAAGTCATTTTCTCTTATGCAGCCGTATTTTATAAACACATTAATGTCATCCCAGAAACTATTATATTTATCTCTTTCCTTCTTATATAAATCTGTTAGTTTATCTGCAACCTTTTTACTTATGTGTTTTGATATTTTTATTACATTTTTATCGTTTTGAAGGAAGCTTCTTGAAACATTCAAAGGTAAGTCTCTGCAGTCTACAGCACCCTTTAACAACAGTAGGAATTCTGGAATTACCTCCTTAATGTTATCAGCTACAAAAACCTGGTTGTTATAGAGCTTAACTTCCCCTTCTGCTGCATTAAACTCATGGTCAAACTTAGGAAAGTATAATATTCCCTTTAGATTGAATGGGTAATCCACATTTAAATGTATCCAGAAAAGGGGTTCTTTATAATCATTGAATAATTTTCTGTAGAATTCTTTGTATTCCTCTTCAGTGCACTCACTAGGGTTTTTGTTCCAAAGTGGATTTATATCATTTAATGGCTTTTTCTCTGTTTCTTTATCTTCAGCCTTTTCATCTTCCAGATATATTTCTACTGGAAGGAAGCCGCAATGTTTTTTTATTACTTCTCTTAGTTTAAATTCATCAAGAAACTCAAGGCAGTCTTCATTTAAATATAAAGTGACAGTAGTTCCCCTGTTTTTTCTGTCTGATTCAGTAATTTCATACTCTGTGCCCCCATGGCACACCCATTTTACAGCAGTACTTCCATCCATGTAGGACAATGTATTAATTTCAACCTTTTCAGATACCATGAAGGCTGAATAAAAGCCAAGTCCAAAGTGCCCTATTATCTGATTTGCTTCATCCATTTTATCCTTATATTTAATGATAAAATCCTCTGCACCTGAGAATGCTACCTGGTTAATGTATTTTTTAACCTCATCCCCAGTCATACCTATACCATTATCAATAAATTTCAAGGTTTTCTCTTCCTTATTAAATAAAACCTTTATCTCATACTTTTCATCAACCGGCTTTGCTTCCCCAAGGTCCACAAGCCTTTTAAGCTTACTAGCTGCATCGCAACCGTTGCTAACGAGTTCTCTTATAAAAATGTCCTTATCAGAATACAGCCATTGTTTAATAATTGGTAAAATGTTTTCAGTATGTATGGATATATTTCCGTTTTCCCTATCCATAAGTATCCCTCCTTAAATATGATTTCACCAAAATATTTTATTCTTTTTTGAAAATTATGTCAAGAACTCTAATTTACTAAATATAAATCTTTTTTTTAAAAAAATCCTTGACATATATTTTTTATATAATATAATGAGTATATCAGAGTAAATTACTAAGAATTACAATGACAGGAAGAGTAAGTTGTAAGATGCATGCAGAGAGAAATCCCCTTGGGTGTGAGGGATTTTATGCTGAAAATAACCGAAGTGCATCCTTGAGTACTGAATCGAAGTTAGTAGACTTCAGCGGGTACGCCCGTTAAAGCGTTTAGGTATGATTGTACCAATATACGAGTTGTTATGTAATTAATTTTACGTAATAAACAGAGTGGAACCGCGGTAGCATATAATGCTCCTGCCTCTGTACCAGAGGCAGGAGTTTTTTTATTTATCAAAAATCCGGATTTTGATAAATAAGGCAATACTAATAATAAAAATAATTTGGAGGAATAAAAATGATATATGATAATGTTATAGACCTAATAGGGGGCACGCCTCTATTTAAACTTAATAAAATTGTTGATGATAACTCAGCAGATGTTTATGTTAAACTAGAAAAACTTAACCCAGGCGGAAGCATAAAAGACAGAGCAGCTCTTGGAATGATCGAAAAGGCTGAAGAAGAAGGAATTTTAAAGGCTGGCAGTGTTATAGTAGAACCAACCAGCGGAAATACTGGTATTGCACTAGCTATGATAGGCCGACTTAAAGGTTATAAGGTTATTATTGTAATGCCTGATACCATGAGTATAGAAAGAAGAAATATGATGAAGGCTTATGGAGCAGAGCTTATTCTTACTGAAGGTGCTAAGGGTATGGCTGGTGCCATAGCTGCAGCTGAAGAGCTTGTAAAAAACAATGAAGGATATTTTCTGCCTCAGCAGTTTACAAACCTTGCTAATCCAGCAAAGCATTATGAAACAACTGCAGAGGAAATAATAAAGGACCTTCCTGATATTGATGTATTCACTGCTGGTGTTGGTACAGGTGGAACCATAACAGGTGTTGGAAGAAAGCTTAAGGAATATAATAATAATATAAAAATTGTAGGTATGGAACCTTCTAATTCACCAGTACTTTCAGGTGGAAAGCCTTCACCTCATAAAATTCAAGGAATAGGTGCTGGATTCATTCCCGAAGTTTATAACAAGGATGTTGTAGATGAAATCCTTACTATTACAGATGAAGAAGCTTATGAATATGCAAGACTTGCTGCTAGAGAAGAAGGGTTGCTTATAGGAATATCCTCTGGAGCAAATTTAGCAGCTGCAGTTAAGCTTGCTAAAAAACTTGGTAAAGGTAAAAAGGTTGTAACTGTTGCTCCTGATGGAGGAGAAAAATACCTTTCCATGGGTTTATACGATTAAAATCTAGGTGTCTCATTTTAAGAGACACCTTGTTTTATTTTAATACAAAAGTTTCTTTTTAGAACAGCAGCTTTAATAACAATGTTCCACTTCGTAACAAAAATAGGAATTTCACAAAGTGGCATACATTTTGCTGTAATAAAATGATATAATTTATTTAAGAATATTTCTTGGAGGACAAGCTATGAGTGAAAATGCATATAAAAATCTACTTGAGGAAGTAGATTGTGGAAAGAAAACTGTAATGATAACAAAACTAGAAGCAAAAGAAAAACTAATTTTAACTCAAGAAATGCTTTTTGAAAACGAACCCTCTAATGTTGACAATTTACTATTAGAAACTGCCCGCAAAACCATAGAAACAGGAAATCTTGAATTTATAAAAATTAATGACAGTGAAACCTGTCTTATCGAACCATTTTTCCCAGAACCTAAAATGATAGTATTTGGTGGAGGCCATATTGCAAAGCCTCTTGTAGAATTTGGCACCAGAGCTGGATTTGCAGTTACAGTAATAGATGACAGACCCTCCTTTGCAAACAGTCAGCGATTTCCTGATGCAGAAAGAGTTATATGTGAAAGTTTCGAAAAATGCTTTGACTTAATTAATATAAACGAGGCAACCTTTGCAGTTATTGTTACAAGAGGGCACAAACATGATCTTGACTGCATGAGAAAGGTGCTTAAACATAAAACAGCCTACACAGGAATGATAGGCTCAAAACGAAGAGTAAGGGCTGCTATGCAGATGCTCTTAGATGAAGGTTTTTCTAAAGAAACCATTGATAATGTAAATTCACCAATAGGTCTTGAAATTGGTGCTGTTACACCTGATGAAATAGCATTTTCAATTATTGCAGAATTAATTAAATATAGAAGAATTGTATATGCATCCAGGAATAATCCTAATGTTAAAACAAACTGGCCTGAGTTTGATCGTGATGTACTTTTGGAGCTAGCCAAGGATGATCAGCCTGTTAGGTCTATAGTTACAATTGTAAGTACTAAAGGTTCCGTACCAAGAAAAGCAGGAGCAAAAATGTTGGTTTGGCCTCGGGGTGAAATTACCGGAAGCATTGGAGGAGGCTGCAGCGAAGGTGCAGTAATCGACAACGCAAGATATATTCTTAGAAACGGCGGCTATCAGCTTCAGCATGTTGATATGACTGGAGATGTGGCTGAAGATGAAGGAATGGTATGCGGAGGCATAATGGATGTTGTAATTGAAGCTTATTAAGACAAATAGGGATGCATGTGCATCCCTATTTTATTCTGCTTCGTAATATTCTGGATAGGAAAGTGGGAATTTTGAACCAATTTCAAATACTCTTTCCTTTATTTTATCCAAGGCTTTCTTATTTTTAGCGTTTTCTGCAACTTCATTGATAATTTCACCTATCAATACCATTTCTTTTTCCTTCATTCCTTTTTCTGTAACAGCAGTAGTTCCTATTCTGACCCCGCTAGTTACCATTGGAGATGCAGGATCAAAAGGTATCATATTCTTATTGGTGGTTATACCAACATAATCCAAAGCTCCTTCAAGTTCAGCTCCCGTAAGGTTTTTACTTCTTGTATCCACCACCATTAAATGATTGTCAGAACCTCCGGTTACAATTCTAAAACCCTTTTCTTGAAGTACTTTAGCTAACTTCTTAGAGTTCTTAACTACCTGAGTCATAATTTCCTTAAATTCTTCACTTTGGGCTCTTTTAAAAGTAAAGGCTTTTGCAGCCATTATATGACAATGCATTGAACCTTGAGCTCCTGGAAATACACCTTTATCTATTATTTTGCCGTACTTTTCCTTACAGAGTATAAACCCGCCTCTTGCTCCTGACAATGTCTTAACTGTCGTCGAGGTTACAAAATCAGCATAAGACACAGGGTTTGGATGTACCCCTGCTGCTATTAGCCCTGCCACATGAGTCATGTCCACCATAAAGTATGCACCTACAGACTTAGCAATATTTCCTATTCTTTCATAGTCTATAAACCTTGGATAGGAGCTTGCCCCAGCAATAATAAGTCTAGGAGAATGCTCCCTTGCCAGAGTTTCCAGCTGGTCATAGTCTATTCTCTCTGTTTCTTTATTAACCCCATAGGATATGATATTATAAACTTTTCCCGAGAAGTTCACACTGCTTCCATGGGTTAAGTGACCACCTTGATCAAGCCTCATGCCTAAGATAGTATCCCCTGGGTTTAAAATTGCAGTATATACACAGTGGTTGGCATCAGAACCCGAGTGAGGCTGAATATTTGCATACTCTGCCCCAAAAGCAGCCTTTGCTCTTTCAATGCCTAAGGTTTCCATTTCGTCTATATACTTATAACCTCCATGAAACCTTTTCCCCGGAAACCCCTCCATGGTTTTGTTTGTCATTATGCTTCCCTGTATTTCAAGAATTTCAATTGGAACATAGCTTTCTGAGGCAATCATTTCAATTCCATATCTTTGCCTGTCCTTTTCTCCAATAATGATGTCATACAATTCCTTATCATTCTCTCTAACAGCTCTTAACATATTAACCCCCCTAACAAAACATACATATTTAATGTAATTGTTTCATATCGGGGGGTTATTTTATATGCACTAAATTGAACTTTTATTGAACAGAATTTACTTTATTCTCTAGTCCATTCTACATTGTCACCTCTTGACAAATCCACTTCAAAACCAGCACTTTGGATTCTTCTTTCAATGCACTGTCTGCATTCAGCAGCCTCATCTCCTGTACATATTTTGTTGTCATAAAGAAGATACTTGTCTCTTACACCTGTAGGTGATAGGTTTGGCATTACAACATTTGCCCCTGCCTTTAACCCATGCTCTCTTCCTAACGGATCTATGGTACCAAGAGCAGTAGTTGCCGGTATAAGTGCTTTTGGAAGCAGCATCCTTATTAAAGCTATCATCAATATTGTCAATTCAAGAGAACCTTGTTTTTCATTGCTGAAGTCTGTATCCTTGTGCGGAATAAAAGGTCCTATACCTACCATGTGTGGTTGAAGCTCCTTTAAAAACAAAAGGTCATCCACAAGATTTTCGTTAGTTTGGTAAGGAGACCCCACCATAAACCCTGAACCAACCTGATATCCAATTTTCTTAAGATTAAAGAGGCATTCCTTTCTGTTCTTAAGACTCATGGAAGCTGGATGAAGCTTTTTGTAATGTTCCTCATCTGCAGTTTCATGTCTTAAAAGATATCTGTCAGCTCCAGCTTCAAAATATTTCTTATATGAATCATAAGATCTTTCACCTATGGATAAGGTTATTGCTGAGTCTGGATAATTTTCCTTTATAGCCTTAACTATTTCAACCACCTTGTCATCTGTATAATAGTCATCTTCTCCACCTTGAAGTACATAAGTTCTGTAACCTAAGTCATATCCAAGCTTGCAGCACTTAAGTATATCCTCTAAAGTTAATCTATACCTGTCAACATTTTTGTTGCCTCTTCTTATGCCACAGTAATAGCAGTCATTTTTGCAATAATTTGTAAATTCTATAAGACCTCTCATAAATACTTTTTTATCATAGTATTTATCAGTTAATTCTCTTGCCTTTTGAATCAAATATTCTTTTTCATCCCCCTTAATATTCTCTAATATATAAAGGAGTTCTTCTTTACTCAAACTGTTGGTTTCATTTAATTTGTCAATTAATTCTTTTGTATTCATTTTATTTACCTCCATGGTTTAGCCTTTGTAGAAATTGTAACATAATTAATAATCATTATCAATTAAAATAAATTAAATATTAGCTGGTATTTTTTTTTAAATTTGAGGGATAATATAATATTATAATTTTGGTGGTGAATTAATATGAGACTTCCTCTTCATATAGGGGTAATCCCTGATGGAAACAGAAGGTGGGCCCAGGGTATGGGCCTTACTAAAGAAAAAGGATATGACCTTGGTTTAGCTCCCGGACTTGTGCTTTTTAAACTATGTGAGCAGGCAGGAGTAAAGGAATTAACCTTTTATGGCTTTACAAAAGACAATACAAAAAGACCTGCAGT
>JBLNDT010000088.1:0-10934 GCA_050261915.1 Solirubrobacterales bacterium
TTCAAAGAAAAAATCAAATGTGGTAAGCATACACACAACTATTTCAGCAAAGGTTAAAATACTTAAGCCAACTTGTTTTGAAGAGGCGGCAGACATATGTGATGATGTGAAAAACAGAAAAATCGTAGTTATAAACACTACCAGCCTTGAACAGAGGGTTGCACAAAGACTTCTTGATTTTCTTGGAGGAGCAAGCTATGCTTTAAGCGGAAATCTTGAAGAAATAGAAAAGGGTGTTTATTTAGTATCCCCTTCAAATGTTGAAGTAAATAATGATTTAAAAAGTGAACTTTCAACAAAGGGACTTTTCAGCTGGAATAAATAATATTTGGAGGCAATAATGATACTAACTATAAAATATGCAGTACATTTGTTATTTAACTTTCTTGAAGGAGCCATATTAATTGACGTAATATTATCATGGATAATGCCTGGAAAAAGAAATGCTTTTATTGATCTTCTCCACGTATTCACAGATCCATTTATGATACCTGGAAGAAAAATACAAGAAAAAATTTCTCCAGGACTTATGGTTGATTTTTCTCCAATACTGGCGCTTATAATACTTGATATTCTTGAAAGAATAATAATAAATATAATTTGATGAATAAGAATACATTTATTGAAAGATTATCTAGTGAAGATGTTTTAGCGGCTGCGAAGTTATATGACAAAGTTTTGCTTTCAGAAAAAACAGGTAAGACAATTTATTCAAATGAATTTTATCCTCCGGTTATTTGGGGGAATTTGATGAAGCTGAACTCATATTTTAACTTAACATTTTCCACCTTTGGTATTTTTGAAAATGCTGAAAGAAGAGTTGTTGGCATTGGCTCAGGAGAAATATTAGATTTTCCGGTTAACCTGGTTAAGATAAAAGCAAAGGGTAAATTTTGCTCCATAAGCCATAGTGACTTTTTAGGAGCCATAATGTCATTAGGTATAAAGAGGGACAAGTTTGGAGACCTTATAATTGAGGAAGATACCTGCTACGCTGCAGTTCATGAGGAAATAAGCGATTATTTGATTTGCAATTTGGAAAAAGTTAAAAATTCACCCTGTGAAGTTAATATAATTGACTTCCATAGCAGTGAAGTGCCAAAACAAAAATTTGAACATGTAAATATGGTATCAACTTCCTTGAGACTTGATTGTATTGTAAGCAGTATTTGCAACATCTCCCGGAACAATTCCGATGAATTAATAAGACAGGGTAAAGTTCTTGTAGATTATTTCCCGGTAACAAAGCGTGATTTTGTATTGGATGTGAATAGTCTAATTGTAATTAGGGGATATGGCAAATTTGTTTTTCAGGAAATTAAAGGGTCCACCGGCAAGGGCAGGTTGAAGGTACAGTTTAAAAAATTTATTTAATTGGGGGCTTCTAAATGAAAATAACGTCAATGGAAATAACAAACAAAGAGTTCAAAAAGGCTATGAGGGGTTATAGCCAGGATGAAGTGGATGAATTTTTAGATAAGATTGCTGAAGATTATGAAACCTTATATAAAGAAAATTCAACCTTGAAGGAAAAAGTGGCAGCTATTGATGAAAGACTTGAGCATTACAGCAAAATGGAAAGCACCATTCAAAACACACTGCTTCTAGCTCAAAATGCTGCTGAGCATGCCAGGGAAAATTCAAAAAAGGAATCTGATCTCATTATAAAAAATGCTAATGAATCTGCAAAGAAAATTTTGGACAAGGCTCATAGCGATGTTATAAAGATTAACGATGAGTTTGAAAAAACAAAACAGGAGTTTAACAAGTTTAGAACCAAGTATAGAAATTTTATGCATTCACAAATTGAAATTTTTGATGAGATGGAAAAGGATTTTGTTAAAAACTACAATATTGGGCATGATATTGATGAAATACATAGTCTGCCCTTGCTAAACAGACAAGATGTTAAGAATGATTCAGGATATTTTGATATTGATGAAAATATCGATGAAATAAAAAGCGTTCTTGCTAAAGAATAATTACTTATCTCATCCTCTGGATGAGATTTATTTTGTTTAATTGGAGGAAGAAAATGATAATTGGAATAATATGTGCCATGGAAGAAGAACTTGAACCATTATTAAAATTCATGAAATCTACAGAGGTTGTAAATAAGGCAAATATGGTATTTAATTCTGGAAAAGTATTTGATAAAGAAGTGGTAGCAGTAACAAGCGGTATTGGAAAGGTTAATTCTGCAATTTGTGCTCAGATATTAATTGATCAATTTAAGGTAGACTGTGTAATAAACATAGGAATAGCTGGGGGTACAGGAGCCAATGTACTTCCTGGAGATGTTGTTATAGGAGATAATCTAGTTCAGCACGATGTGGATACATCTGCTTTTGGTGATGAAATTGGTCAGGTTCCAAGAATTGATACATATGACTTCCCATGTGATCCAAAGCTTTTAAACTTAGCTCTTAAGGCTTGTACAGCAATTAAAGAACACAAATGTTTCACAGGTCGAATAGTTACAGGGGATCAGTTTATTAATGAAATGGAAAAAATCAAATGGCTAAATACAAAGTTTGGTGCACTTGCCTGCGAGATGGAAGGAGGCAGTATTGCACAGGTATGCTATCTTAATAAAATTCCATTTGTAATAATAAGATCTATTTCAGACAATGGCAATATAGGAGTTCATATGGATTATGAAAAATTTAAGCCTATCGCTATAGATAACTCAACTAAAATATTATTTGGAATGCTTTCCGATAATGAGGCGGAATAAATGGATACTCTTCTTATAGATAAAAAAATGGGCAGCAGCATTATTGTAGATGTTAAAGGGGTGCTTATTGGGGGCATCGAAAAAATATTTATTTCAGGACCATGTTCTGTGGAAAATCCTGATGTAATGTTAGAAATATCAAAGAACATCAAAGAAATTGGAGTTCATATTTTAAGGGGAGGTGCCTTTAAACCAAGAACATCACCCTATGATTTTCAAGGACTTGAGCTGGAAGGATTAAAGATACTTAGGGAGGCTGCAGATTCTGTAAATATGCCTGTAGTTACCGAGGTTATGGATGTAAGGGATATTGAAACTGTAATGAACTATGCTGATATGCTTCAGGTTGGTTCCAGAAACATGTATAATTACAGCCTTTTAAAAGAACTTGGAAAGCAAAAGGTACCCGTACTTTTAAAAAGGGGTATGAGTGCAACTCTTAAGGAATGGATATATGCTGCAGAATATATAGTTAAAGAAGGTAACGAAAATGTTGTTCTTTGTGAAAGGGGCATAAGAACCTTTGAAAACTATACAAGAAACACACTTGATTTAAATAGTGTTTCTGTAATAAAACAAAAATACAGGCTCCCGGTAATAGTTGACCCAAGTCACGGAACTGGGCTTAGGGAACTTGTGCCAAAGATGAGCGTAGCAGCAGTTGCAGCAGGGGCGGACGGTCTTATTATAGAAAGTCACATTAATCCCGACAAAGCTGTTTCAGATTCAAGACAAACAATATCCACTAACGCTTTAAAAAAAATTTATAATAATATAAGGCTTTTTGAAAACTTAAATTTTCAGGAATAAATGCACAGATTAAAGATAAAATAAAAGTATCATTTATCTTTAGCGAGGTGTATTATGGATAAGGAAAAACTAAAATACTACAAATCAAAGCTTATCAATGAAAAGAAAAAAATAAATGAGGTTTTAGGAGCTGGGTCCACCTTTTCACAAGAAATGTCCTCGGAGCTTTCCTTTTACGATCAGAATCATCCGGGAGATACTGCATCAGAATTGTATGACATGGAACGGGGCGCAGCTTTAGAACAAAACGAGGTTTTCATAGTAAAAAAAATAGACAGCGCATTAAAATCTATAGAAGATGGAAATTTTGGAATATGCAAAAGGTGCGGCAAGGAAATATGTGATGAAAGACTGGATTTTATTCCATATACAGAGCATTGTATTGATTGTCAAAATGAAATAGGTACCGGTCTTATGAACAGAAGAAATGAATACCCTATCAGCATATATTTTGAGGATTTTGGAGATGACGATGCACCTTATGATGATCCAATAGAAGGAATAAGCAATGAACAATACAGGAGACAGCTGCCTGATTAACTACTACATGGGGGATGGGAATGGAAATAATAATAATTATAGCAGGTTTAATACTTGACAGAATAACTAAAATATGGGCATCTGGGGCTCTTAAGGTTCAGGATATAGTAATAATTAAAGACTTATTAAGCTTTTCATATCTTGAGAATAGAGGGGCTGCCTTTGGTATATTTCAAAACAAGGTTATACTACTGGCCTTGATAACAATAGCTGTTTTAGCAGGAATGGTATATTATCTTATAAAATACAAACCATCCTCAAAGCTTTTCAAAGTAAGTGCTGCACTAATCATAAGCGGAGCTATTGGTAATTTATTTGACAGAGTATACTATAATTATGTAGTAGATTTTATCATGTTCCACTACAAGTATGTTTATTACTTCCCTACCTTTAATGTGGCTGATATTCTGGTTGTTACAGGTACTGCGCTTATGGTACTCTATCTGTTAAAGGAAGAAAAACATGGAAAAAATTGAGTTTTTAATTGAAGAAAATAATTCTGGAATGAGACTTGATAAATACCTTTCAACCTGCTTAAATTATAAATCAAGGTCATATATTCAAGGTATCATAGAAAAAGGAAATGTTATTGTTAATGGAAAAATAAAAAAAAGCAACTATTCTATTAAATTTATGGATAAAATTGAAATAACTATTCCAGAACCTATTGAGCTTAATATTAAACCGGAAAATATTCCTTTAGACATCCTTTATGAGGATTCTGAGGTTATTGTGATAAATAAACTTCAAGGGATGGTGGTTCATCCAGCAAGCGGTGTTTACACAGGAACCTTAGTTAATGCACTGCTCATGCACTGCAAGGATCTTTCCGGGATTAACGGGGTAACCAGACCAGGTATTGTCCACCGAATAGATAAGGATACCTCTGGAGTCATAGTCATAGCAAAGAATGACAATTCTCATAATTTTTTGGCAGCTCAGCTTAAGGAACATACCATGACCAGGGTTTATTATGCTCTGGTGGAGGGGGTTTTAAAAGAGGATAATGGAAGAGTGGAAGCGCCTCTTGGAAGGCATCCTCAGGAAAAAATTAAGATGGCAATTGTTAAGGACGGCAAGCATGCAGCTACAAATTACAGGGTAATTGAAAGGTTCAAGAATCACACCTTGGTTGAATGTGTTCTTGAAACAGGAAGAACACACCAGATTAGAGTGCATATGGCACATATTGGACATCCTTTGGTTGGCGATCCTGTATATGGTTATAAAAAACAGCGGTTTAAACTTAATGGTCAGTTGCTGCATGCAATGAGACTTGGTTTTATCCATCCTCTTTCAAAGGGATATATGGAATTTGAATCTCCTCTTCCGGAGTATTTCAATAAAGTACTTTCCGTCTTGCGAAATGAGTTGAAAAACAACGAATAATGTGATAATATATCTATGGTAAATTATATCCTTTAAATGATCCTGTGAGATCCTAAGGAAATTGTGTAAAAGATTTGTTTTCTTACGTCTTACATTGTAAGACGTTTTTTATTGGTTTTATTTAAGGAGGTTTTGGGATGATTCTAAAAGCAGTTATTTTAGATGATAAAGGCATCAAAAGAACTCTTACGAGAATAGCTCATGAAATTATCGAAAAAAACAAAGGTATAGAAGACTTGGTTTTTATCGGAATCAAAAGAAGAGGTTTTCCAATAGCTCAAAGACTTTCAAAAAATATACTTGATATTGAGGGCAGAGAAATCCCTGTTGGCTCTGTAGACATTACTTTTTATCGAGATGATCTATCCATTCTTTCTGAAAAACCAATAGATAAAACATTGAGTATTGATGTGGATATTAAAGATAAAAAGGTAATTTTAGTTGATGATGTTATTTACACTGGAAGAACTGCCAGAGCTGCAATAGATGCTGTAATTCATGCAGCAAGGCCTCAGATGATACAATTGGCTGCCTTAATTGACCGAGGACACAGGGAACTTCCTATTAGGGCGGATTATGTAGGTAAAAATATTCCTACATCTAAAAATGAAATTATTTCAGTGGAGTTATTGGAAATTGATGGATTAGATTCCGTTAAAATTTATGAAACGTAGTCTTTTAAATTAGCTCAGCGAGGCTAAAAAGGGGGAAAAAATGAAAAATTACATTGACGTCGAAGAAAAAGTTCCATTTCTAAAAACCATTCCACTAAGCTTCCAGCATTTATTTGCAATGGTTGGAGCTACAATACTTGTACCTATTATAACAGGGATGAGTCCTTCCATAGCATTATTTTGCAGTGGTGTGGGTACTCTTCTCTATATACTCTGCACAAAGGCAAAACTTCCAGCTTACATAGGTTCTTCCTTTGCATTTATTGTGCCAATGACAGTAGCATCTGCAAACTATGGCCCTAATGCAATGCTTTCAGGGGTTATGGCCGCAGGTTTAGTATACATAATAGTAGCCATAATAATAAGCTTTTGCGGCATTGAATGGCTTAACAAACTTTTACCTCCTGTGGTTGTTGGTTCAATAGTAATTGTTATAGGATTATCCTTAGCAACTACAGCAATAAACTGGTCAGGATTAAATCCATCCTATGTAAGTGATGCTATGAAATCAGTACCAAGATGGGCATGGATAACTGTATCCATGGTAACTTTAGGTGTTGGAATCCTTGGAAGTATGTATTTTAAGGGATTCTTTGGGGTTATACCTATATTGATTGCCATGCTATGCGGCTATGCAACAGCTCTTGCTCTTGGTGTTATACCACAATCTGCAATTGATGCAATTGCATCTGCAAAATTATTAAGACTTCCACCATTTATGTTTCCAAAATTTAACCTAAGCGCTATATTGCTTATGGCTCCAGTTTCCTTTGTAACCTTGGCAGAGCACATAGGTCATGTTTATGTTACAAACAATGTAGTAGGAAGAGATTTTACTAAAAACCCAGGACTTCACCGCTCAATAATGGGAGACGGTGTTGCTACAATGTTTGCAGGCTTTGTAGGTGGTCCTCCAAATACTACCTATGGGGAAAATATAGGAGTAATGGCTATAACAAGAGTTTATAGCGTATGGGTAATAGGAGGAGCTGCAGTAATAGCAATAATCCTTTCATTTATAGGTCCTGTTGCTGCTGTTATAGAAAATATGCCTACACCTGTAATGGGTGGAGTAAGTATATTACTTTTTGGTATTATAGCTTCCTCAGGATTTAGAATTTTTGTAGAAGATAAAATTGATTTCGGCAAGAAGAAAAACCTTATATTAAGTTCTGTAATCATTGTACTAGGTATTGGTGGGGCATCCATAAAGTTCTTATTCAATGGTTCTATAGTTGAGATATCAGGAGTTGCAATAGCAACCCTTGCAGGAATAATATTGAATATAATACTCCCAGATAAAAGTAAGACAGAATAAAAAGGTGCATATGCACCTTTTTTTAATCTGGTTTTTTTGGATCCACATATATGGTTTTGTTTGTTGAATATATAACCATTCCTGGTTTTGCACCATTTGGCTTTTTTACATTTTTAACTTCAGTATAATCCACAGGAACCTTTGTGGAGTTTTTACCTTTACTATACCAGGCAGCAAGGTTTGCTGCTTCAAGTAAGGTGCCTTCAGGTGGAATTCCAAAATGCTTTATTATTACATGGGAACCTGGTATGTTTTTAGTGTGAAGCCAAATGTCGTGCTTATCTGCAAATTTTAAAGTAAGATAGTCGTTTTGAATATTATTTTTACCTACATAAATATCAATATTGTCCTTTGATATAAAATGCATTGGTTTTGTTTGTTTAACCTTTTTGTTAGTATTTTTCTTAAACCTGATATAACCTGTATCAGTAAGTTCTCTTTTTATTTCTTCAATTTCTTCATAGCTGTCTGCATTTTCTATGTTTGTAAGCACAGATTGGAGGTATTCATATTCTTCTTTTGCATTTTCAATCTGTTGTTTTGAAGCTTCCTCGGATTTTTTTAGTTTGTTATACTTTTTATAGTAAAACTGAACATTTTGGGAAGGAGATTTTTCCTTATCAAGTTTAATTTTAACATATTCATTGTTGTAGTAATCAAAAACCTCTATTTCAGTATCTCCTTGTTTTATGTTGTATATGTTTGATGTAAGAAGCTCACCTGTTATCTTGAAAGTTTCCTTTGAAGAGCAATCCTTTAAGGTTTCTTCAAGAAGGTGTATCTTTTTTTGGCACCTTTCAAGATTTATATTTATAAGCTTATGGAGGTCAGAGCTTTTGTTTTTCAATCTATCTGTTTTATCTTTTTCATAATAAAATAAATCCACAAGTTTGGAAGCAGAATCGAAGGCGGTTTTCTCGTATTCACATAGATGAAGAAGTTCAATACAATGAAATTCATTAACTATGGAATCCTTGCTGTAAAGGGAATAATAAAAATCACATTTCTTTACCATATTAAAAAAATCCAAGGTGAAATTGAATAATTCCATACTTTGGTTAAAGGCAATATGATTTTTTTCAAGTCTGTAAGAAATTTCTTTTGATAATGTTTTGCTTATTCCAGTAAACACAGTAGAAAAGAAGTTACTGTTAAATTGAACTTGGTTTTTAGCTATAAAGTCGTTAAATTCCTCCTGGTTAAATTCCAGCGGGTTAAGTTTTGAAGATTCAGGAGGATTTACATATTTCATTCCTGGAAGAAGAGTTCTTAGGGAACTCATATCTGGTGTAATATGTTTTATGCTATCCATTATAATTTTATCTCTATCCCTTATAAGGGTAATGTTGCTGTGCTTTCCCATTATTTCAACTGCCAAGGTATATATACTGTCGTATCCAAGCTCATCTAAACTCATAAAATCTATAAATACAACTCTGTCAGAGGCTAGCTGTCTTATATCTAGTATTCTGGAACCCAGCAGGTATTTTCTAAGAACCATGCAGTACATTGGTGCAGAGGTTGGATTTGTTTTTGAAATTTCAGTAAGCAATATCTTTGGGTACACTGAACTGGCACTTAAAGACAGTTTATATGTGGTTCTGTTATTTTTAACGGTTAAAACAACTTCATCCCTTTCAGGCTGGGACACCTTTTCTACCTTTCCATTAATGAGCAGGTTTTTTATTTCATTTACAACGCTGTATATAAAAATTCCATCAAAAGCCATCTGTTTCATCCTTTCAGTAACGGTTATAACATTTTAATTAGTATATCATTATAAATTCTTAAAATAAAGCACTCTTATTATTGAAAAAGGTAAGTCTTAGTAGTAAAATATTTTTAAATGCATTGGTGTGGGAGGAAAAATTATGAAATTTTTGAAACTTCAAGGAACAGGTAATGATTTTATTGTTATAGATGATAGAAACAACAAATATAAAGGAAATGAAGCAGAACTGGCTAAAAGACTCTGCCATAGAAATTTTGGAATTGGCGGCGATGGTATTCTTTTTGTAAGAAACAGCAATGTTGCTGAAATTCAGATGGTAATAATAAATGCAGACGGGTCTTACGCATCTATGTGCGGCAATGGTATAAGATGCTTTGCAAGATATGTATATGATCAGGGGATATTGAAAAGCAATATAATGAAAATTGAAACTGGTGACGGTATAAAAACTGCAGAACTATTCATTGAGAATGACAAGGTTAAGGGAGTAAAGATAAATATGGGTTCTCCTTCCTTTGATCCTAAATCCTTTTTTTCAATTTCAGAGGATGAAATAGTAAATAAGAAATTAAAGGAAAATGGCAAGGAATATTCAATTACAACAATGCAAATGGGGGTTCCTCATACAGTTATATTTGGGAAATTAGATGATTTTGATGTAAATGAAGGAAAAAACATAGAAAAAAATCAGCTTTTTTCCAAGGGAACAAATGTGAATTTTTGTGAAGTAATAGATAATAGCACTATAAAGGTTAAAACCTGGGAGAGAGGCGCCGGCCCAACCTTAGCTTGTGGTACAGGAAGCTGTGCCTGTGTTGTGGCAGCAAAAAGGCTGGGGCTAACTGGTGACAAAGTAAAGGTTATGGTTCCAGGTGGAGATCTATTTATAGAAGTTCAAGGTAATGAGGTATTTATGACTGGACCTGCAGAAAAGTCCTTCAGTGGGGAATTTGATGATTGATGGGAACTAAGTCTTTAATAAAATTTATAAATTTTGTACTATTACTAGGATTGCTTACAGGCTGCGGAAGTAAAATAAAAGAGACAAAAATGGATGTCCAAATGCCTAAATTTAGTGAAATTACAGTTCTTGAAAAAAGAGATGATGTATGTGATGTATTTAAGGCAGAATCAGATGGGTTGTTTAAAATTGGAAATCTCCCAAATGCAGTTGCAGATATGGACTACAGCATAAACGGAAGTACTGTACTTCTTGAAACAAAGGCTTTAGGCAAAAACCTAAATCAAAACCTCATAAAAATATATAAAAATCAAAAGATGACTACATTGAATTCATTTTATTCTGCTTCAGATTTAAAGCTAAGCACCTCTGGGAGTAAACTCGCATTTAGGTGTTATAAAGAAGACTCAATTGATAGTGCATTGGGGTTAAAGGTTTTTGATATTAATTCAAGTAAAAACCTCGATATGAAAAGTAATGTTATGGTTTCAGGGAATCTGTACTGCTGGCTTGATGATAATAATATTTTATATTATGGAAGTACTGGAGAAAAATCAGACTCAATAAAAATATATAAATATAACTTTGAAAGCAATAAGGAAGAGGTTTACCTTGAGAATATTGAAGGTTACTGTACTTATATGCTTAAAGCAGGAAATGGTTTGGTGTACTTGAAGGAAAATGCTGATGGGCGTGAGCTTGTATACTATGACAAAACTCTTGGCAGTAAAGTACTCTCAAAAGATGTAGACAATATTTACAATGCAAAATTT
>JBLNDT010000089.1:0-203495 GCA_050261915.1 Solirubrobacterales bacterium
TAGATGCAGGGGAAATTTTTTCGTAAATAATACCACTATTTTTTATTATTTCGAGAGTTTCCTGGCAGCCTCGTATTTCAACCTCATACTTGGAAAGAGCTTTTACAGTCAGAGGGATGAATTTTTCAGCTATGCTTTTATGAACCAGAAGTGTTTCAGCTGCATTACATACAGCAGGTCTTTGGGTTTTTGCATTTATTATAATATCCAAAGCCATATTCATATCAGCATCCTCATCTACAAAAACATGACAGTTTCCTTCTCCAGTTTGAATTACAGGTACTGTAGAATTGTTCACTACAAAATTAATAAGATTTCCGCTTCCTCTTGGAATTATTACATCAATATAGCTGTTTAATTTCAACATTACATTAACAGCTTCCCTGTCTGCAGTATCAATTAAGCTTATAGAGTTTTTAGGAAGTCCTGCGCCAAAGCATGCATTTCTTAGTATATTTGTTATTGTTTTATTGCTTTCTATAGCTTCAGAACCACCTTTTAAAATTACGGCATTTCCTGCCTTTATGCAGAGGGCAGCAGCATCTGCAGTTACATTTGGCCTAGCTTCATATATAATACCTATTACACCTAGTGGAACTTTCATCTCACCAATAAGAAGTCCATTAGGCCTTTTCCACATTTTATTTACTTCACCAATAGGATCGCCCAAAGCAGCAATCTGCCTAAGGCCATGAGCCATAGCTTCAATTCTGCTGTGATTTAGTAGTAGTCTGTCTAAAAGTGACTTTGACAGACCTTTATCTTTACCAGCTTTTATATCAAGTGAATTAGCATTTAGAATTAATTCTTTATTTTCAATAAGAGCATCAGCCATCTTAATTAATGCATTATTTTTTAAGTCAGTACCAGCAGTTCTAAGTACTTTTGCTGCATCTTTTGCCATGGAGGCTTTATTGATAATATTGCTTTTTATATCCATTACTTTTTCACCCCGCTTTTAAACCAGGTTCCTATATCCTGGCCTTCCATAATTTTATATATAATATGTTTATCAGAGCCCTCAGCTATTACCATTTCAACACCTGCAGCTGCAGCAATTTTTCCAGCATTAATTTTTGTAACCATTCCTCCAGTGCCAAGCTCCGTGCCGGCCCCTCCTGCTAGTGCTTCAATTTCTGGAGTTATCTCATCCACCATGTTAATTAATTTAGCATCATTACTGCTTCTTGGGTCTAAGTCGTATAAACCTTCTATATCAGAAAGTATAATAAGAAGGTCAGCATCTGTAAGTTGTGCAACTAAGGCTGACAACGTATCATTATCACCAAATTTTATTTCATCTACAGCTACAGCATCATTTTCATTAATTATTGGTATTACTTTTAACTTCAGCAGGGCAGAAAATGCATCTCTAGCGTGATTTGCTCTTTCTTCTATATATATATCATCTTTAGTAAGGAGAAGCTGGGCAACTGTTTTTCCATACTCTGAAAACAGTTTTTCGTACATGTGCAGAAGAATTCCCTGACCTACTGCAGCAGCAGCCTGGCTTTCAGGTATTGTTTTAGGCCTTTCCTGTAAATTCAGCTTACCCATTCCTGCACTTATAGCTCCTGAAGTTACAAGTATTATTTCATAATCCCTGTTATGAAGTTCAGCAAGCTGCCTTACAACTGGTTCGAGTTTATAAAGATTTAAAAGACCACGGTTATGGGTTAATGTGGATGTACCAACCTTAACAACGATTCTTTTTATATTTTTTAAATAGTTTTTTCTATAGCTTTCCATTAATACTATCTCCAATCAATACTTATTTTTTTAGAGTATTGATTCTAGGGGACCATAGCAGGAAGTTCTAAAGAGGTATTTTCCTTTATTCCAAAAATTATATTCATATTCTGGACAGCTTGACCAGCTGCTCCTTTAATAAGATTGTCTATTGCTGAAACAACAATTACACGCTTTGTTCGCTTGTCAACTCTAATTCCAATATGACACATATTTGTTCCTTTTACGTATCTGGTTTCAGGGAGAGTGTCAATTACCTTTATAAAAAATTCATCCTTATAAAAATCCCTGTATAAATCATATAATTTATCTAAATCAACATCTTCTGTTAAATTAGAATAACAAACAGCAAGGATCCCTCGATTCATAGGGGTGAGGTGAGGGGTAAAGGTGATTTTTATATCATCTTTATTTAAACCTGAAAGCACCTGCTCAATTTCAGGTGTATGCCTGTGTGTTCCAATTCCATAAGCCTTAATTGATTCATTGCATTCACAGAATAAATTTGGAGTGGAAGCACCTCTTCCTGCACCTGAGACACCTGATTTAGCATCAATAATTATTGAATCAAGATTTATAAGCTTATTTTTAACTAATGGTGCCATGGCTAAGATTGAAGCAGTACAATAACATCCAGGGTTTGCAATTAAATTTGAAGATTTAATCAAATCTCTGTTTAATTCTGGAAGACCATAAACTGAACAATCTAAAAGTTCCAGTGCCTCATGAGTTACCTTATACCATTCTTCATATGTGTCCTTGTCTTTAATTCTGTAATCAGCCCCTAAGTCGATTACTTTAACTCCATTAGATAATGCAGCCTTTGTGATTTCAAAGGATTTTCCATGGGGCATTGCAAGAAACAGTACATCGATTTTATTTAAATTTTCGTAAACTTCATGCATACTTATACAGGGCATTTCTAATACTCCCTTGTAATTTCCATATATGCTGGAGTAGTCCATACCCACATAGGAATTGGAGCACAAAAACCTCACAGTAACTCCAGTATGGTGGCTTAGAAACCATGCCAGTTGTTGCCCGCCATAGCCTGTGGCGCCAATTATTCCCGCGTTGATCATTTCATCACCTCAAAACGTTATAAAATATTTATTAATCATTATACATTACATAAAATAATTATTCAATGAATAAAATAAATTATGCAAAAAATATTGCATATTAATAAGGATGATAGTATAATTATGCTGATATTATATTAAAGGTTGGTGGAGCGATGTTTAGAGGTGAGCACTCTATATCCTTTGATGCATTACCATATATAAAAAAATTTGCCGGTAAGACATTTGTAATAAAATATGGCGGAAGCATAATGAAGAATGAAAGTGCAATTAAAGCTTTTTATGAGGATGTTTCCTTAATGAAGCTTGTTGGAATAAATATTATTATAGTTCATGGCGGCGGGCCTGAAATTTCAAAATGGCTTGAAAGAACAGGTGCCAACACAAAATTTGTTAATGGCTTAAGAGTAACTGATTCAAATGTTATGGATATTGTTGAAATGGTTCTTTCTGGTCACGTGAATAAAAATCTAGCAGCAGGTTTAAGCTGCCACGGGATAAGTGCAGTTGGGATAAGCGGAAGAGACAGCAATTTAATTAGAGCTAGAAAAAAATTCACCTATGTAGATGGAGAAAAAAAGGACATTGGTTTTGTTGGAGAAGTTACAAGTATTAATAAACATCTCCTGCAAAGCATACTTGAACGAGGAAGGGTTCCCGTAATATCACCAATAGGGTGTGATTATGAAGGGAATAAATACAATATAAATGCTGATTATGCAGCTTCTTATATTAGTTCCGAATTAAAGGCTGAAAAGCTGATTGTTCTAACTGATGTAGAGGGTGTGTACAAGGATTTCAATGACAAATCCACATTGATTCCAAGCCTTTCCCCAGAGGAAATAAAGTATTATATAGAAGATGGAACTATAACCGGGGGCATGATTCCTAAAATGGAATGCTGCATGGATGCAATTGAGAATGGAACTAAAAATGTTCATCTGCTGGATGGGAGAAGAAAGCACGGTTTGCTTCTTGAACTTGTAACCAGCATGGGGACAAAAATAACAGATAAAAGGAGGTTTGTTAAATGTCAAAAGGCGATATAATGAATACTTATGGAAGGTTTGACGTTGTATTTGAAAAGGGAAGAGGATGCAGGCTCTACGATGATAAAGGAACAGAATATATGGATATGGTTTCAGGAGTTGCTGTTAACTGCCTTGGACATAATCATCCTGTTATTGTTAATGCAATTAAGGATCAGCTTGAAAATGTAATGCACATTTCAAATTATTATTATAATTCAAGGGGAATTGAACTTTCTGAAAGACTTTGCCTGGAAGGACATCATGAAGCGGTTTTTTTCTGCAATTCAGGAACAGAAGCAATGGAGGCAGGAATAAAAATTGGAAGAAAGTATGGTAAACTTAAGGGCGGAGACAAAAAAAATATTATAATTCACATGGAAAATTCATTTCATGGAAGAACTATAGGTGCATTATCTGTTACAGGGCAGCCAAAATACCAGAAAGATTTCATGCCTTTAATGGGTGGTGTGGAAAGTGTTAAGATTAACGATCTTAAAGAGATACTTCATAAGATGAATGATGATGTTTGTGCTGTTATAATTGAACCTATTCAAGGTGAAGGCGGGATAAATTCAGCAACAATAGAATATTTAAGATTTGTACACGAACTTTGCAATCAGTTTGATGCACTTCTTATATTCGATGAAATACAATGCGGAATAGGACGTACAGGAGAATTTTATGCTTATAAAAAATTTGGTGTAGTGCCAGATGTGGTATGTGTAGCAAAGGGACTAGGGGGAGGATTTCCTATAGGTGCTGTTATAGCCAATAAAAGGGCAAATGTTCTTGTCCCTGGTGATCACGGCAGTACATTTGGCGGGAATCCATTAGCATGTGCAGTTGGTCTTGCAGTATTCCAAGAACTTGTAGACAATGGGGTAATAAGCAAAATAGATGAGAAGAGCCAGTATTTTAAAAATAAATTAGGTGAATTGCAGAAAAAATACCCTGTTATTAAAGAAGTAAAAGGTATGGGGCTCCTATTAGGAATAGCATTATCAGTAGATGTTAAAGAATTCAGTAAAAAATGCTTCGAAAATAAACTTCTTGCTGTTACAGCAGGAGAGGATGTTATAAGAATACTCCCTCCTCTAAATGTTGAATATGATGAAATTGATGAAGCTATTTCTTTGCTTGAAAAAGTTTTAAAGACTTATTAATACCGGGGGAACCCGGTATTTTTCTTATTAACATTTTGTTAATTATCATTATTTAACAGGAGAAATAGTATAGTTATATAGAATAATTATATAACATAAAAATTTAGCGGAGGTATACTATGAAACCTATTATTCTTACTGATGCAAGCTGCGATCTGCCATTGAAATTTTTTGAAGAAAACAATGTTCCGTACTTAGGATTAATGTATAGTTTTAAAGGTCTTGATTATGAAGATGATTTTGGAAGAACCATTTCCCATAAAGAATTTTATGATGGAATAAGAAATGGAGAAATGCCGGTAACGTCACAAATAAATGAGTTCAGATTTATTGAAAAATTTAATGAACTACTAAAGTTTAACAGACCAATAATATATATAGGAATGTCTAGTGGATTGAGTGGAACTTTTAATAGTGCTTTACTTGCAAGGGATGTTATATTAAATGAAAATAAAGATGCAGAAATCTATATCGTTGATACAAAATGTGCATCCTTAGGTGAGGGGATACTCGTATATAATGCAGTTAAAATGAGAGATAATGGCTGTTCATCAAAAGAAATAATTGAATGGCTGGAAAACAATAAGAACTTGATGAACCACTGGTTTGCTGTAGAGGATTTAAATCATTTAAAAAGAGGGGGGCGAATATCTTCAGCTAGTGCTGCTATTGGTGAAATATTTGATATAAAACCTATAATTACTATGACTGATGAAGGAACTCTTAAAAACATTACAAATGCAAGAGGTAAAAAGAAAGCCTTAAGGATTCTCGCAGATAAATTTAGAGAAAATGCTTCAGATTTTGAAGGAGTTGCAGGGATAAGCCATGGAGATTGTATTGAAGATGCATTTTTATTAAGGGACATTCTCCTTAAAGATTATAATTCCTTGGAAATTATTATAAACTACTTAGGAGCAGGGCTTGGAAGCCATTGTGGCAGCGGCATGGTTTCACTTTGTTTTACTGGAAATAAAAAATAAAAAGAGAGATTAGTCTGTTAGTGGAGAAGCCATTACAGGCTATTTATTTACAAATATTTCCTGGGAAATGTTATTGAAATAAAATATGAATTATATATTGCATTTTTCATGATATCCTGTTAAAATGTCAATAGGCAAGTCGATACTTTAACGTGGTGAATTGATAAATTGATAAAGCGTAAAATTGAAGGTGATAATATGAATAATTGGATGAGATATATACCAGAAGGTACAAAAGATATATTATTTGAGGAATGCAAAGAAAAAATAAGAATTGAAAACCTACTAAGGGATTCTTACATCAGATGCGGTTTTAAAGATATTATATCTCCAAGCTTGGAGTTTTATGATGTGTTTAATGGAGAACATACTACAATAGCCCAGGAGACCATGTATAAGCTCTTTGACAATCAGGGAAGGATTATGGTACTTCGTCCTGATGTAACAACCCCTATAGCCAGAATAACTGCTACAAAGCTGAATGAAGCAGTGTTGCCTTTAAGATTTTGTTACACAGCAAATGTTTTTAGGGTAAATGAAAGTCTTTTTGGAAAAACAAATGAGGTTACCCAGTCAGGAATTGAAATAATAGGAATAAACAGCACAAAGGCAGATGCTGAAACAATAATTACAGGTATAAATGCTTTGATAAGCTCAGGACTAAAAGATTTTCAGGTTGAAATCGGACATGCTGAATTTTTCAAATCCCTCTTAGAAGAAATTAATCTGACCTTCGAGCAAAAAGATAAAATTAGAAAATATGTTGAAGATAAAAATTTTATAGCTCTTGATCATTTTGTTATGAGTGAGATAAACGAAAATTATCCTGGAAGTCTTAAGGCTATAAAAGAACTCCCAAAGCTGTTTGGAGGAATAGATGTTATCGAAAGGGCAGCTAAACTTACAAAAAATAAAAAAGCTCTTGAAGCATTGAAAAACATAATGGATATATATTTACTTATTGATAAAGCGGGATTATCAGCTCATGTTACCTTTGACCTTGGAATGGTAAAGCATATGGATTATTACAGCGGGATTATATTCAGGGCATTTTCACATGGTTCAGGAGGATATATTTTAAGCGGGGGAAGATATGATGATTTAATAAATAAGTTCGGAAGAGACCTTCCTGCAATTGGGTTTGCAATTGATATTGACAGTCTTATATCTGCACTTCAAAATCTTGGACAGATAAAACCTGATATGAGCAAGCATCTTGTGCTTTATTACACAGAGGAGCTGTACCAAAATGCATCAAGTCTTGCAGAAACTTTTAGGAAATCCGGGTTTATTTGTGAAATGAGTCTTTTTGATGATGAGGAAAGCACTCTGGAATATGCATTAAATAAAGATATACCTTTAGTTGTGAGCGTTGTTGAAAAAGAAATCATAAGACTTTATAAATATAATAAGAAGTGGAATTATAAGGATTTCCAGGAAAAGTTTTTTAATAATTTTATAGAAGAGGCGGAAAAGACATATGAATAATAGCACAGTAAGAATTGCAATTACAAAAGGAAGAATAGAAAAATATGCTATAAACATATTTCAGGAAAGTGGAATAGATTGCGAAGAACTTATAAATAAAGGAAGAAAATTAATATTTCATGATGATAAAAACAATATAGATTTTGTACTTGTGAAAGGGCCTGATGTATTAACCTATGTGGATCATGGGGTTGTTGATATAGGTATAGTAGGAAAAGACGTACTCCTTGAGCAGAACAAAAATTATTATGAAGTACTTGATTTAAAAATGGGAAAATGTAAATTTGCTATAGCTGGACTTGAAGGTACAAATTTAAATGAAGGTTATAACAGAAAAAAAATTGCCACCAAATATCCAAACGTAGCAAGAAATTATTTCAGAAGCAAAGGACAGGATGTGGAAATAATAAAGATAGAAGGTTCAGTTGAACTTTCCCCAATTCTTGGACTTTCAGATGCAATATTAGATATAGTTGAAACAGGAAATACACTTAAAGAAAACGGACTTGTAATACTGGAGGATGTATGTGATATAAGCGCCAGGGTTGTTGTTAATATAACAAGTATGAAACTTAAAAGAGAAGAAATAATGAATATAATATCAATGCTTCAAAAAAGCGTAACAGTTAAAGAAAATTTAATTACCGGGTAGGAGGAAGACAATGAAGATAATATTTGCAGATAATAAAGAAGGAAATGATTACCTTAATCTTATAAAATCAAGGGAGGCTGCAGTACAAGAAGAAGTAAATGTGGTGGTTTCCGGCATTTTGTCTGATATAAGGGAAAATGGAGATGAGGCTGTTATCAAATATACTAATAAATTTGACAGCCAGAATGTTAGCCTTGAAAACATCCTTGTAACTGAAGATGAAATAAAAGCAGCTTATGCAGTGGCTGAAAAAGAATTTGTTGATGCATTAAAGGAAGCTGCTGAAAATATAATATTTTTCCACGAAAAACAGGAGAGAAACTCATGGATGGTAACTAAGGAAAAGGGAATTGTCCTTGGACAGAGGGTATTACCACTAGAAACAGTTGGGATATATGTTCCAGGTGGAACTGCAGCATATCCATCCTCAGTGCTGATGAATGCACTTCCTGCAAAGGTAGCAGGAGTTAAAAATATAATTATGGTTACCCCACCAATGAAAGATGGAAAAATAAATCCAAATATTTTAGTAGCTGCGGATATAGCTGGAGTTGATAAGATATATAAAATAGGAGGAGCACAGTCAGTAGGCGCTTTGGCCTTTGGTACTGAAACAATTCCTAAGGTAGATAAAATAGTAGGACCTGGAAATATATATGTTGCTATAGCTAAAAAGTTGGTTTATGGCAATGTGGATATAGACATGATTGCTGGACCAAGCGAAATATTGATTATTGCTGATGAATATGCTGACCCTGATTTTATTGCAGCAGATTTAATGTCACAGGCTGAACATGACAGGCTTGCTTCATCAATTCTTGTTACTTATTCAGAAAGCCTGGCTGAAAGAGTAAACATTAAACTAAAAGAACAGCTTGAATATTTAAGCAGAAAAGATATAATCACTGATTCGCTAGATAACTTTGGAGCTATAATAATTGTTAATGATTTAAAAGAAGCTATTGATATGTCAAACAGAATAGCTCCAGAACATTTAGAACTTTGCATTAAAAATCCATTTGAATATTTAAATGATGTTAAAAATGCCGGTTCTGTATTCTTAGGAGAATATTCTCCTGAGCCACTTGGAGATTATATGGCAGGACCTAATCATGTTCTTCCTACAAGCGGTACAGCAAGGTTCTTCTCAGCACTTTCAGTAGATAACTTTGTTAAGAAATCAAGCTTTAGCTATTACACAAAAGAAGCACTTATGGATGTGGGAAATAAAATTGTTAAACTTGCAGATACAGAAGGACTTGATGCACATGCTAATTCTATTAAGGTTAGAATGAGGTGATCTTATGAGATATGGTGAATTAAAAAGAGTTACCTATGAAACGGATATTTCAGTAGATCTTGATATGGATGGCACAGGAAAATCAAATATTGACACAGGAATAGGATTCATGGATCATATGCTTACTCTATTTAGTAGACATGGAATTATTGATTTAAATGTTAAAGCTGAAGGGGATTTAAATGTAGATTATCACCATACAGTAGAAGATATAGGAATAGTTATTGGAAAATGTCTTGCTGAAGCACTTAATGACAAGAAAGGTCTAAAGAGGTATGGAACAACATTTCTTCCAATGGATGAAACCTTGGTAATGGTTTCTATAGATATAAGCGGAAGACCTTTCCTAGCTTATGACTGTAAAATTGAAGCGGATAAAGTTGGAGAATTTGACACTGAGCTGGTGGAGGAGTTTTTCAGAGCTGTTGCCTTTAATGGAGGGTTAACTATTCATGTTAAGCTTATGTATGGAAAAAATGCTCACCATATTATAGAAGCAATGTTTAAGGCATTTGGGAGGGCTTTAAGAGAAGCGGCAAGCACAGACCCAAGAGTAGAAGGTTTAATGACTACGAAAGGAGTTATATAATGATTGGAATAATAGATTATGGTATGGGAAACCTCAGAAGTGTTCAAAAAGCACTTGAACTTCTAGGGGAAGATACAGTAATAACATCAGATTTTGATACACTATTAAAATGTGATGGAATAATTCTTCCTGGAGTAGGAGCATTCCCAGATGCCATAGAAAATATAAAAACAAAAAGACTTGATTTTGCAATAAATGAAATTTTAGCTCAAAACAAACCTCTTTTAGGCATATGTCTTGGTATGCAGCTTTTATTTGATGAAGGTGATGAAGTAAAGGTATGTAGAGGGTTATCTTTAATAAAAGGTAAAGTTACAAGACTTCAGGCAAATGTTAAAATACCTCACATGGGCTGGAATAATCTTAAAATTGTAAACCAGTGCAAAATCTTAGATGGAGTTAAGGACAATTCCTATGCATATTTTGTACACTCATATCTTGCAGTGGATATGGAAGAAAAGGATATTAACGCTGTTACGGAATACGGCACTCTAATTCCAGCAGTTGTAAGCAATGGGAACGTATATGGAACTCAGTTTCACCCTGAAAAAAGCGGTGAAATAGGTATGAAGATTCTTGAAAACTTTATTAAGCTAACAAAACAACCTGAGAGGGGATAAAAAATGATAATTTTTCCAGCGATTGATATAAAGGAAGGAAATGCGGTAAGACTTTACCAGGGAGAGTTTTCAAAAAGTGAAGTTGTTTCAAAGGATATTATTGAAACTGCTAAGAGCATGGAAGCTGATGGTGCAGAATTCCTTCATATGGTAGATTTGGATGGGGCATTAAAAGGAGAACCAGGAAATCTTGATAAGGTAAAAAATGTTATTAAAAGTTTAAATATACCTATTCAGCTTGGTGGCGGTATTAGAAGAATGGATACAATTGACAAGCTTCTTGATATAGGGATAAACAGGGTTATACTTGGAACATCAGCATTGAACAATAAGGAACTTGTGGTTGAAGCTGTAAAAAAATATGGAAATAGAATAGTTGTAGGTATAGACGCTAACAATAGAAAAGTTGCTGTGGAAGGCTGGCTTAAAGTAAGCAACGTTGACTATATTGAATTTGCAAAGACTATGGAGCAAGTTGGTGTACAAACTATAATATTCACCGATATAAGTAGAGATGGAACATTAAACGGTGCAAATCTTGAACAGCTCCAGGAACTAAGCCAAAATATAAGCTGCAATATTATAGCATCAGGTGGAATAAAGGATATAAACGATATAAGAAACATAAAGAATTTAAATTTATATGGTGCCATTACTGGAAAAGCAATATATTCAGGCTATCTTAACCTAAAGGAAGCTATCAAAGTTGGGAGGGAAGGTTAGTGCTTACAAAGAGAATTATTCCCTGTCTTGATGTTAATATGGGGAGAGTTGTTAAAGGTATAAACTTTATAAATCTTAAGGATGTTGGAGACCCTGTTGAAATAGCTGAATTTTATAACAAAGAAGGTGCGGATGAACTTGTTTTCCTAGACATAACAGCTTCAAACGAAGGCAGGAAAACAATGATAGATGTGGTTAAAAGAACTGCAGAAAAAGTTTTCATTCCTCTAACAGTTGGAGGGGGAATATCAAATGTTGAAGACTTCAAGGATATTCTACGTGCTGGTGCTGACAAGGTTTCTATAAACTCCTCAGCAATTAAAAATCCTGAGTTAATTAAAGACGCATCAGATAAGTTTGGAAGTCAGTGCGTTGTAGTTGCAGTGGACGCTAAACTGAGAGATGACAAATCAGGATGGAATGTATATATAAACGGTGGAAGAATTGATACAGGCTTAGATGCTATTGATTGGGTAAAAAAAGCTGAAAAACTAGGAGCAGGGGAAATTCTGCTAACAAGTATGGATGCTGACGGAACAAAGGAAGGCTATGACATAAAGCTTACAAAAGCAGTTACAGAAGCTGTTAATATCCCTGTTATAGCATCCGGAGGCTGCGGTAAAATTGAAGACTTTTATGAAGTTTTTAAAGAATCCGGTGCAGATGCAGCACTAGCAGCTTCATTGTTTCATTACAGAGAATTAAGCGTAAGTGAAGTTAAGGAATACCTTGATAAAAAAGAAATATGCGTTAGACTGTAAGGAGTTAAAATGGAAAAGTATAATGTGGTAAATTTTAAGGATCTAAAACTTCAAAATGGGTTGATACCTGTTATTGTACAGGATTATGAAAACAATGAAGTTCTTATGATGGCTTATATGAATGAAGAATCCTTCAACAAAACAATTGAAACAGGAAAAACATGGTTTTACAGCAGGTCGAGAAATGAACTATGGAACAAAGGGGGTACTTCAGGACATATCCAGGTTGTCAAACAAATGAGCATTGACTGCGATAAAGATACTATCCTGGTAAAAGTGCTTCAAACTGGTGCAGCATGCCATACAGGGAATAGAAGCTGCTTTTACACTGAAGTCAGCAACTTTGAATTGAGGTGAGGATTTTGGAAAAAGGAATAATAGAAGATTTATATGATATAATTGAAGATAGAAAACTTAACCCTATGGAGGGCTCCTATACCAATTACCTTTTTGAAAAGGGTTTGGATAAAATTCTTAAAAAGGTTGGAGAGGAATGCACAGAGGTAATTATAGGCAGCAAAAACAATGATAAAGAAGAAATAATCAATGAAATATGCGATTTAACCTATCATATTCTAGTTTTAATGGCTAAGCAGGATATAAAACCCAGTGAGGTATCTAAGGTACTTGAAGAAAGAAGAGTAAAAATAGGGAATAAGAAAGCCGAAAGAACAGAAATAAATAATTATTAATTTTAAGATTGCATTAAATATAATGCAGTCTTTTTTATGCAAAAAAAATAATTGACTTTATTTTTGCATTTTTTAAGTGTAAAATTTTAATGTAGTATTTACGAAATTAGGAGGACAAAATGAAGGCAAATATTATAAACCAGGTAATTATATTATTTTTAATAATGCTAGTTGGTATATATGCAAGGAAAAAGGAAATATTTAATGAAGAAACCACAAAAAAGATGTCTGTATTTTTACTTGATGTAACTCTTCCATGTTTGATATTAACATCATTCAATTATGAATACTCAAAGGATATGATGGACAAGGCCAAGCTTATTTTCATGTATTCTTTTATAGTTCATTTTGCATTGATATTTGTAAGTAATGCCTTTGCATTTAAATTTGAAGATTCAAAAAAGAAAGTTTTAAGGTTCGCAATAATTTTTTCAAACTGCGGCTTTATGGGTTACCCAGTGCTTGAAGGCTTGTTCGGGAAAATAGGGGTTTTTTATGGAGCAATTTTCAATGTACCCTTCAATTTATTTATGCTGAGTTTCGGAACTATGCTTTATACAGGGAAAAAGGACATAAGCACATTAAAAGGAGCGCTAAAGCATCCTGGAATAATAGCAACAGTTATTGGTCTTATTCTGTTTTCATATTCAATCAGCATGCCGGCACCCCTTTATAAGGCTTTTAGTTCAGTAGGATCTATAACCACACCTTTATCTATGATAATTGTTGGGTCAATGCTTGCTGAGATTAATATAAAAGAAATTTTTTCAGGTTTTCTTGTATACTATGGCTCCTTGGTTAGATTAATAGCTGCACCAATAGTTACAATGATTATAATGAAATTACTTCATGCAGACAGGCTTCTTCTTGAAATAGGGGTTACAATAGAGGCAATGCCAGTTGCTGTTATAGCAACAGTACTTGCAGAAAAATACGGAGCAGATACTAAGCTTGCTTCAAAGTGTGTATTTATTTCAACAATTATATCAATGATCACAATACCAATAATATTAATGAACATATAAAGGAGAGATATTATGTTTGATACCCACGTTCACACAAAATTTTCAACAGATTCAGATATGAATATTGAAGATGCAGTTGCCGCTGCAAATAATAATAATAACCAAATTATAATAACTGAACATCTTGATTTGAATTTTCCAAGGGAAGGGGAATTTGTATTTGATATTGATGAATATTTCAGCAAATATTTAAAGTATAGAAATGAAAATCTGCTTCTTGGAGTTGAAGTAGGCATGAAAGAGGACAGTCTTAATGAAAGTAAAAAAATTGTTATAGCAAATCCTTTTGATTATGTAATAGGTTCTATACATTTGGTAGACAATTATGATCTTTACTATGAAGACTTCTATTTAGGAAAAGATAAAAAGGAAGCTTATGAAAAATATTTAAACATTATGCTTACATGTGTTAAAAATTTTCACTTTATAGACAGCATGGGTCATATTGACTACATAGCAAGATATGCAAATTATGAGGATAAAGAGCTTTATTATTCAGATCATGAAGATATAATAGATGAAATACTGAAAACTCTTATACTTAATGATACTTGCATCGAATTAAATACAAGAAGGTTTAATAGTGAAACTGCTGTGAAAAATCTTATCCCAATCTACAAGAGATATGCATCTTTAGGGGGAAAATATATAACTATAGGCTCAGATTCTCATACTCCGGAGGCCATAGGAAACTCTTTTAAAAAAGCTAAAGAATTTTCAGAGGCATGCAATCTAAAAATTGTTTACTTCAAGGAAAGGAAAATCACATATGAAAAAATATAGGGATGAAATTGTACTAGGTGTAATATTTATTTCAATTTCATTTATATTATATGCATTTCATATATTCATTTTTAATGACCTTAAAGTTATGGCAAGTGATTTAACATCACAAATAGCCTTTATTCCTATTTATGTTTTCTTAACATCAATAATTATTGAACAACTTTTAAAAAGAAGTGAAAGAGCAGAAAACTTGAGAAGAATGAACACTTTGGTGGGTATTTTTTATAGTGAAATTGGAAATGGATTAATAAAATACTTATCAAAATGGGATAAAAACTCAGGATTAATAATAAAAGAGCTTGAAGCAGCAGAGTATTGGAATGATACAGACTGTATCAAACTTCAGAGTTTAATGACAAACTATAAGTCAAGTATTACAAATATTGATATGGATTGTCTTAAAAATTTTCTTTACATGAAAAAGGATTTTATGATTCAACTTATGGCAAATCCAAATTTGATGGAACATGAGTCCTTTACCGAACTTCTTCTTTCAATATTTCATTTAATCGAAGAATTCCAGTATAGAGAACAAATAGATTCCTATGAAGGAGATGATACCCAGCATATTTTAAATGATGTGGAAAGGGCTTATAAATACCTTTCTTTAGAATGGGTAAAGTATATGATCCACCTTAAAAAGGAATACCCTTATCTTCATAACCTGGCAGAGCGACAAAATCCATATTTTTATTAATTGAGGTACATATATGAATATTGATAAACCATTAGCAGACAGGCTAAGACCAAAAACCCTTGAGGAAGTGGTAGGTCAGGACCATCTAATAGGAAAAGACAA
Source organism: Solirubrobacterales bacterium (assembly GCA_050261915.1). GTDB lineage: Bacteria > Bacillota > Clostridia > Clostridiales > Clostridiaceae > UBA699. Next base: position 15,444 of record JBLNDT010000089.1, read on the forward strand.
AATTTTAAATAAAATAGTTGAATCAGGGCAGATACCAAACATGGTTTTTTTTGGTCCGCCAGGTGTTGGAAAAACCACAGTTGCTAATATTATAGCCGGGTACACTGATAAAAAATTTTATAAATTAAATGCAACTAATGCTTCTATAAGTGACATTAAGAATATAATTGAAAATTTAGACAGCCTTCTTACAATGAAGGGGGTACTTCTATACCTTGATGAAATACAAAACTTTAATAAAAAACAGCAGCAGTCCCTCCTTGAATTTACTGAAAACGGAAAAATAACGCTTATAGCAAGTACCACGGAAAATCCATATTTTTATGTATATAATGCTTTGTTAAGCAGAGCTGCTGTGTTTGAATTTAAACCACTTGAAATTAGTGATATTATTATAGGCTTAAATAGGGCACTTGAAATAATTAATTCCGATTTTGAATCAACAAAAATAATATGCAGCACTGAAGTCTTAAAATATATATCGGAAATTTGTACCGGAGACTTAAGGCGGGCAATAAATATACTGCAGCTTTCTCTTTCTGTATCAAAACCAAATAAAGATGGAGTTATATGTATAACAATTGATTCTGTTATGGAGTGTGCTCAAAATAAAACCTTAAATTATGATAAGTTTGGCGACAATCATTATGATATTTTAAGTGCATTCCAAAAGTCCATAAGAGGAAGCGATGCAGATGCTGCACTTCATTATCTCGGAAGGCTTGTTAAGGCAGGAGATCTTATTTCAATATGCAGAAGACTTATGGTAACAGCCAGCGAGGATATTGGTTTAGCTTATCCAATGTCAGTAACAATAGTTAAGTCATGTGTAGATTCAGCAATGCAGCTTGGTTTCCCTGAGGCAAGGATTCCTCTTGCTGAGGCGGTTATTCTTCTTGCAAATTCACCTAAATCAAACTCAGCAGTTTCTGCTATCGACAAGGCTATGAGTGATATAGAAAATATGGATGTGGGGGATATACCCTTGCATTTAAAGGATGGTCATTACGCAGGGGCACAGAAACTAGGAAGAATGGAAGGCTATAAATATCCACATAACTTTGAAAACAACTATGTTAATCAAATATATATGCCAAGCAAACTGGTAAACAAAAAGTATTATGTTCCAGGAAAAAATAAAAATGAACAATTATTTAAAGATTACTTAGATAAAATTAAGGAAAAAAAATAGGGCTAAGCCCTATTTTAATTTTTTCTCAATTTCATTCACTATTTTCATTACCTTTTCAGAATCCTTTGGGATTTTAAATCTTATTGAGTTTTTTGAAAGTCCTGTAAAATCAGCACCTCTTTCTGTAGCTATTTTGTTTTTATAAAAAATATTATATAGATCAACTTCTTTATCTTCACATATCAAAAGCATTATTGGAACTCTTATGTCTGTTTCACCAACTTTAAGTTTGGTTAATGATTTTATAAATGCACTTTTAGCAGTCTTTATTTTTTCAGAGGATTCTTTTATAAAATCATAATCTCTTAGGGCAACCTGTGCCATATGAGCAGATATATTACTTATAGAAAAAGGTGAATTTGCTTTTACATAATAAGAACAAAGTTCTTCATTTGATATCAAATATCCTATACGCATGCCTGCAAGTCCAAGACCTTTAGAAAAGGACCTTGTAACAATAAGGTTGTTAAACTCATTAACAAGGGATATAGCACTTTCTTCTTTAGATATAAAATCAGCATAAGCCTCATCAATTATTACACATATGTGAAGAGGTTCAGTTTTTTCAAGGAGGAGCCTGATATCATCAATTGAAATAACCTGTCCTGTGGGGTTGTTTGGATTGTCGATATATACAACAGTATGCTCAGGTTTAATTGCATTCAAAACATCATTTATGTTAAATCTATAATTACTGCTTTCCTTTAAAAGAACGTAATCAAATATACCTCCCATTGCCTTTATATCGCATGAATAGTCGGTAAACTGAGGGCAAATGCCTAAAACCCTTGTGCCAGGCTCTATAAATAATCTATTGATGTTTTCAAGAATGGCTATGGAGCCATTTGATATATGTATGTTCTTTATATTTAGCGCAGCAGCAGTTGACCAATAATCAACTAAATCCCTTTTTAATTCAACATAAGGATAATCAGGGTATAGATTAATATTTTTGAAGATTTCAGGTGAGATAGAATCTAAAAGAGTAGTATGACCATAAGGGTTTGTTCCTAGGGCACAGTCAACAATATCACTTTTATCCTCAGAGATAATTTCAGTATCTTCGCTTACGTATGAAACTGCATTGTATTCTATCAGTGACTTTTTGTACTTTAATGACATAATTTCACCACCTTATTTTATTAATTAATCTTATTATAATATAAAAATTATATACAGTATATGGGTTCATTTTATTGTTGACAACAATACTCGGATTTGCTATTATATAGTTGAAAGTTTAGTAAAACACTCAACTTTAAAGGAGGGGTTAAATGAAGCTGTCAACAAAGGGAAGATATGGAGTTAAGGCCATGGTTGATTTGGCAATTCATTTCGGAGAGGAACCAGTATCAATTAAAAGTATTTCTGAAAGGCAGAATATATCTGAATATTATCTTGAACAGCTGTTTTCTCCCTTAAGAAAGGCTAATTTGATCAAAAGTGTAAGAGGGGCTCAAGGAGGATACATATTAAGTAATCCACCTGATAAAATAACTGTAGCTGAAATTATGGAGGTTCTTGAAGGACCTGTGGAAATATCAGATTGTGTAGAAGAAGGGGTTTGCAGCAACATTGAGTGTTGTGCTACCAGGCTCCTCTGGGTAAGAATAAAAGACAGTATTGACAGCGTTATGCAGAGTACAACACTGCAGGATATGGTTGATGATTATGTTAGTATGAAAAATAATAATAAAGAGGTGTAGTTTATGAAAAAAATAGTTTACATGGACAATTCCGCAACAACTTTTACAAAGCCTGAAGTTTTAGAGGAGATGCTGCCATATTTCACTAATAATTTTGGTAATCCATCTTCAATGTATAAAATGTCAGACATAACTAAAAAGGCAATTGCCACATCAAGAGCTCAAGTTGCCAAAGCAATTAATGCAGAACCATCTGAAATATTCTTTACTGCTGGTGGCTCCGAAGGTGACAACTGGGCACTTAAAGGGATAGCATTTGCAAATAAAAATAAGGGAAATCACATAATAACTACAGTAATTGAGCATCATGCAATTACACATGCTGCACAATTCTTAGAAAAAAACGGATTTGAAGTAACATATCTTCCTGTTGATGAAGAGGGTTTTATAAATCTTGAACAGCTTAAAAACTCAATTACTGACAAAACTATATTGGTTTCAATAATGTTTGCAAATAATGAAATAGGAACAATTCAACCAATAAAGGAAATTGCAAAAATTTGCAGAGAAAAAAATGTATATTTCCATACAGATGCAGTTCAGGCTATTGGTCACGTTCCAATAGATGTAAAAGATCTTGGAGTAGATATGCTTTCAATGGCAGCACATAAATTTTACGGTCCTAAAGGAGTTGGCGCCTTTTATATAAGAAAGGGAGTTAAAATTGAAAATCTCATTCATGGTGGTGGACAGGAAAAAGGAAAAAGAGCTAGTACAGAAAACACACCAGGAATTGTAGGTATAGGAAAGGCAATTGAAATTGCTATAGATGAACTTCCAGAAGAAAGAGCTAGACTTACTAAAATGAGAGACAGATTGATGACAGGACTTATGGACAAGATACCTTTTGCAAAACTTAATGGGCCAAAGGGAGATAGGAGACTACCTAACAACGTTAACCTTAGCTTCATTGGAGTTGAAGGAGAAACATTACTCCTTGATCTTGATGATGCAGGAATATCTGCTTCCACAGGAAGTGCATGTGCATCTGCTTCATTAGACCCATCCCATGTACTTCTTGCAATAGGCTGCAAACATGAAGTAGCTCATGGATCAATAAGACTTACTCTGGGTGCTAAAAATACTGAAGAAGATATAGACTACGCACTAGAGGTAATACCTGATATAATTAAAAGAAGGAGAGAAATGTCACCACTTTGGGAGGACTTTTTAAAGAGAGGGGAAAAATAATATGTACAGCGAAAAAGTAATGGACCATTTTAGAAACCCAAGAAATGTTGGGGAAATTGAAGATGCCAACGGAGTTGGAGAAGTTGGAAACGCACAATGCGGAGATATAATGAAAATTTACATCAAGGTTGTAGATAATATTATTAAAGATATTAAATTTAAAACCTTTGGATGTGGTTCAGCAATAGCATCCTCAAGTATGGCTACTGAACTTATTATGGGAAAAACTGTTGAAGAAGCATGGAGCCTTACTAACAAAGCTGTTGCGGAAGCATTAGACGGACTACCTCCAGTAAAGATGCACTGCTCAGTACTTGCTGAAGAAGCAATTCATAAGGCAATAAATGATTACAGGGTTAGACAAGGATTAGAGCCATGGGCAACAAAGAGCCATTCTGAAACAATTCATGACCACGTGCACGGTGAATAAAAGATTTAGCTTTAGATTGTAAAATCTAAAGCTTTTTTATTTTAGTAAATAATCATATTTTTTATTCCTTTAGGGAAAATATAATATTATTACTTAAAGGAGCAGTGCTATGTATAAAAGCAAGGATTTCAGTTTGATGGAGGTAATCCATATTAAAAACAACAGGATTGGATTTATAAAAGATTTACTTATAGATTTCAACGGGAAAAGAATAATGGGTTTTGAAATTTCCTGCTACGATTTTTTTAATAAAAAGCTTAATGTAATGAAGGAGGATATAATATCCTTTGATAACAGCATGGTAATAAAAAACACATGCCAAAGCAAATATTTGAGCTTTAAGAATATAAGGGGTATAGATATTTGGGATATTAATGGAAATATGCTTGGAATGCTTGAAGATATAATTTTTGAAGAAAGGAACTTTAAAATATACGGAGTGATATTATGTTCTGGGTTGCTTAACAATTATTTTAAGGGCAAGGAGATACTTCTTGCAGAGGAACTTATACTTGGAGACAACAGCATGTTATGTTTTGGCAGCAGAAAAATCTGTTTTTCAAGCAAACCACATAATATTCAGCTTAGTACTGGAGGTGAAGCAAATTAAAGAGCTGTTTTATATCCTTATTGTATCCTTTATTATATCTTACAGCATTAGACCAATCCATATCAGGCTTATAAGAACAGGTCTTAGAAGTAAAAGCAGTTCCTTCATTATTATTGGGATGATATTTCTATTTTTAATTTCATGTATTACATTTTTAATACCTTCAATTATAAACGAAAGTTCAAATTACAGTGATGCTATTTCAGGGTTACAAAAGTTCATTGAGGATATTTACAAAAAACTTCAGCCTTTTGGAAAAAATAAAATACTTTTTACTGTAATAAATAATATAAGTAATAAAATAGAAGCTAATTCAATTAGTTTTATGGAAGGGATATTTTCTTTTGCTGTGAATATAGGCAGCAATCTAATATCTATAGCAGTTATTCCTATAATTTCATATTACTTTCTTGCAGATGGCTCCTATATATACAAAAGAATTATAAATATCCTCCCGTTAAACTGGAGACAAATAGCTCAAAAAACAGCAAATGACATAGACAAGGTAATGGGTAAATATATTGCAAGCCAGTTTTTACTTAGCCTTATAATTGGGATGCTAACTTTTATAGTGCTCATTGTTTATAAAATTCAATTTCCAGTTATATTATCAATGTTAAATGCGTTTCTTAATATAATACCATATTTTGGACCTTTGTTTGGTGCAGTACCATGCATTTTGATAGCTTTGTTGAAATCACCCTCTGCAGCACTATGGGTTGGAATTTGGATATACTTAATTCAGCAGCTTGAAGGGAACATACTTCAGCCTAAAATAACAGGAGAAAGTATCAATATGCATCCTGTTGCTGTAATATTGCTTTTGTTAATAGGTGAAAAATCTGGTGGAATACTAGGGATGATATTGGCAATACCAATAGGTGTTATCATTAAAATAGTATATGAAGATATAAATTATTATATTTTTTGACAAAAAAATTGGTTTTCCTTGACAGTGCCAAATTTGTTAGTATATAATCATTATAATATTATATTAGGTAATGACTGGAATTATTAAATGAAATTTTCACATTAAGAGAGAAGGTGGAGGGTGAAAACCTTTTGGGAAATTCATTGAAGCTGTCCAGGAACCTTATTTACTTAAGTGACACATATTCTTATGTGTAATTAGGGTGGTACCACGGAGTTTAACTTTCGTCCCTTTAGGGACGGGAGTTTTTTATTTTACACATTTTTTGAAAAGGGGAGATTTTAATGGAAAAAATGGGATTAAATCAAATTAGGGAATTGTATTTAAGTTTTTTTGAAAGTAAAGGTCATTTAAGGCTTCCAAGTTTTTCATTGGTTCCTAAGAATGACAAGAGCCTTTTGCTTATCAATTCAGGAATGGCGCCATTAAAGCCATATTTTACAGGACTTCAGGTTCCTCCACGAACAAGGGTTACTACATGTCAAAAGTGTATAAGAACAGGGGACATAGATAACGTTGGTAAAACTGCAAGACATGGTACTTTCTTTGAGATGCTTGGAAATTTTTCTTTTGGTGACTATTTTAAAAAGGAAATAATTCCTTGGGCTTGGGAATTTACAACTGAGGTTTTAAAACTTCCAAAGGAAAAGCTTTATGTAACAATATATCTTGATGATGATGAAGCTTATGATTATTGGGTAAACAGTACTGATATAGATCCAGCAAGGATATTCAGGCTTGGAAAGTCAGAAAATTTCTGGGAGGTTGGTATTGGTCCATGCGGCCCATGTTCAGAGATTCATTATGATAGAGTTGGAGGAGCCCCTATAACTTCTGCTGAGGAATTTATGAAGGCTGGTGATGAAGACAGGGTTATGGAATTTTGGAATCTTGTTTTCACTCAGTTTGACAGGGATGAAGATGGGAATTACGGTAAGCTTTTAAAGCCTAATATAGATACAGGAATGGGACTTGAAAGAATTGCATCCATACTTCAAGGAACAGACAGTATTTTTGAAGTTGATACTATAAGAAACATATTGGATGAAGTTGTTAATACTTCAGGAGTCCAGTATGGTAAGGATAAAAAATCCGACATATCAATAAGAATCATTACAGACCACATAAAGAGTGTCACAATAATGATATGTGACGGTGTGCTTCCATCAAATGAAGGAAGAGGTTATGTTTTAAGAAGACTTTTAAGAAGAGCTGCAAGACATGGCAAGAATTTAGGAATAAACGATGCATTCCTGTATAAACTTTGCGAAAAAGTTATTGAAAACTCATATGAAGCATATCCTGAACTAAAGGAAAAGGAAGACTATATTAAAAAGATTATTGCTCTTGAAGAAGAAAGATTTGATGAAACCATAGATTCTGGAATTCAGATTCTTAATGAATTTATTGAAGAGCTTAAGGAAAGTGACCTTAAAGCACTATCAGGAGATAAAGCCTTTAAACTATACGACACCTATGGATTCCCACTTGAGTTAACTCAAGAAATCCTAGAGGAAATTGGAGTTGAAGTTGATGTAGATGGTTTCAATAAAGAAATGAAAGAGCAAAAGGAAAGGGCAAGGGCTGCAAGAGCTGAAAGTAACTTTATGGGAGCAGAAGATACAGTTTTGAATAAGCTTCCACTTGAATTAGTAACAGAATTTGTGGGATACAACACATTGGAAACAAAGGCACCAATATCATATATTATAGATGATGAAGAGATGGTTTCAGATGCTGAAACAGGAATGGAATGTGTTATAGTAACAGAAAAGACACCATTTTATGCTGAAATGGGAGGACAGACAGGAGATCATGGAATAATATACAATGATTCCTTTAAGGCTGAGGTTTACGACTGCAGAAAAAATATCTCAGGAAAGATTCTTCACTTCGTAAAAGTTATAGATGGTAGAGTAAATGTGTCAGATGAAGTTACTTTAGTTGTTGATGCTGACAGGCGTAACTCAACTAAGAGAAATCATACTGCAACTCACTTGTTAAATGCAGCATTAATAAAAGTATTAGGGAATCACGTTCATCAGTCTGGGTCCTTTGTAGATAATGAAAGACTTAGATTTGACTTCAACCATTTTGAACAATTATCAGAAGAACAGCTTCTTGAGATCGAAAAAATTGTAAATAATGAAATAATGATGGCATCAAAGGTGAACACTGTTGAAATGACCTTGGATGAAGCAAGAAGTTCTGGAGCTATTGCCTTGTTTGATGATAAATACAAAGAAAATGTAAGAGTTGTATCCATAGGTGATTTCAGTAAAGAGCTTTGCGGGGGAACTCATGCAGGTAACTCTGGTGAAATTGGAATGTTTAAGATAGTTTCAGAATTTGGTGTTGCTGCTGGTATTAGAAGAATTGAAGCTGTTACAGGTGTTAATGGAATGAAATACCTGTACGAAAAAGTGAATTTAATAAATGATCTTGAAAAGAGTCTGAAATGCTCTGAAAAGGACATCATTCACAAACTACAGCTTCAGGCTGCTGAAATTAAGGAAAAAGACAAAGAAATAATGTCACTTAAAGGTAAGTTAACATCAGGGTGTGAAGATGATATATTAAATAATCCAGTTGATGTTAATGGAGTTAATTTATACAAAGGTGAACTTAAAGACATTGATGGTGAAGCTCTAAGAAATCTTGCAGATAAAATAAGAGATAAAGCAGGAGATGGAGTTGTTGTTCTTGGAAGTTCTGTAGATGGAAAAGTTCAGTTTGTGGTTATGGCTTCAAAATCTGCTGTGGAAAAAGGCGCACATGCAGGGAAAATCATTAAGGAAATCGCTGCTATAGCTGGAGGCGGCGGTGGGGGAAGACCTGATATGGCTCAAGCTGGCGGTAAAAATCCTGAAAAGCTTCATGAGGCAATGGAAAGCATTATAATAGTATTGAATAAATTGGTTAAGTAGTGTACAATATAGTAATTATGGATTATAATTAATTTACACAATATAGTGGGGTGAGTGATATGGCTAGTGACAATACTATACAATTTGATCCTGTAAATAATAAAAAGGATGCAACAAAAGAAATACTTACTGAGGTATATGACTCTCTTATTGAAAAGGGATATAATCCTGTTAATCAGTTGGTTGGATATTTTATTTCAGGGGATCCCACCTATATAACAAATTATAATGGAGCCAGGGCTTTGGTAAGGAAACTTGAGCGAGATGAAATACTTGAAGAAGTACTCAAATTTTATTTAGGAATAAAATAAAGTGCCCTTATGGGCACTTTTATTTTAGATGGAGAGTTTATGAGAATACTTGGATTGGATATGGGTGAGAGGACTATAGGGGTTGCGGTAAGTGATCCATTAGGTTATACTGCACAAGGAATAACCACCATAAGGAGAAATGGTACAAAAAGTGACATTGCAGAACTAAAAAAGATATGTGAGGAATATTCTGTTGAAACAATACTTTTAGGGCTCCCTAAAAATATGAACGGGACTCTTGGAGAAAGTTCAAATAAGGTTATTGAATTTTCAAAGCTTCTAGAGGGGGAATTGAAACTTCCTATAAAATTTTGGGATGAAAGACTTACAACTGTTGCTGCTCATAAGGCAATGCTTGAGGCAGACCTATCAAGGTCAAAAAGGAAAAAAATAGTTGATAAAATAGCAGCTATATATATATTACAAGGATACTTAGATAGTATATCAAAATAAAATTGGAGGTTATTAATATGGAAAAAGATCTTACAACAATAATGCTTAATGATGAGGATGGAAATGAAATTGAATTTGAAGTAATAACAAAGCTGGATATTGAAGACAAGGAATATGTTATAGTTACTCCTAAGGACGACGATACAGAGGATGCAATAGCACTCCGAATCGAAAAGGATGCTGAGGGCAATGACGTACTTGTTTCTGTAGAAGATGATGAAGAATTTGCTATGATAGAAGAAGCTTACGAAACACTTTTTTCAGAAGATGTATTAAACTAAAGAGTCATTGAGGCTATGTACAGCATAGCTTCATTTTTTTTACTTGGTTATCAATTGACAATAAATGATAATAGTATTAGACTATATAGGAATGAGTTAGAAATCTTTTTGAAATGAGGTAAAAATGTATGTCTAAGTTAACTTTGGATGAAATTGAAAAACTAAAAACTAACCTTAAAGAAAAAGGTTATAAACTTACACCTCAGAGAAGATCCATTGTAGATACTATAATAAAGAATGAAGGCAGCCATTTAACTACTGAGGAATTATATGACCTGGTAAAGATTGAATGTCCTGAAATTGGTTTAGCCACTGTATATAGAACCGTTCAGCTTCTTGAAGATATGGGGGTTGTATGTAAACTTGATTTAAGTGACGGCTGCAGTAGATATGAACTCGTTCATGAAGAGGAGACTCATCATCATCACCATTTAATTTGCACTGTTTGTAATAAGGTTATCGAGGTGGAAGGTGATCTGTTGGATTCCCTTGAACACGATATTGAAGAAAAATATGAATTCTGTGTAAAAAATCACAGTCTTAAATTTTATGGAATTTGTAAGGAATGTTTGCAAAAAACTTAATATATAAAAACTTAAATAAAGGAGGGAAGAATTTTTGCGAAAAGAAAAAGACAAAATAAAAATAATACCTCTTGGCGGCTTAAATGAGATCGGTAAAAATCTTACAGTAATCGAGTATAAAAATGATATTGTGATAATCGACTGCGGTATGAAATTTCCTGATGAAGAAATGCTGGGAATAGATGTAGTTATCCCGGATGTTACTTATCTTCAGAAGAATGTTGATAAAGTAAAAGGAATTTTCCTAACCCATGGCCACGAAGATCATATAGGTGCACTGCCTTATATACTTAAGGATTTAAATGTGCCTGTGTACGGAACCAGATTAACTGTAAGAATGGTTGAATCAAAGCTTAAAGAGCATAATTTGCTTAGTGTTACTAATCTGATATGCGTTAAGCCCAGGGATATAATAAAACTGGATAATGTTTCAGTTGAATTTATCCATACCAACCACAGCATAGCTGATTCAGTTGCCATAGCAGTTCATACTCCACTTGGAATTGTGCTGCATACCGGGGATTTCAAAATTGATTACACTCCAATTGATGGATGTGTTGCAGATTTGCCAAGGTTTGCAGAGTTAGGTAGAAAAGGTGTAGTAGCAATGCTGGCGGACAGCACCAATGTAGAACGTACGGGTTATACTATGTCAGAAAGTACTGTTGGAAAGACCTTTGAGGAAATATTTGCAAAAGCTAATGGAAGAATAATTGTTGCAACTTTTGCATCTCATATTCATAGAATTCAACAGATAATCAATGCTGCTGTAATGTATGGTAGAAGGGTAGCTTTCTCAGGGAGAAGCATGGAAAATATACTGGAGGTAGCTAAGGAACTTGGGTATATTACTGATGACAAAGACATATTTATTAGCATAGACAATATCAATAAATATCCAAATGACCAAATTGTTATTATTACCACTGGAAGCCAGGGTGAGCCTATGTCTGCCCTTTCAAGAATGGCAGCATCCGAACACAGAAAGGTAACTATAGTACCAGGAGATATGATTGTTATATCAGCATCTCCAATACCTGGAAATGAAAAACTTGTTTCAAGGGTAATAAATCAGTTATTTAAAAAAGGTGCGGATGTAATTTATGAATCATTGGCGGATATTCACGTGTCCGGTCATGCATGTCAGGAAGAACTTAAGTTAATGTACACTTTGGTAAAACCAAAATTTTACGTTCCTGTTCATGGAGAATATAGACATTTGAAGCAACATGCTGAGCTTGTTAAAAGGCTTGGTCTGCCAGACAATAACGTACTAATTTCAGACATTGGTGATGTAATAGAAATAACAAGAGATTCTATAAAGAGAAGTGGTTCTGTAATTGCAGGACAGGTTTTTGTAGATGGTTTAGGCATAGGTGACGTTGGTAACATTGTAATAAGAGACAGAAAGCACTTATCTCAAGATGGTATTTTAACAGTTGTTGCTACTATTGATAAGGAATCTGGAAGTGTGGTAGCCGGTCCTGATATTATATCAAGAGGCTTTGTGTATGTAAGAGAATCTGAAGACCTTATGGATGAAGCTAGAACAATTGTAAAAGGCGTCCTTATGGAATGTGAAGAAAAGCGCATTACTGAATGGGCAACTATTAAATCAAATATTAGGGATTCCTTAAGACTTTTCCTATATGAGAAAACTAAGAGGAAACCTATGATTCTGCCAATAATAATGGAAGTATAATATAAGAGGTGATTTTTATTAATATTTATGATGATGCTAATGCATTTGCAAGGGCATTAAAAAATTTACCTGAAACTGTTGAATTCAGAAACGCCAGTAAAAAAATTGAGGGGAATGACTCAAGCAAAAAAATGCTGGAGGATTTTAGAAAAATACAGATAGAAGCTTATTCAGAGCAGATGAATACAGGAAAAGTATCAAAGGAACTTACAGAAAAACTTCAAAATCTTGCATCAGTTATATCATTAAATCCTGATGTGGCGGCTTACTTACAAGCTGAACAAAGATTTGGAGTAATATGGGAAGATATTATGAAGATATTAAATGATGCCATAGGGGTAGATTTAACCCTTGGAATGGAGAAATAAATAATCTAAGTTGACTTTTTAAAATTAAAATTATAAAATAGGTGTGATGAGCATTTTTAGGATACTTATAAGTATCCATTTTTTTTGGTTCACAACTAAATATTGGAGGAAGATTAATGAATTTATTTGTAAGAAACGACATTAGAAACGTAGCAATAATAGCACACGTTGACCATGGCAAAACAACTTTGGTGGATGCACTTTTAAAGCAGAGCCATGTTTTCAGAGAAAATGAAAAAGTACAGGAAAGAGTTATGGACTCTAATGACCTTGAAAAGGAGAGAGGAATAACAATACTTTCAAAAAATACTGCTGTTATGCACGATGGTATAAAGATAAATATTGTAGATACACCAGGCCACGCTGACTTCGGAGGAGAAGTTGAACGTGTACTTAAAATGGTGGACAGTGTTCTTCTTGTGGTTGATGCCTATGAAGGACCAATGCCCCAGACAAAATTCGTGCTTAAGAAAGCATTGGAATTAGATTTAAGACCAATAGTGGTACTAAACAAAATAGATAGACCTGACGCAAGACCAGTTGAAGTTTTAGATGAAGTTTTTGACCTATTCATAGAGCTTGGTGCAAATGATGAACAGCTTGATTTCCCGGTAGTTTATTGTTCAGCCAGGGATGGAATTGCAAAATATGAAGTTGAAGATGAATCAACTAATATGGATCCATTGTTTGATTCAATAATTAAAAATGTAAAAGCTCCTGAAGGATATTTGGATGCTCCTCTACAGCTTCTTATTACAACTATTGACTACAATGAGTATGTTGGTAAGATAGGTATAGGTAAAATTGAAAGAGGTTCAATAAATAAAAATCAGCAGGTTGCCCTTATAAGAAGAGACGGGAAAATTGATTCTGTTAAGGTTACAAATTTATATGTATATAATGGACTTAAAAAAGAAGAAACAACTGAGGCCAGCATAGGTGATATAGTTGCAGTATCAGGTATTAGTGATATTAACATAGGCGAAACAATTGCAGATTTAAGCAGTCCTGAAGCCCTTCCATTTGTTGATATTGATGAACCAACTTTAAGCATGAACTTTATGGTAAATGATTCACCTTTTGCAGGAAGAGAAGGAGATTTTGTTACTTCAAGACATCTAAGAGACAGACTTCAGAAGGAACTTGAAACAAACGTATCACTTAGGGTTGAAGAAACTGAAGCTGCTGACTGTTTTAAGGTAAGCGGAAGAGGAGAACTCCATCTTTCCATATTAATTGAAACCATGAGAAGAGAAGGATATGAATTCCAGGTTTCAAAGCCTTCAGTTATATTCAAGGAAGAAAATGGAATAGTACTTGAACCAATAGAATACCTAACCATAGATGTTCCGGAAGAGTTTATGGGAGTAGTTATGGAAAAGCTAGGACCAAGAAAAGCTGAGATGGTAAATATGACTTCAGCTATAAATGGATATACAAGACTTGAGTTTAAGATTCCTGCTAGAGGCTTGATTGGATTCAGAAACGAATTTATGACTGATACCAAAGGTAATGGAATAATGAATCATGTTCTAGATGATTATGAAGAATTCAGAGGAGAAATACCTGAAAGAAGCAGGGGATCCCTTGTAGTATTTGAGACCGGTGTTTCAATAACATATGGATTATTTAATGCACAGGAAAGAGGAACCTTGTTTATTGATGCCGGGGTTGACGTTTATGAGGGTATGATAGCAGGAGAATGTTCAAGGGCAGAAGATATTGAAGTAAATGTATGTAAAAGAAAACACCTTACAAATACAAGATCTTCTGGTTCTGATGATGCATTAAAGCTTGTACCTGTTAGACAAATGTCATTAGAACAATGCCTTGAATTTATTGCATCTGATGAATTAGTTGAAATTACTCCAAAAACAGTTAGAATGAGAAAGAGAATATTAAATTCTGAGATGAGAAGAAAAGCGTCAAGAAAAAAATAGAGGTATCTATTATGAAAAAGAAACATGTGATTTTAATTATAATAGTACTATTATTTGCAATAGTTACGGTCGCATTTATTGTAAATAGAAACAAAAAAAATATAATCAACCATCCTTTTACTGTCAGTGAGGTTAAAGTTAAGATTACAGTTAAATCTGGAGACACTTTAGATACTGTGTTTGATCATCTAAATAATGAGACTCTATTAAAAAGTAAGACGGTTGTAGACAGCTTCATAAACAAAAATGGCCTAAGCAAAACAGTTGTACCCGGGGAATATAATATTTCAAGCAGTGTATCCCTAGATAAACTTATTCATTATTTGAACAAGGGGATTTTGGATGATACTCCTGTTAAGGTAACTATTCCAGAAGGGTATGATATAGAGTCTATAGCAAAGCTTTTAGAGAGCAAAGGGATTATATCGAAAAGTGAATTCTTGAAAAGCTGCAAAGAGTATAAGCTTCCTGACTATGTTAAAGAAGACAGTAAAAGGAAATATTCTCTAGAGGGCTATCTTTTCCCAGATACTTATGAATTTTATAAGGGTACCTCAGGGAAAGCCATAATAGATGAAATGACTACCAGATTTATTTCAATAGTAAATGAAATAAAATCAAAAACAGGAAAAAGTATAAGTAATGAAGAATTGGATAAATATATAACTATGGCTTCAATTATAGAAAAGGAAGTTAAGCTTAATGATGAAAGAGGAAAGGCAGCTTCGGTTTTTTACAACAGACTAAGCAAAGGTATGAAACTTGAATCTTGCGCTACTGTACTTTATGCAATGGGAGTTCATAAGGACAAGCTTTCATATAATGATTTAAAGGTTAATTCACCTTATAATACTTATATTGTAAGCGGATTACCTGAAGGTCCTATAAGCTGCCCGGGTAGATCTTGTATTGAGGCTGCAATATCTCCACCAAGTACAAACTATTTGTATTTTGTTTCAAAGAATGATGGAAGCCATTACTTTACAGATAATTATAAAGATTTTTTAAGTGTTAAACAGGTAACTCAGGGAAATTAATATTTTGAAGATGTACAATAATATTATTGTACATTTTCTATATAGGAGGTTAGCATGAGTGCTGTAACTCAGGATTACATCGAAAATTACATTAGAAGCCTTATAAAAAACAGGGACAGCTCCTTAATTTACATGGAAGAATATGCCAGGCAAAACCATGTACCTATAATTCAAAAAGATTCTGCCAACTTGCTGGAGTTTTTCATAACACTCCTTAGACCTAAAAAGATACTTGAACTTGGAACGGCTATCGGATATTCCTCTATTATTATGAGTAAATGTGCCGGACCAAATACAAAAATTACTACTGTGGAACGAGATGAAAAGCTTATCCAGCAGGCATCTATAAATATAAAAAACTTTGGACTTGAAAACAATATAAATATTTTGCAAGGGGACTGTCTTGATATTCTTAAAAATTTAGATGGTGAATTCGATATTATTTTCATGGATGCAGGTAAGTCTCATTATAAAGATTACTTTCCATATTGTGCTGGTTTGTTAAAAGAGGGAGGCATTATTATTTCCGACAATGTATTATTTAGGGGAATGGTAGCCTCGGATGAACTTTTTAAAAGAAGAATGGTAACAATAATTAAGAAAATGAGAAAATATCTTGAAATGTTATCGAATAATGATGAATTTATAACATCAGTAATACCCATGGGAGATGGTATTGCTGTTACCACAAGGAGGAATTTAAATGAATAAGCCTGAGCTGCTGGCTCCTGCAGGGAATCTTGAAAAGCTTGAAACTGCCATTGACTTTGGGGCGGATGCTGTATATTTAGGTGGAAGTAAATTAAATCTTAGAGCTTTTGCTGATAATTTTTCAAATGAGGAATTAAAAGAAGGTATAGAATATGCTCATCAAAGAGGCCGTAGGGTATATGTAACTTTAAATGTATTTCCACATAATGAAGATCTTTATGGAATTGAAGACTATTTAAAGGAATTAGAAAGTAGTAAAGTTGACGCGATTATAGTTTCAGACCCTGGTATAATAGCTATATCAAAAGAGGTAGTCCCAAACCTTGAAATTCATTTAAGCACTCAGGCAAATACAGTTAATTGGAAAAGTGCTGAGTTTTGGTATAAGCAAGGTATAAAAAGAGTAGTAATGGCAAGGGAACTAAGTTTAAATGATATTAAAGAAATAAGAGCTAAGCTCCCAAAGGATTTTGAAATTGAAGCTTTTATTCACGGTTCAATGTGTATGTCATATTCTGGGAGGTGTGTTCTTTCAAATTATATGACGGGAAGAGACTCAAACAGGGGACAGTGTGCACAGCCGTGCCGATACAAGTATTTCTTAATGGAAGAAAAAAGGCCGGGGGAGTATTTCTATATATTAGAAGATGATAAGGGAACCTATATTCTTAATTCTAAGGATCTTTGTATGATTGAACATATTCCAGAACTTGTTGAAAGCGGAATTGATTCCTTTAAAATTGAAGGGAGAATGAAGAGTTCCTACTACGTAGCTTGTGTTGTTAAGGCATACAGGCAGGCAATTGATGCATATTTTGAACAAGGTAAAGAATATAAGTACAAAAGTGAATGGATGGACAACTTGCTAATGGCAAGCCATAGAAAGTACTTCACTGGTTTTTATTTTAATGATAAGGACAGTTTAATATTTGAAAATTCTTCCTATATAAGAGATTATGATATTGTTGGGATTGTTAAGGAATACAATAATGGAAGAGCAATTGTTGAACAGAGAAACAAATTGTATGATGGTGATAAGGTTCAGGTTCTAAGACCTATTGGGGACAATTTTTCAGTTGTTGTCAATGATATGAGAAATTCAGATGGTGAAAAAATAGATGCTGCACCTGTGGCTCAGATGATATTTAGCTTCCTTACCGATACATCTCTTGAAAAGGGCGATATGCTTATTAAAGAAAAAAAGTAATTGTATACAAGGCCCCATTTTAGGTAATAATTATTCTAAAATGGGGTGTTTTTATGTTTATAAGGGTTTTAAGCAAAAAAAGAATATGGTTTATATTTATTATATTTTTTATTGTTATTTCACTAATATACTACAAGATTATTATGATTCAGATTGTTAATGCAAAGGAATATAGTGCTATGGAGGAAGCTCAATATTCATTCAGAGAAAATACTGCAAGCACTAATTATAGACTTTTGGACTGTAACGGGAATGATTTGTCAGATTATGACACTAAATACTATGCAGTTATTATTCCTTCATACTTTAAAAGTAAAGAAAATACAGATTCTGAAAGTATTTTAAACCTAACTTATGCACTAAGAAACTATAATTCCAGTTATGATATTTCAAAAATAGATGAAATAAAAGACAATAAATTGAGCTTTGAAATAGATGAGGAGACATATAATAAAATTGCAGATATAAAAACAGTAAAAGGGTTTTATACTTATGAAAGCAGAACAATTAAGCAAAAAAGCGCTTGGAATATTGAAACTATGCTTTTAAACCCAAGAAAAACATCAGATAGCAGTTTTAAGGATGACAATTCAATAGAAATAGCTCTCTTCAATAAAGTTAAAAACAATAAATATCCTCAAGTAGTATTTCAAAGAGATATATCTGGAAATATTATATCTGAAAGCAAATCTAGCCCTGACAAAAATCTTGATGTAAGACTTACCATAGATAAAAAAATACAAGATATGATGAGTATGGTTTTAAGAAATGAAAAGTATAAAAATTATTCTCAAATTGGTGCAGTGCTTATGGAATCAAGTACAGGTAAGATACTAGGCATGGTTCAAAAAGAAGATACCAAACCAAATGTCAATATTGGGGCAGCTACTGAAAACGGATTTTATCCTGGTTCTATTTTTAAAGTAATAGTTGAGGAAGCTGCACTTAAGAATGGAACAATAGATTTAAATGATAAGTTTACATGCAGAGGGTTCTATGAAGATGAACATAAGAATCATGGCAAATTGACCAGCAGTGAAGCAATGGTGGTATCATGCAATGATATATATGCACAGATAGGATGTAAAACCGGGTATAAGCTTATTTATTCTATGGCGGAAAAACAAGGCATTTTATCAAAGGTCATTGGATTTGATAGTGAACTTGCTGGTGAATTTGAAATAAATGAACCAAAGGAGAATGATGGAACATTATCTATTACATCTATGGGTCAGGGGATAAGAATTACTCCTGTTGAAGCTTTAAGTATTTCAAATACTGTAGTAAATAAGGGTACATATGTAAAACCATATTTAATTGATGCCTATGTAGATAAAAATAATGAACCCATAGATAAAAAAACAACAAGTTCATATACTATATTTAGTAAAACCATTGCAGAAGAAATAAAATCTCAAATGATAGATGTGGTGAAAAATGGTACTGCAAAGGGAACTGAAATAAAAGGAATAGAAACAGGAGGGAAAACTGGAACTACAGAAAGAGGAAAAGGTTCTGACGGATGGTTTGCAGGTTTTTTTAATAATGATGGAAAATATTATTCACTTATTATATTCGTAGAGAACATAGATAAAAAATCTGAAAGTGGAGGAAGTACTGCAGCTCCTATTTTTAAGGATATTGTTAATGAAGCTGTTAAAATTTTAAAATAATATATGTAGACATGCACAAAATTAAATTTTAAACATAAGATATTAATAAGCACTATCAGGGGGAAGACCTTGTTTCAATTATGTAATATTATGGATGTAATAGGCGGATTGATATTTTTAACGGGTTATGTTACAGGCAGCAGTTCTTTTCCACAACCTTTAAGTGAAGAGGAGGAGGAACTTTATCTAAAAAAGTTTAAGGAGGGGGATCTACATTCAAAAAGTGTGTTAATCGAAAGAAATTTAAGACTTGTAGCTCATATTGTAAAAAAGTACTCCTATCCAGGGAAGGAAGTTGATGATCTTATATCCATAGGTACTGTGGGACTTATAAAGGCAATTGACTCATATAATATAGGAAAGGGTACCAGGCTGGCTACTTATGCCGCAAAATGCATTGAAAATGAAATTCTTATGTTAATAAGAAATAACAAAAAAATTAAAAATGAAGTATATCTCCAGGACCCAATAGGGATCGATAAGGAAGGAAACATAATATCATTAATAGATGTTTTAAGCAGTGATGATGACTCAATAATAGAAATAGTTGAAAATAAAATTCAAACTAAGAAACTTTATTCAAAGATAAATACATGTTTAACGGATAGGGAACGAAAGGTAGTTGAAATGCGATATGGTTTAGCTGAAGGAAATCAAAAGACACAAAGAGAAATTGCAAAAATATTAGGTATATCAAGATCTTATGTATCAAGAATAGAAAAAAAAGCAATTAAAAAACTTCATCAGGAATTCAATAAGGCATAAAAAGAACTATTTTTTTAGTTCTTTTTTTATTATAAATATAAAATAAATAATAATTGTAGATAAATATAAAAAATAATGATAGAATTATACAATAAAGCAATCCTTAACGAATGTTGAGAGGGGTTTAATATTATGAAACTTGATGTGTTATTAGAAACCACTATCAAAAAGAATGGGTCAGACTTGCACTTGGTTGCCGGGTCTCAGCCTGTAATTAGAATTAATGGTAAATTAGTCAGATTGGAAGAAGATAAATTAGTTCCTGAAGATACAGAAAAATTTGCCAAAGAAATCTTAGGGGATGATTATAGATCCTTAAGTGAACTATATGAAGTGGATGCATCTTATTCAATACCTGGTATTGGAAGATTCAGAATGAACATTTTTAAGCAAAGGGGCAGTATCTCTATAGCTATCAGGGTTGTTGGGCTTAAAATTCCAAGCATAAGCTCTCTAGGCCATCCTAATGTTGTTAAAGAGCTTGCTCTTGAAAAAAGAGGACTAATACTTGTAACAGGCCCTGCTGGAAGTGGTAAAAGTACAACCTTGGCGGCTATGGTAAATGAAATAAACGAAAACAAGGCTGCTCATATTATAACCTTGGAAGATCCTATAGAATTTTTGCATAAACATGATAAATCCATAATAGAACAAAGAGAAATTGGCAAGGATTCAAGAAACTACAATAGTGCATTAAAAGCAGTGCTAAGAGAAGATCCGGATGTTATATTGATTGGTGAACTTAGAGATATGGATACAATTTCAGTAGCTTTAACAGCAGCTGAAACAGGGCATCTTGTTCTTTCATCGTTACATACTGTTGGAGTTGCAAAGAGCATAAACAGAATTGTAGATGTATTTCCACCACATCAGCAGCAGCAAGTTCGAGTTCAGCTGGCTGCAGTATTGAATGGTATCATATCCCAACAGCTTCTTTCAACAGCTGATAATAGTGAAAGGGTATGTGCATTAGAAATATTAAAGACTACCTCAGCTATACAAAATATGATAAGAGAAGGTAAAACATATCAGATAGAGTCGTCTATTCAAACGGGAGCAAAATATGGCATGAAAACAATGGATATGTCCCTTGCGGAACTATATAAAAAGAAAATTATTACCCAGGAAGATGCACTTAATTCTGCAGTAGACCGGGAAATGCTTTTAAGATTAATTTCATTATAAAATAAATAAAAAAATGTCGGATATCCGACATTTTTTATTTATAATATCATATAATCATACATTTTTAAACAGCTCTGCCCACTTACAGCAGACATTGTCTTTGATTTCTGGCTGCTATTCTTATCATTGTTTTTTGAGCTTGGCTTCTTTGTTTTAATAATTTCCATAATTATACCTCCCATTTATATTGTTAAAAATATAAACAGAAACTTTATCCGAAAGACTCGTCTTTTTTATGAAGCAGTGTTAGATCAAGATAAAATATTAGTTCGTAGTGCTTCATAGCAACTACCCCCTTTTATAAACTGTTCTACAACAATTTATTTGTGTTCAATGATTGTATGATAACACAAAATGTAATAATATGCAATGTTCCCAATCTTGCAATAATTGATATAAAGAATTAATAAGCTGAATAGGAACTGATAGCCCTTATAATGGTGCGTTTTCCTCCGTTTTTCTTTAATTTCGTCAAGTTTAAATGTTTAAATAATATTTATAAATATAAGAATATATACATAAATATTTATTATTACTTTATAAAGTAATAATTGAACTATTTTGTTTTAATAATATTTAATTTTATTTGAGTTTTTATTAAAATATGTTAAAATATAAGAGGAAAATTGGAATCCATGTTGAATATATTATAATTAAAGGTTCTCTTACGAGGGGGGAAAAGTTCTTAATGAGTGAATATATTGTAGGAATAGACATAGGTTCGTCTAAAGTATGTGCTGCTGCGGGAAAACAGGACAGGCTTGGTAAACTTCAAATAATAGGAGCTACCTGTGCAAAATGCAGCGGTGTTAAAAAAGGTATTGTGGTAGATATAGATAAAACCTGTGATAGTATAAAGGATAGTATAAAGCAACTTGAAGGAATGATCGATTCCAGCATTACAGAAGCATATATTTCTTTTCCTGGTGTAATAAGCGAATTGGTTATGAACAAGGGCATAGTTGCAGTATCCTCTGAAAACAGAGAAATACAAGATAATGATGTTAAAAGAGTAGTTAAGGCATGTAAAATCGTAACTATTCCTTCTGATAAGGAAATAATTGGTGTTATACCAAATCAGTACATAATAGATGGTTATGATAAAATTAAGGACCCAATCGGCATGAGCGGATTGAGGCTTGAACTTGATGCACAGCTTGTTATTGCTCAATCCACAGTGGTAAACAATATGTTCAAGAGCCTTAATAATGCAGGCATAAAAGTAAAAGGTGTTATATTTCAACCTATTGCAGAGTCTGAGGTTGTATTGAACCCTGAGGAAATAGACAGGGGTGTGGCACTACTTGATATTGGTGCAGATACTTCAAATATTTCTGTTTTCAAGGAAGGTAATATTGTTTATAATGACCATATATCCCTAGGCGGGAATGCCATTACAAATGATATAGCAGTTTGTTTAAAAATACCGTTCTCCCAGGCTGAGTTCCTTAAGAACAAATATGGATTCAAGGGTCATGATTCAAATAACAATACTCTGGTTCAGGTAAAAGCAGATTTTAATAATGCTATTAAAGTTGATTTGGATATTTTAAAACAAATAATAGAAGCCAGAGTTGAAGAAATTCTCATGTTAATTGACAAGAAGCTTAAAGGTTCAGGGATTTATAACGATATAACAGGTATAGTTATTGTTGGTGGAGGTATTTCTTTATTTCAAGGAATTGAAGAGTATGGAAAAAGTATTCTTGACAAGCCTTTCAGAATAGGAAATATACAATATTCGGATCCAAATAGTCAGCTATATGTTTCAGCTGCAGGGGTAATACATGATGTAAGCAGTTCAATGAAATCAAGACCTGCTGCAGAGACACCTGCACCTGTTAAAAAGAAGAGTGAATGGGTTAAAAAAATAGTTGATGACTATGATGAGGATGAAGACGACGAATATGAAGAATATGAAAAAGACAAGAATAACAGTTTGATTTCCAAAATAAAAAACTTTTTTACAGAATTTTTCTAAATAGGAGGTAATATTGTGCTAGATTTTGATGTTGATGTTGAACGACTTGCCCAAATTAAAGTAATAGGTTGCGGCGGAGGCGGAAACAACGCTGTTAACAGAATGATAATGGAAGGACTTAAGAATGTTGAATTTATAGCTATTAATACCGATAAACAGGCATTAATGCTTTCTCAGGCATCTCAAAAAATTCAGATTGGAGATAAATTAACCAAGGGCTTAGGAGCAGGCGCGAATCCTGAAATTGGACAGAAGGCTGCAGATGAAAGTAAAGAAGAAATTGCAGAAGCAATAAAAGGTTCCGATATGGTATTTATAACAGCTGGAATGGGCGGGGGAACCGGAACCGGTGCTGCACCAATAATTGCTGAAATAGCCAAATCTATGGGAATACTTACAGTTGGTGTTGTTACAAAGCCTTTTCCTTTTGAGGGAAGGAAAAGAATGCTTCATGCAGAAATGGGTATGAAGAACCTTAAGGACCGAGTAGACACTTTAGTAACAATTCCTAATGAAAGGCTTCTTACTATAGTAGATAAGAAAACTACTTTAATGGATTCCTTCAAGCTTGCAGATGATGTGTTAAGACAAGGGGTTCAAGGTATATCAGATCTTATTACTATCCCAGGACTTGTTAATCTTGACTTTGCTGATGTTAGAACAATAATGATTGACAAAGGACTTGCCCATATGGGAGTTGGAAGAGGAACAGGGGATAACAGGGCTCAAGAAGCAGCAAAACAGGCTATTTCAAGTCCGCTGCTTGAAACATCAATCGTTGGTGCTACTGGTGTACTACTAAATATTACCGGGGGAACAGATTTAGGACTTTTGGAAATAAATGAAGCTGCAGAAATTGTTCAGCAGGCTGCAGACCCAGATGCAAACATAATATTTGGAGCTGTTATAGACGAAAACATAAAGGATGAAATAAGGATTACGGTTATTGCTACGGGATTTGAAGCTGAAAAAGCAGCTAAACTAGCTGTTAAGCAGACTGTACCTGAAAAATTACCTCAAAATGTACCAAGCCAAAGCGGACCATTTATTAATTATGAAGATGAGTCTGCAACAGATACTGCAGATTATGAAAATAAAGATTTAGAAATACCTGCCTTTTTAAGAAGAGCAAGAAAATAAAGTGCCATTAGGCACTTTTTTTTTCGATTTTTTTATTTTATAGGTGAAATATGGTTAAATATGAAAAAAGAAAATCCGTTGCAGCATATTTTAAATGACAAAATTTTGAATTTATATAATATATAATAAGTTCAAAGGTAAGGAGGAACATATGGTAGTTTATATTGATATGCTTTTAATAGAA
Organism: Solirubrobacterales bacterium; assembly: GCA_050261915.1. Classification (GTDB taxonomy): domain Bacteria; phylum Bacillota; class Clostridia; order Clostridiales; family Clostridiaceae; genus UBA699. Next base: position 39,953 of record JBLNDT010000089.1, read on the forward strand.
AATTTGATAATAAACTGCTTTCTCCTGGAGGTAACAGCAAAGACACTTAAAGTTAACCTTAAGCTGCTGCCAATGCTTGCTGCTGGAATTCTTGGAAGTTTATATGTGTTGGTTTTATTTTACCCTAAAGCTAATTTAGCAAATACTATGGCTGTAAAACTAATTGTAGCTTTTTTAATGATAATCACTGCATTTAGATCCAGGGATAAGCTTTTCTTAATTAAGGCATGTATTGTATTTATCATGTTTTCAATGCTGCTTGCAGGATTGTGTATTTTCATTCAGTTTAGTGAAGGAGTTGATATATCAGGGAGTATAATTTTAAATTTCACCATAAAAAAATTGTTTGTTTCATTAATGATTTTTTTTATTTCTATAAACAGAATTGTTATATTTATCAAGAATAGAAAAGAGATATCTCAACTGATTTATAAAATTGATATTGTTGCCAATGATAAAACAAAAAGTATAATGGGATTTTTAGATACGGGGAATGAGCTTTGTGAACCCATAACCAATACTCCGGTTATTCTTGTAAATGAAGATATTTATAGATGCTTTTATTCTAAAGATTATGAAAAGTTATATATTCCATATAGAATATTTAATGGTGAAAAGGGTACACTTGAAGCATTTAAGGCAGATTACATAAACTTGTATCATGAAAAGAAAGTAATAAGGGTAAATGCAGTTATAGCACTCAGCAATGGAACTTTGAGTCCAGCAGGTGATTATGAAGCATTAATATCAAGAGGCATATTATTAGGGGGGAGATTATGAATAAGATAATATTATTACTAAATAAAATACTCGGGAAGCTTGGTTTATTTTCAAAAGGTGTTTATTATATTGGGGGAAGCGATGTGCTTCCTCCTCCTCTTACAAAGGAGGAAGAAGAAGAATTGGTAAACAACCTGGTACTAGGCGAGGAAAGTGTACGCTCCACGTTAATTGAAAGGAATCTTCGACTTGTGGTTTATATTGCAAGAAAATTTGAAAATACTGGTGTGAATGTGGAGGATTTAGTATCAGTTGGCACTATAGGACTGATTAAAGCAGTGAATACATTTGATCCAAGCAAAAAAATAAAGCTTGCCACCTACGCTTCAAGGTGCATAGAAAATGAAATATTAATGTATCTTAGAAGAAACAATAAAGTAAAAGCAGAAATTTCATTTTATGAGCCCTTAAATATTGATTGGGATGGGAATGAGCTTTTGCTTTCAGACATACTTGGAACGGAAAACGATGTGGTTTATAACTTAATTGAAGATGAGGTGGATAAACAGCTTCTATGTTTAGCTATGAAAAAATTAAGTGAACGGGAAAAGGAAATAGTAAATTTAAGATTTGGATTGAATGGATCTATAGAAAAGACACAAAAGGAAGTTGCAGACCTTCTTGGAATATCACAATCATACATATCCAGATTAGAAAAAAGAATTATAAAAAGATTGAAAAAAGAAATAAATAAAATGTTATAAGTTACTTCTGGTATAAAATTCAGCTTCTTAGTAAATAATTAGAATGCGATATATTCTTAAGGAGCTGATGCCTTTATGGTAATAAACAAAGTAGAAATATGCGGAGTAAACACATCAAAGTTACCAGTATTAAAGGAAAAAGAAATGAGATTACTTCTTCAACAGATGAAGGATGGTAATACAGAAGTAAGAGATAAATTTATAAATGGAAATCTTAGACTGGTACTTAGTGTAATACAAAGGTTTAACAACAGGGGTGAAAATGCTGATGATCTTTTTCAAGTTGGATGCATTGGACTAATAAAAGCAGTAGATAATTTTGATTTAAATCAAAATGTTAGATTTTCAACTTATGCTGTTCCGATGATAATAGGAGAAATACGAAGATATTTAAGGGATAATAATTCTATACGGGTAAGCAGGTCTCTAAGAGATATTGCATACCGGGCACTGCAGGTGAGAGAACGGCTTCTAGGAGAAAACAACAAGGAGCCCACAATATCACAGATAGCAAAGGAACTCCAAGTTCCAAGAGAAGAGGTAGTGTTTGCCTTGGATGCAATTCAGGATCCTGTTTCTCTTTTTGAACCTGTTTTTCACGATGGTGGAGATGCCATATATGTAATGGATCAAATAAGCGACAGCAAAAATCTGGATGATAACTGGCTGGAAAATATATCTATTAAGGAGGCTATGAAAAGACTTAACAAAAGAGAAAAATTAATATTAAATATGCGTTTTTTTGATGGAAGGACACAAATGGAAGTAGCAGATGAAATAGGAATATCCCAGGCACAGGTATCACGGCTTGAAAAAAATGCTTTAAGGCATATGAGGAAATATGTATAAATGAGTATTAAAAATACTCATTTTTATATTTTATCAGCATATATATAAGGTAAATATGGAGGTGGATTATGGAAAACGAAATTAATATGTTTTCAATTAATAATTTGAGAACTATGGAGGTAATTGACATAGATTCAGGAAGGAAACTTGGATACATAAAAGACTTTGAAGTTGATACAGATGAGTGTAAAATTAGTTCCATAATACTCCCATCTGAGAGGACCAGCTGGTTTGGTAAAAATGACAATATACAAATACCTTGGGAAAACATTAAAAAGATTGGAATGGATGTGGTTTTAATTCAAAAATAGTGTATAATATTTACTAACAAATATTTTGCAAAGGACGTGAAAATGGTGAAATGCCCCTATTGCGGATACCTTGAAAGTAAAGTAGTAGATTCAAGATCGACAGAGGATGATTTGTCTATAAGGAGAAGACGTGAATGTCTAAGTTGCAGTAAAAGATATACTACCTATGAAAAAATAGAGGATATTCCAATTCTTGTTATTAAGAAAAATATGAACAGAGAATACTTTGACAGATCCAAAATTGTAAATGGTCTTATTAAGGCATGTCAAAAAAGGCCTGTTTCAAGAGGCCAGATAGAAAGCATTGTGGATGAGGTTGAAAAAAGATTAAATAATGAAATGCCTACAGAAGTTACATCAGAATATATAGGGGAAATAATAATGGAACAACTTAAAAAAGTTGATGAGGTCTCCTATGTTAGATTTGCATCAGTGTACAGGCAGTTTAAAGATGTAAATACATTTTTTGAAGAAATAAAAAATTTAATTTCAAATAAGCAGGTATAAAACATACCTGTTTTTTAATGCAAATAAATGATAAAATAAAATAAAAATGCATGGAGGGACCATGGAATATTTAAATCTAGAAGGATATTATTTTTTTGCAGAAGACTTAGAGGCTGGAAAGGTTATCTTTTCTACTGCAGAAAATGATTTTAACGTTTATAAAAAAACAGAAACAGGAAAATCAAATATTGAAAAACTAAAAAAAATATTTGGGTTGGAGGATATAGGTTTTTTAAATCAGTGTCATAGTGACATTGTTCAGGTTTATAATAGCCGTACAATGGAGGGTGATGCAATAATCACAGATAGAGTTAATGTAGGGGTAGGAGTATTTACTGCAGATTGTGTACCTGTATTGATTTTTGATATTGATAAGAAGGTGGTAGCTGCAATCCATAGCGGCTGGAGAGGAACTCACAGCAAAATTGTACTTAAGACCATTGAGAAGATGATAACAGAATTTGGTTCAAACAAGGAAAATTTGAAAATATATATTGGACCACATATTAAAGATTGCTGCTATGAAGTTGGAACTGAAGTTATTGAGAAGTTTAAAAATGATGGATTGTATAAAGATGAAAATATATTTAATAAAAATAAATTAAGCATGGTAAAATGCATTGTACAACAATTAAAAAGCATAAATATTGATGAAAATAAAATTAAATCTATTGAATGTTGTACACATTGCAGTGAAAATCCAAAGCTATACTCATACAGAAGAGGGGAAACTGATAAAAGGTTATTTTCATTTATTTACATAAAATAATGGGGGTGTTCACATGGCTGAAGAAAAAATACTCGTAGTAGAGGATGAAGCTCATATAAGAGAACTTATAAGTTTCAACTTAAAAAATCAGGGGTACAATATAATTGAAACTGATAATGGTATGGATGCAATTAAAATTATAAAGGAAACGAATCCTGACTTGGTGCTTCTAGATATAATGCTTCCGGGAATAGATGGATTTGAGGTTTGCAAAGAAGTTAGACGAAATAGTGAGGTTTCAGATACTCCAATAATTATGTTAACTGCAAAGGGCGAAGAATTTGACAGGGTATTAGGGTTGGAACTTGGAGCTGATGACTATGTTACAAAGCCATTTGGAGTAAGGGAGCTTATGGCTCGAGTTAAGGCGGTTCTAAGAAGAACAGCCTTAAGAACGGTTTCTAAAAACTTAATATTCAATGACATATCAATAGACTTCGAAAAACATGAGGTTACCAAGGAAAACCAAAGGGTTGATTTGACTTTAAAGGAGTTTGAACTCCTTGAAATGCTTATAAAAAACAAAGGCAGAGTTTTAACCAGGGAACTTTTATTGGATAAAATTTGGGGTTATGAATATATAGGGGAAACAAGAACTGTTGATGTACATATTAGACATTTAAGACAAAAAATCGAGGATGATGATAAGAATCCTAAATTTATTGAAACAATTAGAGGTGTGGGATATAGATTCAATATGGAAGAATAGTGGTGTGAAAATGAAAAAGAAAATTTTAGCTTCGATGATTGCATCTGTGTTATTTTCACTAATAATTTGTATAACATTAGTTATTTTCATATCAAATTATGAATATGTGGACAATATTAAGCAGAGTTTGCTTTTAAACAATGAATTGATAATTAATGTTCTAAAAAGTAATGAAATAAATGATAAGGTAAAGTTTTTTAAAGAAAACATAAAGAATGATGATATCAGACAAACACTTATTGATAAGAATGGCAATGTTTTAGGTGACTCCCTGGTAGACGCAGAAACTATGGATAATCATAACGGCAGACCGGAAGTGGTTGCATCAAGAAGCGGAGGTACAGGTTACAGCATAAGACTGAGTAAAACCACCGGTAAAGAAACATTATATTTTGCTACAAGCTTTGGTGATGGATATATAATAAGAAGTGCAATGACAATGAAAGCAATAAATGCTTTTGAATTTACATATATTCAGTATTATTTTTTTGTAATGCTTACTGTGCTTTTTATAACATTTTTAATATCCTCCAAGTTGTCCCAGGCAATTGTTAAACCTATTAAAGATCTTGAACATGCCACATATGAAATTGCAAAGGGTGATTTCAATAAGAGGGTTAATGTTAAATCAAAGGATGAGATTGGTGATTTATCTAATACATTTAATAGAATGGCGGATAAACTTGAAAATTCCTTCAATGATTCCCTAGACAAGCAAACTAAACTTGAGGCAGTATTAAAAAGTATGGATAGCGGGGTTATTGCAATTGACAGGGATAATAAGGTTATGTTAATAAACCCTTATGCAAAGAAGCTGTTTGATATCCATAAGGATATTGTAGGTGAAAAGTTACTAAACAATATAAGGGATTTTGAACTTGAGGATATTTTGCATAACAAAGAAGAAAATAAGGAAATAACAATATTTTGGCCTGAAAAAAGGGAACTTAGGATTAAAACAGCAGATATTATGAGTGGTGATAAATTTTTAGGTATTGTAGGTGTTATTCACGATGTTACTGATATTAAGAGGCTGGAAAATATACGATCTCAATTTGTTACCAATGTAACTCATGAACTTAAAACACCTTTAACATCAATAAAAGGGTTTTCAGAAACTTTAAAATATGTGGATGATAAAGAAACAAGAGATAAATTTTTAAGTATTATAAATGAAGAAGCAGACAGATTAACAAGGCTTATAGATGATATCCTTGTTTTGGCTCATATAGAAAGTACAAAAATTATTAAGAATGAGATAGTAAATATAAACAAGATAATTGACGACGTTATTTTACTTGTTAAAAATAATGCTGATAAAAAAGGTATAAAGATTTTCAAGGAAGGAATGCTTCTTCCGGATATTAAAGGGGATAGTGACAGGTTTAAGCAAATGCTCATTAACCTTGTGGATAATGCAATAAAGTATTCCGGTGAAAATACCTGTGTAAATATTTTAACCGAAATGGATAATAATAATTGCATTATAAGTGTTAAAGATAATGGAACTGGGATAGCCAAGGAACATTTAGACAGACTATTTGAAAGATTTTACAGGGTTGATAAAGCAAGGTCTAGGGAACAAGGAGGCACAGGGCTTGGACTAGCAATTGTGAAGCATATAGTTAAAAGTTTAAATGGAACAATTGATGTAGAAAGCACTTTAGGCAAAGGAAGCACCTTTACAGTAAAAATACCTTTAAATATTATAAGTGAATAGGGGTGATATATTTGACAAGAAAAGGATTTGATTTTGCCCTTGAACAGCTAAATGATGATATTATAAGAATGGGCAGTATAGTAGAAAAACAAATACATCAAAGTATAGAGGCACTCGTTCAAAAGGATATCAATTTAGCTGAACAAATTATAGCAAATGACGATTTGGTTGATAATTTTGAAAAGGAAATTGAAAATAAATGTATAAGGCTTATTGGGAAAGAGCAGCCATTAGCTATCGATTTGAGAACAATTTTTACCTGCAGCAAAATAATTACAGACCTTGAGAGGATCGCCGACCATGCAGTAGATGTGGCAAAAGTAGTAAAAAGGTTAAAGAATGAAAACTATATAAAAGAATTAATAGATATACCTAAAATGGCATCTTTAGTTGAAGTTATGATAAAACAGGCACTTGATGCCTTTGTAGAAGGAAATGTGAAAGCGTCTCTGGATATATGCAAGTTAGATGATGAAGTTGATGGATATTACAAAAAAATATTCAGAGACCTTCTTGAATTAATGACTAAGGATAACTCAACAATAAATCAAGGGACACAATTTCTTTTTGTAGCTAAAAACCTTGAAAGGGTTGCAGATCATGTAACCAATATATGTGAATGGACAGTTTATCTTGTAACAGGTGAATTAGTGGATTTAAATGATTAAAAAAGACCAATTATGGTCTTTTTTTTATGCTTCATTTATGTTATGTTTATGTTAAGAATGTTAATTTACCTGTTTCATTTTATTTGAAATTGTGTTATACTTTATTCGTTTGAAAATGATTGAGAATACGGGAGGTATTTAATATATGTTTAGCTTAAGTCCAAAAGAGGATAAATTTTTCGAGTTTTTTCGTGAGACTGCACACAAGGCTTGTGAGGCTTCGGAGATGCTGTTGGAGTTTATGAATGATGAGGTTTTCTGTGAGGATAAACTGAAAAAAATTAAAGATCTTGAACATGATGGTGATAAAATCCAGCATAAAATAATAGAACAACTAAACAAAACGTTTATAACACCTTTTGATAGAGAGGATATTTATTCAATATCAAAGAGCATGGATGATATAATTGATTGCATTGAATATACATCCAGTAGATTTGTCATGTTGAATTTAACCAAGCCTACTAAACAAGCTAGAGATTTAGCAGAACTTATAGTAGAAGGTTGCAGAGAAGTTTCATGCATTATGGACGAAATTAAGAACATGAAAGGCAACAAAGTATTAACTAAAAAAATTATCGAGGTAAACAGAATAGAAGAAGATGGAGATAAAATATCAAGACAGGCTATAAAAGACTTATTTAGAAGTGATCTTCCAGTGCTAGAAATAATAAAGCTTAGAGAAATATATGAGTCCCTTGAAAATACATTGGATGCCTGCGAAGATGTAGCAAATGCTGTGGAAGGAATCGTAATGAAAAATGCCTAATTACGTAGTTTTATTAACAGGTATAATTGTTGTTACAGCACTGATTTTCGACTTTATTAACGGCTTCCATGACAGTGCAAATGCAATAGCCTGCTCTGTTTCTACCAGAGTCTTAACCCTTAAACAGGCTGTATTCATGTCTGCAGTGCTGAATTTTGTGGGAGCATTTATTAATGTAAAAGTTGCTAAAACAATAGGAAGCGGAATAGTAAATCCAAGCATGGTAACTTTAGAGGTTGTTCTTGCTGCGCTGCTAGGTGCTATTATATGGAATATAATTACCTGGTACTATGGAATTCCAAGTAGTTCATCCCATGCACTAATAGGTGGACTTGTGGGAGCTGCAATAGCTTTTAAAGGATCTATATCAATAATAAGCTGGGGTACACTTTTTAATAAGGTAATTTTATGGCTTTTCTTATCACCAATAATAGGGTTTGCTGTAGGATTTACGTTTATGACTATAAATTATTTTATATTACGTAAAACAAAACCTGCAACTGTAACAAAGATTTTTTCAAAAGCTCAAATATGTTCTGCAATGCTTTTAGCGTTTAACCATGGTGGAAATGATGCTCAGAAATCAATGGGTATTATAACTATGGCATTGGTTAGCGGCGGCATGATAGCTCAATTCGCTGTTCCAGACTGGGTTAAAATATCTTGTGCTGCAGCAATGGCACTTGGTACAAGTTTTGGGGGCAAAAGAATTATAAAGACAATGGGTTCAGGTATGGCTAAAATAGCCCCGGTAAATGGTTTTTCTGCCGAACTTGGTGCATCTGCAGTAATATTTACAGCAACAATGCTAAATGCTCCAGTAAGTACTACTCATATTGTAACAACTTCAATTATGGGTGTGGCAGCATCAAAAAGATTTTCAGCTGTTAGATGGGGCATTGCAAAGGATATTGTTACTGCTTGGTTTGTAACAATACCGACTTGTGCTGCAATATCAGGTTTGATAATATACATATTAAATTTATTTATGTAAACCTCCAATTGGAGGTTTTTTATTATGTTGACTAATTACTTTCAATAATGTAATATTACTATGGATAATAATGCACATGCATTTAGGAGTGAAAATATGAGCAGCGAAATTTCTAAAATTGACCCGGGAAGTCTTGCTTTTGAACTTGAACTTGAAATCGGAGATAAAATAATAAGTATAAACGGCCAGGAAGTAAAAGACATTCTCGATTACAGGTTTTTAATGGCAGATGAATATATTCTCCTAGAGGTTGAAAAATCAAATGGGGAGATATGGGAAATTCAAGTTGAAAAAGAGTATGATGAAAATCTTGGGGTTGAATTTAAGGAATCAATAATGGATAAGGCAAAAAGGTGCAGCAATAACTGCATATTCTGTTTTATAGACCAGCTTCCAAAGGGAATGCGTGATACATTATATTTTAAAGATGACGATTCAAGACTTTCATTTCTACAAGGGAATTTCGTAACCCTAACAAATTTAACTGATGAGGATATTGATAGAATAATAAAATATAGGATAAGTCCAATTAATGTATCTGTGCATACAACAAATCCTGATTTAAGAGTAAAAATGCTAGGTAATAAATTTGCAGGAAATGTATATAAAAGGCTTGAAAAAATAGCTGCTGCAGGAATTGCAATTAATTGTCAGATTGTATTATGTCCTGGAATAAATAATGGAACTGAACTTGAAAAAACAGCCATGGATTTATTTAAATTGTATCCTGCTGTTCAAAATGTTGCTGCTGTTCCAATTGGACTAACAAAATTCAGAGAAGGCTTATTCAATCTAACTTTATATGATAGAAATTCTGCATCAATTGAAATTGAGAATGCAAAAAGACTGCAAGAATATTTTATATCAGAATGTGGAAAGCAGTTTTTAAGACTTTCTGATGAGTTTTATGTTTTGGCTGATATAGAAGTGCCAACTGCTGAATTTTATGAAGGATTTCATCAGCTTGAAGATGGAGTAGGTATAATAAGGGCATTTCATGACAACATCAATAATTCTTTAATCAATTTGAATAAAAATTTAAAAGGTGAATTTACTTTTGTTACAGGTGTATCATCATATAATGAATTATGTAAAGCAGCAGAACAAATCAATAATATAAATAATAAAATACTAATAAATGTAATGAAGGTAAAAAATAATTTCTTTGGAGAAACTATCACTGTGGCTGGATTAATAACTGGAAAGGATATAATTGAGGAGGCGGAAGCTTTTTCTCTTTCAAAATATATCTTGATACCTGATACTATGCTTAGAAAAGGTTATGAGCCATGTGATTCAAAAACAAAAGTTTTCCTTGATGATACTACAGTGAATCAATTGGAGGAAAAGCTAAATAGAAAAATATTAATCTGTGATTACACAGGTGAAGATTTAATAGATATTATAAACATGTATTGTGAGGAGGTACAATAATGGGAAAACCGATAGTTGCAATTGTGGGAAGACCTAATGTAGGCAAATCCACACTTTTTAATAAACTTGCAGGAAAAAGAATATCAATTGTAGAGGATACTCCGGGAGTAACCAGGGATAGAGTATACGCAGAGGCAGACTGGCTGAAATATAATTTCACAGTTATTGATACTGGTGGTATTGAACCTGAAAATGAAGATATAATAATATCACAAATGAGAAGGCAGGCGCAGATTGCAATAGAGACTGCAGATGTTATAATTTTTATTGTTGATGGCAAGGAAGGTTTAACACCTGCAGACAGGGAAGTTTCCCAGATGTTAAGAAAGAGCAAAAAACCTGTTGTGCTAGTAGTAAACAAGGTTGACAGTCTCAAAGAAGAGGATAATGCCTATGAATTTTATAATCTTGGAATTGGAGACCCTATTACAATTTCAGCAGCTCAAGGCTTAGGTCTTGGAGATATGCTCGACAGGGTTGTTGAAAATTTCAGTGAAGGTATATCTGAAGAAGAGGAAGATGAGTACATAAAGATAGCCTTTGTTGGTAAACCTAATGTAGGCAAATCATCTCTTATAAATAAGCTTCTTGGAGAGGAAAGAGTAATAGTAAGTGACATTCCTGGTACAACTAGAGATGCTATTGACAGCTATCTTGATACTGATTTGGGAAAATTTACACTTATTGATACTGCAGGCTTAAGAAGAAAAAGCAAGGTTAAAGAAGAGATAGAAAGATATAGCGTTATAAGAACATATGCAGCAATAGAAAGAGCTGATGTATGTATATTGATGCTGGATGCCACTCAAGGCATAAGTGATCAGGATGAAAAGATAATTGGTTATGCTCATGAAATAAACAAAGCAATACTTGTTGTTGTAAATAAGTGGGATCTTGTTGAAAAAGAAACAAAGACCATGGATTTGTTTAAAGCAAAATTAAAAGCGTCTTTATCCTTTATGCAGTATGCCGAGTATCTGTTTATATCAGCAAAAACAGGTCAAAGAGTTCATAAATTGCTTGAAGTAGTTAAAAAATGTTATGACAATTACAATAAGAGGATTAAGACTGGGGTTTTAAATGAAGTAGTAAGCAATGCTTTAATGATGAAAGAACCTCCTGTGGTAGGTTTAAAAAGACTTAAGGTATATTATGTAACACAAATTGGAACAAAACCGCCTACTTTTGTGTTTTTCGTAAATGATCCAACATGCCTTCATTTTTCTTATGAAAGATATCTTGAAAATAGATTAAGGGATAGTTTTGATTTTTCTGGTACCGGTATAAAATTGGAATTTAGGGAAAGAAAGGAGAAAAGATAATGCATGATATAACATTTATAGGAGGAGGCAGCTTTGGCTCAGCCTTAGCTGTTATGCTTGCAAAAAAAGGTCTTAAAGTAAATGTATGGGACAGAGAAACTTCTGTTGTAGATGATATAAATATTAACAAAAGAAATAGCAAATATGTAAAAGATCTTGTAATTCCTGAAGGAATTACAGCATATTATGATATTGACAAAGCTATTGAGGGAAGCAGTTATATAGTACTTGCCGTACCATCACACATAATACGTGATATATGTAAAACTATAAAAGGATATATAAATAAAGATCAAGTTATTATAAGTATTGCAAAGGGAATTGAACCAGTTACGAAAAAAAGATTATCTCAGGTTATCAATGAAGAGCTTCCAAACAACCCGGTTGTAATACTGTCAGGACCAAGCCATGCAGAAGAGGTTGCAAAAGATATACCAACTACTGTAGTAGTTACATCTTTGAATATGGAGTATGCAAAGCAGGTTCAGGATCTTTTCATGACTAATAATTTCAGGGTTTATACAAATAATGATATTATTGGTGTGGAAATTGGAGGAGCTGTAAAAAATATAATAGCACTTGCAGCTGGAATTTCAGATGGAATAGGCTTTGGAGACAATACTAAAGCTGCTTTGATGACAAGAGGAATGACAGAAATAATAAGAATTGGAACAAAGCTTGGTGGTAAATATGAAACTTTCTCAGGCCTTACAGGTATGGGTGATCTTATTGTAACCTGTACAAGTATGCACAGCAGAAACAGAAGGGCTGGAATACTTATAGGACAGGGGGCTACTGCAGAAGAAGCAATCGAAAAGGTAGGTATGGTTGTAGAAGGTATAAAAGCATGTAAGTCATTTTATGAGCTTAAAGAAGAACTTCAGATTGAAATGCCAATTACAGATGCATTATATAAGGTGCTTTTTGAAAATAAGGATTGCAAAACAGCAGTTTTTGAATTAATGACTAGAGATAAAAAAGGGGAAGGTTTTAATTAAATAATAAATAGGCTTTTAAAATGTGAAATAGATAATTATTTCACGTTTTTTTTATTGAATTTTTTATAAAATAGTATTATAATGATAAGAAGTTAAAAAAAGGGGTGTTAATATGAAATTTGAGCAAATTGAAAAAAACAATCCGGAAATTTTTGAAGCGATTCAAAAGGAAATTAACAGACAGGAAACCACTATTGAGTTAATAGCTTCTGAAAATTTCACAAGTAAGGCTGTTATGGAGGCTATGGGCTCCCCTTTAACCAATAAGTATGCAGAAGGATATCCTTCCAAAAGATATTATGGTGGATGTGAATTTGTAGATGTGGTGGAAGACATAGCCAGAGACAGAATGAAACAGCTTTTCGGGGCAGAACATGCTAATGTACAGCCTCACTCAGGTTCCCAGGCAAATATGGCAGTATACACTGCAATGTTAAATCCAGGAGATACAGTTCTTGGTATGGATTTAAGCCATGGTGGTCATTTAACTCATGGAAGTCCTGTTAACTTTTCAGGAAAACTTTATAATTTCACTTCATATGGTGTGGATAAAGAAACAGAGATGATAAATTATGATAAGGTAAGAGAAATTGCACTTGAGGTAAAGCCAAAGATGATTGTTGCAGGTGCAAGCGCTTATCCAAGAACTATAGACTTTGTAAAATTAAGAGAAATTGCTGATGAAGTTGGAGCTTATTTAATGGTAGACATGGCTCATATTGCAGGTCTTGTTGCTACTGGGGCTCATCCTACACCAGTTCCTTACTGCGATTTTGTAACAACTACTACTCATAAAACTTTAAGAGGACCAAGAGGTGGTGCTATACTTTGCAAAGCTGAATATGCTGCAAAGATAGACAAGGCTATATTCCCAGGAATACAAGGAGGGCCATTAATGCACACTATTGCCGCTAAAGCAGTATGCTTTGAAGAAGCTCTCAAAGATGATTATAAAACATATATTGCCCAAGTGGTTAAAAATGCAAAGGTACTTTCTGAGGAACTTGTTAACTATGGATTCAGAGTAGTTTCTGGTGGAACAGACAACCATTTAATGCTATTAGATCTTACACCAAAAGGAATTACAGGCAAAGAAGCTGAAGTTCTTTTGGACAGTGTAGGAATAACTGTTAATAAAAATACAATTCCATTTGAAACCTTAAGCCCTAATATAACAAGTGGAATAAGAATAGGAACTCCTGCCTGCACAACAAGAGGCTTTAAAGAAGAAGAAATGAAAAAGATAGCATATCTTATAAATAGAACTATTGAAAATAAAGATGGAAATCTTGAGGATGTTAAAGAGGAAATTTTAGCTCTTTGCAAAAAGTATCCACTAAACTACTAAAAATCTCCTTATGCATAATTTTATGCATAAGGTTTTTTTTTATTGCAGATACTATATATTATTTAGGAAAGGGGTAATTAAATGGCAAAAGCAGGTATGAGGAGACCAGATCCTAGTGATCCCCATGGCACAGAAAGCAATAAAAAGAATAAATTTGAAAAAAACAGCATAGCACCAGTACCTGAAATAAATGGCAAGGCTAAAACAGGAAATAAAAAAGTTGAGGAGTGATATAATGGCAAAAGATAGTCAAATAGATAAAAAAGTCTCTAGAAATATTAAGTCTAAGGGTAATAGCACAATTGCCAACGAAGGTAAAAATCATAATAAGAATGATAAAAAACAAAGTACAATTAACAATGATGTTTAATAAAATAAAATTCGACAAATTTCATAAATAAATTGCAGAACTTTCATAAAATTGTTAAAATTGTTTTAAGATTTAAATAAAGCAGGGGAGGGGGATTATCTTGTATAACGAGTTGGAATTAAGAAAATTTGTTGTTCCTGAATTTATTTATGGAGTAAATGCTAGAAGAATGATTGGAAACTATGCAAATAATTTTGGAGTATCAAAGGCCCTTGTTGTTACTGATAAGGGAGTTATAGAAGCTGGCTGGCTTGAAGATATAATTGGTGAGTTGGATAGAGCTAATATAAAAAGTGTGGTTTACAGTAATCTTCATTCTAACCCTAGAGATTTTGAGGTAATGGAGGGTGCAAGACTTTTCACCGAAGAAAAGTGCAATATAATTATTGCCTTAGGGGGAGGCAGTGTTATTGATTGTGCAAAAGGTATAGGTATAGTGCATACAAATAATAAACCAATAGAAGCCTTCCAAGGGATAGACATGGTTGATATTCCAAGTTCACCTATACTGTGCATTCCAACCACATGTGGAAGCTCTGCTGATGTATCACAATTTGCTATAATTTTAAACACAAAAGAATATGTAAAGATGGCATTGGTAAGTAAAACATTGGTTCCTGATGCAGCTTTAATAGATCCTGTCCTTTTAACAACACTTCCAGAATACTTGATAGCATGTACTGCAATGGATGCTTTAACACATGCTATAGAAGCCTATGTATCTACTGCGCAGTCAGCAATTACGGATGTACATGCCTTAGAATCAATTAGGCTAATATCAAAGTATGTTCAAAAAGCATATAACAATAAAAACGATATAAAATCACTCAGCAAGCTTATGCTTGGCAGTCTTCATGCCGGACTAGCCTTTTCTAATGCAAGCCTTGGTGCTGTACATGCTATGGCACATAGTTTAGGGGGCCTTACAGATCTTCCTCATGGAGAGTGCAATGCAGTATTGTTAAGACATATAATAGATTATAACTATGACTACGTTCATGGAAGATATGAGGCTGTGGCGGCAGCACTAGGCATAGACATGTCAAAAGATAATATAAAGGATAGACTCCTTGAATATATAGACAACTTAACAGGAAGTATGAACATACCTAAAGACTTTAAAACTATTGGAATTTCAAAAGGAAAAATAGCCCATTTAGAATTTAATGCTATGAAGGACTGCTGCATGGTGACTAATCCAAGGGTACCTAAAATTGGAGAGGTGGGGGCTATATATGAACGAATACTATGATTATGAAGCCGGGTTTAGTGATTTAAGAGATAAAATAGTGGGCTTAGGGGAACATTCAATAAAAAAGAGCTACTATCCCGAACTTCAGAAGAGACTTTCAGAGCTTGAGTACATCCAGTCAAAAAACAAAGCAATTTTGGAGGCTATTCCAGATTTATTAATGCTTATTGGAAATGACGGAAAAATTATTGACTGCAGCATTGGTAGAAATATGTTGTTAAATATAAGTAAAAATTTAATAAATAAGAATTTAAACGAGATTGAGCCTGATTGGATTTATAAATTTTATAACGAAAACATCAAAGATGTGTTCAATAGCAAAGAAGTAATAGAATATGAATACAGGTATTATTTTGAAAATGTAGAAAAGTATTGTGAAATAAGAGCTGTAAATTGCGGAGAAAATGATATTTTACTTATTTTCAGAGACATAACCGAGAGTAAAAAATCAAGAAAAGAAATTATGGAGCTAAATGAATTTTTAAAGAAGAGTGAATATACCTTTAGAACTCTTTTTGAAGGCTCTTCAGATACTATACTGCTGGTAAGAAATAGCGAAATAATTGATTGTAATCCAGCAGCATTAGAATTATTTCGATGTAGTAAAAAGGAAAATATATTGGGGAAGAATATCTTCGAAATCTCAACTCCAAATCAGCCTGATGGAAAGTCCTCAAAAGATGAAACTGAGAGAATTGAGAAATTAGCCATAAAAAATGGAAAATATAAATTTGAATGGTGGCTCAAAAAATTTGACGAAACAGTATTTCCGGTAGAAGTTATGCTTACTTCTATTATACTTAATGGTAATATGGTTCTTCATGCAAGCTGCAGGGATATCAGCGAAAGAAAAAAGATGGAGCATGAACTGGAGTATCTAAGTTATCACGATCAACTTACAGGCCTCTATAATAGGAGGTTTTTTGAAGAAGAACTAAAGCGCATGGATGTTCCAAGGAATTATCCCCTTACCTTGGTTGTAGCAGATGTGAACGGATTAAAGCTGGTTAATGATTCATTTGGGCACATTGTTGGTGATAAAATTATTATCAAGATCGCACACATTATATCTAAGGCATGTCGGGCAGATGACATTGTAGCAAGATTTGGGGGAGATGAATATGTTATGCTTTTGCCTTCCACCAGCTATTTAGAAGCAGGTAAAATAATAAAAAGAATTAAAGATATGTCAGTAAATGAAAAAGTTGAATCAATTGCTTTATCTGCATCTTTTGGATGGGCTACAAAGGACTCTCCAAACATAAGTAATCAGGAGATTTTTAAACTAGCTGAGGATTTTATGTATAAGCAAAAGTTATATGAGAGTCCTAGTATGCGTGGTAAAACCATAACTGCAATTATTAAAACTCTAAATGAAAAAAATAAACGAGAGGAAGCTCACTCTCATAGAGTTTCAGCCATATGTGCTGATTTAGCCAAGGCACTGAATTTATCCGATGGTGAAGTAGAAGAACTTAGAACTGTTGGCCTTTTTCATGACATTGGAAAAATCGCCATAGAGGAGTCTATATTAAACAAAGAAGGGAAGCTCCTTCCAGATGAATGGGAACAAATAAAAAGGCACCCTGAAATAGGTTACAGAATATTAAGTACAGTTAATGAGATGGCTGAAATGGCGGAATACGTTCTTGCTCATCATGAAAAATGGAATGGCACCGGATATCCTAAAGGGCTGAAAAATGAAGAAATACCTTTTCAGTCAAGAATCATTGCAATAGCAGATGCCTTTGATGCCATGACCAGTGAAAGGACTTATAAAAATGCATTAACCTTCGAGGAAGCGGAAAAGGAACTTGAAAGAAATGCAGGAATACAATTTGATCCAAAGTTAATAGAGGTTTTTATAAAAAAAGTAAGTTGTAAATATAAAAGTGTTGACACATCAATTAAAAAGTGATAAAGTTTTAAACAATATATCAAAAACTAAGACAGGGAAAAGTAAATTTGTTAAGTACTTTAAAGAGAGTGGGGCAAGGTGGAAACCCATAAGTATACATTTTGAACCTCACCCTTGAGTTGCAGGCTGAATAAAGTAAGCTAAGCCGGTGTAAAAGCCGTTATTTCAATTAAGTTATAAATTGGGTGGTACCGCGACAGACTTTTCGCCCCAGGTGAAGGGTCTGTTTTTTATTTTTAAAATTTAATATATAGCTATGACAGGACTAAGTAAATATTTATGTATTTTAAAGAGAGTGGGAGAAAGGTGGGAGCCCATATATACAGGTATTGAAACTCATCCTTGAGCTGCAGGCTGAATAAAGTAAGCTGAGCCGGTGTAAATACCGTTATTTTAATTGAGTTATAAATTGGGTGGTACCGCGACAGACTTTTCGCCCCAGGGAAAGGTCTGTTTTTTTATGTTTATTATTTTTACTTGGCCAGTGAAAATTAATTATAAATTATTTTAGGAGGAATTGAAATGGCAAAAATGTATTACGAAAAGGATGCTGATTTTAATTTATTTACAGAAAAAAAGGTTGCAATAATAGGTTACGGAAGTCAGGGACATGCACATGCACTAAATCTAAAGGAAAGTGGTGCTGAGGTCCTAGTTGGATTATATAAAGGAAGCAAATCATGGAAAATTGCAGAGGATGCAGGGCTTAAAGTGTATGAAGTAAAGGAAGCAGCGTCTATGGCTGATTTTATAATGATACTATTACCAGATGAAAAACAACCCTTTGTTTACAGGGAAAGTATTGAACCGGTTCTTAAGGAAGGTAAGGCTTTGATATTTGCACACGGTTTTAATATTCACTATGGTCAGATTAAACCGCCAGCTGATATTGATGTTTTTATGGTAGCTCCTAAAGGACCAGGTCATACCGTAAGAAGTCAGTATACAGAGGGGAGAGGTGTACCTTGTCTAATTGCAGTTCACCAGGATTACACCGGGAAAGCAAAGGAATATGCATTAGCTTATGCAAAGGGTATTGGCGGATCCAGGGCTGGTGTTCTTGAAACCACATTCAAGGAAGAAACCGAAACTGATTTATTTGGAGAACAAGCTGTTCTCTGCGGTGGTGTATCAGAGTTAATCAAGGCGGGATTTAAAACCTTGGTGGACGCAGGATATCAGCCGGAAAGTGCATATTTTGAGTGTATGCACGAAATGAAGCTTATAGTAGACCTTATGAATGAAGGGGGCTTAAGCTATATGCGATATTCAATAAGCGATACCGCTGAATACGGTGATTATGTAAGCGGGAAAAGAGTTATAACTGAAGAAAGCGTTAATGGTATGAAAACCATATTAAATGAAATACAGGATGGTACCTTTGCAAGAAACTGGTTGGTGGAAAACCAGGTAAACAGGCCATTTTTCAATGCTGTAAGAAATATGGAAAAAAATCAGCAAATTGAAGAGGTTGGCAAAGAATTAAGAAAAATGATGCCATGGGTAAAAAATAAGTAGTGGGAGGCAGAGCAATGAAAGTTTCCGAAGCAATAGTAAAATGTTTAAAAGAAGAAAATGTTAAAGTTGTATTTGGATATCCTGGAGCAACTGTAGTGCCCCTATACCAAGCCTTAAAAGAATCTGATATAAAACATATTTTAGTGAGGCATGAACAGGCAGCAGGACATTGTGCCAGCGGCTATGCCAGGGCTTTGGAAACCGCAGGAGTTTGTATAGCTACATCCGGGCCAGGTGCAACAAATCTTATTACTGCTATAGCTACAGCCTACATGGATTCAATACCCCTTGTGGCAATTACAGGCCAGGTAAGATCAAATCTCATTGGAAAGGATGTATTTCAAGAGGCGGATGTAAAGGGTGCTACTGATTCCTTTACCAAACACAATTATCTTGTAGAAGACCCAAAGGATATACCAAGGATTATAAAAGAAGCCTTTTATATAGCTAAAACCGGAAGACCAGGACCTGTTTTAATAGATATTCCTGTTAATATTCAGCAGGAAGAAATTGATTTTTACTATCCAAAAGAAGTGAATATAAGAGGATATAAGCCAACTGTAAACGGACATAAGGGGCAGATAAAAAAGGCATTAGAGGCATTGAAAAACTGTAAAAGACCACTAATATGTGTAGGGGGCGGAGTTATTTCAAGCGGTGCAAAGAACGAGCTTCAGGAATTTGTTAACAAAGCTGAAATACCTGTAGTTCATACCTTGATGGGAAAGGACGGGATAAATCAGGACAACGATTTTTACCTGGGGTTAATAGGTTCTCACGGTTTTCCAAATGCCAATAAAGCAGTTTCTGAAGCTGATATGCTTATTCTACTTGGAACAAGGATAGCAGACAGAGCTACTGCTGGTTCAAAATTTGCAAAGGATGCAGAAATAATTCATATTGACATAGATCCGGCGGAAATAGGTAAAAATCTTGGTCCAACAATTCCTGTGGTTGGGGACTTGAAAAATATACTTACTGAAATGATTAATGAAATTGAACCGGTGACTTCAAAAGCTTGGACTGAAGATTTAATCAATATGAAAAAAGCTCAATTTGATTCAAGGGGTGTTGAAGGAAAGGCTGACCCAAAGGTTATTTTGAATATCTTATCTAAAATAGCAGAGGAGGATGCAATTTTAACAGCAGATGTGGGACAAAATCAGATATGGAGTGCCAGAAATTACAGCATAGTAAGTAAAAGGAACTTCTTTACCTCTGGTGGACTTGGAACCATGGGTTATTCCATTCCAGCTGCAACTGGTGCCAAAATAGCATCCCCAAAAAGACAGGTTATTGCAGTTATGGGGGATGGGGGCTTCCAAATGAGTATGTTTGAATTAGGAACAATTGCAGAATATGGGATTAAACTTATTATACTTTTATTTAATAATTCAGGACTTGGAATGGTTAGAGAAATACAAAAAAACACATATGGAAGCGATAACTATTATGGTGTGAACATAAAGAATAATCCAGACTTTGTGAAGATTGCAGAAGCTTATGGATTACATGGTAAAAAGGTATATTTTAATGAAGAATTTGAATCAGTATTTAAGGATGCGTTAGATAGTGAAGGAACATTTATCATTGAATGTGTTGTTGAACCTGAATTAGGAACATTTTAGAAGGGAGGTCATTAATGTGAATAAGTATGTTTTATCTATATTAGTAGAAAACCATTCAGGAGTATTAAGTAAAATCTCCGGTCTTTTCAGCAGAAGGGGTTATAATATTGACAGCCTCACTGTAGGAATCACAGATGACCCGAACTTGTCTAGAATGACTATTATGATAACTGGAGACGAGCAAATGCTTGAACAAATAAATAAGCAGCTAAACAAACTTGTGGATGTAATAAAAGTTCAGGAGCTTTCTCCTAAGGCTGTATGCAGGGAGTTGGCCTTGGTTAAAGTAAACAGCAATGCAGTAACACTGCCTCAAATTAAAGAGGCAGTAAATGTGTTCAGAGGCAGTATAGTCGATATGGACAGTAAAAGTCTTATGGTTGAGATAACTGGATATGAAGACAAGGTAACAGCCTTCATCGATTATGTAAGGCCTTTTGGTATAAAAGAAATTGTAAGAACCGGATTAACTGGACTTGAGAGAGGTTAGAATACAGGAGCCACTTTAAATAGGTGTCTCCTTATTTTTCCAGAAATCATTTAAATTTTTCTTTAAGTCTTCAAGACTTTTAACTCTGGTATTTGGAAACCATTCTTTAGGGAACAGCTCAAAATAACTATTGTTTGTAAATCTTTCATCAATAAGCAATATTATTCCCTTATCCGTTTCCGTTCTAATAACCCTCCCTGCGGCTTGTAAAACTTTGTTCATTCCTGGATACATATATGAATATTCATATCCGCAGTTATTTTGCTTATTAAAATAATCCTTTATAATATTTCTTTCAAAACAAATTTGAGGCAGACCAACTCCAACAATTATAGAGCCTATTAATCTATCATGTTTTAAATCTACGCCTTCAGAAAACAGTCCTCCAAGGACGCAAAAACCTAAAATCCCGGCACCAGGTTTGAAAAATTCCAAAAAATTATCTCTTTCTTCTTCTGTCATATTATTGGCTTGAATTATTGTATTAATATCAGAATAAGCAGCTGTATATGTGGTATAAACATCTTTCATATAAGCGTAGGATGGGAAAAAAACAATGTAGTTCCCTTTGTGTTCATCAGCAACAGCCTTTATATACGATGCAATTTCTGAATAAGTTTTAGATCTATTATTATATTTAGTAGAAATATTATCAGCAATAATAAGTGATCTATTGTTTACATCAAAGGGTGAAGACAGCCTCATTTTGTAACTATCAATTCCTCCACCTAGTATTTTGGAAAAATAATCAATAGGGGTTAAGGTTGCTGAAAAGAATACGGCTGATTTACCTCTTTTAATGGCTTCACTCAACATTAAAGATGGATCCAGACAAAACATTTTTATTTTAATATCCTCATTGCTGTTTTCTACATATGTAATATACCTTTCATCATAAAATTCTGCTATTCTTATAAATGTCAACGAATTAAAATACATTTCCAATAGCTTGTCATTAAGTTCGCCACCTTCATTTTTTACGAGGAATTGCTCAGCTTCACTTATAAATTTTTGAAGCAATGGGTATATATCCTTAGGCTCACTTTCAAGTATTAAATGACCTTCTAAGCAAAGCTTACGAATTGTTATAAAATAAGTGTTTAACTTACTTAAGGCTTTTGCAATTTTTGGTTCTTTATCTTTAATAATTTTCTTAAGCTCAAGTATTGGTTTTTTATACAACTCTGCTGAAAACATTTCCCTGGATCTGTCAACAAGGTTATGTGCCTCGTCAATTAGGAAGGTGTAATCCCCTAAATTATCAGAAAAAAATCTTTTTAAGCTAACTCTTGGATCAAATAAATAATTATAATCACATATTACGCAATCACACCAAAGAGTTAAATCTAAAGAAAACTCAAAAGGGCATATAGTATGTTTATAAGCATAATTTTCTATAATATCTCTTGTTATTCTATTTTCATTGTTAATCAAATCAAGTATTGCAGCATTGACCCTATTAAAGTGACCCTTTGCAAATTCACAATATTCCGGATCACAAATAGATTTTTCCTTAAAACAAATTTTATCCTTGGCTGTAAGAGTAACTGATTTAAACTGAAGACCTTTCTCATGCATATTTAAAAAGGCTTCTTCCACAACTCCTCTAACTATAGTTTTGGCAGTAAGATAAAAAATTTTAGAGGTGAATCCACTTTCTATTGCCTTAATAGCTGGAAATAAGGTCGAAATTGTTTTACCTATTCCTGTAGGAGCCTGTATAAATATTTTTTTATTTTGTGCAATAGTTCTATAAACTGAAACAGCCATTTCCCTCTGACCTTTCCTATACTCTTTAAAGGGAAAGTCAAGTGAATTAATGGAACTATCTCTTATAGGAATCCAGTTACTTGTTAAGCTTGCCCAAATCAAGTACTTATCAATTAATTCAAAAAAGAAATTTTTAAGTTCCATGTAATTAAATTTTTTAATAAATTTCTTTATTTCATTTGTTTCTATCTGAAAATAAGTAAGTTGAACGTCAATAAATTCAAGATTATTTTGTTCACAGTAAATAAAGGCATAGCATTTAGCTTGTGCCCAGTGTGTATGGTTATGATTTTCTTCAATATTTTCTATTTTTGAAACAGTTGTTTTTATTTCATCGATTATATTGCCATTATCATTAGATATTACTCCATCCGCTCGTCCTTCTATAAGGAATTTAAATGACATATATTCAACTGAATATTTTAAAACTACTTCCTTTGTATACCCATTATCTTTATTTTCTTTTTGAATTTTCTGATGAGCCTTAGTGCCCTCTAATGCTCTGGAATTGCCAATAAATTGAGAATTTATATCACCAGAACGAAGGACGAATTCCACCAGATTCCTAACAGATATACATATTTCTTTATTATTATTCATTATTTCAACCTTTAACCTATTTAGTTTATCATATAAATTTTAATCTAAATATTTGATTAAGTATAGTATCTATTGAATAATTCTTCTTACTGAAATAATCCTGCTTTGCCAATAAGAGGTAGTAATATCGGTTACCTTTACTGTATCACCAGTTTTAGGACTGTGTATCATTTTTCCATCTCCAATATATATTCCAACATGGGATACTAACCCGTTTTGATCAATTGAAAAAATTATTAAATCTCCTGGCTGAATATTATTCATGTATACTTGAGTTCCTTCAGCTGCTTGATCTTTAGATATTCTTGGAAGGATATAACCGGCTTTGCCAAATACATATTGAGTGAACCCAGAGCAATCAAAACCTCCATCACTTGGAGTGCTTCCACCCCAAACATAAGGCATTCCAATAAGGCTAAAAGCAGTGTTCAGTACCAAGTCAATTTTTTGCTGTGCTATGGTGGGCTCCTCTGCAAGGCTTACATATAAATTGCTGACCCAGCCTATTCTACCGTCGCTTAGCATTATTTCAACCCAACTGCCTGATTTACCTATAACTTTAATTTTATTTCCATACCATAAAGCGTGAATAATGCTGTAGCTTGTTCCTGGACCGCTTCGCACATTAAGTTTGCTGGCTGTTACAATAGCTGTAGTTGAAAGCTTAGTTATATAGTAGGTTTGTGTAATTGATGATGTATCCGAGGCTTCAACACTGGCAATAGACACAAATGGAATAGAGGCTAACATTACAGATCCAATAATTATTTTTGCACAGCTTATTTTAATATTTGGAAATTTTTCAGCTATAAGATTTTTAACTTGTTCATCCAAGCCTAATACATTCTTTTTTATATCAGAAAAAAATTCGCTGGAAAATTCAGTTGCATTAGGATTTAAATATATTACCACATAATACTCACCATTATCATTTTCAAGTTTACAATCATTATACCAACTCATAAAATCCTCCTTAAAATTAAATATAATCCTAGGATACCCAAAAACAATATAAATTATTATTTAGTTATTCTTATCAAGTGGGATTTGTGGTATAATTTGATTAATATTTATATAAGGGGATGTGATAATATGTATACTAATACTTTTAACGGTTTGGAAATGCTTAAGATTGCTATAACTATGGAAGAAGAAGGATTTAAATTTTACACTGAAGGGGCAAAAAATACTTCAGGAGATGTAAAGGAATTTTTAACTGCAGCGGCAGCCCAGGAATGGGTTCATAAAGAAGTATTTTCAAAGCAGTACGAAGGTTTATTAAATGAAAAGGGTGATACTTATGAATACATATTTGATTCAGAAGTTTCAGCTTACTTAAAGGCCCTTATTGAAAATAAGGTTTTTGATAATGAAGAAAAAAATAAAAATGCTTTTAAAGATTTTAAATCTGCTGTTGAACAGAGTGTAAAATCAGAAGAACTTACTGTAAGCGTATATGAAAAAATGTATGAAGGAATTACAAACCCAGAAGCAAAAGCAATAATGGAAAAAATAATAAATGAAGAAAAAGCCCATGTAACTTATTTCAAAAGTTTATTA
Organism: Solirubrobacterales bacterium; assembly: GCA_050261915.1. GTDB lineage: Bacteria > Bacillota > Clostridia > Clostridiales > Clostridiaceae > UBA699. The sequence goes on from JBLNDT010000089.1 coordinate 64,941, forward strand.
TAAAAAATGCAGATGTACCAACATCTGCATTTTTAAGTTTGAATATACCAAGTGGTACATGATATAATATTTTAACACAATGTTTAAGGAGATAAAAATATGGATAAGGACAAAAAAATTGCTGTACTTATTGATGCTGATAATGTATCTGAAAAGTATATCAAATATATTATTGATGAAATATCAAATCATGGAACACCTACCTACAAAAGAATATATGGAGATTGGACAAAGCCGCAGCTTGCACCTTGGAAAAATGTGCTTTTAGATTATTCAATAACCCCAATTCAGCAATATAGCTATACTACTGGTAAGAACGCTACAGATGCTGCGCTTATTATTGATGCTATGGATATACTATATTCAAAAAATGTTGATGGGTTTTGTATAGTGTCTAGTGACAGTGATTTTACAAAACTTGCAGCCAGGCTAAGGGAAGCAGGTATGTATGTTATTGGAATGGGAGAGAAGAAAACTCCTACACCATTTATTTCAGCATGCGAGAAGTTCAAATATCTTGAAGTTCTTGCATCCATGTCAACAAAACCTAATGAAGAAAAGAATACAAGGGAAAAACAAAAACAAGAGGAGCCAAAGGTTGGAACTACAAGCATAGATAAACTTATTGAGGTTATTAAAATTATTATAACAGAAATATCCGACGAGGATGGCTGGGCATTTCTTGGTGAACTTGGAAATACCCTAAATAAAAGATATCCGGATTTTGACGCGAGAAATTATGGATATTCAAAACTTACTCCATTTGTAAAGTCTCTTAAAGAATTTGAGATAAGGTCTGTAAAAACCAGTAATCCAAGTATTAGTCTTAAATATATTAGAAATAAGGTTTAATTATTTATTATGAAGATTATTACCCTGCTTGAAAACAGAACTATTTCAAAAGAATATGATACAAGGCATGGCTTATCTCTATACATAGAAACATTTAATCATAAAATACTTTTTGATATGGGACCAGATGCTACCTTTGCAAAGAATGCTGTGAAGCTTGGTGTTGACTTAAAAGAGGTTGACATAGCAGTAATATCCCACGGCCATTATGATCATGGGGGAGGCTTGGAAACATTTTTAAAGCTTAATAGTAAAGCTTCAATTTACATAGGTAAAGGAGCTTTTAACAAACACTATAAAAAAATTTTAAGATATTTTAATTACAATATAGGACTAAATAATAAATTAGTATATAACAACAGAATTACATTTGTAGATGAATTCCTTAAAATTGATGAAGAACTTATTTTATTTGGTGATATTCAAGGTAATCTGTTATATCCACCAGGCAATAAAACACTTTATAAGAAATATGCAGTTGGTGTAAAAAGAGATGATTTTCAACATGAAATAAATCTTTTAATAAGAGAAAATACAAAACATACTTTGTTTTGCGGGTGCGCCCATAAGGGAATAATAAATATTATATCCAAAGCAAAACTTATTGCAGCTGATAATATTGATTTTGTACTAGGTGGCTTTCATTTAATGAGAATAAACCAAAATGATTCTAAGGGGTTTTTAGATGAGCTTTCAAAATATTTAAAAAGCAGCAATGCTTTAAAATTTTATACATGCCACTGTACGGGAGAAAATGCATACAATTATCTTAAAAATGATATGGAAAACTTATATGAAATTAAAACCGGGGAGATAATTGAAATTTAATAAGGCACGCAATTGCGTGCCTCTTTCTATTTTGTTGAAATATTTAATTTAACGTAATCACTGCCTTTTTCAACAAAGAAATATTTTATTAAATCTAATTTGGTCGTACTTTTGTTAACTGCAATAAAAGTTTCTGCAGTACATGTATCTCCAACATTTAATAGTTCCTTTGGAGCTTTAGTTATGTTATTTGGATAGGAGTATGGGGCATTTTCAGAATTAGGTAAAGTGTCAAATCCGTAAATGTATAAACCCATTACATTTGAAGTACCCTTTGATAATAACTTATAGGTGTAAGTTAATTTATAAACTTCTGCAGGAGCTGTATTTACATATTTATTTCTGTCATTAGTCAGCTCAACACTATTAACTGTAAGTTCATAAGTTCCAAAGTTTACATCCTTTATTACAGCAGTTTCACCAATTTTTAAAACTTTGTGAAAGGTTCCGTCACTTTCTGCTGTCCAGCCATCAACGGTTGTATTTGATGCCATTGCACCACTATTGTAAAAATAATACCATTTTGATTTTATAAGCTGCCATCCTGTAGCCATTGAACCATTATTATTCAGATAGTACCAGTTTGAACCATCTAACAGCCATCCTTGAGCCATATCTCCATTACTATTTAGATAGTACCAATTTTGTCCATCCTTAAGCCATCCAATGGATTTCACACCATTTGAATAATGATTCCAGGATACGCCGTTGCTCTTCCAACCGCTGATTCCAGCAGCATTAACATTTCCATTAGGCAAAATCAATGTTCCAGCTATTGCAAAGCAGCTAAGTGCTGCAGCAAATTTCTTTTTAAACAAATAAAACACCTCCAATTATTTAATTGATGCTTTTATTAAATCGGTATAATTAAATGAATTTGTTGAATTTAATTTTGGCATATCAATAACTATATCTTCATTTATATTAGTAATATCAGTATTGAAAGTAAGGCTTATTGTATAAATACCAGTTAATCCGCTGTCATATTTTGTTCCAGCTGCTTTGGTTATTGCAGGTATATCAAGAACAAGTTGTGCAGTTCCACTTTCATTAACTATATATCCATCAGCATTAACAGCATATTTAATTACGATTCCATCATCTCCAAGAATTTTTACATCATTTAAAACATCTAAAGCTTTATTCATGCTTGCAACTGCACCTGGAAGATCAGTTGTTAATTGAATTAAAGCCTTGTTAAACTGAGCTTTTGCAATTTCTGTTTCTTTATTGTTAGAATCGTAAACAGACATAACTGAAGTGAAGTAATTTCTTACGAAATTTATTGCATCTGGATTTTCTCCAAGGTTATTTACAGTGTATCTCATTAAACTTTTAAGTGAGCTGTCTGTTAACTTAACTTGATAAATTGTAACCTGCTGAGTTTGTCCACCTACAGTAATTGAATCAGTTCCTAATTTAGTAACATATGTACTGCCAGGGTTAAATTGTTCAGCATACTTTCCAAAGAAATAAAGAAGGTCTGATTGAGATTCTTTGCTAAAGGCCATAAGTTTGTTGTAATCAACCGGGATTGCGCCTTGAACCTTATTCAAATCATCCATGTTCATTACCATATAACTTTTGTTCTTAAATTCATTTGGAAGCTGAGCTGTAAGTAGGTCAGGCAGTTTTACAATTTCATTTATTGAAGATTTTCCATTACTCATATCCACATCTGCCCAAATTCCCATATTAAATGGCATTTGACCTAGCTGCATGTTTATATCTTCTTGAACCTTGGCTTTCGTATTATCCTTATTTGATACCGTTTTTGCTAAAACTGAAAAAGTTGAACTGTTTATCATAGGCATAGCAGTATCCATAACCTGCTTTTCCTGCTGAGACATATTTTCAGCAGAAATTTTAATAGATAAATCGGATTTAAACTGCATTGAAGTTATTGTTTGGCTTTTCCCTATTGCAGTGGCAAGTGCAGCCCCGTCAGTGGAACATCCTGTAAACAAAGAAGATGTCATAAGGAGCCCTATACCTATTGCTGCAAGCTTTTTAACATTTTTCATTATATTCCCCCCTTGAAAATTTAAATCTTATTATATATTACCATCTTATGGTATATAAGTAAACATTCTTAGAAAGCAAACAAATATTTGATAATTATAAATTATTGTTAATCAGCATTGACATAATAGATGTTTTGGTTTAAACTATTATGTGATGAACTTTAAATTGGTCCTGAGAGGCCAGAAAGGGGAGATATTCGATGAATATGCTTTTTTGTGTCAAACAAATTTCAAGTTATAAATTAAATATAATCCCTGTAATTAATTACGGATAGTAAGAGGACTAGTATTTTTATTCTCTTTCCTATCCGTTTATTTTGTATTTAGGAGGTTATTTTATGAAAGCAAAGCTTATTTTAGAAAATGGAAGTGTTTTTGAAGGTGAAGCCTTTGGATACCTGCAGGAAACTGTGGGAGAAGTTGTTTTTAATACAGGTATGACCGGTTATCAAGAGGTATTAACAGACCCATCCTATTATGGACAAATAGTAACAATGACTTACCCACTCATAGGTAATTATGGACTCAATCTTCAAGATGCAGAGTCATCCTCTCCAAAGGTTAGAGGTTTTATTGTTAGGGAAGCATGCAAGTTTCCTAATAATTTCAGATGTGAAATCAGCCTTGAGGATTACTTGAAGAACAATAAGATAATGGCTCTAGAAAAAATTGATACAAGAGCTTTAACAAAAATATTAAGAGATAATGGAACAATGAAGGGTATAATAACCTTAGAGGAATTAAGTGATTCCTACATTAAGGAAAAGCTGGATGCTTTCAGCAACAAAGATGCTGTTAGCATAGTTACTACTGAAAAGCCTTATGTAATACCTGGAGATGGAATCCATGTTGCTGCAATGGACTATGGAATAAAAACAAATATATTAAGATCTTTTCAAAAGAGAGGATGCAAAATCACTGTATTCCCGGCAAATACAACTGCTGAAGAGGTACTAGCTGTAAACCCGGATCTTGTGTTTTTGTCAAACGGTCCTGGAGATCCTGAAGATTTAACAGAGATTGTCAGCAATGTTAAAAAACTTATTGGTAAAAAGCCAATAGTTGGAATATGCCTTGGTCATCAGCTTTTAGCACTTGCCTTAGGCGGTAAAACAAGCAAGCTTAAATTTGGACATAGAGGATGCAATCACCCTGTTAAGGATTTAGAGGAAAACAAGGTCTATATAACAACACAAAATCACGGATACTATGTAAGTGAGATGCCTATGGACACAAAGGTTACCCATGTTAGTGTAAATGATGGAACAGTTGAAGGCATGAGGCATGAAAAACTTCCTATATATAGCGTACAGTTTCATCCTGAAGCATGCCCTGGTCCAAAAGACGTAAATTACATTTTTGATAAGTTTTTGGAGGTGAAATAATGCCTATAGATAAAAGCATTAAAAAAGTACTTGTTATAGGCTCCGGTCCTATTATTATAGGTCAGGCTGCCGAGTTTGACTATTCAGGAACTCAAGCCTGTGAGGCATTAAAAGAAGAGGGTGTGGAAGTTGTTTTAGTTAACAGCAATCCTGCAACTATAATGACTGACAGAGAAGTAGCCCATAAAATATATATAGAACCACTTACAGTTGAATTTGTTGAAAGAGTAATTGCAAAAGAAAGACCAGACAGCATTATTGCTGGAATGGGAGGCCAGACAGGATTAAATCTTTCTGTGGCTCTTTATGATGCAGGAGTTTTAGATAAATATGGAGTAAGAGTAATAGGTACTTCAATAGAATCAATTAAAAAAGGTGAAGACAGAGAACTTTTCAGGGCTGAAATGAAGAAAATAGGACAGCCATGTATTCAAAGTGAAATAGTAACTGATATGGAATCCGGCTTAAGCTTTGCAGGTAAAATTGGATATCCAGTTATAGTAAGACCTGCGTATACCCTTGGGGGTTCCGGTGGGGGTATTGCAGAAAATGAGGCTGAACTAAAAGTAATATTAGGGCAGGGACTTCAGCTTTCTGCTATTGGCCAGGTATTGCTTGAGAAGAGTGTAAAGGGTTGGAAAGAAGTAGAATATGAGGTTATGAGAGACAGGTATGGCAGCTGTATAACCGTTTGTAATATGGAAAATATTGACCCGGTTGGGATTCATACTGGAGACAGTATAGTTGTAGCTCCTAGCCAGACACTTTCTGACAGGGAATATCAGATGCTGAGAAGTGCATCTATAGATATTATTAATGCAATCGGTATAGAAGGCGGATGTAATGTTCAGTTTGCATTAAACCCAGACAACTTTGATTATGGTGTTATAGAAATTAACCCAAGGGTTAGCAGATCTTCAGCTTTAGCTTCAAAGGCTACAGGTTATCCTATAGCAAAGGTTGCAGCAAAGCTTGCTCTTGGATACGGTCTTGATGAAATCAAGAATGCGGTAACAAAAAAGACATACGCATGCTTTGAACCTTCCTTGGATTATGTTGTAGTAAAAATACCAAAATGGCCTTTTGACAAATTTTACGGAGCAGACAGAGAGCTTGGAACAAAGATGATGGCTACCGGTGAGATAATGTCAATAGGAAGCAATTTTGAAGCTGCACTTTTAAAGGGAATACGTTCACTGGAGCTTGGAAGCTTTACCCTTGAGCATAAAGGGATGAAAAAGCTTAATATGCATGAGCTTAAAGAACTTGTAATGGCTCCTGATGACGAGAGAATGTTTGCTCTTGCAGAAATGGTTAGAAGAAGATATAGAATTGAAATGATATCACAAATAACAGGTATTGATATATTCTTTGTTCAAAAGATTAAAAACATTGTAGACAAGGAAGAATACCTAAAAAATAAAAGCCTGAAGGATATAACAAGAGAAGAACTCTATGACCTTAAAAAGATGGGCTTTGCGGACAAAGGAATTGGAGACTTGCTAAAGGTTAGCCCTAACGATATATACAGTTTGAGAAAGAAGTGGGATATATACCCTGTATATAATATGGTTGATACATGTGCTGGTGAATTTGAGGCTATGACGCCATATTACTACTCCACTTACAATGAATATGATGAAGTAACAGTAAGTGATAAAAAGAAAATCATAGTTATTGGTTCAGGTCCAATAAGAATAGGCCAGGGTATTGAATTTGACTATGCATCAGTGCAGGCTGTAAAATCACTTAGAAAAAAGGGAATAGAAACAATTATTATAAACAACAATCCAGAAACAGTAAGTACGGACTTTGACGTTTCTGATAAGCTCTATTTTGAACCTCTTACAGAAGAAGATGTTTTAAATATTATTGATAAGGAAAAGCCTTATGGAGTAATACTTCAGTTTGGTGGTCAGACAGCAATTAAACTTGCTCAGTTCCTATATGAAAAAAATATAAAAATACTAGGAACAAGCTCTGAACAAATTGACCTTGCTGAAGATAGAGAACAGTTTGACCAGCTTCTTGAAAAGCTTGACATAAAAAGACCAAAAGGAAAAGGTATTTGGACAATTGAAGAAGGGTTAAAAGAAGCAGAAACTCTAGGTTATCCTGTACTTGTAAGACCATCCTTTGTAATAGGGGGTCAGGGTATGGAAATTACCTATGGAGAAGATGAATTAACCTATTACCTAAATAATGCTTTCAATAAGGATAAGAAAAATCCAGTGCTTATCGACAAGTATTTAAATGGAATGGAAATTGAAGTAGATGCTATTTGTGATGGAGAGGATGTACTTATTCCTGGAATAATGCAGCATCTTGAAAGAGCAGGAGTACATTCAGGAGACAGTATAACAATATATCCTACACAAAATGTAACTAATGAAATAAAAGTTAAAATACTTGAATTTACTAAAAAGCTTGCCAAAGGTATTGGAATTAAGGGCATGATAAACATTCAGTTTATAGAATATAAGAATGAACTTTATGTAATTGAAGTAAATCCAAGGGCCAGCAGAACAGTACCTTATATATCAAAGGTAAGCGGAGTTCCAATAGTTGATCTGGCTACCAATGTAATGCTTGGAGGAAAGCTTAAGGATCTTGGATTTGGAATAGACATATATAAAGAACCAGATCTTGTTGGAGTAAAGGTGCCAGTATTCTCCACACAGAAGCTTCCAGGAGTTGAAATTTCATTAGGACCAGAAATGAGATCCACTGGTGAAGTTCTTGGGATTGGAAAAAATCTTGATGAAGCCTTGTATAAAGGTTTCCTTGCGGCAGGAATGCAGCTTGAGAAAAAGAGAGGAAAGGTTCTTGCAACAATAAACAACCATGACAAGGATGAGTTCCTTCCAATTGCAAAAGAGTTAGGTAACCTTGGGTATAGTTTCATATCAACAAAAGGCACAGCTGAATTCCTATTAAACAACGGAATAAAAGCAGAAGAAATAAGAAAAATTAATGAAGCTGAGCCAAATATACTTACAGCAATTAAAAATATTGAAGTAGACCTTGTTATAAACACACCTACAAAGGGAAATGACAGCCATAGAGATGGATTTGTAATAAGAAGAGCAGCAATAGAAAAAAATATTGATGTTATTACTACTCTTGATACTGTAAAAGCTTTAGTTGATGTAACAAGAAAACTTGGCTTTGAAAATGCAGCTACAGAACTAGACATATATAATATGGGTGAATAGACAATAGGACGAATCATTGATTCGTCCTATTTACATATTGAAATATATCTTGTGAATCTGCCCTTTGTTACATTGCATTTATCAATAATATTAAATCCTGCAGACTTAATTTGATTATCCATATCTTCAAAGGTTACAATAACCATTTTGTCGGAAATTCTTCTAGCACATTTAATTATTTCAACCTGTTTTTCAGGTGTGGTGCAGGTAAAAACCCCATAGGGCAAATCCACAATACTTGCATCAAAATGATCTGTTATAGAATTCATATCTCCTAATGTAATTACATCCTTAAATCCAAAAAAATTAAGATTTTTCTTTGCGTTTAGGCATATGCTTGGATTTATCTCATACCCCTTAATGTCATAACCCATATGAAGTGCTTCTATTACAACAGTACCTATTCCACAGCAGGGGTCAATTAATGATTTTACATCTCCAGATGCAGCAATATTAACAAGACCTTTTGCAATTTCAACATTTAAGGCATTAGAATAAGAATAGGGCTTTATATTATGATGCTGCCACTTGTAATCATTACTTTCACATTCTCCAAAAACCCAAATTCCTTCAATTTTTGCTACACCAAAAAGGCAATCAGGATTATCCATTTTAGAAAAACCTTCTATACTTAATCCAATTGCACACTCAATATATCTTCTTTCATGAAAACTAAACTTTTCAGCCTCTGTTTCTATTAAGTAAACTTTGAAATTATTCGATTTAAAGTTATCATATGCGATCAACTTTGTAAGTTCTTCAATAGAAGGAGCTGTATACCTTACTGAAATGCAATGTTTTATATATGGGCTTTTCGAGGGATTTACATATATTGATGAAAAAAAATGTTTTTCTTTTATTTGTATATTAAACAAAGATTTCATTTCCATTTGAAAAAACGATTTCAAGACAGTTGGACAATTAGTTGTATACATATAACATCCACTTCTAAAATTATTTTTAACATGTGGTATTTTATCCTTGTATAGCCTTTTATTCAATTTAACACATCCTTTATTAAACTATAACATTGAAAATATTAATTAACAATAATCTATATTTTTATGGTAAAATAAAGTGTTATTATATTATAATTATCACATTATATCTACACAGGAGGAAATCAATATGACTACAGCAATTTACGCAGGCTCCTTTGATCCATTCACCATTGGACACCTTAGTATTTTAGAGGAAGCAATAATTTTATTCGACAGGGTTGTTATAGCAATCGCGATAAATTCAGAAAAAAAGAGAAGAATAGAAGCAGAGCTTATGCTTAAAGCAATAAGGCAGACAGTAACTGAATTATATGGTAATGATAAAATCAAAGTTATTATATTTAAAGGTTTGATAGCAGATCTTGCAGAAAGAGAAGGAACTACTCATCTTATCAGGGGAATAAGAAATGGAATGGATTATGAATATGAGGAAAACCTTGCAAAAATAAATGAAACATTAGGATTAACCACCATATATTTAAGAGCCGGCAGTTTAAGCTACGTTAGCTCTTCAATGGTAATGGATCTTTATAAATATGGAAGGGACATTGTTCCTTATGTTCCCACCCCGGTATATGAGGCAATATGTCTGAACACTATAAAAGAAGAGGATTAATGATGAATATTGAATTAGTTAAAGGAAACACATATATAATTGACACGGGTATGAGTTATATACCATTCTATAAAATTAACAGCAGTGAAATTATTTTAATAGATACAGGATGGGCAAAAGGTGAAAGAGAGGGTATTCAAGAAATACTTAATAAAAATGACTTTAAGGTTAAAGGTATATTATGCACACATGCCCATATAGACCATGTAGGCAACAATGCATATTTAAAAGAAAAATATAACAGCATAATTGCAATGCCTGCATATGAAGCTTTTATTTGCAGCAGTGCAATTAATTTAAAACTGTTTTTTTACAGTCAGACCATGGCTGAAGTAATTGAACACACAGGCTCCATGATATGTAAAACGGATATTTTAATTATGCCAAATGATACTAAGGTATCCCTTTGCAATTTTGAATTTAAAATTATACATACTCCTGGGCACAGTCCTGCTCATATATGCATTATAACACCAGACGATGTTGCATATCTTGGAGATGCCCTCATAAGTAATGATGTTATGGATGGGGCAAAGCTTCCATATGCCTTTGCGCTTAAAGAGGATTTACTAAGTAAGAGTATGCTCTATGATTTAAAATGCAGCAGATATATTGTTTCACACAAAGGAATGTATGATGATATAACAAAACTAATATCTGATAATATAATTTTCTACAAGCATAGGGCGGAAGTGATTTATAATATTATTCATGGTGAAATGTCCATGGAGGATATATTTAAAACTGTAATAAATAAATTTAAAATTAAGATTGGGAATCAGTATAGATATTCTGTACTAGAAAGAATGTTAAGGTCCTATGTTCAATATCTGCATGAAACTGGAGCATTACAGCTTAATATAAATGATGGATTGCTTAAGTATTCCAGAAAACAGGAGGCAATATGAAAAAGAACTTAGTAATATTATCAATTTTATTATGCTTTGTTTTTGCAGGATGCAGCAATAAGACTGTTGAAAATAAAACAACAGAAAAGCCGGCAGAAAAGGCAGTAGAAACAAATTACACTCTTCATGGAATTCCAGTACTAATGTATCATTCAATAGGGGTTGAAAAAGGTAACCCTATAAGAATGCCAAAGGAACAGTTTGAAAAAGAAATGAAGTATATTAAGGACAATGGTTATACAACCATAACCTTAAAGGAGCTTTATGATTATTTTGATAATAAGAAAAATGTGCCTGATAAAGCTATTGTAATTACCTTGGATGACGGATATGAAGATAATTATACAGAAGCATATCCTATTTTAAAAAAGTATAATCTGAAAGCAACCATATTTATGGTAACCTCTACTGTGGATGTTAATAAAAAATGTCTTACTTCAGACCAATTAAAGGAAATGGACAAAAATGGAATAGATATAGAAAGCCACACAGTTACACACAGGGATTTAGACACTCTATCCTACTTGGAACAACTAAAGGAACTGAAAGACTCCAAGGCGTATCTTGAAAATCTTTTAGGAAAAGAAGTTGATTATCTTGCTTACCCAACAGGAAAATACAATAATGATACAATTAAGGCAGCAAAGGAAGCAGGATACAAAATGGCACTAACCACTAACGGACGATGGTCTGATAAATCTGACGGAATATACACATTAGACCGAGTATATATAAGTACTTTCTTTAGCATGGATATATTTGCTGAAAGACTAACAAATCCAAACTATAAAGTATATTAGGAGGAAGCAATGAAAAAGATTGTATCCATAATAATAACATTGTCCTTTGTTATCACTTTTGTAGCTTGTGGAAACAAAAGCCAAGTTGTAAACAATACAACAAATAATACCAAAAGTAATGAAGAATCTGCTGCAAAAAAAGCTGCAGAAGATAAAGCTGCAGCTCTTGATAAAAAAGCCATGGACGGTTATAAGCTTTTTTTTGATAAAAAATATTCAGAGGCTATTGCAGTTGAAAATGAGGTTATAAAAGAAGACCCTGCCTTCTGCAAAGCTTACTATATAAAAGGAATAACAGAGTGCTACAACAACAACTATAAGGAAGGCTCTAAGGATATCGACAAGGCGTTAAGTATAAATCCCAATGATTATATGGCAAGGTTTAATAAGGCTCTTTCCCTTGAACTATATGGGCATTACGACGAAGCATTATCATGGTACAATAAAGCTCTTGAGATACAAAAAGAAGAATGGAGCTATTATGGAATAGCAAGCATATACGGCCGCAGAGGTGATGTAGAGAATGCAGTAAAGTACTTAAAACTGGCTATTGCATTAAATCCGGAAATTAAGAATGATGCGAAAAATGAAGCAGACTTTAATCCAATTAAAAACAAGAAGGAATTTACAGACGTTGTAAATAAATAGGAGAATAATAATGAATGAAAAAAATATTGAAATGATGAAAAAATTGATACAGGAAAAGAAGGAAAAAGGAAAGGCTCAGGGATCTTATTTGCGGGCTGATAAAAGCATAGGGACAACAAAAAAAGCAAAGATTAGTAAAAAAACAGGTGGATTATTTGACAAGTAGAAAAAACAAGGAGAAAACATTCCTTTATAATTAATTTTATTTAAAATCCTCATGGGCTCCATGGGGATTTTTTAACTGGTATGGTTATAATATATAAAAACTGTCTGTTTCAATAATGACAGATAAGTGGTATTTTTATAATATAATAGTTATTCAGGAGGCTCTTATGATATTAATTAACCTTGATGAAAAAATAAGAATTCCAAAATACAAACAAATTATTCAGCAGATTATAGATAAAATAAACAAGGGTGTTTTAAAGCCAGGGGACAGACTTCCCTCCACAAGAAATCTTTCAGAAAGCCTTGAAATTAACAGAATAACAGTTTCATCGGCATATCAGGAATTATGGGCCTTAGGATACATAGACCTTAATGCCGGAGCTTGTGCTGTGGTTCGAAACAGAAATCAGCTTATGAAAACCACATCCTTAGAACCCGGCGTAATAAACTGGAGTGAATTAGCCTCCAGTGAAAGTAATTGTACTTTGGATTACTATATTAACTCACAACCATGTAAAAACAATAATCTTATTGATTTCAGTACTTTGAATATGGAAAATAACCTTCTTCCAGTAGAAAGTTTTAGAACCAGTTTAAATGAAATCATAAAGCAAAAGGGATCAGATCTTTTTTCATATGGAAATTCTCTGGGTTATCTGCCTCTTCGAGAATATTTATCTAACCATCTTGAAACCCATGGCATTTCTGTTTCACCTGATGAAATTCTAATTACAAATGGTACCCAGCAGGCTTTAGATCTGATTTTAAGGATGGCTGCTTGTAAAGGAAAATCAATAGTTGTAGAAGCACCTACCTATAAAGAGATAATTCCGCTTATAAAGTATTATAAGTTTAATCCCATAGAAGTACCTATGGAACCCTATGGGATGAATCTAGATGTTTTAGAGGAAGTAATAAATCGATATAAACCTGCATTGATTTATACAATGCCAAATTTTCATAATCCTACAGGGATTACCACTAATCAGGCACATAGAGAAAAGCTTTTGTATATTGCTGAAAAATATAAAATACCAATAATTGAAGATGGTTTTCAGGAGGAAATGAAATACTTCGGAAAAACGGTACTGCCTATAAAATCCATGGATAAAAATAAGGCGGTTATATATTGCGGCACATTTTCAAAGGTGTTGTTCCCTGGAATAAGGGTAGGATGGATTGCTGCAGACAGGGAATGTATTCTCCGAGTGGCTGCAATAAGACATTATAGTGAAATATCATTAAGCATGATACTCCAAGCTGGATTATTTGAATTTTGCAGTAATGGTTACTATGAAAAACATCTTAACAAAGTGCACAGAACATTTAGAAAAAGGATGAATATTGCAATAAATTCAATGAATAGACATCTTGATAAAAACTATGTTTCATGGGAGGAGCCTTCTGGTGGATTTCTAATATGGATTAAATTTAAGAGAAATCCATTAATCAATCTTGAAGAAGTATTAAAAGAAAATGGAATTAGAGCTTCCTTAGGGCATAATTATTTCATTAATGGAACAAAGAACACATTTTTAAGATTGTCTATATCTTCATTAAGTGAGGATGATATAGAAGAAGGTATAAGAAGGTTTGGAAACGTAATTAAACAAATTTATAAATAGGGGGTTTTATTATGTATGATTACTTCAGAAAAATACCAAAAGTGGATATTCTCAATTTACCTACACCTTTATGTGAACTAAAGAGACTTTCGAAATATTTGGGAGGACCTGATATTTTCTTGAAGCGTGACGACTTGACAGGTCTAGGTCTAGGAGGAAACAAAACAAGAAAACTGGAATTTTTAATTGGAGAAGCATTAGCTAAAGGATGCGATTCTATAATAATGCATGGAGATATCCAATCAAATTGCTGCAGACAGGCAGCTGCTGCAGCTGCAGCTGTTGGAATTAAGTGCCACCTTGCACTTAGTGGTGTTAAACCTGATTTTCCAGAAGGGAATCTGCTGCTGGATTACATTTTTGGTGCAGAAATACATTGGTGCGGAAAATATACAAAGGGTGAAAAAGTGCCGGAAATAGCTGAAGATCTTAAAAATAAAGGACTTAAACCATATATTATTCCCTATGGAGGATCTAACGTAACTGGTGTTTTGGGTTTTGCCTCTGCCATAAATGAAATATCAAGCCAGCTTAATAATGTAAAAATTGACTATATTATTACTCCTTCCAGTTCTGGAGGAACTCATGCCGGTATAGTCCTTGGAGCGGATATGTTTGGTTTGAATTCAAAAGTAATAGGTATTGGAATTGATAGGAACGCAAAAGGAGAATATGAATATGAGCTTTCTGAACTTGCAAACGGAGCTGCTTCTAAAATAGGATTTGATAAAAGATACAAACCAGAGGATTTTATAATGAATTATGATTATTTTGGAGAAGGTTATGGAGTTATTGGTGAGATTGAAAAAGATGCCATGTATTTAACAGGCAAATATGAGGGAATTTTAATGGATCCAGTATATAACGGCAGAGCCATGGGGGCTTTGATAGATATGATAAGAAAAGACAAATTTAAAAGAAATGAAAAAGTACTAATATGGCATACAGGTGGAATTCAGGCTGTATTTACACGTTCAAATGAAATTTGTGGTAAAATAGAGTAGGAAGGTGATTAAAATGCATATTATTCATGTATATTTTGATATAAAGCCAGAGAAAATAGAAAGATTCAAGGATATTTCTTTGGAAAATATCAATAACAGCGTAAAAGAGCCTGGAGTAATTGCTTTTGAATTATTACAGCAAATTGGTGAAACTGATAAGTTTATATTCAATGAAATTTATAAAACTCCAGAAGATCACATAAAGCACAGGAAAACAGAACATTATAAAAAATGGAAGCTTGAAATAGATAGTTTGACAAAGATACCTTACTCAGCATTAAAATATACAAAAATTAAATAAGGAGACAACTATGATAATAGTAACAGGAAAAATTCATCTCCACGCAAACTGGGTACACTCACTTAAGGAAAAAAGAATGATTGTAAAAAGCATTGTTCAAAAGGTTAAAAATAAGTTCAATGTGTCTGTAGCTGAAGTTGAGGATATGGACCTGCACCAGTCAATTGTAATAGGAGTAGCATGTGTAAGCAACAGCAGTGAACAATGCAGCAGTGTTATACAAAACGTTATGAATTTTATTGAAGATAATACAGAAGCGATAGTTTTGAATATTGAAATAGAAATTTTGTAAGCAGGTTTGGAGTATCCAAACCTGTTTTTGTCCATGTGTATATTGATACAGGATTATACAAGGAGTATAATTAAATGAACATTTTATTTCTGAGGGTGATAATATGAAATGCAGTTCGAAAATAACGGTAGTAGGGGCAGGGGCGATAGGATCCACAATTTTATATACCCTAATGCTTGAAAATGCTGCAAAAGAACTTGTTTTAGTAAATAGAAACAGATTAAAGGGAAAAGCAAAAGCATCAGATATTTCTCACTGTACAGGGTTTAATGGGGGTCCATCTGTAATTTACGGCGGTTATGAAGAAAGTATGAATTCAGATATTGTAATAATAACTGCAGGGGTTTTACCGGATGAAAATGGCACAAGAATGGATGTATTAAAGTCTAATATTGATATTTACAAGGAACTAATACCTGAGTTAATAAAATATAGTCCAAATTGTATTTTGCTTATATTGACCAATCCTATGGATGTTATGACTTATGCTGCATACAAAATATCAGGTTTCCCAAAGGAAAGGGTAATAGGAACAGGTACTCTTCTTGATACCATAAGGTTAAGGCACTTTATAAAAAATCCTGATGGAATTGTTATAGGGGAACATGGTGATTCACAATTCCCTATATGGAGCAATATAAACATTTTTATTAATAATGATGAAAAATTCTTGTTTGAAGAAAAAACAAAGCGGGCTGGCTGGGATATAAGACTTGCAAAGGAACACAGCTGCTATGCCATTTCTTTTAGTGCGGTTAAAATTGTACAGGCAATTCTAGGGAAGCAGAGTGAACCGCTGCCAGTGTCAGTTATGCTTACTGGACAATATGAAATTAACGGAATATACCTAAGTTTACCTGTAAAGTTATATAATAAGGGGGTTCAAGAAATAATTGAACCAAAGCTTGATGAGTATGAATTAAAGAGGCTGAAGAATTCAGCTGAGATAGTAAAGGGTTATGTAAATAAAGCGGACAATTATTTAAACAGGAAGGCAGATGAAAAAGATGAATGAAAAAACTTTACGAGCTAATCTGCTTCTATTATTAGCATCATTTATATGGGGCTTCGCATTTGTTGCACAAAAGGTTGGAGCAAATTTTTTAGGGGCATTTGCATTTAATGGAATCAGATTTGCACTGGGGAGTTTATCTCTTATACCAGTAATTGTATATTTTAATAAAAATTCCCAGTCAAAGGAAACTGAAATAAAGATGGAAAGCCCAATTAAGGGTGGTATACTTGCAGGATGTGTAATTTTCACAGGAAACACATTACAGCAAATTGGACTTGCTTATACAACAGCAGGAAAAGCTGCTTTTATAACAACCATGTATATAGTTCTAGTACCCTTATTTAGTGTTTTTTTAAGACGTAAAATAAGTATAAGCAACTGGCTGGGCGTATTTACAGCAATTATTGGTTTGTATTTTTTAAGTATAACAGAAAGTTTCACCATATCCTTTGGAGATTTGCTTCAGGTAGGAGGTGCTTTTTGCTTTGCTTTGCACATACTTCTAATAGATCATTTGGTTAAGAAGGTAGATGGTTTGAAATTATCAATGGTTCAGTTTATAACATGTTCTATTATAAGCCTTTGTGCAGCATATATTTTTGAAACTGTAACTCTTAGTGCCATAATGCTTGCTGCTTTTCCATTGCTTTATGGAGGATTGTGTTCCGTTGGAATCGCTTATACATTACAGATTATTGGACAAAAAAATGCCAAGCCATCTCATGCATCGCTAATATTAAGTATGGAATCAGTATTTGCTGCAATAGGCGGGATTGTTATCTTACACGAAGTTTTTACCACAAGAATTGCTGCAGGGTGTATTCTAATGCTACTAGGGATATTGTTATCTCAGTTTCAGAATATAATAAAATTTTCATTCTCAAATAAAACTGTTCAAGAAGAAGGAGAAGGTGCCTAGAGGGCACCTTTAAATCCAGTTTTTTGAACGGTCAACAGCTTTATTCCAACCCTTAAGTAGTAAATCTCTCTTTTCATTATCCATATCAGGGTTGAATTTTATTGAATTTTTTAATGTTTTAGAGATTTCATCTTTACTTTTCCAATATCCTGTAGCTAATCCAGCAAGAAATGCGGCACCTAATGCTGTTGTTTCAATAATTTCCGGCCTTTGTACAGAAACGTTAAGGATATCTGCTTGAAACTGCATGAGAAAATTGTTTGCAGATGCTCCCCCGTCTGCCTTCAGTGTTTTAAGATTTATTCCAGATTCCTCCTGCATTACCTTTAATACATCATATGTCAGGTAAGCCAGTGATTCAAGGGTAGCCCTTATTATATGGGCCTTGTTGGCTCCTCTAGTTAAACCCGCAATTATACCTCTGGCGTAAGGATCCCAATATGGAGCACCGAGACCTACGAAGGCTGGAACCATGTATACTCCATTTGTATCAGGTACTGAAAGAGCATATTTTTCTGTATCTGCTGAGTTTTCTATTATTTGCAATTCATCTCTGAGCCACTGAATGGCAGCACCAGCTGCAAATACACTTCCTTCTAATGCATATTCTATTTTACCATCAATACCCCATGCTATTGTTGTTAATAGACCCTTATGAGACTTAATTGGATATTTACCTGTATTCATAAGCATAAAACAGCCTGTTCCATAAGTGTTTTTAGCAGTACCTTCCTCAAAAGATCCTTGTCCAAATAAAGCACTTTGCTGATCTCCCGCTGCACCTGCTATAGGAACTTTTGCTGGCATCACAGATTCATCAGTAAACCCATAAATACAGCTGGAAGGTTTTACTTCCGGAAGCATTGAAACTGGTATATTAAATATTTCAAGGAGCTCTTCATCCCATTTTAATTCATGTATATTAAATAAAAGGGTTCTTGAAGCATTTGAATAATCTGTTACATGGAGCTTACCCTTTGTCAGGTTCCATATAAGCCAGGTATCTATTGTTCCAAATAGAAGATTCCCATTTTCTGCTTCAGCTCTTGCTCCTTTAACATTGTCAAGTAACCATTTTAACTTTGTACCAGAAAAATATGCATCTAGGATCAGCCCTGTTTTATCTCGTACAATGTCTTGTAATCCTCTTGCTTTAAGCTCGTCGCAAATTTCTGAAGTTCTTCTGCACTGCCATACAATTGCATTATATACAGGTATTCCTGTTTTTTTATTCCAAACAACCGTGGTCTCTCTTTGATTTGTTATTCCAATTGCTTCAATATCAGAGGAGGAGGCATTTATCTTTGCCATAGCTTCGGTAACAACTCCGATTTGTGTAGACCATATTTCCATGGGGTTATGTTCAACCCATCCAGCCTTTGGATATATTTGATTAAATTCCTTTTGTGCTTGAGCTTTAATGTTTCCTTCATGATCAAATAATAAACATCTTGAACTTGTAGTACCTTGATCCATGGATAGTATATACTTTTTCATATTATCACTCCATTCTGCATTTTGAATTCAACCATTTAATAGTATCTTTAATTACATCCATATAATTTAATTCATGAAGCATTTCGTGGCGGCCATCAGGATAAAACTTATATGTTATATCTTTCATTCCTTGTTTTTCATATGTATCTATTAACTTTAAAACACCCTTAGTGAAATTCCCCACAGGGTCTATTGTTCCAGAAAAAATATAAAAAGGAAGGTTTTTAGGAATAGAAGCAATGCTTGAGAGTTTTTCAATTTTTTTCAAACCATTGAATAAATCATGGAAAAAGGATGCTGTAAAAATACCTCCGCAAAACTTATCATTAATATATTTATCAACTTCATAAGTGTCTCTTGAAAGCCAGTCAAACTCAGTTCTTGTTGGTTTGAAATTTTTATTATAGCCTCCAAAACTCATATTATTAAGTATAATGCTTCTAGATTTTCTTCCATTTAATATAATTTCTATTCTTGAAATAATAATACCAAGATTTAGTATGAATCCTTGTTTTCCGTTAGTTCCAGATAAAATTACCCCATTAATTTCATTGCCATATAACTGTACATACCTTTGACATAAAAAGGAACCCATACTATGTCCAAATAAAAAGAAGAGAACATTAGGATTTTCATTTTTTATAATAGTTGTTAATTCATGCATATCATCCACAAGGAGTTGAAAACCATCATTTTCACCTAGATATCCTATATTTTCAATAATTCCTGCAGTTTTACCGTGGCCCCGGTGGTCATTGGCGTAAACAATATATCCTTCTTCAGTTAGAAATTCTGCAAATCTTTCATACCTTATTGCAGTCTCAGCCATTCCATGGGAAATTTGAATGATCCCTTTTATAGGAACCTCTGGAACCCATTTATAATAATGAATTGCATAATTTTCATGGTCTTTATAGGTATCTTCAATTAGTTTCATGAAAAAACCTCCATAATATATTATGATATAATTATATCATAATAAAATTATTGACAAAAACAATTAATGCTATAATAATATTAATAACTACCTAGGTGGTTATTAGTGAATAAAAGGAGGTTCAGCATGGAAGAAATATTAAGTGAACTGCAGAAAATAGGGTTTACAAGCTATGAGGCAAAAATATATACAGCCCTTTTAAAACACAATCCTGCTACAGGTTATGAAATAAGCAGAATATCAAGTGTACCACAGGCTAAGGTTTATGAAAATATTCTTAGATTGGTTAATCAAGGAGTTGTTTTAAGTATTGGAAATGATCCGGTTAAGTATGTTCCAATTCCTCCAGAGGAGCTGCTTCAAAAAGTAAATATTGAATTTGACAATACAATAAATAAGTTAAAAAAGTCACTTCCTTCTGTTAAAATTGAAGAAAATGCTAATTATGCCTGGAATATAAAGGGATATTATTTTACAATGGAAAAGGCAGCAAGAATGATAAAAAATGCAAAAAAATCAATAATAATTTCTATATGGGATGAAGATGCCATGTACATATATAATGAATTTATTGACGCTTCAGCTAGAGGGGTTAAATTAAATGTGCTAATACATGGAAATAATAAAATACAAGGTATTCAGAATATATATTACTATGGTGCGGACAAAGATATAGAACAAATGCTTGGCAGCAGGCTTATTACTTTGGTAATAGATGAAAAAGAAGCTTTAACAGGACAAATCAGCGAAGAAAGCGGGGTTTCAATTTATACCATAAATCCAGCAATTGTTCATGTTTGTAAAGAATATATAAAAGGAAATATAAATGAGGTTTTCACAAATGAAATATAAATGGTGTGTCTGCGATATGGATGGAACACTTTTAAACTCAAAAGGATTGATATCAGATGAAAATGAGAATGCATTAAAGGGATTATCTAATAAAGGAGTTGAAATAATTATAGCCACCGGCAGAACTGATCTTATGATACAAAAATACATAAAACAACTTGACTTAAATGGACATATCATATGCTGCAATGGTGGTTTAATTAGAAATCTAAGTACAAACGAAATTATATATTCAAAAACTATAGAAAACGAAAATGTTTTTCAAATTTTAAAATACTGTTTTAATAAAAATGTGGATTTTCTTTTTTATACCGAGGATGCTATTTATTCCAATGAGAATAATCCAAGAATAAAAATTTTAAAGGAAAACAACAGCAGTATTAAAATTGAATTAATATGTGATGATATTTTAAAAAATATTAATGAATATAAGGTGCTTAAGATTCTTATAGTTAATGATAACCATGAAGAAATTAAAGAAATTGAAAAATATTTTTCAAAAAAATACAATGTCGAAGTTGTTAGTTCTTATAAAGGTCTCCTTGATATAATGGCAACAAACATAACAAAAGGGAATGCATTGAAATTCTTATCTGAAAAACTTCATGTGGAGCTGGAACATGTTATAGCATTTGGAGATGGATTTAATGACTATGACATGCTTCAAAATGTGGGTATGCCTATAGCAGTAAGCAATGCAGCAGATTTATTAAAAAATACTGCAAAATATGTAACGACTTCAAATGAGGAATCAGGAGTTGCCTTTGCCATTAATAATTATATTCTTAAGTTTTTGGAAATTGACTAGGAATTCATGCTATCGTATAATGTAGATAATATTGGAAAGGATGATTAATATGCAGATTTGGTTTATAATTTCTTTAGTATTTTCCTTGATTATAGCATTATTTGCTGCATTGAATTCAGATGTAGTAACCATAAGGCTTATTTTTGCAAAATATCAGCTCTCTCAGTCACTTGTTATAATATTATCTGCAGCCATCGGCGCAATTATTGCAATATTTCTAGGATTGTTCAGTAAGATTAAAACAAAGCTGAAGATACGAGAGTTAAACAATGAAATTAAAGCTGCCAATGCAAAAATTGCAGAATTGAAAGCAGCTTTAGATAAAAAAGAAGGAGAAGCTTTAACAACTCCTAAGGTTAATGAAGTTAAAAAATAATTATATTTCAGGCAGATGTTTCCAATACCTTTTTGGCATCTGTCTTTTTTGATTTCTCTCATTTTTTCTTTCACTAATAGATGCACTTTTAAAATAGCTTTTCCAAAGATCTTCATAGCAGTTGTTTTTATTAATTATAAATTTTGATATTTCATCTTTAGTTAAAGAAGTTATGTACCAGTTATATTTATCATAAATTGATGCAGTTTCCCTTTTAATGTCATGAATAATAAACCTTTCATCAGGCATTCTAGATACAAAATGAGGAGTTACAATTGCTGTAATATTATTATCAGGTTCAAATTCAGCATAATAAAAATCAACATATCTTTCAAATCTAATAAAACCAAGCATTCTATGAGCTTCAAAGAGCACCTTTTGTTCAGTTTTAAGCATAGTAAGCACTCTATCATCCTGCATATGTTTATTGGTATCAAAACCAGTTTTAAATCCAAATATAACAAAGGACAATATCAACATTTCAAAATCATCAACTTCTGATAAATAGACATTATATATTGTTTCAAGGGAGTCCTGAGAAATTTTATTTAATATTGCATTGTAAACTTTGTTATACTTATCCATATCCGTATTTATGTAAAGAGGTGGTTCAAGTAAGGAAAACAATGTCCCTTCAGTTTTTTCAATATAAACCTTTTTACTCCAGATAAAGCTAGGATTTTCCTTCCTGTAATATACTTCATAAATACATGTAAGAAGTCCTTCAAAGCTCCCATCATAAATAATCCCAATCATTAAAATTCACCTGTTATGCTGGTCTTAACAGCACTATCTATCAAAATCCTGCTTTCATAATTTAAGAAGCTTAGCTGTTCCATGTTATTTTTTAATTTTTCTCTAACATTAAGGTCATTTTTAGGGGTAAGCCTAAATCTTATAGGACTTTCTCTAAAAGGTACATCACCATAGTATTTTCCATTGCATGTGATAAAGTATTGTGCTCTTTTCAAAACCACCCCAAGCTTTTTTAAATCTTCGAAATTAATTGCTCTAACCCATCTTGCAGAAATTATTCTTTTTGCTGACACAGCTCCTATTCCAGGAATTCTTAAAAGATCATTATATTTTGCCTTATTTATTTCAACAGGGAAAAAACTTAGGTTATTTAATGCCCAGTTTGTTTTTGGATCAAAGTTCAAATCAAGGCTTGGACTTTTTTCAGATAGAATTTCTTCCGCCTTAAAATTATAAAACCTTAGAAGCCAGTCAGCCTGGTACAGACGATGCTCCCTAAGGAGGGGTGAAAATCTTATTTTTGAAAGCATTGGATTATTTGATACAGGTATGTATGCTGAGTAATATACACGTTTTAAATTTAACTTATTATAAAGTTTTTCTGAAAGATTTATAATGCTGTAATCACTTTCCGGGGAAGCTCCAATTATAAGCTGAGTGCTTTGTCCTGCAGGAACAAAAGCTGGTGCTCCTTTCATAGACTTTCTATTTTCTTTTCTGTTATTTATTTCTTTTGAAATCAATGACATAGGTTTTAATATGTCATCCTTGTGCTTTTGGGGAGCAAGTAATTTTAAGCTTCCACTTGAAGGAAGCTCAATGTTTACACTCATTCTGTCTGCAATGGAACCTGCAAGCTTAATAAGTGCAGGATCAGCCCCGGGGATGGCTTTAATATGAATATAACCATTAAAATTGTAATTTTCACGAAGAGATTTAATAACCTTAATCAAAAGTTCCATAGTATGATTTGGATTTTTTATTACTGCAGAACTTAAAAAAAGTCCTTCAATATAATTTCTTCTATAAAAATTTATGGTAAGGTCAATAACTTCCTCCGGTGTAAATGCTGCTCTTTCAATATCGTTTGATATTCTGTTAATGCAGTAGGCACAGTCATATATGCAGTAATTTGTGAGTAAAATTTTAAGAAGTGAAATGCATCTGCCGTCAGAGGTGAAACTGTGACATATACCACCGGGAGCTGAGTTTCCAAGCCCAACCTTAGTATTTTTTCTTGAACCACCGCTAGAGGAGCAGGATACATCATATTTTGCCGCTGCAGACAAGATATTTAATTTTTCAAATATATCCATAATAACCTCCTGTTTTATTAATAATATTATACCAAACATATGTTCGATTGTAAAATATTTTGTAATATTTCTGAAATATTGAAATATATTTATACTGTTAATATTAGAATATGGGGGGCATATTTTGGAAAGTTTTGATATATACAAGGATATTGCAGAAAGAACTCAAGGTGATATATATGTTGGGGTGGTTGGTCCAGTTAGAACGGGAAAATCAACTTTTATTAAAAGGTTTATGGAACTAATGGTAATCCCTAATATTGAAAATTCATTTAAGGCAAAACGTGCAAAGGATGAATTGCCTCAGAGTTCATCTGGAAAGGCAGTGCATACTACTGAACCAAAATTCATACCTAACGAAGCAGTTGAAATATTTTTAAAGGAAGGTGCAAAATTCAAAGTTCGTATGGTTGATTGTGTTGGTTATATCATTAAAGGTGCTTTAGGCTATATGGATGGGGAAAACCCCAAAATGGTTACCACACCTTGGTATGAATATGAAATACCTTTTGAAGAAGCAGCTGAAATTGGAACTAAAAAAGTTATTAATGAACATTCAACAATTGGTATTCTTGTAACAACTGATGGGTCAATAACTGATATTCCAAGGGAAGATTACATTGAAGCAGAGGAAAGGGTAGTAAGGGAGTTAAAATCAATTGATAAGCCATTTATAATGATACTTAATACAAGCCACCCTGAGGACCCGGATACCATTAAGCTTAGGGAATCAATGGAAGAAAAATATGATGTTCCAATACAAGCCATGGATGTTTTAAATATGAATGAAAATGATATTTCAGATATATTCCAAAGAATGTTAATGGAATTCCCTGTAAAAGAAATAAACATAGACATTCCTGAATGGATTGAAATGCTTGATTCAAGACATTGGCTAAAAATCGAATTTCTTAATTTAATTAAGGAAATTTGTAAAATAATATTTAAGGTAAGGGATTTAAACAATTCTTTCGGCAGGTTTGATGATGCAGAATTTATAAATAATACTGCAATTGACGAAATCAATCTTGGAGAGGGAACAGCAAGGATATTTATTAATCCAAGCCAAGACTTGTTTTTTAGGATTATTGGAGAAACATGCAATACCGAAATAAAAGGGGAAAGGGATCTTATAGATATTGTTAGAAAAATGCATTTAGCAAAGATTGAATATGATAAAATTGAAAAAGCATTAATAGAAGTAAAAGAAACTGGTTACGGTTTGGTGGCACCTGAACTATCTGAAATGAAACTTGAGGAGCCGGAAATTGTAAAGCAGGGGAATAGATACGGGGTTAAGTTAAAAGCCAGCGCTCCATCTCTACATTTAATAAGAGCTGATATCCAAACAGAAATATCACCGATTATGGGAACAGAGAAGGAAAGCGAAGAACTTGTAAAATCACTTTTAGAGCAGTTTGAAAATGACCCTTCAAGGATATGGCAAAGTAACATGTTTGGAAAATCCTTGGAGGTACTGGTTAAGGACGGACTTCAAAACAAGCTTTATAAGATGCCGGATGATGTTCAGTATAAAATTCAGAAAACACTTCAGAAGATTATAAATGAGGGTAATGGGGGATTAATCTGTATTATTCTTTAAAAACTGCCGGCACAAAGTGCCGGTAGTTTTTTTTATATTGAACTTACTTTAAAATATGGTATAATAACAACTCATAGATAAAAATTCAGCAAGGTCAAAATATTGAGATATTTTGAGCATACTTGAATAAATTGAAGATATATCATATTAATTAAACATATTCTAATAAATATGTTGCATTTAAATATAATAATTATGTATAATTAGTATGAATTGACAAAGAAACGTGGAAGGATGAAAGCTATGATAAAAAGCATGACCGGATATGGCAGAGGAAATATTGAACTTACTGGGCGCAGCTACACTATTGAAATAAAAAGTGTTAACCACAGATATTGTGATTTGAACATCAAAATGCCAAAAAGCTTACTGCCCCTTGAGGACAGAATTAGAAAAGTTATTCAAAGCAGGCTTAATCGTGGTAAAATTGATGTTTTTGTAACTCAGAACCTTTTTGATAAAAAAGATGTAGCAGCAGTATTTAATAAATCCTTAGGAGATTCATATTACAGCTGTTTAAATGAGATTAAAGAAAGATATCAGTTAAAGGACGAGATTTCTCTTACTCTTATTTCAAAATTTCCAGATGTTATTATGACAAAACAAGAAGAGGAAGATGTTGAGGAACTTTGGGAAAGTTTATCCATTCCACTTAATGAAGCACTTGATTTACTGCTAAAAATGCGTGAAAGAGAAGGCATGAAGCTTAAGGAAGATATTCAATTAAAATGTAACCATATAACCAATATGGTAAATGTAATCCAGGATAATTCAACGGATATACTTGCTGAATATCAAAAGAAATTACTAACAAGATTAAATGACTTAATAAAGGACCACAAAATTGATGAAAATAGAATTGCTATGGAAGCAGCTATTATTGCTGACAAAGCATCAGTGGATGAAGAAATAGTAAGACTAAAAAGTCATCTTGTTCAATTAAGTGAAACTATGGATATTAATGAACCTGTAGGAAGAAAGCTTGACTTCATAGTACAGGAGATGAACAGGGAAACAAATACAATTGCTTCTAAAGCCACAAATCTTGATATAATAAATGTGGTTTT
The DNA here is from genome assembly GCA_050261915.1 of Solirubrobacterales bacterium. Classification (GTDB taxonomy): domain Bacteria; phylum Bacillota; class Clostridia; order Clostridiales; family Clostridiaceae; genus UBA699. The sequence goes on from JBLNDT010000089.1 coordinate 91,754, forward strand.
AAATATAAAAAATGAAATTGAAAAGGTCAGGGAACAAATTCAAAATATTGAATAGTAATGTAGGAGGGAATATATGGGGATTAAATTAATTAATATTGGGTTTGGCAATATAGTATCTGCAAACAGATTAGTTGCTATAGTAAGCCCGGAATCTGCACCTATAAAAAGAATTATTCAAGAAGCAAGAGACAGAGGAATGCTTATAGATGCCACATATGGCAGAAGGACAAGAGCTGTAATTATTACAGACAGCGATCATGTAATACTCTCTGCAGTTCAACCTGAAACAGTAGCACACAGACTGTCATCAAAGGATGAGGAAAATGATGATGTGGCTGAGGGTGAAGAATAATGCCGAGAAAAGGACTTTTGATTGTTATTTCAGGTCCTTCAGGAGCTGGGAAAGGCACTATATGTAAGGAATTATTAAAGAACACCAATTTATGGCTTTCAGTTTCAGCAACTACAAGATATCCAAGAAATGGTGAAATTGAAGGTATTAATTATTATTTTTTAGATAAAGATGAATTTATTGAAAAAGTAAATGGTGGAGAATTTTTTGAATATGCTGAGGTCTACGGTAATTATTACGGTACCCCTAAATGGAAGGTATTGGAGGCTTTAGAAAGCGGAAGTGATGTGCTTCTAGAAATAGACATTCAAGGAGCCCTTAAAGTTAAACAAAATTATCCTGAAGGTGTTTTTATATTCATTCTTCCTCCATCAATGGAAGAACTGAAAAAGAGGATAATAAAAAGGGGTACAGAAACTGAGGAATCCCTTGTTACAAGATTTGAATCTGCGTATAAGGAAATTAATTTCGTTTCAAAATACAATTACGCAGTTGTAAATGACACCGTTTCAAATGCAGTATCAAAAATTGAAGCTATTTTAACTGCAGAGAGATGTCGTGTTGATCGAATAAAAGATAAAATTTTAGACTCAAAGGAGGCATTTTTATATGAACAACTCTATGATTAACCCTTCAATAGTTGAATTATTAGATAAAGTAAACAGCAGATATACATTGGTTACAATGACTTCAAAAAGGGCAAGACAACTGATTTGCGGTTCAAAACCTTTAATAGAAATTGAATCAACAAAGCCAGTTACTATTGCAATTAATGAAATAAACCAGGGAAAAATAACTTATGAAACAGTGAAAGAAGGAATAAAATAAAAATGGCTGAAAATAAAACTGTAGTAATTGGAGTATGCGGAGGTATTGCTGTATATAAAGCTCTTGAAATAATAAGCTCCCTTAAGAAAAGGGATATTAATGTGCATGTAATCATGACAGAATCCGCAACAAAATTTGTGAGTCCTCTCAGTTTTCAGTCATTGAGCCAGAATATTGTAAGTGTTGATATGTTTTCCGAACCAAAGGCCTTTGAAATTCAACACATTTCTCTGGCAAAAAAAGCAGATATTATGCTTATAGTACCTGCCACTGCAAATTTTATTGGAAAGGCTGCCTATGGTATAGCAGACGACCTTCTTACAACAACTGTTATGGCAACCAGAGCACCGATAATAGTAGCTCCTGCCATGAATACAAATATGTATAAAAATCCTGTAGTTCAGGAAAATATCGAAAAGCTTAAATCCAGAGGTTATAAATTTATTAATCCATCCTCAGGAAGGCTTGCCTGTGGAGATCTTGGTGAAGGTAAGCTTGCTGATACAAATGATATATGTGAAATTGTTCTTCAGGAACTTTATGACTTAAAGGATCTTAAGGGAAAGAAAGTGCTAGTTACAGCAGGACCAACCATAGCAGCTATAGACCCGGTAAGGTATATAACAAATCGTTCTTCAGGAAAAATGGGATATGCAATTGCAGAGGAAGCTGTATCCCGTGGAGCAGAGGTTACTTTAATAAGCGGTCCTTCAAATTTGAAGCCCCCATGCTCAGTTGATTTTGTAAGCATAAAAACTACTGAGGATATGTACAACGAAGTAACAAAAAGATTTGAAAATTTTGATATAGTTATAAAAGCTGCAGCAGTTGCAGATTATAAACCTAAAAATTATTCTGATCAAAAGATTAAAAAAGTATCTGAAGATGTTGTAATTGAATTCGTAAAAGATTTTGATATACTTAAAAAATTAGGAGAGCTTAAAAAGCACCAGATTCTAGTGGGATTTGCTGCAGAAAGTCAAGATTTGCTTACAAATGCTAATGGAAAACTAGAAAGAAAAAATCTTGATTATATCGTAGCCAATGATATTACAAAAACGGGCTTTGCCACAGATGACAACAAGGTAACAATATTAAGGCGCAGCGGAGATCCAATTAATCTTGAAAAAATGTCCAAGAGAAACGTTGCAAGAGAGCTTTTTAATATTATCCTTAAATCAAAGCAATAAATTAAGTTAAGAAGCCTTCTTTGCAATGCAAAGAATGCTTCTTATTTTATGAAATTTAAAGGGTGATTATGTGTATAAATTTGCAGGTGTAATAATCGATAGTACTTCAGTTGCATTAGATAGAATATTTAACTATATGGTTCCTTTAAGCATGCAGGAAGATTTATTTATAGGCTCCAGAGTAAAAGTACCTTTTGGAAAAGGTAATAAGAATATTCATGGGTTTGTTATAGAACTTTTTTCTCATGAAGAAATGCCAAAAGGAGTTAAGGAAATCAATTGTATTTGCGATGATTTTCCTTTACTTACAAAGGAAGATATCGAAATAATAAAAACAATGAGAGAAAAGTACCTTTGTACCTATCAAGAAGGAATAAAAACTTTTATACCAAGCGGCATAAACAGCGGAATTAAATTAAAAAAAGAGCAGCTGATATTTATAGGCAGTAAGCCAGAAGGCCGATTTATAAAAGAGCCCTATACAAATATTTTTAATTTTGCAGCTCAGAACCAAGGTTTATTAAATAAAAACAGTCTAGCAATAAAATGTGGCTGTTCTGTTTCACCAATAAATACTATGATTAAACATGGTATCCTGATACAAAGAGAAGAAATCGTTGACAGATATAATAATAGAGAGTACGCTGATTACAGCAAAAAAGAACTTAATTATAATCAAAAGGAAATAGTAACCAATATACTTAATTCTGATTATAAATTGTCACTTATTCATGGTGTTACTGGAAGCGGTAAAACTGAAATTTATATGAACTTGGTTTCTAAAATGCTAGAAATGAATAAGGATTCCATAATACTAGTCCCGGAAATATCTCTTACACCTCAGATGGTAGAAAGATTTAAAGGGAGGTTTGGCAGAGAAATAAGTGTATTTCACAGCAAACTTTCCTTAGGGGAACGGTTTGATGAATGGATGAGGATTAAAAATGGAAAGGTGAAGGTAGCAATAGGGGCGCGATCTGCAGTTTTTCTCCCATTTAACAACCTTGGAATTATTATTATGGATGAGGAGCATGAAGGTTCATATAAATCTGATAGTGATCCAAAATATGATGCAAGAGAAATTGCTGAAATAAAAAGTAATTTACAGGGCTGCAAGGTGGTACTCGGTTCTGCCACCCCATCACTTGAAAGTTATTATAGGGCAAGCAAAGGTGAAATAAAGCTGTATACAATAACTGAAAGAGCAGACATGGCAAAGCTTCCTAAGTTTTTTGTTGCAGATATGCGAGAGGAACTTAAGAATAATAACAGGTCAATCTTCAGCAGGGAGCTTTTTAACAGTATTGAAAAAGCCCTTGAAAGGGAGGAACAAATAATACTATTCCTAAATAGAAGAGGATTTTCAACCTTTGTATCCTGCAGAAGCTGCGGGTATGTATTTAAATGCGAAAACTGTGACATATCTCTCACTTACCATAATGAAAAAAATATACTTACCTGCCATTACTGCGGTAAAAATCAAAACTTTACAAAAATATGTCCGGAATGTAAAAGCAAGTATGTGAAATATTTTGGTATAGGAACTGAAAGAATAGAAGAAGACATAAAAAAGTATTTTCCAAATGCAAAAACCTTGAGGATGGATTTCGACACAACTAGAAAAAAAGATTCCTATGAAAATATTTATAACAAATTTAAGAATGAAGAAGCAGACATTTTAATTGGTACACAGATGATAGCAAAGGGTTTGGACTTCACCAACGTTACTTTAGTTGGAATTATTGCTGCAGACCTTTCATTAAATCTACCGGATTTCAGAGCCTCTGAAAGAACATTCCAGCTTATAACCCAGGTTTCAGGAAGAGCAGGAAGAGGAGCTAAAGAGGGGAAAGTTGTGGTTCAAACTTATAATCCTGATAATTACAGTATAATTTGTGCAGTAAATAATGATTATAAAAGCTTTTATGAACAGGAAATAAGTATAAGAAATACAATGAACTATCCGCCATTTTCAACCTTGCTGAGTATAAATATGAGCAGTGAAAATGAAGATTTATTAATAAAATGTATACAAAATATTGGTATAATATTAAAGAATAATGTTTCAGAATGTGATAAAATTAGTATGTTGGGACCAAACCCATGTCTCATATCTAAAATTAAAAAACAATATAGGTGGCAGATTGTATTTAAAGGGGAAATAAATTATGAATTTGCATCATATATTAGAAAAACTATTTATGATTTGACTAAAGATGTTTATAATAGTATAAGGATTAGTATTGATGTTAATCCCACAAACTTGCTTTAGCATAAAAATTTGGAGGTAATTATGGCAATTAGAAATATAAGATTAAATGGTGATGAAATTTTAAGAAAAAAGTCAAGGAAGGTAGAAGAAATTAACCATAGAGTACTCGGAATTCTTGATGATATGCTTGATACTATGTACAAGGCTGAGGGTGTAGGCCTTGCAGGGCCTCAGATAGGTATTTTAAAAAGACTTGTGGTTATAGATATCGGAGAAGGTCCTATTAAACTTATTAATCCTGAAATTACGGAAGCATCAGGCAGTATAATAGATTTTGAAGGATGTCTCAGTATACCAGGTGAACAAGGAAACGTTGAAAGACCCGAAAAGGTTACTGTAATTGCAATGAATGAAAAAGGTGAAAACATAGTAATAAATGGAGAAGGTTTTTTTGCAAGAGCCCTTTGTCATGAACTAGACCATTTAGATGGTATTCTTTATATAGATAAGGTTATTCCTGAAGAGGAAGGTAATGCCTAATGAAAATTATTTTTATGGGAACACCGGAATTTGCTGTTCCATCTTTGGAAAAGCTAATTCAAGAATTCAATGTCACAGCTGTATTAACACAGCCTGACAAACCAAAAGGCAGAGGCAAAAAAATGTCCATGTCAGCTGTTAAGGAATGTGCTTTAAAATACTCAATTCCTGTATACCAGCCGGAAAAACTTAAAAATGACAGGGATTTAATAAACATTATTAAGAATATGGAGCCTGACTATATTGTAGTTGTGGCATTTGGTCAGATTCTAACTAAGGAAGTACTTGAAATACCAAAGTACGGCTGTATAAATTTACATGCTTCACTGCTTCCAAAATATAGAGGTGCTGCTCCAATTAACTGGGCAATTATAAATGGAGAAAAGCTTTCAGGAAACACTACCATGTTTATGGATGTGGGTTTGGATACTGGAGATATGCTTTTAAAATCAGAGGTTGTAATTTCTGAAAATATGACTGCAGGGGAACTTCATGACATATTGATGATTGACGGGGCAGATCTGCTCGTAAAAACACTTAAAGGTCTTTTGGAAGGTAAAATTGAAAGAATTAAACAAAATGATTCTGATAGTATATATGCATCTATGTTAAACAAGGATATGGCATTGGTTGATTGGAACAAACCACCTGCTGAAATTCACAACCTGATTAGAGGTTTAAACCCATGGCCCTTGGCATATTCAAAATATAATGGAATTGTAATGAAAATCCATAAATCTGAACTTATAAATTCAAACAGCAACAAAACACCTGGAACTATAGTTAATGTATCTAAAAATGGAATAGAAGTTTCTTGCAGGAATGGTTGTTTACTGTTAAAAACAATCCAATTTCCTGGGGGAAAACCTATGAATGTGGAAGAATACATAAAAGGTCATGAAATAGAAAATATTGTGTTATGTTAGGAGGAAGTATAGATGTTTTTATTTGACAGCAGTATGATAATATTAATTCCAGCAATGCTTTTTGCAGCATGGGCACAGTTTAAAGTATCATCTACTTTCGACAAATACTCAAAGGTTAATTCAATAAATGGTTATAATGGCTCAGAAGCAGCAAGAATGCTCCTAGACGGTAATGGTCTTTATGATGTACCTGTGGAACTTATTGAAGGAAAATTATCAGACCATTATGATCCTAAAAACAGAGTAATGAGGCTTTCCAAAGATGTTTTTTATGGAACCTCGGTTGCTTCAATTGGTGTGGCAGCACATGAAACAGGGCATGCAATCCAGCATAAGGACAGCTATTCACCTTTAATGATCAGGAACTCAATAGTACCTGTAGTTAATTTTGGGTCAAATCTATCCTGGGTTTTATTTTTTATTGGTTTTATTTTCAGCTTTCAAGTTCTCCTTAGAGCTGGTATAATTTTATTCACCTCAGTAGTAATATTTCAGTTAATTACATTACCTGTAGAGTTAAATGCATCAAAACGTGCATTAGCAATTTTGGGTTCTAGAAATATACTTTATGGTGAAGAAATAAATGGAGCCAAAAGGGTTTTAGATGCGGCAGCTTTGACTTATGTGGCAGCAACTTTAATGGCACTGGCACAGCTCTTAAGAATGATTGTGCTGAGCAACAGCAGGGATAATTAATATGGAAAAGGCAAGAAAAATTTCTGTAGATGTACTTATGGATGTTTTTAATAAAAATGCATTTTCAAATATAGCTCTAGGAAGACAACTAAATAAATATGAGCTTGATGTAAAAGACAAAGCACTAACTACAGAAATAGTATATGGAACTATAAAATATAAATATACAATAGACTGCATATTGGAAAAATACATTAAAAATGGATTGAAAAAAGTTGATAGTATGGTATTGAATATATTGAGAATCTCAATTTACCAATTGAGATATCTTGATAAAATACCTGAATTTGCAGTAGTAAATGAAGCTGTGGAGCTTTCAAAAAAGAAATCTTCAGGAGCTTCAAAGCTTGTTAATGGGGTTCTTAGGAACTATATAAGAAATAAAGATATCAAGTATTATGATGAAAACAATTTAATTGAAAGCCTTTGTTTCAATTATTCATTTCCAAAGTGGTTAGTTGAGCTTTTCATTAATCAATATGAAATTGATGATGTAATCAGAATACTTCAAGGTTTAAATATGAGACCTTATGTTACAGTTAGGGTAAATAACCTTAAAACAACCTATGAAGATGCATTAAAAGCCCTTGAAGAAAGTGGTTATGATGTGGAGGAAGGTGAAGTTTGTCCTGAGGCTGTAATAATAAAAAAAGGAAGCAGTATTGAAAATAATCCTTTATATATAAAGGGTGAAATTTCAGTCCAAGATGAAAGTGCAATGCTTGTTGCCCCTATAATGGATTTAACTGAAAATATGAATGTGCTTGATCTCTGCAGTGCTCCAGGAGGAAAAGCCTGCCATGCAGCAGAGATTATGAATAATACTGGTAAAGTATATGCTTTTGATATTCAAGAAAATAAACTTTCACTTATTAATGAAAACGTAAAAAGACTTGGAATTAAAAATATAACTGTTTCAAGACTTGATGCTTCAAAGTATCTAGAAAAGTTAGCTCAATCTGGTGACAGGGTTCTAATAGATGTTCCTTGTTCAGGCATTGGAATAATAAGAAAAAAGCCGGAAATAAAATGGACTAAAGATCTGATTGGCACAAGAAATCTTGTTAATATACAAAGGAGCATTATGGAGAATGCTTCAAGGTATACAAAAAATGGTGGCAAGCTGATTTATTCCACTTGTACCTTAAACAAGGAGGAAAATGAAGATAATATTAAATGGTTTATTGAAAAACATAATCAATTTACTATAGAACCAATATATTTGGGGAAATTCAGCAATGTTATATATCATAAAGAAGGATATGTTACAATACTTCCAAATGAAAATATGGATGGATTCTTTATATGTAAAATGAAAAAATCTGGCAGGTGATAGTATATTAATATTTTAGATTTTGACTTGGATGAACTGAAATTATGGATGAAAAATAACGGGGAAAGTGAATTTAGAGCAAAGCAGATTTTCGACTGGATTTACAAAGGGAAATATGAATTTGATGAAATGAAAAACATCCCTAAGAATGTATTAGAAAAATTGAAAGCAAACTTTTATATAGGTATTCCTGATGTAATTGAAAAATATGAATCTGAAGATAACAATACCTGTAAGTTTCTATTAAAATATAAAGACGGAAATATTATAGAAGCAGTACTAATGCATTACAAACATGGATATTCAATATGCATTTCTACGCAGTTCGGCTGTAGAATGGGCTGCACCTTTTGTGCATCCACACTGAACGGAATGGTAAGAAACATGACCAAGGGTGAAATGCTTTCAGAAGTTCTTGCTGTTTCTAAAAACACAGGTCACAGGATTTCAAACATAGTTTTAATGGGTAGCGGGGAGCCCCTTGATAATTTTGAAAATGTTACAGGATTTTTGAATCTTGTTAATGCTGCATATGGTCTAAATATTGGTCAGAGGCACATAACCTTATCTACCTGCGGACTAGTACCTGAAATAATTAAACTTGCAGATATGAACTATCAAATAACTTTAGCAATTTCTTTGCATGCATCAAATGATACAATCAGACGTGAAATGATGCCTGTTGCAAAAAAATATTCCATAAATGAATTGTTAAATGCATGCATTTACTACTCTGAAAAGACAAAAAGAAGAATAACATTTGAATATGCTTTAGTTGATGGGAAAAATGACAGCAGAGAAGATGCTGTAGAGCTGTCAAATATTTTGAAAGGCATGTTGTGCCATGTTAATCTGATTCCCGTTAATACTGTGACAGAAAAAAAATATAATAAACCTTCTCAGGAGAAAATTAATATATTTTGCAATATATTAACTGCAAAAGGAATAGAAACTACAGTCCGAAAAGAAATGGGGGCAGATATCAATGCAGCCTGCGGACAATTGAGAAGGAGCTTTATAAAGGCGCAAAGGAGTGAGTAATATGGTGGAACTACTTTCTGATATAGGAAATTTCAGAAAAATAAACGAGGATTACATAGATTACTACATTGACGATACAAAAAGGATTTATGTAGTTGCTGACGGCATGGGAGGTCATAATGCAGGGGATGTGGCTAGTAAACTGGCCGTAGAAAACACAATCAGCTATATTAATTCAATAGACCCAATAAACGATATTGAAGAAGAATTGAAAAATGCTATATTAAATTCAAATAAAAAGATATTTATGCTTTCTAGGAACAATGATGAACTGTCTGGCATGGGAACCACAATAACAGCATGTATGATAAGGGATCGTGATATGGTAGTTGCTAATGTAGGGGACAGCAGATGCTATATAATAAAAAATGATGAGATCATAAAGGTAACTAAAGACCATTCCCTGGTACAGCAATTAATTGATGAAGGCAGTATAACTGAAGATGAAGGATATTCACATCCAAATAAAAATATCATAACCAGGGCGCTTGGCACAAGGGATTTTGTTGATATAGATACTTACAAAATGAGTATAGATGGAATTATAAAAGTAATTATGTGTACTGATGGATTGTCAAATCTCATTAAGGAAGAAGAAATATATGATATAGTTATGAACAAAGAGAATTGCTGCATGGAACTTATAGAATTAAGCAAAGCCAGAGGCGGAAAAGATAATATTTCAGTCATTGTTTTTGAAGGAGAGTGTAAAGATGATAGGAACTGTTCTAGGTAATAGATATGAGCTCTTAGAAGTAATAGGAGAGGGTGGCATGTCTACCGTATACAAAGCAAAATGCCATATGTTGAACAGATTTGTTACGGTAAAAATTCTTAAAAAAGAATATTCAAATGACGGAGAGTTTGTACAAAAATTTAAAAGGGAAGCAATGGCAGTAGCCAGTTTATCTCATACTAATATAGTTAATATTTATGATGTTGGTTCACAAGGGGACATACATTATATTGTTATGGAATATGTTAAGGGTAAAACCCTTAAAGAAGTAATACGTGAAGAAGGCCGATTAAGTGCAAGAGATGCAGTTAAAATTGCTATTCAAATTGGCAAAGCATTGGACTGTGCACATAGAAACAATATTATTCATAGGGATATTAAACCTCACAACATTCTAATGACTGGAGAAGGTGTCATTAAAGTAACTGACTTTGGAATAGCAAAAGCATCTACTTCTGTTACAATAACAAATTCGAGCAAGGTTTTAGGCTCTGCACATTATTTTTCTCCTGAGCAGGCGAGAGGCAGTGTAGTGGATAATAGAACCGACATATATTCTTTAGGAATAGTTTTATATGAGCTTGTAACAGGAAGGGTTCCTTATGATGCAGAAAGTCCCGTTTCAGTAGCACTTAAGCATATCCAGGAGCCTGTGGTACCACCAAAACAAATTAACGACCATATCCCAGAAAGTTTAAATAAATTAATATTAAAAGCAATTGAAAAGGAACCAATAAAAAGATATCAGAAGGTTTCTGATATGGTTAGCGATTTGAAAAAAATCCAGGAAAACAAGGATATTGAAATAGTAACTCATGATTTTGATGAAGATGCTACAAGAGTTCTTGATTCAAATGCAGTAAACAGTAAATTAAAAGATATTGATAAAAATAAAAATAAACCTGTTAAAAATCAGCCTAACAATAAAAAGAAAATATTAATACCTGCTATATTAATAATGCTGTTGGTTGTGGGGCTTGTATCAGGATACTTTGCATATAGCAAAAAAGCACCTATAGATGTTAAAATTCCAACTATAGTGGGTCAAACTCAAGATGATGCAAAAAAAGCTGTAGAGGCCTTAGGCTTAAAGTTTGTTGTTACATCAAAGGAAAAAAGCGATAAGGCTGAAGGTACTGTATTAAAATGTTACCCTGATGAAGGAACAACTGTTAAAAAAGGCTCTGAAGTAAGGGTTATAGTTAGTGGAGGAAGTGCAGCACTAACAATTCCAAATGTGACTAATATGGACGTAAAATCTGCTAAAGACGTTATAACAAAAGCAGGGTTTACTGTTGGAACTATATCTTATAATTCAGATGACAATATTATTAAGGATAATGTTATCAGCCAAAGTCCGGATGCTGATTCAAACGCTGTAAAAAATCAAAAGATAAATCTGATTATTAGCACTGGTCCCGCTGAAGTTGAAGTACCAGACCTTACAGGAAAAACTATTGACCAGGCATCAGCAATACTTACAAATGTTGGCTTGAAACTAGGAACCAAGGAAACAGAATCCACTGGGGATTCATCCTTAAAGGATACAATAATGAAACAAAGCCCACAAGCGAATGATAAGGTTAAAAAAGGATCATCAGTAAATGTTACCTATTATGTAATGGGTGATATGGTTACTGTGCCAAATATCACATCAATTTTAGGGGCTGATAATAAGCTAAGCAAGCTTGGACTTATTCTTGTTGAGGATCCTGTTACTACTAAAGACGCTTCCTATGACAATAAAGTTATAAGCATAAGCCCAGGTGCTGGGAAAAGTGTTCCTAAAGGAACCAGCATTACAGTGACTTTTTACGAGTACGTACAGTAATGGGTGGAATTATGAATGGAACTATTGTAAAAGGAATTGCAGGCTTCTACTATGTTAAAACTCCAGATAATGAATTGATTGAATGTAAAGCAAGGGGTAGGTTCAGGTTTAATGAACTTACCCCTATGGTTGGTGATGTTGTTGAAATAACTGTGAAGAATGACAAAGGTGTTATTGATAAGGTTCTGCCTAGAAAAAGTAAATTAACAAGACCTGCAGTAGCTAATATTACACATGCATTAGTGGTTTTTGCTTTTAAAAATCCTGATATAAATGTGGATCTGCTTAACAGGTTTCTAATACTTTGCGAATATAACAACTTAAAAATAACAATATGTCTTAATAAATCCGACTTAAGGGATGAGAAAAACGATGAAATAATAGATATGTTATCCCATACAGGGTATGATATAATTTTTGTTAATGCTACTTCAGGAATAGGAGTAGATGAAATTAAGAAAAGGTTAAATAATAATATAACAGTCCTTTGCGGTCCCTCAGGGGCGGGTAAGTCTACTATACTTAATTCCATTGCAGGAAGAGAATTGATGGAAACTGGAAATGTTAGTGTTAAACTTGGGAGAGGTAAACATACTACAAGACATAGTGAACTAATTCAGATAGAAAATGGTTTTATAGTTGATACCCCTGGTTTTTCATCTCTTGAAATAGAAAATATTGAAAAAGAGCAGCTCCAGTACTATTTCCCGGAATTCGACAAATATATTGGAAACTGCAGGTTTAATGGATGCATTCATCATAAAGAACCTGGTTGCAAAATTAAAGAAGCTCTAAATAATGGTGAAATAAATAAAATCAGGTATGATTTTTATATTAAACTTATTGAGGAGATATCAGACACAAGGAGGAAAAAATATGATTAAAATAGCACCATCAATATTATCAGCAGATTTTTCAAAGTTGGGGGAACAGGTAATTGCACTTGAAAATGCAGGAGCTGATATGATTCATATAGATGTTATGGACGGAAATTTTGTTCCCAATATATCCTATGGAGCACCAATAATAAAAAGCATAAGAAACCTTACAAAGCTCACCTTTGACACGCACCTTATGATTAGTGAACCTTCCAGGTTCATAGAAGACTTTGTAAATGCAGGCTCGGATATAATAACAGTACATTATGAAGCAGATAATCATATAGACAGAACAATAAATTATATAAAGAGCTTTAATGTAAAGGCTGGAGTTGCAATAAACCCAGGAACTCCGGTATGGGTTTTGAAAAATATCATACCGATTGTAGACATGATATTAATTATGTCTGTAAATCCAGGCTTTGGCGGGCAAAAATACATAAAATACTGCTCTGAAAAGATAAATGAAGTTAAACAATTCAGCAAAGTATACAACAAAAACCTTATGATACAAGTTGACGGAGGAATAACAAATGAAAATATAAAGGAAGCTGTATCCATGGGTGCAAATGTTATTGTGGCAGGTTCATCAGTATTTAAAAATGGAACTTTAAAAGAAAATATTGAAGAACTAAGAAGGGAACTTTAAATGAAAACTGTTATACTCTCTGGAGGAAAGCCACCTTCCTTAGGCCTTCTTAAAAGTGAACTTAAAGAATGCGACATTCTCATTGGAGTGGATAGTGGAGGAAATTTTTTAAGAGATCAGGGCATAATACCTGATTATTTAGTAGGAGACTTTGATTCAATAAATAAGGAAAATATTGAATATTTTAAATTAAATGGAAGTAACATATATGAATATCCTAAGGATAAGGATTTCACAGATACTGAGCTTGCTTTGGAACTTGCTGTTAAATTAAGATCTGATAGTATTGTGTTTCTCGGCTGCACAGGAAGCAGAATCGACCATATTATGGGCAATTTAGGATTGTTAAGAAAGTGCATTGAAAAGGAAATAAAAGGTTTTATAAAAGATGATCACAATTTTATAATGCTCAGTAAAAAACCATTGAAGTTAAGCGGTAATAAGGGGAAATTATTCTCAGTGCAGGCATATTGTAATGAAATTAACAACCTTACAATTACCGGGGCTAAATTCCCACTTCACAATCATAAACTAAATTTGGGAGATCCAATTACAATTTCAAATGAATTTCTTGAGGAATACGTACATATAGATTTCTCAGATGGAATAATTATGATTATTTATCCAAGGGATTAATTTAGTAACAAAATCAATTTTTTTGCATATAATGCTATTAAAGCAATCCTACTGGATAAATTTATGAGTAAGGACATATGGAAATGTAAAAATAAAATAGGGATAGCAGTGGCAGCCATTGGTTTAGGTTTGATATTAGCAATAATAATTCCATTTTGGGGATGGATACTGGCCGCAGGTGGAGCACTTGTATATACAGGCTGGTGTTTAATCAGCAGCAATAAATGATTGGGGGAATGGATTTGAAAATTATTACATTTAAGCTTCCAAAACCTTTATCTGCTGTAATAAAACTTATAAAAAAATAAAATTTGTAGAAAATAAAAAATGCAGTTGATTAAACAATTGCATTTTTTATCTTTACATTATATAGCACGCTGAACTTTACCAGAACGAAGGCATCTAGTACAAACGTGTATAGTCTTAGGTGTTCCCTCAACTATAGCCTTAACTTTTCTTAAGTTTGGAGCCCATGTTCTTTTACTTTGACGGTGTGAGTGGCTATACTGAACTCCAGCAATAACACCTTTTCCGCATACTTCGCATTTTCTTGACACTGAAAACACCTCCTCGATTCAAACATTATTTATTTTAACATATATACTGTATCCTATGCAAGTGTAATATGATATTATAGAGTAAAAATATATTTAAATCCTTGAATAAATTAGGTATTTAATATAAAATATTTTATAAGGTGTTATATTTAAGGAGGGTTTTGTATGATAGGCAATATTACAAATATAAACGGCTTAATAAATTATTCCGAAGAGGTTTTAGCTAATATTGTAGGTGTTTCAACAATGGAGTGTTATGGAGTCGTTGGTATGGCATCTAAAAATGCAACCGATGGACTTTGGGAGCTTATCCATGGAGAAAATTTAAGCAAAGGTGTTAAGGTTCGCTCTAAGGATAATGAATTATATATAGAACTGTATATTATGGTGGAATACGGAACTAGGATATCAGTTATTGCAAACAATGTAATTCAAAAAATTAGATATAATGTAGAAAATTACACAGGATTAAAGGTATCAAGCATCACAGTAAACGTACAAGGTGTTAGAGTCTAGGGGGGTATTTCATAAATGATACATTCAAAAATTGATGGACAGGTATTTTACAATATGGTGCTCAATGCAAACAACAGGCTTGAAGAGCAAAAAGACCTGGTGAATTCATTAAATGTTTTTCCAGTACCTGATGGAGATACAGGTACAAATATGTCCATGACATTCAGATCCGCTGTTATGGAGATTAGAAACAGCAAAGATGAATCTTTAGGGGAAATTTCTAAAAAGCTTGCTAAAGGTGCCTTAATGGGAGCAAGGGGTAACTCAGGAGTAATTTTGTCACAGATTTTACGAGGAATTGCAAAGGGACTTGAAGGAAAAAATGAAGTTGATTCTAAAGAGTTTGCAAATGCTGTAATGGAAGGATCAAAATCAGCGTATAAAGCAGTAATGAGACCTACAGAAGGAACAATTTTAACTGTTATAAGGGCAGCAGGAGAAAGTGCAGTTAAGTCAGAGGCAGAGGATCCAGTATCACTTATGGAGGATATATGTGAGCAAAGTCTTCATATTTTGAACAAAACCCCAGAAATGCTGCCGGTGCTAAAGAAAGCTAAAGTTGTTGATGCTGGCGGAAAAGGTCTCCTTATTCTTTTAGAGGGAATGAAGGAAGTTTTAGTTGAAAAAATTGATTCAGTGGAACTTATTGAAGTTCAAACTGCTTCAAATGATTCCAAGCTAAAAGATTTTGAGAGTGAAGATATTGAATTTGGATACTGCACTGAATTTTTCATATTATCTCCAAAAGGGGAAGCTGAAAATTTAAAATCAAAGCTGGAACCTGTTGGTGATTCACTTTTGGTTGTGAGTTCTGATGATTTGATAAAGGTTCATGTGCATACAAATGATCCGGGTTTAGTTTTATCTGAGGCATTAAAGTTAGGAGAACTAAGCAAAATAAAAATTGATAATATGAGAGAGCAGCATAGAAGTATTATTGATACGGAAGAAGTAGAGGAAATTATAGAAGACAAGAAATATGCATTTATTTCAGTAGCAATGGGAAAAGGAATATCCAGCATATTTGAGGATTTAGGCGTGGACTGTGTCATTGAAGGTGGACAGACAATGAATCCAAGCACTCAGGACATTTTAAATTCAATTGAAAAATTAAATGCAGAGTGTATATTCATTCTTCCAAACAATAAAAATATAATAATGGCTGCAACCCAAGCAGCTGAGCTTTCTGATAAAAATGTGCAGGTTATACATTCAACATCAATTCCACAAGGGATTACAGCAGTAACTGCATTTAGCAGCGAACTCTCCATAGATGAAAACCTTGAGGCTATGAATCAAGCTATATCTGCAGTTGCATCAGGGGCAATTACCTATGCTGTAAGAGATACAGAAATTGATGGCACAGTAATAAAAGAAGGAAATATACTTGGTCTTATTGATAGTAAAATAGTTGAAGTTGGCCAGGATGTATATTCAGTTGCAGAAAGTCTTATACCTAAAATGGTTTCAGAATCTAGTGAGCTAATTACAATATTTTACGGAAGTGACTGTAATGAAGATGAGGTAGAAGATTTTGTATCTAAATTAGAGGATAAATATTCAGATTTAGATGTACAGTGCTACGATGGGGGTCAGCCTTTATATTATCTATTAATATCAGTTGAATAAAAAAGCCTTAGGGCTTTTTTTATTGTTCTCCATATGTTACTTTATAGATAGGGTGATATAATGAATATTTTTGATGATATATCAGTAATAAAGGGTGTAGGACCTAAAATAAAAGAAAGTCTTAATAATTGCCTTATATTTAATATAATGGATTTGATATTATATT
Organism: Solirubrobacterales bacterium; assembly: GCA_050261915.1. Lineage (GTDB taxonomy): Bacteria > Bacillota > Clostridia > Clostridiales > Clostridiaceae > UBA699. The sequence continues at coordinate 108,470 of JBLNDT010000089.1, forward strand.
TTCCAAGGGACTATGAAATAATAAATAGTACAGAAAATGGCAGAAATATATTCTGCTGCAGGGTTATTAAAATTGAAAGAGATATAAGAACAAAGAACTCTAAAACTATTACTACCGTTGTTTTTGAACATGAAGGTAAAAGAATAAAAGGCAAATGGTTTAACCAGCCATATATCAAAAATAGTTTTATTGCTCACAATGAGTACAATCTACTTGGGAAGCTTCAGGAGTTCAAAGGTGAATTATCCTTAATAAACCCTTCTATAGTAAACAAAAGCACTTTTGAGAATGGTAAGGAGACTATTATACCAATATATCCACTTAAGGGGTCAATTACAAATAGTATTTTGAGCAAACTTATAAAAGAGGTGCTAAACAACACCTCCATTACTGAAAACATGCCTTTTTGGATCCTTAATAAGTATAATTTTTTTTCATTAGATGAAGCATTTCATACAATACATTTTCCTAAGGATTTAGGAGACCTTAAAAATGCCAGGAATAGACTCAAATATCAGGAATTGTTTTCTTTTTCACTAAAACTCAATGCTTTAAAAGAAATTTATAAAAATGAAAAAGATGGAATAGGTTTTAAGGTTTCAAAAGAAATGAGTGAGGTAACTAGTATTTTGGATTACGAGCTGACAAATGCTCAAAGAAAGGTATTAAGAGAAATACTAAGTGATCAAAAAAAATCCATTCCAATGAATAGATTGATTCAAGGTGATGTGGGCAGCGGAAAAACCATTGTATCATTAATATCTATTCTTAATGTAATAAAAAACGGATATCAGGCAGCACTAATGGCCCCTACAGAAATTCTTGCATCCCAGCATTATGAGGAAGCTTTAAAATTCTTGAATAAATTTAATGTTAATATTGAACTTTTATGTGGAAGCACCACAGCAAGAAATAAGAAATTAATAAAAGAAAGAATCAATAATGGGGAAACTGAACTTGTTATAGGTACTCATGCATTGCTTGAAAATGATGTTTCTTTTAAAAACCTTGGACTTGTGGTTACAGACGAACAGCATCGTTTTGGTGTTATTCAAAGAAGCAGACTTATAAATAAGGATAAATGTGTTGATGCACTTGTAATGACAGCTACACCTATACCAAGAACACTTAGCCTCCTTCTATATGGAGATCTAAGTGTATCTGTTATTGATGAACTTCCCCCAGGTAGAAAAAAGATAGAAACTTTTGTATTTGAACAAAATAAAAGAAAGCAAGTTTATGAATTTGCCCGTAAAGAAATTAAACTTGGTAGACAGGTTTATGTAGTGTGTCCTGTGATAGAGGAAAATGAAAACACAAATCTAAATTCAGTAAATATGATTTTTGACGAGTTGAAAAATAGTTATTTTAATGATGTAGAAATAGCTGTTATTCATGGTAAAATGAAGGGCAAAGAAAAAGAAGACATTATGAATAAATTTAAAAATAATATTATTAAACTTATAGTATCCACCACAGTAATAGAAGTTGGTGTAAATGTTCCAAACGCAACAATTATGATTATTGAAAATGCAGATAGATTTGGTTTGGCACAGCTTCATCAGCTGAGAGGAAGAGTTGGCAGAGGAGTAGACAAATCCTATTGTATGCTAATATCAAGTTCTAAAAACAGTATTTCTAAAAAAAGACTTGATATTCTTAAAAAAAGCAACGATGGTTTTTACATAGCTGAAGAAGATTTAAAATTAAGAGGAAGCGGAGAAATTTTTGGATTCAGGCAGCACGGAGAAAATAACTTTATTATTGCAGATTTGCTTGATGATGTATCAATATTGAAAGCTGCATATGCTGATGCAAGTGAGGTATTTCAAAGCTCCGATCCACAAAACTTAAAAATAAAAAGTGAATTTATAGAAAAAATTGAAAAGAACTCAAATTATATATGCTTCAATTAAATTGTACAATAATAACAGATATGATAAAATATTAGATAAAATTAGACATTTTTATAATTCCCGGGAGGTATAATATGAGAATTATTTCAGGAAGAGCCAAAGGCAGAAAACTTCTGGCTCCGGATGGTTACGATACAACGAGACCAACACTAGACAGAGTAAAGGAATCTATGTTCAGCATTATTCAGCTTAGAATACTAGGATCTAAGGTACTGGATGTATTTGCAGGTACTGGAAGTTTAGGCCTTGAAGCTGCCAGCAGAGGTGCAAAAGAATGTATACTTGTTGATAGAAGTCCGGATACGTATAAATATTTACATGAAAATATTAAAAATCTTAAACTAGATGATGTGTGCAGAAGCTTAAATATGGATTCTTACCAAGCCTTAGAAAAGCTGGGAAAAGAAAAAATGGTATTTGACATTATATTTATTGACCCGCCATACCTTAAAAACATGATACCAAGAGCTGTAGAAATAATCGAAAACCTTGGTTTGTTAAATAAAGAGGGAATAATTGTTTCAAAAATTGATTCTAAAGAAGAGCTATATAATGGTACTGAAAATATTATTTTAAGTGATTATAGAAAATATGGAAATACCACAATTTGTTTTTATAAATATAAGGAAATGTAGGAGGAAAATCCATGGATGTTATTAGTCTACTAGAATATCTTGAAGAAATAATTGAAACTTCTCCAAAGGTTCCGGTTACTGGAAAAATAATGATAAATAAAACTGAAATTCTTGACATAGTGGACCAAATAGTTAATTATCTGCCTGAGGAACTTAAGAGAGCTAAATGGGTATGTGAAGAGAAGGATAGAATTCTAAGCGAAGCAGTAGAACAAGCTGAAAAATTAAAACAGGAAAACCTGGAACTCCTTAGAAAACAGATAGAAAATCACAATATTACCAAGGAGGCCAAGCTTAAGGCAGAGGAAATAGAACTCCAAGCACTTAGAAATGCAAAAACCATGCGATTAAACGCTAAGGATTATGCAAACAGCATATTAAGTCAGCTTGAATATGAAATTGATCAAAAGGGACAGATGCTTCTAGACAACATGAAAAAGGACATGGAGAGTTTTATTATTAACCTTGAAAATGATATAAACATTAAAGGAAATACAATTAGAGAAAATATTAAAGAGTTAAGGGAATTTAAGTAAACCCTTAATATTATAAAATACAAAAGGTAGTATAAGCAGTGTTAAGGCAAATAATTGAATCATTGAGTTTGATGATTTATAAACTATGTTTGCGGTAAAAACACTGCTTTTTGCCATAAAAAAACTTCCTAAAACAAAAGTTATTAATCCGCTGATTACTCCTTGAAACAGCTTTAAACCTATATATTTCAAGATGGGAACCTTATATTTTGCTGCAAATGAATAAACCTGTGCAATAATTGACATACCGCTGAAAGCCAGAATAAAACTTATCAATGAAAGCTTAAGGATTAATTCACAGTTTGTTTTAGATATCAGGCTGCATCCATTAGTCATTTCTATTATTCCAATAATCATATTTTTTGCTATCCCTGAGCTTAATAATAAATTGTTTATATAAGAATTTATTACAGAAAAAATAATTACAAAACCCCCAATTGATATACTGGTGCTTAGACCGTTATCAACACTGTTTTTTATTGCTTCACCAAAATTAACAGGGGAAAATAAGTGATTTCTTTTACAGGGGCTTTTTTTGTACTCTTTAAAAGGTAAAATAATTCCTAAAACAGCACAGGAAGCATAACATGAAAATACAAGGAGATACCCTGAAATATTATTATGAAGCATTGATATACCTACTGTACCAATAATAAATATGGGACTTGGATTAGATGCTATATTTAGAAGTCTCAGGAATGTACTTCTTTTAATTATACCTCTTTCATACAAGTCACAGCTGTATTTTGCTCCTAGGGGATATCCGCAAAGCATACTAACTATTATTACAAATCCGCATTCTTCCGGAAGGCCTAAAGGTCTGCATAAAAACCTTCCAAACAATCTTGAATATATAAAAACCCCATCATATGCCAAGATAAGGTTTGACACAACAAGAAATGGGAAAAGACTAGGGAATACCTTGTAAAAAAAAAGCAGTGCTCCATTTATGGCTGAATCAATACAAAGTTTTGGAGCTGCTGCTATTTCTATTATAATTATGGTGGCTATTATGGTTATAATTAAACTTTTATTTTTAAACAAGGGAACCTCTATAATAATGTTATATAGTATTTATATTTTAATAAATTTATAATATTACAGGACCATTGTAAAAATCCTGGTTATACTTTACCCTGTTTGTTAAAAGACTGTAAGAATTGGTTACCTGGATATCAAGGTCCAAAGATTTGAACCTTCCTTTTTTAACCTTTGTAATTAGTGGAATTGATGATGTTTTTGAAGCCTTTCTTAGCAACGCTGCACCTTTATTATTGAATCCAAGTATCCTTGCATAGGCAGGGGGACTTTTTCTAAGAATATCTGTATTATAGGAATCAAAACCTGCATAAAACTGGCATAAAATTCTACTTATTCTTGAATAAGCATATCTTTTAGTTTTTATATTTGATATAAGTTCCTCATATTCAAAATATTTTTCTATGCTGCTGAATATTCTTTTTTCTATACCTTCAGTCACGTCAGGTAAATTTTTCAATGAGTTTTGGTTGGTATAAAATTTATATTTAATGAAGGGTATCATATCTTGGGCATCAGCTATGGTTTTTTCTGATTTTCCCTGCTTTAAAATATTAAATACATCTAAAGGTACATGATTTTTTAATTCTTCAATACCATCTTCAGATTTTAAATATTTTCTAATGGAAGTTGCACTGGAAAATCTGCTTAAATTATCCTGGTTATAATCACTTCCAATTCTTTTTACAGCCACAGGCATAATGCTGCTTTTTAATTTTAATAATGCTTTACAATATTCAATGCCCAATATGTTATTTGAATTTTGCATAAAACCTGAAATATCATGTTTAAAAAATTCATTTAGTGCAATGTTTCTCGCAGATGAAAAATTATTTCCTAAATCAAGCTGCATTTTTAATATTGATTTATATTCTTGCGGTTCATTTATCAATACCTCTGCAATACTAAGCATTTTATCAATTTCAGCAAATTCAGAGCCAAAGCACAGGTTATCTATTATACCTAGTGAGTTTAACAATCCTACTGCTCCAGAACCAAAAAATTCAGCAGAAGATAGGCTGTAAACAGCAGGTAACTCAATAACTAGGTCGATACCGTTGTTTATAGCAATTTTTGCCCTTGTCCATTTATCCAGAAGGGCAGGCATTCCTCTTTGAACAAAATTTCCGCTTAAAACTGCAACTATTGCTTCTGAACCTGCAAATTTCTTACAAAGCTCTATATGCTTTAAATGCCCATTATGCATTGGATTATATTCTACAATCACACCGGTAACCTTCATATTTTTACTCCTTTTTTAAAATATTATGATTTTTTTTATGCAAATTTTTATTTTTTTAAAATTTTTGGTTGATAAATACACTATAAAAGGATTATATTATATATATGCATAAAAATAAACATTTTGGAAGGGGTATAGTTTAATGGACTTTATGAATGAGATTTTTAAAAAAGCTCAAAGTAACATGAAAAGAATAGCGCTGCCAGAGGGAGAGGAAGAAAGAACTCTTATTGCAAGCCAAAAAATCAAAGAAATTTCCATAGCTGATGTTGTATTAGTTGGAAATAAGGAAAACATAGTTTCAAAGGCTGCAGCACTTGGGGTAAACCTTGAAGGAATTGAAATTGTTGACCCTGAAACTTCTCCTAAAAAAGCTGCTTATGTTGAAGGTTTTTATGAGCTTAGAAAAAGTAAAGGCATGACCATGGAAAAGGCAGAAAAAGTTATAAGTGATCCGCTTTATTTTTCTACAATGATGGTTAAAACTGGAGATGCAGACGGAATGGTTTCCGGAGCAATTCACACTACTGGTGATTTGTTAAGACCTGGTCTGCAGATAATTAAAACTGCGCCAGGAATATCTACAGTATCCAGTACATTTGTAATGCTTGTTCCAAATTGCGAATTTGGACAGGATGGAATGTTCTTATTCTCAGATTGTGCAGTTAATCCAAATCCAACTGCAGAACAACTTGCAGCAATTGCAATAAGCACTGCTGAAACTGCAAAAGCATTATGCAATATGGAGCCAAGAGTTGCAATGCTTTCATTCTCAACTATGGGAAGTGCAGAACATGAATTAGTTGATAAGGTTAGAGAAGCTACTAGAATAGCAAAAGAACTTAGACCTGACCTTATGATAGATGGAGAAATCCAGCTGGATGCTGCAATAGTTAAAAAAGTTGGAGAATTAAAAGCTCCAAACAGCCCAGTTGCTGGAAAAGCAAATGTTCTTATATTCCCAGACCTACAAGCTGGAAATATTGGATACAAGCTAGTACAAAGATTTGCTCATGCAGAAGCTATAGGCCCTGTATGTCAAGGTTTTGCAAAACCAATAAACGATTTATCAAGAGGCTGCAGCGTAGATGATATAGTTAACGTAGTGGCACTAACTGCTGTTCAAGCACAGAATATGTAATATTTGGAGGAAGATTAGAATGAATATATTAGTAATAAACTGCGGAAGTTCATCATTAAAGTATCAGTTAATAAACATGGAAAATGAAAGCGTTACAGCTAAAGGATTAGTTGAAAGAATAGGAATTGAAGGTTCAATATTAACTCATAAGGCAAATGATGATAAATTTGTACTTGAAGTGCCAATGAATGATCATAAAGCTGCTATAAAGCACGTATTAGATGCTTTAGTTGACCCTAGCCATGGAGTAATAAAGAACATGGATGAAATAACTGCTGTTGGTCACAGAGTTGTTCATGCTGGAGAAAAATATGCAAGCTCAGTAGTTATCAATGATGATGTTATGGCTGCATTAGAAGAATGTATAAAACTTGCCCCATTACATAACCCACCAAACATAACAGGAATAAATGCTTGTAAGGAATTAATGCCGACTACACCAATGGTAGCAGTATTTGACACAGCTTTCCATCAGACATTGCCAAAAGAAGCATACATGTATGCTCTTCCATATGAATTATATGCAAAACACGGAATTAGAAAATACGGTTTCCACGGTACATCACATAAATACGTTTCACAGGTTGCTGCTGAAATGTTAGGTAAAGACCTAAAAGATACAAAAACAATAACATGTCACCTTGGAAACGGTGCAAGTTTATGTGCTGTTAAGGGCGGTAAGTCAATAGATACAAGCATGGGCTTTACTCCACTTGCTGGTATTGCAATGGGAACTAGATGCGGAGATATAGATCCTGCAATAGTTACATTCCTTATAAAGGATGCTGGTATGTCAGTAGCTGATGTTGATAACCTTATGAATAAAAAATCAGGAGTACTTGGTTTATCAGAGTTAAGCAGTGACTTCAGAGATCTTGAAGGTGCAGCAGCAGAAGGAAATGAAAAAGCTAAACTTGCTCTTGATGTATACTACTACAGAGTAACTCAGACAATAGGTGCTTACGCATCAATATTAAACGGTGCTGACTGTATCGTATTTACAGCAGGTCTTGGTGAAAATTCATCAAGCTGTAGAGAAGCAATATGCGAAAGACTACATTACCTTGGTGTAAAAATTGACAAAGAGTTAAACGGATCAGCTAGAGGAAAGAAAATGGAAATAAGCACTGCTGATTCAAAGGTAAAAGTATTTGTAATACCTACAGATGAAGAACTTGTAATTGCAAGAGATACAAAAGAATTGGTAAGCAAATAAATTACATCTTGACTTTTAATGCTCATCTCTATATAATAAATTGTGGCTAAAGTATAGGGGTGAGCATTATGAAAATTGATGTATCTGATTTATTTAAGAAGAAATCGGCCCGGAAAGATCTGAACTTTACGGTTAATTTGGACGGATTTAATTATGGTGAGGAATATATAAAAATCATATCCCCACTTAAATTCAATGGAACTTTAAGCACACTTGGTGATCTGCTTGAGCTTCAGGGATGTGTTAACGGCACTGTGGAGCTAACATGCTCTAGGTGTTTGGTTAAGTTCCCAATGGAACTGGATATTCAGGTGTATGAAAAGCTGTCCAATGATATGGAAACTGTTGATAAAGACGAAGAATCAGTCTTTATAGATGGTGATACCTTGGATATTACAGAAATTATGCTAAACAACATAATTTTATATCTTCCAATTAAAAGACTTTGCAAGGATGACTGTGAAGGTTTGTGCCAGAAATGTGGTACGAATTTAAATATATCATCTTGTAATTGTACAAGTGATGAAATTGATCCAAGACTTGCAAAATTAAAAGATTTTTTTGACTAATTAAGGAGGTGTTTAGTATGGGAAATCCAGCGAGAAGATTCTCTAAAGCAAGAAGAGATTCAAGAAGAGCTCAGACATTCAAATTAAGTTTACCAGGAATGGTAGAGTGTCCTCAGTGTCATGAAATGAAACTTGGTCATCAGGTTTGCAAGAACTGCGGATATTATAAGGGAAAAGAAGTTGTTTCAACTGAAAAATAAAAAAGAAAGTCAATTGACTTTCTTTTTTTATTAAATTATATTGAAATTAGTAAGTTTTTGGGGGTGAACAAAATTAAGATAGTTATTGATGGGATGGGTGGAGATTATGCGCCTGATGCCGTTATAGAGGGATGTTTTTCTGCATTAAAGGAAATTAATGATATAGAAATAATAATAACTGGTGATGAAAGTATACTAAAAGAGAAACTTGCTAAATATAATTATAAAAATGAAAAAATATCTATAGTTGATGCAAAAGAGGTTATTTCTACAAATGAAGCGCCTGTTATGGCTGTAAGGAAGAAAAAGGACTCTAGTTTGGTTAAGGCACTCTACATGGTTAAAAACGGGGAAGCTGATGCTTTCATATCTGCGGGAAGTACTGGGGCTATAATGGCAGGGGCATCCTTTATACTAGGCAGAATTAAGGGGATTGACAGAGTAGCACTTGCACCAGTAATGCCAGGCAAAAATGCACCCTTTATGATTGTGGATGCAGGGGCAAATGTGGATTGCAAGCCAACCTTTTTATACCAGTTTGCTATACTTGGAAAGGTATATTATGAAAATGTGCTTAATACTAAAAATCCAACCATAGGGTTAGTAAACATAGGAGCTGAAGAAGAAAAGGGTAATGAACTGACAAAGGAAACATATCAGCTTCTAAAAAATTCAGGATTTAATTTTGTTGGTAATGTTGAGCCTAGAGAAGTAACAAATGGAGATGTAAATATACTAGTATGTGACGGCTTTTTAGGAAATACATTGATAAAAATGTACGAAGGTGTAGCAATGAATATCTTCAGCATGCTTAAAAGTGAGATAAAAAGTTCCTTATTTTCAAAAATTGGAGGCATTTTTTTAATGCCCGGATTAAAAAATTTCAAAAAGAAATTCGATTACACTGAATACGGCGGATCTGCTTTCTTAGGAACCAAGGGAATATGCATAAAAGCACACGGCAGCTCAAATGCAAAAGCTTTTAAAAATGCAATTAAACAAGCAAAAGTATGCTATGATAATCAGGTTATTACCAAAATACAGCATGAACTTGAGGGAAATTTATAATATATTTATTGACGCAAAAATAGTTATGTAATATTATTTATTTATAATAGCTTTTTAGGAGGTGAGACAATGATTTTTGAAAAAATAAAGGGTATTATATCTGACCAACTTGGAATAGATGCGGAAGAGATAAATATGGAATCATCATTCGTTGATGATTTAGGAGCTGACTCTCTTGATATAGTTGAATTGATAATGGCTCTTGAAACTGAATTCGATCTTGAAATACCAGATGAAGATGCAGAGAAGATATCAATAGTTGGAGATGTAGTAAATTACATAAAAGCACATTCAGAAGAATAGAATTAAAGTCCCGTATTATACGGGGCTTTAAATTTGTAAAAAACACAGTATATTCTTGAGTTTATTTTAACATAAACTGAAGAATATACTGAGAAGGAGTTTATATGGAAAGCTGTAATTCATTAGTTAATGAACTTGAGCAAAAACTTAATTTAGAATTTAAGGATATAAATATTTTTAAAACAGCCCTTACCCACAGCTCCTATGCAAATGGGAAAAAAGGTGTTAAGTACAATGAACGACTAGAATTTCTTGGAGACTCTGTTCTTCAGCTTTGTATAACAGAATACCTGTTTCATAGTTATAAAAACAAATCTGAGGGAGAACTTACAAAGATTAGAGCACTTATAGTTTGCGAAGCCTCTCTTTTTGAAATTGCTCAAAAATTAAATATTGGAAAATATATAAACATGAGTAAAGGTGAAGAACTTACTGGAGGAAGGGAAAGAACTTCAATTCTGGCAGATAGTGTTGAAGCAATAATAGCTGCAATTTATCTTGACCAAGGTTTCCAGACAGCAAAAGAGTTTATTCTCAAAAACTTTATGAATACCATTGAAAAGGCTGTATCAAATAATATAGTAATAGATTTCAAAACAAGGCTTCAGGAAAAACTTCAGAAATCAGGAGTTACAAAAATAGAGTATGAGATATACAAACAAGATGGTCCCCCTCACAGAAGACAATTTTTCTGCAGAGTATTAATTGGTTCTAAGGATATGGGGCAAGGAATGGGCTACAGCAAAAAAGAAGCTGAACAATTTGCTGCAAAGGAAGCCTTAACTAACCTGGAGGTAAAGTATGAGTAAGGCTCACTATATAATACCTATTTTTGTTCCACATGAAGGCTGTCCTCATAGCTGTGTATTTTGTAATCAAGATACAATAACAGGAGAAGCAAATATTATAGATGCCACCTATACAAGAAAAACTATAGAGGAATACCTTAAAACAATTAAAAACAAGGATGCTGTTATAGAGGTTTCGTTTTTCGGAGGTACCTTTACCGCAATAAATATTAAAAAACAAAAGGAGCTTTTAGAAGTTGCAAAGGAGTATAAACAAAAGAAATTAATTGATTTTATACACCTCTCAACAAGGCCAGATTATATAGACCATAACATACTTAAAAATCTAAAAAGTTACTCTGTTGATGTTATAGAGCTTGGAATACAATCCATGGATACAGAGGTTTTAAGTTTGTCAAAAAGAGGACATACTGCAGAAGATGTTAGATATGCATCAGCCCTTATAAAAGAGTACGGCTTTACTTTAGGACATCAAATAATGCTTGGACTGCCAGGGGATACACCTGAAAAAGATATAAATACTACCTTGGAAGTAATATCTATGAAACCTGATATTTGCAGAATATATCCAGCATTGGTAATAAAACATACTGAGATGGAGACCATGTTTTTAAGGGGAGAATACACACCGTACACCCTTGATACTGCTGTGGAAGTATCAAAAACTTTATTTGGTATGCTAACAAGTCATGGGATAAATGTAATAAGAATTGGGCTGCAGCCAACTGAAGAAATAAATTCAGGAAAGGAAATAGTGGCAGGTCCCTTCCACCCAGCCTTTAGAGAACTGGCTGAAGGAAGCTTATTTTGCGATATGATAGAAGATACAGCTTCAAATAATGATGAAATTAAAATATATGTAAACAATAAAGATATTTCAAAACTTTATGCAAATAAAAAGCAGTACTTCAATAAATTAAAAAGTAAGATTAAATATATTAAGGTAATTCAAGATAGTGAATTATACCGTGGAAATGTAATAGTGGAAAATTCAAAATCATTAATTAAACTAAGTGTGTTTGATTATGTGGTTAAAAAATATTATAATATAAGCAAAATTTGCTAATAGTAGGTGTTTAAATGAAAAAGAAATCTAGGGAAAAAATGACCAGAGCATTAGTTTATTTCGTAGTAATTATATTTTTAATCACGCTTATACCAATGTTTTTCAGATAAGGAGTATCTTAAATGTTTTTAAAATCCATCGAAATTAAAGGCTTCAAGTCCTTTGCAGATAAAACTGAAATAGTTTTTAAAAATGGTATTACTTCAATAGTAGGCCCTAACGGCAGCGGTAAAAGCAATATTTCCGACGCAGTAAGATGGGTTTTAGGGGAGCAAAGCATAAAAACCCTTCGTGGGGGTAAAATGGAGGATGTAATATTTGCAGGAACCCAATATAGGAAACCAGTTGGTTTGTCCCAGGTTTCTCTTATACTTGATAACAGCGATTTAAAGCTTCCATTAGAATTTTCAGATATAACTATTTCCAGAAGGCTTTATAGATCGGGAGAAAGTGATTATCTTATAAATAATACCAGCTGCAGATTGAAGGATATTCATGAACTATTTATGGATACAGGAATAGGCAGGGAAGGATATTCTATTATTGGACAAGGTAAAATAGAAGCTATTCTTAGCGGAAGACAGGAAGATAGAAGAGGGCTATTAGAAGAGGCTGCCGGAATAGTTAAATTCAGGTTCAGAAAAGAAGAAGCTGAAAAGAAATTATATAACACAGAACAAAATCTAATACGAATAAATGATATATTGGATACCTTCATTGAAAGGCTTGAACCATTAAGGATAGATTCAGAAAAAGCTGAACGTTTTTTAGAGCTTTCTGAAAAGCTTAAAATAAAAGAGTTAAGTGTTTTAGTAACATTAATAGATGAAAATGAAAAAACCATAAGCAATCTTGAGAAAAAACTTGAACTTATTGAAAATGATACTTTAAATTTGAGAGATTCTGAAAAAGGTTTAAAAGTTCTTCAGGATGAGCTTTCAGCAAGTTTGGAAAATCTTGAAACAACTTTTAACGAAAAAAATAAGGAAATCTATGAAACAAAAGAATTCCTTAACAAGCTAGAAGCAGACAACAATCTATCTCAGGAAAAATTAAACAATCTAGACCTCTTTATGGAAAAAAGTAAAAATGAAATTGAAGAGATAGATTTAAAGCTCAGCTCCTTAAAGAAATCAATGGATGAATACAAGGCAGAGCTTAATGAAAACAAGAATCAGGATATTTTAATGGATTCTGAAATTAACAAACTTCAGGAATTCATTAACGATGCGGAATTTTACGTTCTTGAAAAAGAGGACAAGCTCAAAAACCTAAAGGATAATCAGATAAGCATAATTCAAAATATGGGAGATATTAAAAACCAGCTGAATATGCTTGAAAGTAATCTAGAGTCACATAATAGCAAAATTGATTTATCAAATAAGTCAATTGAGGAATACAAAAATCAAATAAATGAAAACTCAAATGCTAAAAATGAATTATTAAATGAAATTAATGAAAATAATTTAGTAATAGAAAAACTCCAGCAAACAATTGTTTCAAACAATGAAAATGTATCAAAGCTAAGCAATCATATACAAAATAGTGATATAGAGCTAAAAAAACTTAATCTGCTTCATAATAAGCTTGAAGCAAATAAAAATATGCTCATTAACATGGATAAAAGACATGAAGGGTATAATAAAGCTGTTAAGGTTTTATTTCAAGATATTGCAGATAAAAAGCTTGATATAGAAAGTGATTCCTGTTTTCTTTTGGGAGACGTTATAGATGTTCCAAGGGAATTTGAAACTGCTATGGAAACTGCAATAGGAGGCAGCATATCAGATGTTATAACACTAAATGAGGAAATAGCAAAAAAGTCTATAGATTATTTAAAAACTAATGGACTTGGAAGGGCTACCTTTCTGCCCCTTTCCATAATTAAACCTAAAAGCAGCAATGCAAGAGAGCTTAAATCCATGGATGGATTTTTAGGAGCAGCCACTGGACTTATAAAATATGATCCTAAATTTGAAAACGCTATAAGCTATCTCCTTGGAAGAACTTTAATAAGTACTGATATGAATGCTGCGCTTAAAATAGCTAAAACTACCGGATATTCTTATAAAATAGTTACCTTAAGCGGAGAAGTTATCAATCCAAGCGGTTCCATGACAGGTGGAAGCACATATCACAAAAGTACAAATGTAATAGGTAGAAAAAGAGAAATTGAGGAACTTACCTCAAAGTTAGACAGCAATCTTATTGCACTTGAAGCTTTGGAAAAAGATTTGGAATCATCTAGACATAAAGTTAAAGAGTTAAATGAAAATAATTCTGAACTTAAGGAAGAAATACATGGCAAAAAAATAGAAATTACTAAATTAAAAGGCAGAACTACAGCTCTTGAGCTTGATATATCTAGGCTAAATCAAAGGTTAGCAACCAGTGAAAATGAAATAATTGAAACATTAAATACCATAAAAGATGAAAAATCAAAAATTGATGAGTTGAAAATAAAACTAACCAGCCTTGAAAACGTAAAATCCGATGAAGAAGTTCAAATAAGAGAACTGGAAGAATTCATTCTTCAGAGGGAAGGTTCAGTAAAGCTTCAAAAAGAAAAGCTCACGGAATGTAAAATTAAAAAAGCCCAGGTGGATGAAATAATTCAAAAATGCAGTGAAAACCTTACTAGACTTGAAAATGAAGCAGGTAATATGGAATTAAGAAAATCAGATATTTTAAATGAAAGAGAAACAGCTGATTTATCAATTAATGAATTTAGTGAAAAAATTGATAAAAATAATTTAATTATAAATGATAATTCCTTATTAATTAGTTCATTAAATGAAAATATTGAATCATTGAATCTTGAAAAAATAAAGATTAAGGACAGCATAAGAAGAAATACTGATGACATGGAAACAATTAAAGGTGCCTTGTTTAAAAAAGAAAATGATATTAAGAGACTTGAAATAAACAAAGGTAAGTATGAAACAGAAAAAGAAATTTATTATGGAAAGCTAAATGATGAAATGAACCTTACCTATGCGGAAGCATGTACTTATAAAACTGATATAGAGGATATGAATGCATTCAAAGCAGATATAAGTACACTTAAATCCGAGATATCAGCCCTTGGAACTGTTAACCCGGGAGCAATTCAGGAATATAAGGAAATTGTAGATAAAATAAGTTTTATGGAAACTCAAAAGGATGATTTAAATCATTCCAAGGATGAATTAAACCATCTTATTTCAAACATGACAGATAAGATGAAAGAAGTATTCAAAGAAAACTTCATAATTTTAAGAAGACTCTTTAGTGAGACCTTCCAGGAACTGTTTAAAGGGGGAAGTGCTGATTTAATACTTGCTCCTGGTGATGAACTCCAGGGCAATATAGATATTGAAGTTCAGCCTCCTGGAAAGAAGCTTCAAAATATCAATCTATTATCTGGTGGTGAAAAGGGATTGTCGGCAATAGCTCTGCTTTTTGCTATATTAAAAATGAAACCTACCCCTTTTTGTATACTTGATGAGATAGAGGCAGCACTTGATGATGCAAATGTATCAAGATATGCTGAATTCCTGAAGAAATTTTCTAAGGATATTCAATTTATAGTAATAACACATAGGAAAGGAACCATGGAAGTAAGTGATGCTCTATACGGGGTAACCATGGAGGAAAAAGGAGTTTCAAAAATCGTTTCTGTAGATTTCAGCAGAGGGAGAGATGTTAATGCTTAATAATTTTTTTGATAAACTAAAGACAGGACTAACAAAAACAAAAGGTAACTTTACAGATAAAATTTCTCAGGTACTTACTGGTGCAGTTATAATTGATGAAGATTTATACGAGGAAATTGAAGAAATACTAATTACAGCAGATATAGGGGTTGAAACTTCAATAGAAATTATAGAAAAACTTAGGGCTAAAATAAAAGAAGATAAAATAAAGGATCCTATGCTGGTTAATGATTGTTTAAAGGCAGTTGTTGTTGAAATTCTCGGGGGAGAAAAAGGAAGTATTGAACCTGAATCCGTGCCAGAGGTTATACTTGTAATAGGGGTTAATGGGGTTGGCAAAACCACTTCTATTGGTAAAATAGCTGCTCGTCTTAAAAATAATAACTATAAAGTGCTTATGGCTGCAGCAGATACCTTTAGAGCAGCTGCCATAGATCAGCTGGAAGTTTGGAGCAAAAGAGCAGGAGTAGATATAGTAAAACATCAGGAAGGCTCAGACCCTGCCGCAGTAGTATTTGATTCAATCCAGGCTGCAAAGGCAAGGAAAATCGATGTGCTGATTTGTGATACTGCCGGAAGACTTCATAACAAGAAAAATCTTATGGATGAGCTTGGAAAAATAAACAGGATAATTGAAAGAGAATTCAGCGAAGCATCCAAA
The DNA here is from genome assembly GCA_050261915.1 of Solirubrobacterales bacterium. Taxonomy (GTDB): domain Bacteria; phylum Bacillota; class Clostridia; order Clostridiales; family Clostridiaceae; genus UBA699. The sequence goes on from JBLNDT010000089.1 coordinate 124,566, forward strand.
ACTACTTTATTGGTATTAGATGCAACCACAGGTCAAAATGCAGTTCAGCAGGCAAAACAATTTATGAATGTAGCAAAAATTGACGGTATAATTTTGACAAAGCTTGATGGAACAGCAAAAGGAGGAATTGTTATTTCAATAAAACACCAGCTTGGCATCCCTGTAAAGCTTATTGGAGTTGGTGAAGGCATTGAAGATCTTCAAGATTTTGACCCTGAATCCTTTGCGGAAGCATTATTTTAATGTGTTAAGTAAAAATACTTGACACATTTGTTTTGTTTTGATATTATATACTACGTTGAGTAATTTTGTTTGGAGATAAATATATGGATGATAGAATAAAGCTTTCAATTCTCATAGATTTATACGGAGTTTTGCTTACTGATAAACAAAGGGATATAATGAATCTTTATTATAACGATGATTTATCTTTAGCTGAAATAGGAGAAATTACAAACACCAGCAGACAGGCAGTTTTTGATATTATAAAAAGGTGTGACAAACTCCTTTTGGAATATGAAGAAAAACTATGTCTTTTGAAAAATGAAATTGAAAGTAAATTATTCAAAGAAAATTTACTTGAAATGCTGGAATTAGTTGATAATAACGATAAAATTGAAAAAATAAAAAAATATATTTTAGAAAATATTTAGGAGGACTAGCATGGCTTTTGAGGGTTTGGCTTCTAAGCTTCAAGAAACACTTAAGAAGCTTAAAGGCAAAGGTAAGTTATCTGAAAACGACATTAAGGATGCTATGCGTGAAGTTAAATTAGCTTTACTTGAAGCTGATGTAAACTATAAAGTAGTTAAAAGTTTTATAAAGTCTGTTAGTGAAAAATGCTCCGGTGCAGAGGTTTTAAACAGCCTTACTCCTGGGCAGCATGTAATAAAAATAGTAAATGAAGAACTTACTTCTCTTATGGGAAGTACTGAAACAGGTATTGAATTTTCCTCCAGCGGCCTTACAGTAATTATGCTTGTAGGTCTTCAGGGAGCAGGTAAAACCACCATGTGCGGTAAACTTGCACTTCAGCTTAGGAAAAAGAACAAAAAACCACTTCTTACAGCCTGCGATATATACAGACCAGCAGCAATAAAGCAGCTTGAGGTTGTAGGAAAACAAATTGATGTGCCTGTATTTTCACTAGGTGACAAGGTTAACCCTGTGGACATTTCAAAGGGTGCCATAGAATATGCCAGAAACAACGGTCTTAACGTTGTTATAATAGATACTGCAGGAAGACTTCACATAGATGAAGAACTCATGGATGAACTTAAAAATGTTAAAGAAGCTGTAAATCCAAGTGAGGTTCTTTTGGTGGTGGATTCCATGACAGGCCAGGATGCAGTAAATGTTGCAGAAAGCTTCAATGAACAGCTGGACCTTACAGGAGTAATACTTACTAAGCTTGATGGTGATACAAGAGGAGGAGCTGCTCTTTCTATAAAAACCATAACCGGGAAACCTATAAAGTTTGCTGGTGTTGGTGAAAAAATGAGCGACTTCGAAGTATTCTACCCTGATAGAATGGCTTCAAGAATTCTTGGAATGGGAGATGTGCTCTCACTTATTGAAAAAGCGCAGCAGTCCATAGATCAGGAGGAAGCTAAAAAAATCGGAGATCGTATGCTTAGCTCTGAATTTAACTTTGAGGATTTTCTTGCTTCAATGCAGCAGGCAAAAAAACTGGGTCCTTTAGATAAAATTATGGAGATGATTCCTGGAGCTAATACAAAAGAGCTTAAAAATATAGATATGGACCAGCAGCAAAAAGATATAAACAAAATGGAAGCAATGATAAATTCAATGACTTTGAAGGAAAGAAGAAACCCTAATCTTATAAGTTCATCACCTTCAAGGAAAAAGAGGATTGCAAATGGATCCGGCTGTACAGTACAGCAGATAAACAAGCTGCTTAAAGATTTTGAAAATATGAAAAAAATGATGAAACAATTCAAAGGAATGCAAAAAGGCTTTAAGAAAGGTATGTTTGGAAAACTACCCTTTTAATAGATAAGCGTATACTTTAAAGGAGGTGATACTAATGGCAGTTAAAATAAGATTGAGAAGAATGGGTGCACACAAAGCTCCATTTTACAGAGTAATCGTTGCAGATTCAAGATCTCCAAGAGATGGAAGATTTGTAGAAGAAATAGGTTACTACAATCCATTAACAGAACCCGCTGTAATAAAAATAGATGAAGAAAAAGCAGTTAAATGGGTAAAGAATGGTGCTCAGCCTACTGATGTAGTTAAAAGATTATTTAAAAAAGCTGGAATAAACGAAAAGCTTTAATAATAAGAAACCAGGGGTGTATTAAATGAAAGAATTAGTTGAAACCATAGCTAAATCGTTAGTTGATAACCCAAGTATGGTTCAAGTCACTGAGGTTCTTGGAGAACAATCTGTAATACTTGAACTGAGAGTTGCACCAGAGGATATGGGAAAAGTAATAGGAAAACAGGGTAGAATAGCTAAGGCTATACGAACTGTGGTAAAAGCAGCAGCTATTAAAGAAAACAAACGAGTTGTTGTAGAGATCATATAAGAGTTAGGTGCGCCTAACTCTTTTTTTAAAAGGAGAGTAAAAATATGAAACAGTTTCTTGCAGTAGGCCAGATTATAAATACCCATGGGTTAAAGGGAGAGCTTAAAGTTTATCCATTAACTGATGATATTAAGAGATTTAGAAAGCTTGATAAAGTACTTATTGATGGAGTTGAAAGAAATATAGTCTGGTGCAAGCTTCAGGCAGATACGGTTATATTGAAAATTGAAGGGGTTGATACCCTTGAAGATGCTCATAAGCTTAGAAACAAGTATCTAGAAATAGACAGGAAGAATGCAGTTGAACTTCCAGAGAATACTTTTTTTGTAGCAGACCTTATTGGCTGTTCAGTTTTTGACAGCAATAACAATTTTTTAGGAAATATTTTTGATGTTATAAAGACAGGAAGCAATGATGTTTACTGGATTAAGGAAGGAAAAGAACTGCTGATTCCTGCACTTAAGGATATAGTTGAATTGGTTGATATTGAAAATAAAAAAATAGTTATCAAGCCGGTGGAACTATGGCAGTAAAGATAGATATATTAACATTATTTCCTGAAATGTTTGATATTTTTAATTTCAGCATAATAGGAAAAGCAACTGAAAAGGACATTGTTCAAATAAATGCAATAGATATAAGGGATTATACTCTTGATAAGCATAGAAAAGTAGATGATTATCCTTATGGGGGCGGAGCAGGAATGGTTATGGCAGCTCAGCCTATCTGTGACAGTATTAGAAAGGCTAAGGAAAAAAACAATGGGAAGGTAATATTTCTTGGACCTCGTGGGAAAACTTTTAATCAGGAGCTTGCAATTGAGTTATCCCTTGAAAAGGAGCTTATTTTTGTATGCGGTCATTACGAAGGTATAGATGAAAGAGCATATAAACATATAGATATGGAAATATCCCTTGGAGATTTTGTCTTAACCGGTGGAGAAATGGCTTGTATCCCTGTTGTGGACAGTATTCTAAGATTAATACCTGGAGTGCTGAAAACACCAGATAGTTTTACTGAGGAATCCTTTTATAATGGTTTCCTTGAATATCCCCAGTATACAAGACCTCCCGTTTTTGAAGGAGATGAAGTGCCAGAAGTTCTGCTGTCAGGACATCATGAAAATATAAGAAAATGGAGAAGATTTAAATCTTTAACCATAACCAGGGATAGACGACCTGATTTATTTAAAAAAGCAAATCTATCAAAAGAAGACATAAAACTACTGGAAACAAATGATAATAATATATAAAAATGTTGAAATTAATTTTCAATTGTGGTAGAATGTAATCTGTGCTAGTACGAACGTTCCTCTGTCATATGAATATGGGCATGAACGTTAATAAATTTAAGGAGGAATGCACAATGCTAGATATAATAAAGGCTATAGAAGCTGAACAAATCAGAACTGATTTAGTTCCATTCAATGTTGGAGACACTGTTAAGGTTCACGTAAAAATAAAAGAAGGAACCAGAGAAAGAGTACAGGTTTTTGAAGGCATTGTATTGAAAAAACAAAACGGCGGCTTAAGAGAAACTTTCACTGTTAGAAGAGTTGCTTATGGCGTAGGCGTTGAAAGAACTTTCCCTATGAATGCTCCAATTATTGAAAAAATTGAAGTTATCAGAAGAGGTAAGGTAAGAAGAGCTAAATTATTCTACTTAAGAGATAGAGTAGGTAAGGCTGCTAAAGTTAAAGAAATATTAAAGTAAAAAATGGGGCTGTATAGTCCCTTTTTTCATATAAGGAGTGATTTTAATGGCAAAGGAATTAATTGAAATTTTAAAATCTGTTATAATAGCTATTGTAGCAGCGTTCTTAATTATAACCTTCATATTTGAAACTGTAAGTGTGGATGGATATTCAATGAATCCAACTTTAAATAATAAAGACAGACTTATAGTTGAAAAGGTTACATATTACTTCAGCGCACCAAAACCCGGAGATATTGTAGTAATAAAATATCCTGCAGATCCAAAGGAAAAGTTTATTAAAAGGGTAGTAGCTGTTGGAGGGGATAAGGTTAAAATTGAAAACAGCACTCTATATATAAATGGAAAAGAAAAGCAGGAAAATTATATTCTTGAAAAAACAATGGCGGACTATCCTGAAGTTACAGTACCAGAAGGCACTATATTTGTGATGGGTGACAATAGAAACAACAGCAGAGACAGCAGATTCGAAGATGTTGGTTTTGTGAAGCTTAATATGGTGGTAGGAAAGGCAGTTTTAAGGATTTATCCTTTTAACAATTTTGGAAAATTAAAATAATTGGAGATGAATAATTTATGGCTATTAATTGGTTTCCCGGGCATATGGCAAAAACAAGAAGGGAAATAAAAGAAAACTTAAAACTTGTAGATGCAGTAATTGAAATAAGGGATGCAAGAATTGCGAGATCAAGCCGTAATCCTGAAGTGGATGACCTATGTGGTCAGAAACCAAGAATAATACTACTAAATAAATGTGACTTGGCAGAACCAAGAACCACTGAAAAATGGATAAAATATCTTACAAAGTCAAATGTTAAAGCTCTTCCTGTAAATAGCATTACAGGGGAGGGACTTAAAAATATAAGACCCCTTTTAAATGAGCTTTTAAGTGAAAAACACCAAAGGCTTGAAAGAAAAGGAATCCAAAACATTACTGACAGAGTAATGGTTATTGGTATTCCTAATGTTGGAAAGTCATCCTTTATCAATAAACTTGCAAAAAATGCAATAGCTAAGACTGGCGACAGGCCTGGTGTTACACGAAGCAGACAATGGATTAAAACAAAACTTGGGATCGAACTAATGGATACTCCTGGAATCCTTTGGCCTAAGCTTGAAAGTGAGGAAACTCAGCTAAATCTTGCTTTTACTGGAGCAATAAAGGATGAAATAATGGATATTGAAGAATTATCCCTTAAACTGGTTGAAGTGCTTGCAGAGAAATATCCGGACAACTTAATGGAAAGATATAAGCTGGACTGCTTAAGTGAAGATCCATTAGAAAACCTAGATAAAATAGGTAAAAAAAGAGGTGCAGTAATTTCTGGAGGAAATATTGATTACAACAGAGTTGCAGTAATGCTCCTTGATGAACTTAGAGGCGGAAAGCTTGGTAAAATCTCTTTTGAAACTCCGGATTAATGAGGATTTAATATGGAAAATCAAAGTTTTAAAGAAATAAAAAACAAAATAGATGTTTTAAAATTAAATTATAATGCTGAAAATTCAGATGCTGTAATTAAATTTACAGAGGAATATAAGTTAGATGAAAGAAAAAATGTTAAAGCAGCAATAGCTGGTTTGATCAAATTTATTGAAAAACAAAATTCTGAAAGAAACAGAGTTATTAAATTATACGAGTTTGATTTATCCTTTGCTGATTTTAAAATTACTGCAGGTGCTGATGAAGTGGGACGAGGACCTTTAGCTGGTCCCATTGTGGCAGCTTCAGTAATTTTAGACCCGGACTCACTTAAAAATAAAGATATTATACTTGGTATAAATGATTCTAAAAAGTTAAACCCAAAACTTCGAAGGGAGCTTGCTGAAATAATTAAAAGCAAAGCTGTATGTTATAATATTCATGAAATCTCTAATAAAATAATTGATGAAAAAGGAATTGCATGGTGTAACAACCAGGTTTTGAAAAATGCAGCTGAAATGCTTAAAATTAAACCTGATTTAGTACTATCAGACGGATATCCCATTAAAGGCATTAATGCAAATAATAAATTTGTAATTAAGGGAGATTCAAAAAGTGCAGCTATAGCTGCAGCCTCAATAATTGCAAAGGTATATAGAGATGATCTGATGAAGGATTATGCTGAAATTTACCCAGGCTACGGCTTTGAAAACAATGCAGGGTATGGAACCCTGGAACACTTAGATGGAATTAAAAAATATGGAATTACAGAAATACATAGAAATAGTTTTTTAACTAATATTTTAAGGGGGCAGTAATGCCCCCTTTTATTTTTGAAATGCATTTTCTATATGATTAATTGAATATTTATTATCAAAAATCAAAACCTCAATTACATCAAATCTAAAAGAACATTCAAAGAGTTTATTCTTAAGAATATACATCTGGGCACTTTTTAAAATTTTTTTCTGCTTTATATAATTTACCGCTTCACAGGGTCTCCCATATATTTTATTTTTTCTTGTTTTAACTTCAATAAAACAAATGTGGTTCATATTCTTTGCAATAATATCAATTTCTCCTATTTTACACCTATAATTTTTATCAAGAATAATATATCCTGATTTTATTAAATATTCTTCAGAAACAGCTTCACCTATTTTTCCAATATCCTGTTTGGAAAGATCCATAAAACACCTCTTTCTATATTTTGGAATTAACTAATTTTAACAGCAATAAACTCCTTTGTAAACATGAATATATAACTAGAAAATGTCAAATATTTAATGAGGTGATTATATTGGCTATTAAGATATTAACTGCAGCATTTAAAGGAATAGATGGCATGCTTATTTCCGTAGAAGTTGATGTTGGCAATGGACTCCCTTGTTTTAACATTGTAGGGCTTCCTGATGCATCTGTAAGGGAATCAAAGGAGAGAGTTCGCTCTGCTATAGCAAACTCTGGTTATAAATTTCCTGTTTGCAGAATAACAATAAACTTAGCACCTGCTGATTTTAAAAAAGCTGGTTCCCATTTTGACCTGCCTATAGCTATAGGAATACTTATAGCATCAAGACAGATATACTTTAAAGATTATCAAAAATATTTGTTTTCAGGGGAGCTTTCATTATCAGGAGAACTAAATAAAATTACAGGAGCACTGCCTATAGTAATTGAAGGTAAAAAAAATAATATAATTAATTTTATTGTGCCAAAAGAAAATGAATTGGAATGCTCATTTGTTAAGGACACAAGAATATATTCCTTTCAAAATTTATGTGATGTAATAAATTTCATTAAATATAGAAATAAGAATCCACATGTATATATTGATAGTAAAAACACTGAAATTTTTTCGTTGGATTATAGTGATGTATCTGGTCAGGAAAGTACAAAAAGATGCCTGGAAGTTGCAGCTTCCGGGGGGCATAATATATTGATGTTTGGACCTGCAGGCTCCGGAAAAACAATGCTTGCTAAAAGAATTCCAGGAATTCTGCCAAGGCTTACCTACGAGGAAGCACTTGAAGTTACCAGGATATACAGCATATCAGGTAAAATAGAAAATTGTAATTTGCTTGTTAAAAAAAGACCATTTAGAGCTCCACACCATACATCTTCAAGTGTTGCCCTTATTGGCGGGGGAAACAACCTTATGCCAGGTGAAATATCCCTTGCACACAAAGGGGTTCTTTACCTTGATGAGTTTCTTGAATTTAAAAGAAATGTACTTGAGGTTTTAAGACAGCCCTTAGAGGAAAGGAAAATAGCCATATCAAGAGCTGGGGGCACTGTTATTTACCCAGCTGACATTATGCTTGTTGCCTCAATGAATCCATGTCCATGCGGATTTTATGGAAGCACCAGGGAATGCACCTGCAGCAATGAGGCAAGATTCAGATATACCTCAAAAATTTCAAAACCACTCCTCGATAGAATTGATTTATTTACATATGTGAACTTTGTACCTTATAATAAGATAAAATATAGTAGCACTTCTGATAATTCAGATACAATTAGAGAAAGAGTTGAAGCGTCAAGGGAAATTCAAAGAAAAAGATTTAAGGAACATGACATTTCGCTAAACTCTCAAATGGATTCAGAAATGATTAGAAGATACTGTATACTAGATATAAAAGCACAAAAAATAATGGAAAATATTTATGAAAAATATGGCATCAGTACCAGGGCTTATGGAAGAATACTGAAAGTATCAAGAACAATATCAGATTTAAACAAAAGTAAAAATATAACTGCTTCCCACATAACTGAAGCACTTCAATATAGACGGTATATAAATGAAGAAATAGTATAGGAGATGGTAATATGTCCAGAAAAATATTTTATGAGAACCAGTACCAAAAAGAATGTATTAGTGCAATAAATAGTATTTCAACGGTGGAAGATAAAATATTAGTTGTATTAGAAGACAGCATATTTTATCCCGAGGGTGGAGGACAGCCTTGTGACCTTGGCTTAATAGACGATGCAAGAATAATAAAAGTATTTGAAAAAGATGGTATAATATACAATCAGCTTTCTAGTGAACCAAAAAACAGCAATGTTAACTGCAAAGTAGATTTTGAAAGAAGATATGATTTTATGCAGCAGCATACTGGAGAACATCTGTTATCTGCAGCCTTCTTAAAAAAATTCAATGGAGTTAATAAGGGTTTCCATCTTGGTGACGAATACACTACCATAGACATAGACCTTTCTGACATTACTAATGAAATGGAAGAAGAAGTTGAATTTGAAGCAAATAGCTATATTTTTAGAAATATACCAGTAGATTCTTATTTTGTTAATAGGAATCAGGCTGAAACACTTCCTCTAAGGTCCAATATCAAAGTAAATGATGACCTTATAAGGATAGTTAATATTGAAGGGATAGACATGTGTGCATGCTGTGGAACACATCTTAAACATACTGGTGAAGTAGGGATGATTAAGATAATTAAAATAGAACATCATAAGGGTATGAGCAGGGTATATTTTAAATGCGGCAATAGAGCACTAAAGGATTACAGAAGGAAAAACGATATAATAACTTCTCTGATTAAGATTACCGCATCTGAAGAAAATAAACTTAATGATAAGTTCATTTCTCAAAACAACAAAATAATAGAATTAACGAAAAAACTTAATATTTGCAAAAAAAAGGCAGCTCAAACTGAAGCTGATAAATTATTAATGTTTACAGATGAAATAATTTATAAGGAATATGAAAACATTGATTTTGAAGAACTACAAATGATTTCAGAGGAAGTAACAAAGAAAAATAAATGCTTTATAGGGGTTTCAGAGCAGGATAAAAAAATTACTGCTGCACATAATGGATATTCTGAAATTGATTTTGGCACCATGTTTAAAAATCATATTAAAGAATATAGTGGAAAAGGGGGCGGAGATTCTAAAAAAGCCCAGGGTACTTTTAACAACATTGATGAGTTGAAAAAGTTCTCAGACCTTGTAATTAAGAAAGCAACAGGAATCTTATGATTGAACATGACATATGGTTTAGTACTTTAAAATTAAAGTACAGTATGAAAATAAAATTATTAGCAAAATTCGAAACCACAGAAAATATTTTAAATTATGGAAGAGATAGTTCTCTGTGTATAACATATGATGAAAATGAGGTTTATTTAAAAAATATAATTAAAAATTCATATGATGAAAATATAATTAATAAGATTAAAGCAATTGTATATAAAAACGATGTTAAGATAATTACATTTAATGATAATAATTATCCCAAATCACTTAAAAATTTTGAAGATTCTCCGAGTATAATATACTACAAGGGAGACATATCTCAAATTAATTTGAATAAAAACGCAGCCCTTGTTGGTTCAAGAAACTGCAGTGCTTATGGAAAAAGTGTTGCTTCTTCAATATCTAAGGAACTTACGCTTAGAGGAGTAAATATAATAAGTGGATTGGCTCGCGGCATAGACGCCGCAGCACAGGAGTCCTGCATTAAAAGCAATGGTTTTACCTGCGGAATTCTTGGCTGCGGCATCGATATAATATACCCAAAGGATAATGCCAGGTTATTTAGTCAGGTATATAAAACTGGATGTGTAATATCGGAATTTCTTCCTGGTACAAAACCATTAAATTATAACTTCCCAGTGCGAAACAGATTAATAAGCGGGATTAGTGACATTCTAATTGTGGTGGAAGCTAACGAAAATAGTGGTTCCCTTATTACTGCCGGATTTGGAGCAGACCAGGGAAAAGAGGTTATGGCAGTACCTGGATCCTTGTTTTCAGATAAAAGCATGGGAACAAATAAACTTATACATGATGGTGCCCATGTATTTACAGAAATGAAAGATATTTATGAAATTCTTAATATAAAGGATGTAACCTTAAAAGTAATTAAAAACTTCAATTCGACCAGTGTTCTAGACAAAATTCTCAGCACTTTATCTGATAAGCCTATTCATGTAGATGAAATAATAAATATAACACGTATTGACATTAATCAAATATATGAGTTATTATTTGAATTGCAGCTTGATAACCAGATATTAGCTCTTTCTGGAAATTATTATGTTAAAGTTGCAAATAATTAAGTAATATATTGTTGTAAACGGGGGGGACTAAATATAACATGGGCCAGAAATTAGTTATTGTTGAATCACCAGCAAAAGCAAAAACAATAGAAAAGTACCTTGGAAAAAATTATGTTGTTGAAGCTTCTATGGGACACGTCCGTGATCTTCCTAAGAGTCAATTAGGAGTAGATATAGAGGATAATTATAATCCTAAATATATAACTATCAGAGGAAAGGGAGATTTGCTTGATAAATTAAAAAAAGAAGCAAAGAAAAGCGACCAGATTTTTCTTGCAACGGACCCTGACCGTGAAGGAGAGGCTATTTCATGGCATCTAGCTCATATTCTTAAATTAGATGAAAAAGATAAATGCAGAATAGAATTTCATGAAATAACAAAAAATGCAGTTAAAAATGCAATTAAGTCTCCAAGGGAAATTAATATAGATCTCGTTAACGCCCAGCAGGCAAGAAGAATATTAGACAGACTTGTTGGATATAAAGTGAGCCCTATTTTATGGCGGAAGGTTAAATGGGGGTTAAGTGCAGGAAGGGTTCAGTCTGTTGCACTTAGAATGATATGTGATCGTGAGGATGAAATTAACAACTTCATTCAAAAGGAATATTGGACAGTAGAATGCTCCTTACTTAAAGATAAAGATAAGAAACCTTTCCTTGTTAAACTTAGCAGCTTTAAGGGGAAGAAAATTGAATTATCCACCAAGGATGAATGTGACAAGGTTATAGCTGATTTAAATAATGGGAGTTTTTCTGTAAGTAAGATTAAAAAGACATCAAAGCATAAAAATCCTATGCCTCCATTTACTACAAGTACTCTCCAGCAGGATGCATATAAAAAGATGAATTTTTCAACCAAACGAACTATGTCAGTAGCGCAGCAGCTTTATGAAGGTGTGGACGTTAAAGGATATGGAACTTTAGGTTTAATTACCTATATGAGAACAGACTCAGTCAGAATTTCTGAAGAAGCTCAAAAAAATGCACTTGAGTACATTAAAGAAACCTATGGGAACAATTATATTCCTGAGTCTCCAAGGGTATTTAAAGGAAAAAAATCTGCTCAGGATGCTCATGAAGCAATAAGACCTACAAATATTGATATATCTCCAGATAAAGTTAAAGACACATTGAAAGATGATCAATACAAACTATACACCCTTATTTGGAAAAGATTTATTGCTAGCCAAATGGCCTCATGCATAATGGAGGTTACCTCAATAGATATCTTAAACAAGGATTATGGACTTAAGGCCAGCGGTTCAATAGTAAATTTTGATGGATTTATGAAAGTATATGAATACTCAACTGATGAAGAAAATGAAAGCACCCACATTCCAGCTTTAGAAGAAGGGGAAACTTTAAATAAAGAAAAAATAGAAGGAATTCAACATTTCACTCAGCCACCTGCAAGGTTTTCAGAAGCATCCCTTGTAAAGACACTAGAAGAAAACGGCATAGGGAGACCAAGTACTTATGCTCCTATAATATCACTTCTATTAGACAGGAAGTATACTGAAAGGGAGAAGAAAACAATAAAACCTACAGAACTTGGAGTAATAGTAAACCATATTTTAAGTGAGTACTTTAAGCAGATAGTAGATCTTGAATTTACTGCAGATATGGAATCTAAGCTAGATAGTGTTGAAGAAGGCAATGAAAACTGGAATAAGGTTGTAGATGAGTTTTTCTCACCTTTAAAGGAAGCTATAGACATAGCTGAAAAAGAAATAGCCAAGATAACCATAGAAGACAAGGTTACAGACATAAAGTGCGAGAACTGCGGCAGATTTATGGTTATAAAACACGGAAGGTTTGGAGATTTTTTAGCCTGCCCTGGTTACCCTGAATGTAAAAACACAAAGCCCATAGTAGAAGAGCTGGATGTTAACTGCCCTGAATGCGGAGGAAAGGTTCTTGTTAAAAAAAGCAGAAAAGGCAGGAAATTCTTTGGCTGCAGCAACTATCCAAAATGTACATTTGTAAGCTGGTTTGAGCCAACAAATGTAAATTGTCCTGTATGCGGGAAGTTTATGGTTAAAAAATATAATAAATCAAAGGGTGAATTTATGGAATGTTCCAATACGGAATGCAAGCATAAAGAGTTTAATAATAGTGCAGAAAAGTAGCTAAATTGATTATTTTATGTCGAAGTATAATAAATATGGTTGAAATACTTTCAATATTATGATATTATAGTTTAGGACATATACAATTCTTAATATTTAAAATACTCAAAATTGTCTAAAAATATATAATATACCAAAATAATATTGGAGGGAAATAAATGACATCTTTATTAAGTAAAACAAGAATGCTTAACAAAATACTGCAAAAATCCGGAACTGAACCGGTAGTATTTGACGATATATGTAGTCTTTTAAGCAATGTATTATCATGTAATGTTTATATTATGAGCAGAAAAGGCAAGGTTTTGGGATTCAGCTTTGCATCTAGCTTTGAATGCGATGTTATTAAACAAAAGGTTTTAAAGGACATGCGTTTTCCTGAATACTATAATACAAGACTTTTAAATATACATGAAACTATAGCAAACCTTGCAAATGAAGGACGTTGTGTTTTAGATGAAGAAATCACATGCGGCCTAAATACAAAGTTAACAACTATTGTTCCAATTAACGGAAACCGTGAAAGACTTGGTACACTGCTTCTTGCAAAATTCGAAGAAGAATTCACAGATGAAGATATAGTTCTTGCTGAATACAGTGCTACAATAATAGGTCTTGAAATACTAAGATCTAAGCATGATGAAATAGAAGAAGAAGCAAGAAAAAAAGCAGTAGTTCAACTTGCAATAGGAACTCTCTCATACTCCGAGCTTGAAGCAGTTGAACACATTTTCAACGAGCTTGATGGAACTGAAGGCTTACTTGTTGCTTCAAAAATAGCAGACAAGGTAGGCATAACAAGATCAGTTATAGTAAATGCACTTAGAAAATTTGAAAGTGCAGGTGTAATTGAATCCAGGTCCCTCGGAATGAAGGGAACACATATAAGAATATTAAATGAAAAGCTTATAGATGAATTAAAAAAGATAAAATAGGATGCCTTGGCATCCTTTTTTATATATTTAAAAGTTTTTATTGAACATATTATTGCTTTATGATATACTATCAAGGGTAGAAATTCACACATTGTCTGTTTTGCAGCACGGTGCCTTATGGTAGGCTGTATTAAGGGCAATGGAGGTAAAAACCAAGGAGGTAATATTAATGTCAGTAATATCAATGAAACAATTATTGGAAGCAGGTGTTCATTTTGGACATCAGACAAGAAGATGGAACCCTAAAATGGCTCCTTATATCTTCACAGAAAGGAACGGAATATACATCATCGACCTTCAGAAAACAGTTAAAAAGGTAGAGGATGCATACAACTTCATAAAATCCGTTTCAGAAGAAGGAAAAGATGTTTTATTTGTAGGAACAAAGAAACAGGCTCAGGAAGCTATAAGCGAAGAAGCTGTTAGATCTGGAATGCACTTTGTAAACAACAGATGGTTAGGCGGAATGATGACTAACTTCACTACAATCAGAACAAGAATAAACAGATTGGAACAGCTTGATGCTATGGAAGCAGATGGAACATTTGAAGTGCTTCCAAAGAAAGAAGTTATAAAGCTTAAAAACGAAAGAGAAAAACTTGAAAAGAATCTTGGCGGAATAAGAAACATGAATGCTAAAAATATAGGTGCTCTCTTTGTAGTTGATCCAAGAAAAGAAAAAAATGCTATTTCAGAAGCTAAAATACTTGGAATACCAGTAGTAGCTATAGTTGACACTAACTGCGATCCTGATGAAGTAGATTATGTTATTCCTGGAAACGATGATGCTATAAGAGCTGTAAAATTAATAACAGCTAAAATGGCAGATGCAATAATAGAAGGAAGACAAGGCGAACAATTAGCAGAATAAACTTTAAATGGAGGAATTAATTATGATAACTGCACAAATGGTTAAAGAACTTAGAGAAATGACCGGAGCAGGCATGATGGACTGTAAAAAGGCTTTAAATGAATGCAATGGTGACACTGATAAGGCTGTAGAATTTTTAAGAGAAAAAGGCCTTGCTGCTGCTGCAAAAAAAGCTGGAAGAATTGCTTCCGAAGGCTTAGTTAAAACTTACGTTTCAGAGGATAAGAAAACAGCTTCTGTTGTTGAAGTAAACTGTGAAACAGACTTTGTTGCAGTAAATGAAGCTTTTGTAGACTTTGTAGACAATGTTGCTAAACAGGCAGCTTCAACAGATGCTGCAGATATAGATGCTTTTGTAGAAGAAAAATATATAGCTGACTCTGAAATTTCAGTTAAGGATGCTGTTACAAACTTAATTGCAAAACTTGGAGAAAACATGTCTGTAAGAAGATTCAACAAGCTTACAGTAGACAATGGAGTAATTGAAAGCTATGTACACGGTGGTGGAAGAATTGCTGTTTTAGTTAAGCTTGAATGTGAAAAAGCAAGCCCTGAATTAAGTGTTGTTGCAAAAGATGTAGCTATGCAGGTTGCTGCTGCAAATCCTCTTTTCCTTAACAGAGAAGCAGTTGATAATGCAACTTTAGAACAGGAAAAAGAAATTTACAGAGTTCAGGCATTAAATGAAGGAAAACCTGAAGCTATAGTTGAAAAAATGACTATGGGAAGAATCCAGAAGTACTATAAGGAAAACTGCCTAATAGAACAGATTTGGGTTAAAAATCCTGACTACACAATCACAAAATATCTTCAAGAAAAATCTAAAGAAGTTGGTGCTCCAATTTCAATAGCTGCTTTCGTTAGATATGAAAGAGGCGAGGGTATAGAAAAGAAAGAAGAAAATTTTGCTGAAGAAGTTCAAAAACAACTTGAGAAGAACAAATAATAATTAAAAAGGGAACACTGGGTGTTCTCTTTTTTTAAAGCAATATAATAAATTTTATTATGTAATTTTTTCAAATGGAGGTATAATGTATGTATGATACTAAATATAAAAAGGTTATGCTTAAGCTTTCCGGTGAAGCCTTATCTGGTGAACAAGGCTATGGAATCGACTTTGCTGTAACTAACAGAATTGCCAGTGAAATTAAAGAATTAATAGACATGGGAATTCAAGTTGGATGCGTAGTTGGAGGCGGAAACATCTGGAGAGGAAGATCCGGAGAAGGCATGGACAGAACCACTGCTGATTATATGGGAATGCTTGCTACATGTATCAATGCACTTGCCTTACAGGATTCTCTTGAAAACATGGGTGTTATGACTAGAGTTCAATCTGCAATTGAAATGAGAGAAATTGCTGAACCATTTATTAGAAGACGTGCTATGCGTCATCTTGAAAAAAACAGGGTAGTAATTTTTGCAGCAGGTACGGGAAATCCATACTTCTCAACAGATACTACAGCAGCATTAAGAGCGGCTGAAATAGAAGCTGATGTTATACTCCTTGCAAAAAAAGTTGATGGTGTATATGACAAAGATCCAAAAAAATATAGTGATGCTAAGAAAATTGACAACTTAAACTACATAGAAGTACTTGATAAAGGACTTCAGGTAATGGATTCAACAGCTACATCCCTTTGTATGGACAATAACATACCTATACTTGTATTTGGTCTAGATGAACCTGGAAACATAAAAAAGGCAGTTATGGGTGAAAAAATAGGTACTTTGGTATCAAACAATAATAATTAATTATTAGGAGGTATTTGTTTATGATTAAAGACATTATTTCAAAAGCAGATGAAAAAATGGGAAAGTCCATTGCAGTTTTAAAAAAGGACCTTGCTTCTATGAAAGCAGGAAGAGCTAACCCTCAAATGCTAGACAGGATTGAAGCTGAATATTATGGAACTGTTACACCATTAAATCAGTTAGCAAATATTTCTTCACCTGAGCCTAGAATACTCCTTATACAGCCTTGGGACAAAGGTTCCATAAAGGCAATAGAAAAGGCAATCTTAACATCAGATTTAGGAATAAACCCATCTAATGACGGTGTTGCCATAAGACTTATTGTTCCTGAATTAACAGAAGAAACTAGAAAAAATATAGTTAAAAATGTTAAAAAGGCTGGAGAAGAAACAAAAGTTGCTATTAGAGCTATTAGAAGAGATTGCAACGATAAAATTAAGGCAATGAAAAAGGAACACGAACTTCCTGAAGATGATATTAAAAAGGCTGAAGATGATATTCAGAAGAAAACTGATGCCTACATTAAGGAAATAGATAAAATAGTGGATGCTAAGGATAAGGAAGTTATGTCTGTTTAGCATCAATAAACCTGCGTTTTCGCAGGTTTTATTGCTCTAAATATAATAGGAGAAATGGAGAAATACAATTGTTTAGTTTTTTTAAAAATAGAAATAATGTGAATGGAGATCCTTTTAGAAAAAAACTTGACTATAATAGGATTCCAAAGCATATAGCTATAATAATGGATGGTAATGGAAGGTGGGCCAAAGAAAGAAATCTTCCACGAACCATGGGACATAAGGCAGGAATTGAAGCAGTTAGAGAAATAGTAAAAGAAGCAAGTATACTAAATATTAAATATCTCACTCTTTATGGTTTTTCAACTGAAAATTGGAAAAGACCAAAAGATGAAGTTAATGCTCTTATGAACCTTTTAGTGGAATACCTTGTGAAGGAATTTGAGGAGCTTAACTTAAACAATGTTGTAATCAGGTCCATAGGAGATATAGAAATGCTCCCTGATGCTTGCCAGAGAGAGCTTAACTCTGCATACGAAAAAACTAAAAACAATACCGGACTTACTTTAAATCTTGCATTTAACTATGGAGGAAGAACTGAACTGGTTCATGCATTTAACAGTATTTTAGAAGACGTAAAGTCTGGGATAATAAAAGAAGTTACTGAAGAAACTATTGCAGACCATCTTTATACAAAGGGAATGCCTGATCCTGATCTAATAATCAGACCAAGCGGCGAACTTAGACTCAGCAATTTTCTTCTTTGGCAATGTGCTTACTCTGAATTTTGGTTTTCAAACGTAAAATGGCCGGACTTTAAAAAGGAAAACCTTCATGAAGCTATATATGACTATCAGATGAGGGATAGAAGGTTTGGCAAAATAAAATAGGTATGAGGTTGATTTTATGAATAATAGATATATAGGCGCTCTTGTTTTATCTCCTTTTGTAATATTTTTATTTCTAGGTGGAATAGTTCTTAAATATATTGTATTAGCACTCTCCTTAGGTGGTATGTACGAATTATACAAGGTTTCACGAGTTAAGGGAATAAACCCTATAAGCTATGCAGGTTATGGTTTGTGCATAATATATTATATAATGCTTGGGAAAAGCACTGCCTTTGATAACATATTCCTTATTACAATAATTTCTTTATTGATTTTATTCTGCATTCCTGTATTTGATACAAAATATAACTATTTGGATATAGCAGTTACAATATTATCATTTCTATATATACCAATATTCTTTAGTTTTATAGTATTAGTTGAAAATATGGAATATGGAAATTATTTTGTATGGTTAATATTTATATCAGCCTGGATGAGCGATACCTCAGCATACTATGCAGGTAAATTTTTTGGCAGACACAAACTGTGTCCAAAGGTTAGTCCAAAGAAAACTATAGAGGGCTCAATTGGAGGCATTATAGGAAGTGCAGCTGCATGCGGAGCTTTTGGTGCCTTTATAATAAACCATGGAGTAGATGTGCAATTAATACATTTTGTTGCCATAGGTGTTATAGCAGGGGCTATTTCTCAGTTTGGAGACCTTACCGCATCTTCAATTAAAAGATACTCAGGTGTAAAAGATTATAGCAACCTTATTCCAGGTCATGGTGGAATACTTGACAGGTTTGACAGCATACTTTTTTCATCAGTTATAGTTTTTTACTATTTGTATTTTGTACTTAACTTTTATATTTAAGGGGATTTATATGAAGAACATATGTATTCTTGGAGCAACAGGTTCAATTGGGACTCAAACTTTAGATGTTATAAGAAGTGACAGCTCAAATTTTAAGCTGATGTCTATATCTTCTAATAAAAATGTCAATACTACAATTAGTATAATTAAAGAATTCAAGCCCTTATATGCAGCTGTTACCGATATTGCTGCATATAATGCAATTAATTCATTTTGCAGGGAAACAAACAGTAAAACAGAAGTACTTTATGGAATGGAAGGCTTAAATAAAATAGTTTGCCAGCCTGAAATAGACATAGTAGTAACTTCTGTAGTAGGTATGATTGGTCTTGTTCCTACAATTAATGCAATTAAAAGTGGAAAAGATATAGCGTTGGCAAACAAGGAAACTCTTGTAGCAGGAGGAAGTCTTGTTATGAAGGAGGTTTCTCTTAACAATGTTAAAATACTTCCTGTGGATTCAGAACATGGAGCAGTATTCCAATGTCTTCAAGGAAACAGCAGAGAAGATATAAACAACATACTATTAACAGCTTCCGGAGGGCCTTTTAGGGGTAAAACAATAAATGATCTCATGAATATATCTGTGGAGGAAGCATTAAATCATCCTAAGTGGAATATGGGAAAAAAAATATCAATAGATTCAGCAACTCTTATGAATAAGGGTCTTGAAGTAATTGAAGCACATTGGCTCTTTGGAGTTGATTATGAAAACATAAAGGTTGTAGTTCACCCTCAGAGCATAATTCATTCAATGGTTGAATATAAGGATGGCAGTATAATTGCAGAACTTAGTGATCCAGACATGAAGCTCCCAATACAATATGCATTGAACTATCCAAAAAGGAAGGAATCAGTTATAAAACCACTTAACTTTTTTGAAACAGGAAATCTTTCCTTTGAGAAACCTGATATGGATACTTTTAAATGCCTGAAGCTGGCATACCAGGCAGGAAAAACCGGGGGAACCCTTCCAGCTATTTTAAATGCTGCAAATGAAGCAGCTGTAGAACTTTTTCTAAATAAGAAAATAAAATTTCTGGATATAAGCAGAATTATTGAAGAATGTATGTTAAAATTCTCTTATACACATGATTTTCAAATAGAAGATGTGATTCTTTTAGACAGAAAAGTTAAAGAATACATAATCAATAATTATAAATAGGAGGAAAGATATTTGTACGTTATATATGCAATTATTGCTTTCAGTGTTTTAATAATAGTTCATGAGCTTGGTCATTTTACTATGGCTAAACTTAATAATGTTATGGTAGAGGAATTTTCCCTAGGAATGGGACCAAAATTATATGGAATCCAAGGAAAAGAAACGAAATACCTGATTAAGGCGTTTCCAATTGGCGGGTATGTAAAGATGCTTGGAGATGAAGGTGCATCCACTGATCCTAGAGCATTTAATAATAAAAAACCAATACAAAAATTAAGCATAGTTATTGCTGGTCCAATAATGAACCTAATCCTTGGTGTAATACTTTTTGCAATGGTTTCAGGGTTTAAAGGCTATTATACTCCTGTGATTGATAAGCTTACAGATAACGGGCCTGCAAAAACCGCTGGTTTACTGCCTGGTGATAAGCTTTTAAAAATAAATAGCACAAAGATATTAACATGGGAAGATTTTGCCACTGATGTATATACTTCAAATGGAAAGCCTGTTACTATTACCTACTCAAGAAATAATAAGGTCAGTACAATGTCTATAACGCCAGTTAAAGATGTTGAGCAAAACAGGTATATGGTAGGAATCTATCCAACTGAAGTAACGAGCCCAAGTATAATACAGTCTATAAATTATGGAATGAATGAATCTGTTTCCCTTACAAAGCAAACAGCTGGTTTTTTCAAAACACTTTTTACAGGAAAAGCTTCAATGAATGACTTTGGGGGACCGGTAACAATAATAAAATATTCAGGTGCGGCTGCAAAAGCTGGAATAATAACTTTAATGTCTTTTTCTGCATATATAAGCATACAGCTTGCAATTTTCAATATAATACCTTTTCCTGCATTAGATGGAGGATATATATTCTTGTATCTATTTGAAATAATTACTGGAAGAAAAGTAGATGACAATAAGGTGGGTATAATTAATTACTTTGGATTTGCAGTGCTTATGATGCTCATGGTAATTGTTACTATTAAAGATATAATCTATCCTATAAATATTTAATACAATTGGAGATGAATCTTTTGATAAGAAAAATTACACGAAAAATAAAAGTTGGAAACATTTTTGTAGGCGGAGATTCTCCTATAACAATTCAATCTATGACAAATACTGATACGAGGAATTCTAAATCAACAATACTTCAGATAAAGGAGCTTGAAACCGCGGGGTGTGATATAGTACGATGTGCAGTTCCAGATTTTGAAGCATCAACTGCTCTAAAGGATATAATTAAAGAGGTTAAAATACCTGTTGTTGCCGATATACATTTTGACCACCGTTTGGCACTGGATGCAATGGATGCAGGGGTATCAGCACTTAGGATAAACCCTGGAAACATTGGAAGTATGGAGAATGTACGACTTTTGGCTGATAAAGCAAAAAAACTCTGCATACCTATCAGGATTGGAGTAAACTCAGGCTCTTTAAAAAAAGATATATTAGAAAAATACGGTAAGGTATGCCCTGAAGCTCTTGTGGAAAGTGCTATGCAGCATGTTAATATTCTTGAAAAATGCAATTTTAACGATATAGTAATTTCTATAAAATCATCTAATGTACTTCAGATGATTGACAGTTACAGAATTATTTCAGACAAGGTGGATTACCCTCTTCATCTAGGAGTTACGGAAGCAGGAACCCCATGGAGGGGTACAATAAAATCAAGCATAGGAATAGGGACTTTACTTTGTGAGGGTATAGGTGACACAATAAGGGTTTCTTTAACTGGTGATCCTGTGGAGGAAGTACGTTGCGGCAGGGAAATATTAAAATCCATCGGATATATAAAAGATGGAATTGAATTTATATCATGTCCTACATGTGGCAGGACCCAAATTAAACTTATAGAAATTGCCAAGGAAGTTGAAGAAAGACTTTCTAACTGCAATAAAAATATTAAAGTTGCAATTATGGGCTGCGTAGTTAATGGCCCAGGTGAAGCAAGAGAAGCTGATATTGGAATTGCAGGCGGAATAAATGAGGGCTTAATATTTAAAAAAGGTGAAATAATAAAAAAGGTTAAGGAAGAATTTCTTGTAGATGAACTAATAAGAGAAATAGAAAATTTATAATATCAGACTCAGGTCTGATATTTCAATCTTTGGGGGAATAAAATTGGGTGTAAATATTAGAAGTGCTCTTAGAAACAACCAGGATTGCAGAGATATATTCATAAATAACAATGTTGAAATATTAAAGGTTCAGTATATTCAAAAGTCAAATATCCTTAAGTTAATTATGAAGTCAAAAAATTCGATAGATAAAACTGATAAAGTAAGGATCCAAAGAGCGGTAAATCAAATGCTTGATCTTGAACTTGATGTGAATTTGATTTTTTTTAAGGATATATCTGAGGTTACCTTGGAGGAAATAAGTACAAAATACTGGCTTGAGGTTGTTGAATACATAAGTTCCAACATACCAATGTGCAAAGAATGTCTTTTAAATGCTGTTAGAAAAACAGACAGCAATGTTCTTACAATTTTATATGGGAATAAGTTCATGTATTCACTTTTAAGAAATAAAAACATTGAATCAAAGCTAAGAAATTCAATTGAAGAATTGTTTGGATTAAAAATAAATATTAATTTCAATTATGATCCAAGCCTTGAAGAAAAGGCTCCAAAAATTGAAGCTTCAAAAACAGAAAGTGTATTTGCTAAAACATCTGTTAAAGAAAAAGAAATATCTGAAAAGCCTTCCTTGCCAGTTGACGGTGTAATAACAGGAAGAAGAATTGATGAGCTTCCACTAGATTTAAATTTAATAACAGAGCCTTTAAAAGAATGTGTCATTTCTGGTGAAATATTTAATCGTGAAATTATTGAAACTAAAAGAGGTAAAAAAATATTTGTTTTTTATATTACCGATTATACAAGCTCCATAACAATAAAACTTTTCCCAAAACCAAAAGATATGGACAGAATTATTGAGGAGGTTAAGGAAGGTGCAAGCTTTAAAATAAGAGGGGAAATTGTAATTGATCCTTATGAAAACGAGCTTGTGATGATGGGAAGAGATATTGTAAAAACAACAAAAATAGAAAAAATGGATGTATCTGAAGAAAAAAGGGTGGAGCTTCACCTTCATACCAACATGAGTGCAATGGATGGAATCACCTCTGTTAAGGAACTTGTAGCAAGGGCTGCAAAATGGGGTCACAAGGCTGTTGCAATAACAGATCACGGTGTGGTTCAGGCATATCCTGATGCTATGGATGCTGCTAAAAAAAATAAAATAAAAGTTATATATGGAATTGAAGCTTACCTAGTGGACGACGGGGCAGCAATAGTCACAGGCAGTTCCGAAAAAACACTTAATGATGAATTTGTGGTATTTGACATTGAAACCACAGGTTTTTCATGTAAAAACGACAAAATTATTGAAATTGGAGCTGTAAGAATTGTAGATGGTAAAGCCACTGAAACCTTCAGCAAATTTGTAAACCCTGAAGTATCCATTCCAAATAAAATTGTGGAGCTTACTGGAATTACTGATGAAATGGTTAAAAATGCTAAAAAAATAGAGGTTGTTTTGAAAGAATTCATTGAATTTATTGGAGATTCTGTGCTTGCAGCACATAATGCAGATTTTGATATTTCGTTTATTAAAAAGAACTGCTGCGATTTAGGTTTGGAATTTAACAATTCTGTGTTAGATACAATACCACTTTCAAAGTTATTGCTTCCTGAATTAAAAAGGTACAAGCTTGACTCCATTGCAAAACATCTGAAAATTAACATGGGAAGTCACCACAGGGCAGTAGATGATGCAAGAACAGCAGCAGCTATAATGCTTCATTGCTTTAAGCTTCTTAAAGATAAGGATATTAATACCCTTAAAGAACTAAATAAAGAATATATAAAAAATCAAGATTACAAAAAACTAAATTATTATCACTTAATAATACTTGCTGCAAATCAAATCGGACTTAAAAATCTTTATAAACTTGTTTCAAGGTCTAACCTTGAATATTTTTACAAAAAGCCAAGAATGCCAAAAAGCTTAATAAATGAATATAGGGAAGGCTTAATACTTGGCTCTGCTTGTGAGGCTGGGCAGGTTTACAAAGAAATACTTAATGGAAAAAGTGACGAAGAGCTTCAGGATATAATAAGTTTTTATGATTATCTTGAAATACAACCAGTGGCAAATAACATGTTTCTTGTTAAGAAGGGTGAGGTAAAGGACGCTCTTGAGCTACAAAACATAAACAGAAGAATATGCGACCTTGGTGAAAAATACAACCTTCCAGTAGCAGCCACCTGTGATGTTCACTTTTTAAACCCAAGAGACCAGGTATTTAGAAAGATACTAATGTATGGGCAGAAATATTCTGATGCAGAGGATCAGCCCCCTCTCTATTTTAGAACCACCGAAGAAATGCTTAAGGAATTCGATTATCTTGGTAGTGAAAAAGCAAAAGAAGTTGTAATATACAATACAAATAAAATTGCAGATATGGTTTTAGATGTAAAACCAATTCCTGATGAAACCTTCACACCCAAAATTGAAGGTGCAGAGGATGAAATAAAGGATATGGTTATTAATAAGGTTCATGCTGTTTATGGTGAAAACATACCTGAAATAGTTGAAAAAAGAATGACTAAAGAACTGAATTCAATTATTAATAACGGTTATGCAGTACTTTACCTTATAGCCCAAAAGCTTGTGGCAAAATCCTATGAGGACGGATATCTGGTTGGTTCTAGAGGATCTGTAGGATCTTCCTTTGTTGCAACAATGTCTAATATTACAGAGGTAAACGGACTTCCTCCACATTATGTATGCTCAAAGTGTAAAAACAGTGAATTTATTACTGATGGTTCCATAAGTTCAGGTGCTGATCTCCCTGATAAGTTATGTCCTAATTGTAATATTCCATACCAAAAAGATGGACATGATATACCTTTTGAAACCTTCCTTGGTTTTGAAGGGGATAAAGAACCAGATATTGACTTAAATTTCTCTGGGGAGTATCAGGCAGTAGTCCACAAATATACAGAGGTACTTTTTGGTAAAGGTCATGTATTTAAAGCAGGTACTATTGGAACAGTAGCTGACAAGACAGCTTATGGGTTTGTAAAAAAATATGCGGATGAAAAGAACTTATCCCTAAATAAGGCTGAATTAGACAGATTATCAAAGGGCTGCACAGGAGTAAAAAGAACTTCCGGTCAGCATCCTGGTGGGGTAATGGTTGTTCCTAGTGACAATGAAATATATAATTTTACTCCAATACAACATCCTGCAGATGATAATGATTCAGATATAATAACAACACACTTTGATTACCATTCAATAAGCGGAAGACTTCTTAAACTTGATATACTAGGTCACGACGACCCAACGGTATTAAGAATGCTTCAGGATTTAACAGGAATAGACCCTAAAACTATACCTCTTTCAGATAAAAAGGTACTCAGCTTGTTTACATCTCCGGATGCCTTAGGAGTAACAAGGGAAGAACTGAATTGTGAGGTTGGAACCTATGGTCTTCCGGAATTTGGAACAAAATTTGTAAGACAAATGCTGGTGGATACAAAACCTAGTACATTTTCAGATCTAGTGAGAATATCCGGTTTATCTCATGGTACCGATGTATGGCTTAACAATGCACAATACTATATAAAAGAAGGATACACAACATTAAGTGAATGTATTTCAACAAGAGACGACATAATGGTTTATCTTATTCACAAGGGACTTCCTCCAAAAACCGCATTTTCAATAATGGAAAAGGTACGTAAGGGAAAAGGCCTGACTCCTGAGCATGAGGAAATAATGCGGGAATACAAGGTTCCTGAATGGTATATTGAATCTTGTAAAAAAATAAAATACATGTTCCCAAAGGGACATGCTGTTGCATATGTTATGATGGCAGTAAGAATAGCATATTTCAAGGTATATTACCCTAAGGAATACTACACTACATATTTTACAGTAAGAGCAGATGATTTCGATGCAGATCTTCTGGTTCAGGGGGAAGAGGTTATAGCAAAGAAACTTGAAGAGCTGAATTCAATGGGAAATAATCTTACCCAAAAGGATAAGGGGCTAATTACAACCCTGGAGATATCCTATGAAATGTATAAACGTAACATTAAATTTTTAAGAGTTGATTTGTATAAATCAGATGCAGTTAAATTCATAATTGAAGAAGATGGAATAAGACTTCCTATAAATTCACTTCAGGGAGTTGGTATTAATGCAGCAAGGAGCATTGCTGAAGCACGTGAAAATGGTGAATTCATATCCAAGGAAGATCTTAGGCTTAGAGCAAAGGTTTCAAAAACAGTTATAGAAACTTTAGATAACCATCTCTGCCTTAACGGACTTCCAGAATCTAACCAACTTTCATTGTTTAATATGTAACTTTTTCTTGAAATTGCTAAATTAGTATGATAAAATAAAAATGTTAAGTAAATGACATTTGAATCGCAGAGAGTGGGTACTACCCGCTCTTTCTATTTTTAAAGGCGCAGCAGATGTTGCGTTTTTAAATTAGAAGTATTTTAAAAGGAGGTATAGTATGCTGAAAAAATTAAATGAAATAGCAGAACCCTTGGTAACAGAACTAGGTTATGAATTGTATTATCTTGAATATGTAAAAGAAGATGGAGAAAATTACTTAAGAATATATATAGATTCTGATAATGGAATTTCACTGGAAGACTGTGAGAAAGTTAGCAGAAAAATAAGTGCTGTACTGGATGAATCAGATCCTATCACAGATGCTTATTTTCTAGAAGTATCATCTCCTGGAATTGAAAGGGGACTTTTTACTGATAAACATCTTGAAAAGTATATTAATTTTGAAATTGTAATAAAATTATCAGAGTTATTTGAAGGCAAAAGAAGTATTCAAGGAAAACTCATGGGTTTTGACAGTGAAAATTTAATTGTTAAAACTAAGGAAACTGAATTATCAGTTCCAAGAAAAATAATTAAAAGTACAAACTTATGGGTTCAGTATTAAATATTATTTTGGTAATAAACTAAGGAGGTTATTAATTAAATGAACCAGGATTTTATTTTGGCTTTAAAAGAAATAGTTAAAGAAAAGGGAATAAGCGAAGAGCTGTTATTTAATACTATTGAAGATGCATTGGTGGCTGCATACAAAAAAAATTATGCAGGTCAGGGCGGTAACAATCAAAATGTAAAGGTAACAATGAACAGAGAAAATGGAGAGATACACGTTTACTCACAAAAAGTTGTATCAGAAGTTGTAGAAGATGATGTGAATCAGATTTCACTAGAAGCTGCAAAAGAAATTGATCCTACCTACGGAATTGATGATATTGTTAATATGGAGGTAACTCCAAGACAATTTGGCAGAGTTGCTGCACAAGCTGCAAAGCAAGTTGTTATCCAAAGGATAAAGGAAGAGGAAAGAAGAATTGTTTACTCTGACTTTGCTGAAAAAGAGGATGATCTTATAACGGGATATGTTATAAGGAAGGATAAAAACAATGTACTTATAGATCTTGGGAAAACTGAGGCAGTCCTAGGACCAAACGAACAGATGCCAGGTGAAAAGTACAACTTTAACGATAGATTGAAATTATATATAGTTGAAGTTAAAAATACAAATAAAGGTGCGCAGATAGTAATATCAAGAACTCACCCAGGTCTTGTAAAGAGACTTTTTGAACTAGAGGTTCCTGAAATTTACAATGGAGTTGTTGAAATAAAGTCAATTGCAAGAGAGGCAGGCTCCAGAACTAAAATTGCGGTACACTCAAACGATGAAAACGTGGATCCTATGGGAGCATGTGTTGGGCCTAAGGGTGTCAGAGTGCAAAACATAGTTAAGGAATTAAAAAATGAAAAAATTGACATAATAAAATGGAGTAAACTTCCTGATATTTATATAGCAAATGCTCTAAGCCCAGCAAAGGTTATAGATGTTACATTAGACGAGGACAACAAGTTCGCACAGATTGTGGTAGATGACAATCAACTTTCACTGGCAATAGGAAAAGAAGGCCAGAACGTAAGGCTAGCAGCAAAGCTTACCGGATGGAAAATTGATATAAAGAGCAAGTCCCAGGCTGAAGAAGCTTTAGATGCTGAAGCTCCATCAGAGGAAGAATTAGATTCTTTAGATATAACAGATGATATAGAATAGCAGGTGGTGTTGATATGAAGGTTAAAAAAGTGCCACAAAGAATGTGTACCGGCTGCATGGAAATGAAACCAAAGAAAGAATTAATAAGGGTTGTTAAAAACAAGGAAGGTGAAATTTCCATTGATCTCACAGGTAAAAAACCTGGAAGAGGTGCTTATGTATGCAGAAATGCGGAATGCTTTGAAAAAGCATTTAAAACAAAAAGACTTGAAAAAAACCTGGAGAGCAAAATAAGTGAAGAGCTCTACCTGGTTCTGAAAGATGAGATAAGTAATGAATAGTTTCTTTCAGTTTTTAGGAATTGCCAAAAAAGCAGGCAAAATTGTGGAAGGTTATAATAAATGTGAAGAAGCTGCAGTAAAAAATAAATTATACCTAATAATAATTTCCAAAGAAGTATCGGAAAATACAAAGGGAAAATTTAAAAATTACAGTTTAAAATATAAAATTCCTTTGATTTCAGATTGTTCAAAGGATGATATGGGCAGTATCCTTGGCATGTCTGAAATAAACCTGATTGGCATATCCGACAAAAAAATAGCTGACCAATTGATGAAACTTTGGCAGGAAAATGAATAATTGAGTTTCGGGGGTGAATGTATGTCAAAAATTAGAGTATATGAATTGGCTAAAGAATTAGAAATAAGCAGTAAAGATTTGATTACCATTCTCATGGAAGAATTTAGCGTAGAAGTTAAAAATCACATGAGTGTAATAGAAGAAGAAGATGCAGAGTTAATAAAGGAATTATTCCTTGAAAAGGATAAACCTGCTGCTGCTCCGGAGGAAGAAAATATTATAGAAAAATATGAAGAACTTGCTGAAACTAAAGAGGTAGTTAAGAAAAAGAAAAAATTCAAGGGAAATGAAAAATCAGATGATAATAAAGCACATGCTGATAGTGAAAGAGTTTTAGATGAACTTGAAATTGAAGATACTATTACAGTTAAGGAATTAGCTGAAAGACTTGGAAAGTCATCAACAGAAGTAATAAAACAGCTTATATTTCTTGGTGTTATGGCAGCAATAAATCAAGAAATTGACTTTAATACTGCTGAAAAACTTTGTGAAAAGTTCGATATAAAGGCAGTTAAAAAGGTTGTAAATCTTGATGCAGAAGCTGTAGAATCCGAGGAAGAAGAAGATACCAGCGAAAACTATGAAAAAAGACCACCGGTAGTTACTGTTATGGGTCACGTTGACCATGGTAAGACATCACTTTTAGATGCTATAAGAAAAGCAAAAGTTACTTCCACTGAAGCTGGTGGAATAACTCAGCATATAGGTGCTTACACAGTTACAATTAAAGGTGAAAAAATAACATTCCTTGATACACCAGGCCATGAAGCATTTACTTCCATGAGAGCCAGAGGTGCACAGATTACAGATGTTGTTATACTTGTTGTTGCTGCAGATGATGGAATAATGCCTCAGACAGAAGAAGCAATAAATCACTGTAAGGCTGCAAATGTTCCTATTGTTGTAGCAATAAACAAGATGGATAGACCAGGTGCAAACCCTGATAGAGTTAAGCAGCAGCTTACTGAATACGGTCTTGTTTCAGAAGACTGGGGTGGAGATACTATTTGTGTTCCAGTTTCAGCTCATACCCATGAAGGTATAGACAGCCTTCTTGAAATGGTTCTTTTAACTGCAGAAATGCTTGAGCTAAAAGCTAATCCTAAGAGAAACGCAAAGGGTACTGTAGTAGAAGCAAAACTTGACAAGGGAAGAGGCCCTGTTGCAACACTTCTTGTTCAAAACGGAACATTAAATGTTGGTGATTCAATTATAGTAGGTTCAACTTATGGAAGAATAAGAGCCATGTTTGATGACAAGGGTAAAAAGATAAAAACTGCAGGTCCTTCAATTCCTGTAGAAATCCTTGGACTTTCAGAGGTGCCTTCTGCTGGAGACAGATTCCATGAAGTTAAAAATGAAAAAACAGCCAGAGATATGGCTGAAAAGAGAAAACAAAAGGAAAGAGCAGATAATTTCCAGACTACTCACAAAGTTTCACTTGAAGATCTTTACAACCAGATAAAGGAAGGAAAGGTTAAGGAATTAAGCATAATTATTAAAGCAGACGTGCAGGGTTCCATAGAAGCTTTAAAGCAGTCACTGCAGAAGCTTTCAAACGATGAAATCAAGGTAAGAGTTATCCATGGTGCTGTAGGTGCTATTACTGAAACAGACGTTACTCTTGCTACAGCTTCAAATGCAATAATAATCGGCTTTAACGTAAGACCTGACAACAATGCATTAGCTGCTGCCGACAAGGAAGCTGTTGATATAAAAACATATAGAGTAATCTATAATGCTATTGATGATGTAAAAGCTGCTATGGTTGGTATGCTTGAACCTGATTACAAGGAAGTTGTCCTTGGAAAAGCTGAGATAAGACAGACTTATAAAATATCTAATGTTGGAACTATTGCAGGATGCTATGTACTCGATGGAAAACTAACTAGAAACAGCAAAATAAGAGTTATAAGAGATGGAATAGTTGTGTTTGAATCAGAACTTGCATCATTAAAAAGATTCAAGGATGATGCCAAGGAAGTTGCTGCAGGCTATGAGTGTGGTCTAAGCGTAGAAAAATTCAATGACATTAAAGAAGGAGATATTATTGAAGCCTTCATCATTGAAGAGGTTAAAAAGAAGGAACTTTAAAAAACGAGGTGATTTTAATGTCTAATTACAGAAGCGGCAGAATAAACGAGGAAATGAAAAGAGAAATAAGCAGTATAATAAGGGATGATGTACGTGATCCAAGGATTACTGCTATGATAAGTGTTACAAATGTTGAGGTTACAAAAGATTTAAGATATGCAAAGGTGTACGTAAGCGTTTTTGGAAATGAAGAAGCTAAAAGCGAAACACTGGCAGCATTAAAAAGCTCTGCTGGTTTCATAAGACGTGAGGTAGGACACAGGATTAACCTTAGATTTACTCCTGAAATTATTATTCAAGAGGATAAAAGTATAGATCAGGGAATGCATATAGATGAGCTTTTGCACAAGATAAAGGAGCAAAAGCATGACAATGAATAATATTATTGAGGCAATTAAACAAAGCAGTGAAATTGCAATAACCTTTCACATATCCCCTGATGGTGATTCCTTAGGGAGCGCTCTCGGACTAAGGGAAGCCTTGATAAGCCTTGGCAAGAATGTATATATAATGTCAAAGGAACCTGTACCTTACAATTTGAGCTTTTTACCAAATTGTGAAATTATTGATGGCAGTACTTTTAAAGTGCTGCCATCCACTAATCTGGTTATTGTACTAGATTGTGGTGATTATAAAAGGATAAATGCAGAAATTGATAAAGATAATAAAGCATATACTCTTATAAATATTGATCATCACCTTTCAAATGAACAATATGGAGATTTAAATTATGTGGATCCAAGTTGTTCATCTATTGGAGAAATAATGTATACATTCCTTGAAAAATTAGAGGTTAAAATAACCCAAACCATAGCAGCTTGTCTTTATACCTCAATAATTTCAGATACGGGGTCTTTCAGATATTCCAGCACTACAAGTTTAACTCACAATATTGCAGGAAAGCTTATAGACACTGGTATTGATTTTAGCAGAATTCACAGAAATGTATTTGATGACAAACAGTTTTCAATGATCAAATTTCTAGGAAGAGCCATTGATAATATGAAATTGGTCTCAGATAAAATATGTTTAATTAAAATTAAAAACAGTGATTTTCTTGATTTTGAAGTAGACCCAACTGTGGATACAGCTCATATCATTGCTCTTGGCCTTGAGGTAAAGTCTGTTGAAGTTGCAGTTTTGTTAAAAGAATCCCAGGATAAGATCAAAGTAAGCCTGCGTTCAAAGGATAATGCTGATGTTAGAAGTATAGCTGAAAAATTCGATGGCGGGGGTCATAAAAAAGCTGCTGGTCTAACAATAAACAATATGACTATAGATGAGGCTGAAAAGCTTATACTTGAAGAAATTGAAAAAGAGTTGATAAAATGAATGGAATTATTAATGTAAACAAACCCAAGGGGATAACCTCCTTTGATGTGGTTTTTAAAATAAAAAAGGTTGCTCATACTAAGAAGGTTGGGCATACTGGAACATTAGATCCGGAGGCAACTGGTGTACTTCCAATATGTATTGGGAAAGCAACCAGGTTTGTGGATTATCTGATGAAAGACTATAAAATATACAGAGTTCATTTAAAGCTTGGTATTGAAACAGATACCTATGACAATACCGGAAAAATATTAAACAGCAATGATGTAAACATAAGTAATGATGAATTGATTCATGCCATAAACAACTTTAAAGGTAAAATAAGCCAGGTGCCACCTATGTATTCAGCTCTGAAGGTAGATGGGCAAAGGCTTTATTCTCTTGCAAGACAGGGAATAAATATAGAAAGAAAGCCAAGGGAAATTGAAATTTTCAGCATTGATATTATTGATATAAAACTTCCGGATGTTTTTTTTGATGTTAAATGTTCAAAAGGCACATATATAAGAAGCTTATGTCATGATATAGGTGAAATACTTAAAGTTGGCGGCTCAATGTGGAACCTTGAAAGATTAAGCTCAGGCTTTTTTAATATAAATAATTCAGTTAATCTTGAAGATTTAAATGAAGATAATATAAACAAATATATTATTCCTGTAGATAAAGCCCTTAGCAATTATCCTGAAGTTAAAATTGATATGAACTTTGAAAAACTCCTGTTAAATGGTGTTTCTCTTATGGATCCTAGAGTAACAGCATCCATTTCAGAAAACATATTGTACAGGGTTTATATTGGAGATAAGTTTATTGGTCTAGGAGAAGCAGGAAAAAACGGATTCAAACTGGTTAAACAATATGTTGAGGAGCATCTGTTATGATAGTTATTGAAGACAATTTTAAACATCAGTTTAAAAACAAAACAATAATAGCTCTAGGTGGTTTTGACGGACTTCACCTTGGTCATAGAGCATTGATAGACAAAGCCATAAACATAGCAAAAAAACAAAAATGTGAAAGCATGGTTTTGACTTTTAAAAACCATCCATTAACTGTAATTAACAAGGAGCTTGCTCCAAAGCTTCTTATGTCAAATCATGATAAGCTTAGTCTTTTTAAGCACTATGGATTAGACATTGTTAACATGGTTAATTTTGATAGGGATTTTATGAAATTATCACCCGAAGATTTTGTTGAAGCACTAGTACAAAAATATAATGCTGCTGGTCTTGTGGTTGGTTTCAATCATAGATTCGGATATAAAAACCTTGGTGATACGGATCTATTAAAGTCCATGAGCAAAAAATTAAACTTTGAGCTTCATGTGGTACCACCTGTTAAATATAAAGGTGAAGTAGTTAGCAGCTCTAAAATAAGAAATCTTCTTATAGAAGAAGGGGATATTGAAAAAGCAAATAAAATGCTCACCAGACACTATTCCTTTGAAGGTACTGTGGTTGTTGGAAAACAGCTTGGCAGAACCCTGGGATTCCCAACAATAAACCTGGACTACAGCAGCACTATTGTGCTTCCAAGAGGAGGGGTATATTTTACTGCAGTTGAGCATGAAGGACATAAATATAAAGGTATTACTAATATTGGATATAATCCAACGGTAGAAGATGAAAAACTCAGCGTGGAAACTCATATTGTTGATTTTAATAAAGAACTTTATGATGAAAATATAAGATTAAGTTTTATTAAACGAATCAGGGATGAAAAGAAATTTAATTCATTAACTGAACTATCGGAGCAGCTTAAAAAGGATAAACTTTTTGCTATAAAACAAAAATTAGAAATTATTTAAAAAATAATTTACATTTATGAGTTTATTTGATATAATGAACTCTATGAGCCTTATTCTAAGACTACCGAATTGCCGACGGTTTTCTTGGGATAGGAGTGATTTACAATTGGAGGTGTATATTAATGGATAAGGCTAGAAAAGATGAATTAATGAAGAAACATGCAAGACATGAAGGGGACACAGGTTCACCTGAAGTTCAGATTGCATTACTTACAGAAAGAATTAATCACTTAAATGACCATTTGAAAATGCATAAAAAAGATTTCCACTCAAGAAGAGGTCTTTTAATGATGGTTGGTAAGAGAAGAGGTCTTTTAAACTATTTGATGAAAACTGATATTGAAAGATATCGTAATATCATTGCAGAACTTGGTCTTAGAAAGTAATTCAGAGCGGCTAATCACCGCTCTATTTTTAAATTGTAAATAATTAAATATTTTATAGTATAATATTTTTAATAAAGATTGATAATAAAATTGTTGATTATATAAAAGGAGGAAAAGTATGAGTAACATACTGGAAACAACCATAGCCGGAAGAACCTTAAAGGTTGATATCGGCAGAATTGGGAAGCTCTCTAACTGTGCTTTACTTGTAAGCTACGGGGATACAGTAGTAATGGTAAATGCAAATGCTTCCGAAAAACCTAGAGAAGGGATAGATTTTTTCCCTTTAAGCATTGAATATGAAGAAAAATTATATTCCGTTGGTAAAATACCAGGTGGCTTCATAAAAAAAGAAGGAAGACCATCTGAAAAAGCTATATTAAGCGGAAGAGCTATAGACAGGCCGTTAAGACCATTATTCCCAAAAGGATACAGAAATGATGTGCAGGTAGTTACTACTGTTCTCTCAGTTGAACAGGATAACGCTCCTGACATTCTTGCTATAAATGCTGCATCACTGGCATTATGTCTTTCAAGCATACCTTTTGATATTCCACTAGGAGCTGTGTCTGTAGGACTTATAGATGGAAACTTCATCATAAACCCAACAGAAAAGGAAAGAGAACAAAGTTCATTAAACCTGACAGTTTGTGCAACTAAAGACCGCGTAATGATGGTGGAAGCTGGTGGAAATGAAATACCTGAAGATGTAATGTATGATGGTATAATGTTCGGATTTGAAGAATGTAAGAAAATTGTTGCATTTCAGGAAGAAGCTATGGCTAAATTCGGAAAAGAAAAAATGGTTCCAGTTCTCTATAAAATTGATGAAACTCTGGAAAGCGACATTAAAGAATTTGCTTTTGATATGCTTAAAGAAGCAATGTATATAACTGACAGAGAAAAAAGAAATGCTGAAGTTGCTGAAATTACTGCTAAAGTTAAAGAAACTTTTGCGGAAAAATATGCAGATAAGTCTTCAGATGTTGCAGAAGTTATGTACAATATGCAAAAGAAAATTGTAAGAAACATGCTTCTTAATGAAAACAGAAGACCTGATGGAAGAAGATTTGATGAAGTTAGACCTATAGGCTGTGAAGTATCAATACTTCCAAGAACTCACGGTACTGGTCTATTTACAAGAGGACTTACTCAGGTTATGACAGTGGCAACTTTAGGTGCCCTAGGAGATGTTCAAATACTTGATGGACTTGGTGTTGAAGAATTTAAAAGATACATGCACCATTACAATTTCCCTGGATACAGCACAGGTGAAGTTAAACCATTAAGAGGACCAGGAAGAAGAGAAATAGGTCACGGTGCACTTGCAGAAAAGGCGCTGGAACCACTTATCCCTTCAGAGGAAGAATTCCCATATACTATAAGACTTGTTTCAGAAGTATTGAGTTCAAACGGTTCGACTTCACAAGCAAGCGTATGCGGAAGCACCCTTGCATTGCTTGATGCAGGAGTTCCAATAAAAAGACCTGCTGCAGGTATAGCTATGGGTCTTATCACTAGCGATGACCTTGAAAAAGAAGAAGTTATTACAGATATTCAAGGAATAGAAGATTTCTTCGGGGATATGGACTTTAAAGTTGCAGGAACTGAAGTTGGTATTACTGCAATACAGTTTGATACTAAAATCCATGGTCTTTCAAACGCTTGCATTAAAAAAGCATTGGAAGATGCCAGAACAGCAAGAGTATTCATTATAGGAAAAATAAATGAATGTATACCTGCTGCAAGACCAGATATATCAAAATATGCTCCTAAGGCATACACTATGTCAATAGACCCTGATAAAATAAGAGATGTTATAGGACCAGGAGGAAAGGTTATTAATAAAATAATAGCTGAAACTGGTGTTAAAATAGACATAAAAGAAGATGGAAAGATATTTATTATGTCTGATGACAGTCTCGGTGCAAAAAGAGCATTAAAAATAATTGATGACTTAACTAGAGAAGTTAAACCAGGTGAAATATATCTTGGTAAGGTTACTAAAATAACAACTTTTGGTGCTTTTGTTGAAATACTTCCTGGAAAAGAAGGTCTGGTTCATATATCAAAGCTTGATTTTGCAAGAGTTAACAAAGTAGAGGATGTTGTTTCTGTAGGAGACGAAATACTTGTTAAAGTAACTGAAATAGATAACCAGGGAAGGATTAACCTTTCAAGGAAAGATGCTTTAAAAGATTCTGAGGAAAAAGAAGAAAAAGAGGAACAATAAAAATAAAAAGGCATTTTGCCTTTTTATTTTTCCTATTTTATTTTACCGAGGTGCTTATGTATAAATTATTTAAATTAAACAATGGTTTGAGGGTTGTATATGAAAAAATAAGCTATGTAAACTCCATAAGTGTGGGACTTTGGGTTGAAAATGGCTCAAGAAATGAAGAATTATCTAACAATGGGATATCACATTTCATAGAACACATGCTTTTTAAAGGTACAGATAGGCGAAGTGCTCTTGATATTGTAGAAGCTATTGAAGATGTTGGTGGTCAGATAAACGCTTTTACTGGTAAAGAAGCAACTTGCTTTTATATAAAGGCTCTTGATTCATATCTTGAATTATCACTTGATATATTGTCAGATATGCTTTTCAACAGTAAGTTTTCAAAAGAGGAAATTGAAAAAGAAAAGGGCGTTGTAATAGAAGAAATTAATATGAGTGAAGATTCACCTGAAGATGTGCTGTCGGATCTTCACAGCCAGGCAATCTGGGGTAAGGACCCAATATCTCTTCCAATACTCGGAACTGAAGATACTGTAAAATCCTTTACTCAAGATCAGATAATAAAGTATGTTTCTTCACGGTATATTCCTGAAAATTCCGTTATATCCATTGCAGGAAATTTTGATGAAGATATTACTGAAGAATTAATATATAAATATTTTGGAAATTGGGAAAGTAATAATAAAAAGATTACAAGCTACTCTTCTCCAATACTTCTAAAGGAACATTTATATAAAAAGAAAAATATCGAACAGCTTCATATTAGTCTCGGTATACCTGGTGTAAAAACAGGAAATGAAGATCTTTACACTCTTTTGCTGCTTAGCAATGTTCTAGGCGGTGGAGCATCCTCATTGCTGTTTCAGAAAATAAGAGAAGAAAAAGGCTTATGTTATTCTATATTTTCTTATATATCTGCATTTAACAATACTGGAATAGTTTCAATTTATACCAGTTTAAATCCAAAGTATGCGTCTGAGGTAGTATCCCTAATAAATAATGAGATATATAATTTCATTAAGACAGGCATATCAGATTCAAAGCTGAAAAAAGCAAAAGAACAGCTTAAGGGAAGCTATATACTTGGATTGGAAAGTACCAGCAGCAGGATGTTCAATAATGGAAAATCAGTGCTTTTCCTTAATAAAATAAATACCCCTGAGGATATAATAAGAAAAGTTGATCATATAGACCAGGAAAAAATTTCAGATGTGCTCGAGAAAACACTAGGAAATGGTATTCAAAACTCAGCTTTTGTTGGTGAAACCTCAGAACTTGAAAGACTTAAGGGAATCATAGAACAAGGGATGTAATAAATAAAATAATTTCATCATATTTATAATAAGCAGATATCTATAGATTTTTGCTTATTATTTTTATTTGGAGGATAAGATGAAAGAAAACATAAAATTCTATAATGACCTTGAAAAATACGAGATTATAAATATAAATGACGGTGAAAAGTTTAATTGTTTAGGAAATAATGATATAATCATCGATGAGAACGGAAATTTAAAATTTCTTATTTTAAACGACCATAAGGCAAAGGCTGGTTTATTTTCAAGAGGAGAATATATTCAGGTTCCCTGGGATTGTGTAAAAAAAGTTGGTTCAAAAACTATAATTATAGATGCTGAAGATGGCAGTATAAATAAAATAAAATAGTCAGGAGGTAAGGTATGAAAATATTGATTCAAAAGTTTGGAGGAACATCTGTTTCAACCCCTGAAGCAAGGGCTATGGCAGTAGAAAAAATAATTAATGCAAAGGATGAAGGATACTCCCCAGTGGTGGTGGTTTCTGCTATGGGAAGAAAAGGACAGCCATATGCAACAGACACCCTGCTTTCGTTAATAAGCAATGATTTTAAAAGCTCAAATCCTATGGCAGTAGATCTTTTAATGAGCTGCGGTGAAATTATAAGCACTGTTAAAATGTGTGATGAGCTTAAAGAAAAACAAATATCTGCAATACCTTTAACTGGTGGACAGGCTGGAATTATAACCGATAATAAATATAATAATGCCTCAATAGTAAAGGTTAATCCTGAAAGAATAATGAATCTTTTAAATGAAAATATTATACCAGTAATAGCAGGATTTCAAGGTATTAGTGAAAATGGATATATAACAACCCTTGGAAGAGGGGGCAGTGATGTAACCGCTTCACTTTTAGGGGTTGCCATGAATGCAGAGGAAATACAAATATACACAGATGTGGATGGTATAATGACTGCAGACCCTAGAATAGTGTCAGAGGCTTCATTAATTGAAGAAATTAGTTATAATGAGGTATTTCAATTTGCAGACCAGGGTGCAAAGGTTATACACCCAAGGGCTGTAGAAATAGCTATGAGAGCCAATATTCCTCTTGTTATAAAAAACACCTTAAGCAACTGCAATGGAACTATCATCAACAGCTTTGGAACAAGAAATCCAGAGGATATAATAATTGGGATAACACATATGAACGAAAGGGTTCAAATAAGAATTGACGCTTCTGAAAACGTGGAAAATCCTAATTACAACAGCCTTCTTGATGAAATAGCTGCAAATAAAATAAGTATTGATTTAATTAATATATTTCCAAATGAAAAAGTATTTACCATAGATCAAAAGGATATTATTATATTTAAGGATGTAATGAACAAACTTAACATAAAATATTCAGAAATTGAAAAATGCAGTAAAATATCTGTTATAGGAAGCAGAATGAGGGGAATACCAGGGGTAATGGCTAGAATAATAAAGGCACTTGAATCAAATGGTGTTTCTGTGCTTCAAACTGCAGATTCTCACACCACTATTTGGTGCCTTGTTTTAACAAAAGATGCTGAGAAAGCAATATTAGCACTACATAGAGAATTTAGTTTAGGGAATTAAAATATGTATGAATAGCATTTGCCTAAATTACACAAAATATATTTGTGTTAGGAGGGGAAGCTATGGAAGAAAATATAAATAAGAATTTAGAAAACATAAAGGATCTAGGTGTTACAAATATTCAAAATACAAAAGACAGGGTTCAGGTACTGCCTATTATTGGTCAGATTGAAGGTCATATGGTGTCATCACCTCAAAATAAAACTACAAAGTATGAACACCTAATTCCTCAGCTGGTGGCTATTGAAACTGAGGATACTGTGGAAGGGGTGCTGATAATATTAAATACAGTTGGTGGAGATGTGGAGGCTGGCCTTGCCATTGCTGAAATGCTTAGAAGCCTTAGCAAACCTACAGTATCTCTCGTTATAGGTGGCGGACACTCAATAGGTGTACCTTTGGCAACAGCTGCTGATTATTCTTTTATTTCACCAACTGCGACCATGATTATTCATCCAATAAGAATGAATGGACTTGTAATAGGTGTACCTCAAACCTTTGACTACTTCAGTAAAATGCAGGAAAGAATAACTGAGTTTATATTGCGCACCTCAAGAATAGACAGACAGAGCATTCAAAAAATGATGGCTCAAACAGATGACCTTTTAAATGATATGGGAACTATTTTAATTGGAAAACAAGCAGTAGAATGTGGTTTAATTGATAAAACTGGTGGTTTGTCAGATGCAATAAAGAAATTAAATGAAATGATAGATTCAAAAACTAAAGGAAATTTGAAAAGTACGTAGAATAATAAATCTAGAGGTGATTTGAGTAATGGCAAAAAAAAGTAAACCAAATCCTCAGAATGGTGAAATAAAAGGAATAGCTTTAATTACTTTAGGACTGCTTATTTTAATAAGCGTTTTTTCATCTTCCTCATCAGGAATTCTGGGTAAATTTGTAAGGAAGTTTCTTATTGCTGTTATGGGCTTGGGAGCATATGTTTTTCCAATATTTTTTATATTTATTGGACTATGCTTCATTATGCGAAAAAATAAGTTTTACTTCAGCAGAAAATTTTATGGAATTGTAATATTTATAATGAATACTCTGCTTCTAATTCAGATGCTTTTAATGAACATATATTATTCCGGTGAAAATGTTAAGGCAGGAATATTGATGCTTTATAATGCCGAAACAATTTTCCATGGTGGAATTATAAGTTTTATTATAGACATCCCAATATTTAAACTTTTAGGAAGCATAGGCAGCTATATTCTTTTTATAGGTATATATTTTATATCTTTTGTTCTTATGTCTAAAATATCTATTTATGATATTTTAACATTTTTTAACTCAAGAAATAAAAAAGAGCCAATTAAACAAAACAAAATAAAAACTCCTGAAATTGAACTAACAGGAGAATCAGAAAAGGAAACATTTGTAAAGGGAATAAACAGCCGTATTAAAATAATGAATTTCATGAAATCAAACCAATTAGAAGAACAAGCTCCTGAAATAATTGCAGAATCTGCTGTTGATTCAGCAATTAATCAGGAACTTGACAATGAAATAAAAAAGACAAGCATTAGAAATGATGAGGTGTATAATTTCCCTGCCATCGAGCTTCTTAAACAAAATATACAGTCACAGTTAAATAAAGAGGATAAAAAGGAGCTCCTTGACAATGCAGGAAAGCTTGAAGAAACCTTGAGCAGTTTTGGTGTTGAGGCAAAGGTAATTCAAGTCAGCAGAGGACCTTCTGTTACCAGGTTCGAACTGCAGCCAAACCCTGGAGTAAAGGTTAGCAAAATTGTTAATTTATCAGATGATATAGCCTTAGCTCTAGCTGCATCAGGGGTAAGAATTGAAGCTCCTATTCCAGGAAAGTCAGCAATAGGAATAGAGGTTCCAAATAGTGAGCTCTCAGCAGTATTCTTAAGGGAAGTAATTGAATCGGATGAGTTTGTAAACTCAAATAAAAATCTTGCATTCTGTCTTGGTAAGGATATAGGTGGAAACTGTGTAGCAACAGACCTGGCTAAAATGCCCCACCTGCTTATAGCTGGAGCCACAGGTTCTGGTAAAAGCGTATGCATAAATACCCTTATTATTAGTCTTCTTTATAAGTATTCACCTGAAAATGTTCGTCTTCTTATGATAGACCCAAAGGTTGTAGAGCTTAATGTATACAACGGAATTCCGCATCTTCTGATACCTGTGGTTACAGATCCAAAAAAAGCTGCAGGTGCATTAAATTGGGCTGTAAATGAAATGACAAGAAGATATAGGCTTTTTGCAGATAATGGGGTTAGAAATATTGAAGGATATAATGATCTGTTTAAGTCTGGAAAAATAGAAGACAAACTACCTTTCATAGTAATTATAATAGATGAGCTAGCAGATTTAATGATGGTTTGTCCTAATGATATTGAAGATTACATAGGGAGACTTGCTCAGATGGCAAGAGCTGCCGGAATGCATCTTGTAATAGCCACCCAGAGGCCTTCTGTAGATGTTATTACGGGAGTTATTAAAGCAAACATACCTTCAAGAATATCCTTTGCTGTATCAAGCCAGATTGACTCTAGAACCATATTGGATATGGCAGGAGCTGAAAAGCTTTTAGGGAAGGGAGATATGTTGTTCTATCCTGTAGGTGAAGGAAAGCCAATAAGAATACAAGGAGCATTTATCTCAGAAAATGAGGTTGAAAAGGTAGTTGACTTTATTAAAAATCAGATGGGAGACCCAGAATATAAAGAAGAGCTTATAAATCATTTAGATAAAGTAAATGATAATAGTGATGGAGATGAGGATGAACTTTTGCAGGAAGCAATAAGAATTGTTGTAGATTCAGGCCAGGCATCCACATCACTTCTTCAAAGACGGCTCAAGATAGGTTATAACCGTGCAGCAAGAATTATAGAACAGCTGGAAGAGAAAAATATAATATCAGGAAAAGATGGTTCAAAGCCAAGACAAGTGCTCATGGACAGAGATGAATACTGATAAATTTTCTCTTGTAAAATAATTAAAACAGCTATAAAATTATTTAGTAGATTAATTTTGTTATACACAGGAGGAAATAGGTTTGTCAAAAATTAAAGTTGGACTTGTCAGTTTAGGCTGTGACAAAAATAGGATAGATTCTGAAATTATATTGAGCAATATTTCAGCTGATGAAAATTTTAAAATAGTAAATAATCCAGAAGAAGCAGATGTTATAATAGTTAACACCTGCGGTTTTATTGAATCCTCAAAGGAAGAATCAATAAATACAATACTTGAAATGAATGAGTACAGGAATAATTGCTGCAAGCTTTTGGTTGTTACCGGTTGCTTGACTCAGAGATACCATAAGGAGCTTAAGGAACTTATTCCTGAAATTGATATTATGCTTGGAGTAAATGACTATAAAGAGCTTAATAAAAAAATACTTGAATTTCTAAATAAAAATAATACTTTGGATGTATTATGCAGCTTCAGTGATTCAAACATAAATGAAGGGGAAAGAATATTAACCACTCCTAAGCATACTGCATATATTAGAATAGCAGAGGGCTGCAACAATTTTTGCACCTACTGTATTATACCTAAAATCCGTGGTAAGTTTAGAAGCAGAAAATTTGAAAATATAATAAATGAAGCTAAGCTTCTTGCTGAGAAAGGAGTTAAGGAGCTTATTATCGTAGCTCAGGACACTACTCTTTATGGCAGCGACATTTATGGAAAAAAGAGGCTTCATGAACTATTAAGAGAACTGTCAAAAATAGAACAGATAAAGTGGCTCCGTGTTTTATACTGCTATCCTGAAGAGATCTATAAGGAACTTATTGATGAAATTGCTGCTAATGATAAGGTATGCAAGTACCTCGACATCCCAATACAGCATATAAGCAATAATATCCTTAAACGTATGGGAAGAAGAAC
The DNA here is from genome assembly GCA_050261915.1 of Solirubrobacterales bacterium. Classification (GTDB taxonomy): domain Bacteria; phylum Bacillota; class Clostridia; order Clostridiales; family Clostridiaceae; genus UBA699. The sequence goes on from JBLNDT010000089.1 coordinate 167,774, forward strand.
AAGCAAGGAGCAAATAATAGATATAATTAATAAGCTGAGAGGTTCTGTTAAAGGAATTGTACTCCGTACTTCATTAATAGTTGGTTTTCCCGGAGAAACAGATGAGGATTTTAATGAATTAAAGGAATTTGTTTCTACAATAAAATTTGATAACCTTGGAGTTTTCAAATACTCTCAGGAAGAAGGAACACCTGCTGCAATAATGGAAAATCAGATAGATGATGAAACTAAGGAAATAAGACATAATGAAATAATGATGCTTCAACAAAAAATATCTAAAGATTTAAACCTTAATAAGGTGGGAAATATTTATGATGTTCTTGTGGAAGGGTATAAAAAAAGAAAGTGGTTTGGAAGAAGTTATGAAATGTGCCCTGAAATAGACGGGGTTGTTTATTTTAGTTCCAATGAAGAAATTGAAATCGGAAGTATGGTACCTATTAAAATTTCAGGCAGCTTGGAATATGATTTATTGGGAGATGTATATTATGAATCTTGCTAACAAACTAACACTTATCAGGATTTTTTTAGTACCTGTTTTCTTGATTTTTATAACTGTGAGGGATATGCCTTATGGAAAGCTAATTGCATTGGTAGTGTTTATTATAGCTTCATTAACAGATAAGCTTGACGGGTATATTGCTAGAAGCAGAAATCAAATAACCAGATTTGGAAAGTTCATGGACCCCTTAGCAGATAAACTACTTGTAACTGCTGCCCTGGTTTCACTTGTAGAATATCATATAATACCTGGCTGGGCTGCCATGATAATAATCGCAAGAGAATTTGCTGTAACTGGATTAAGGTCTATTGCTTCGGCAGAAGGAGTAGTTATTGCTGCCAGTAAATGGGGTAAGGCTAAAACTGTAACCCAAATAATTGCAATAATACTTGCTCTTGTTAATTTAAACTACAACCATGTTTCACTAGGTGCTCTAAAAGCGGTATTGCATTTACCTCATAGATATTTAAATATGGGAACTGATATTGCAATGGGCATTGCAATTATTGTTACAATAATATCCGGAATTGACTATTTTGTTAAAAATAAAGATATAATTAAAACAGATGTGTAATTGATTAATAATATCATACTTGTCAACAATTAAAATAAAGTTCCTTTTAAGGAACTTTTATTTTAATTGTTGACCTGGAAAAACTTATAATATATAATTATATAAGAACAAACGTTCGATGAAAGGAAGTGACCCATTTGGGAAGCAATATTAACAATGATAAATTAAAAGCCATTGAAGCTGCAATGGGACAGATAGAAAAACAATTTGGCAAGGGTTCCATAATGAAATTGGGTGAAAACAGTATATTAACAGTAGATTCAATATCTACTGGCTGCCTGGATCTGGATATTGCACTTGGAATAGGAGGTATTCCAAGAGGAAGGGTTGTAGAAATATTTGGACCTGAGTCCTCTGGAAAAACCACGGTGGCTCTTCACTGTGTGGCAGAGGCACAAAAGGTTGGCGGAGCTGCTGCATTTATTGATGCTGAGCATGCCTTAGATCCATCCTATGCAAAAAATCTTGGGGTTGATATAGATAATCTAATAGTATCCCAGCCTGATACAGGAGAGCAGGCTCTTGAAATTGCCGAGGCACTTGTTCGTTCAGGAGCAATAGACCTTATTGTTGTGGATTCTGTAGCTGCCCTTGTACCAAGAGCAGAAATAGAAGGGGAGATGGGAGATTCACATGTTGGACTTCAAGCAAGGTTAATGTCCCAGGCATTAAGAAAACTTGCTGGTTCAATAAATAAATCAAAATGTGTAATTATATTTATAAACCAGCTTAGAGAAAAAGTTGGAATAATGTTTGGAAATCCTGAAACAACCCCAGGTGGAAGAGCTTTAAAATTCTATGCATCAGTTAGAATGGATGTAAGAAGAATTGATTCAATAAAGCAGGGAGACGAAATAGTAGGAAACAGAACAAGGATAAAAGTAACAAAGAACAAAGTTGCTCCTCCATTTAAACAAGCTGAATTTGACATAATGTACAATGAAGGAATTTCTAAAGCAGGTAATATACTTGATGTTGGAGTTAGAGAAGAATTCGTTCAAAAAAGCGGTGCATGGTTTTCATATAACGACTTAAGACTTGGCCAGGGGCGTGAAAATGCTAAACAATACTTAAAGGATAATCCTGGAACAATGATTGAAATTGAGAATAAAATCAGGGAAAAGTATTCCTTGCCAATTGCTAAACCTGATGAAAAAGAAGTTAAAGAAAAACCTGCTAAATAGTATTTTATGAACTATCATTTTTTATGATAGTTCTATTTACATAAAATTTAGGGTAAAATTTTGCCAACTTGACAATTTATTAATTTTAATATAAAATTAAGACAAATTCTGGTTTATCATATATTAGAAGTTACCATTTGAATATATTATGACACCTTTTCCATGCTTTCTTTTACTTAAGCATTTAAAGCATAATAAAAAGCAAAGGAGGTGTTCATGTGAGTAATAGTCCTGTTATATATATTATAGCCATAGGAGTTGTTGTGGCTATAGGATTAGTTGCGGCTTTTATTATTTCCCAGAACAAAGCAAAGGGAATCCTTAAAACCGCTCAGGAAGAATCTAAAAAGATTATGCAAGACGCTGATAAAGTCGCTGAAACCAAGAAAAAAGAAGCCATTTTGGAAGCTAAGGAAGAAATGCACAAGCTGAGAAATGACTTTGATAAGGAATCAAAAGACAGAAGAAATGAAATACAACGTCTTGAAAGAAGATTGCTCCAAAGAGAGGAATCTATTGATAAGAAAAGTGATATGCTTGAAAAGCGAGAAGAAAATTTAAACAAAAAGCAGCTTCAGATAGAAGAAACTGTTGCCAGTGTGCAAGAGCTCTATACAAAGCAGAGGGAAGAACTGCAAAGACTTTCCGGCTTGTCATCTGAAGAAGCAAAACAAATCCTATTGGAAGAAGTTAATAAAGAAATTAAACACGAAACAGCCCTTATGATAAAAGAGGTTGAAGCAAAAGCAAAAGAGGAAGCAGATAAGAAATCAAGAGAAATTATTACCTGCGCAATCCAAAGATGTGCTGCTGATCATGTGGCAGAAACCACTGTTCATGTAGTTGCTCTTCCAAATGATGAAATGAAGGGAAGAATTATAGGTAGAGAAGGAAGAAATATCCGTACCCTTGAAACCTTAACTGGAGTTGATTTAATTATTGACGACACACCAGAAGCTGTGATTTTGTCAGGCTTTGATCCAATAAGAAGAGAAGTTGCTAGAATTGCATTGGAAAAACTTATAGTTGATGGAAGAATCCATCCAGCTAGAATTGAAGAAATGGTTGAGAAAGCTAAAAAAGAAGTTGAAAACAGCATAAAGGAAGAAGGGGAACAGGCAACCTTTGAAACATCCGTTCATGGTCTTCACATTGAATTGATAAGATTACTTGGAAGACTTAAATACAGAACAAGTTACGGACAAAATGTTTTAAAGCATTCAATAGAAGTTGCATACCTTGCAGGCCTTATGGCTTCAGAACTTGGAATAGACCCTACTGTTGCAAAAAGAGCAGGCTTGCTGCACGATATAGGTAAAGCTGTGGATCATGAAATTGATGGACCACACGCAACTATAGGTGCAGATATAGCTAAGAAGTATCATGAATCTTCAGTAATAGTAAACGCAATAGCTGCTCATCACGGTGACGTGGAAATTGATTCAATAGAAGCTGTACTTGTTCAAGCTGCAGATGCTATATCAGCTGCAAGACCAGGTGCTAGAAGAGAAACTCTCGAAGCATATATAAAGAGATTGGAAAAACTTGAAGAAATCGCAAATACATGTGAAGGCGTAGAAAAGTCATATGCCATTCAAGCGGGAAGAGAAATCAGAATTATGGTTAAACCAGAAGAAATTGATGATGTTGGATCTGTTAATTTGGCAAGGGGTATCGTTAAGCAGATAGAAAATGAGCTTGAATATCCTGGTCAGATAAAGGTAAATGTTATTAGAGAAACAAGAGCAATAGAGTATGCAAAATAGTATAGTCTAAGAATAACATAATAATTAGTTCCTTTTAAATTTTGTATTTATTGTAAAATTTAAAAGGAATTTTTAATTTTCCGTAGAATACTATAACTGTAATGATATAATATTCTAAGTTAAATAATGGGAGGGTAAATTTAATTATGGAAGTATTAAAAGTTTCAGCAAAATCAAGTCCAAATTCAGTAGCAGGGGCTTTAGCAGGGGTTCTAAGAGAAAAGGGTGCAGCAGAAATACAAGCCATAGGAGCAGGTGCCCTAAACCAGGCTGTTAAAGCTGTAGCTATAGCTAGAGGCTTTGTAGCACCAAGCGGTATCGATTTAGTTTGTATACCTGCTTTTACTGATATAGAAATTGACGGTGAAGAAAGAACCGCAATTAAACTTATCATACAGCCTAGATAATATTTTATATACATTAGGACTTGAATTAATCTCAAGTCCTTTAATTTTTGTAAAAAATATGATACATTATAGGTTGAGTATTTATTATACTGGAGGATAAAATGGATTATAAGGCACTTTTAAAATTAATGAGACCTAAGCAATGGACTAAAAACTTTTTTGTTTTTGCAGCAATTATTTTTTCCGGGAATTTTCTTAATGTACATATATTAAAAATCAATATACTAACCTTTATTTTATTTTGTTTAACCTCATCAGCTATTTATGTATTAAATGATATAGTTGATATAGAGAAGGATAAAATACACCCTGACAAGAAAAAAAGACCTCTGCCAAGCGGAAGAATATCAAAAAACACTGCTATTATATTCGATCTACTATTAATAGTATCTGTAGGGGTAGTGTCATGGCTATATATTGATATAAAGATATTAGGAATATTTACAGTATATTTTATAGTGAACATATTCTATTCTTTTGTATTAAAAAATGTTGTTATAATTGATGTGATGATAATCACCTTTGGATTTGTTTTAAGAGTTGCAAGCGGAAGTGTTGCTACAAATGTGGAGATTTCACCATGGCTTTTTTTATGTACAATCTTGCTTTCACTATTTCTAGCTTTGAATAAAAGAAAGAGTGAAATTGTAATGCTTCAAGACAGTTCTGCATCACATAGAAAAATACTTGAAGAATACTCAATAGATCTTATAGATAAAATGCTTACAATAGTAAACCCCTCCATACTTATGGCATACTGTCTTTATACCTTTAGCTCCACCCAAAGCAGAACTATGATGTATACAATTCCTTTCGTTCTATTTGGAATTTTTAGATATGAATATCTTATGGACAAAAAGAATATAGGAAGCAAACCAGAAGATGTGTTCATAAAAGACCTTCCGTTCCTTATAAACATACTTTTATGGATAACCTCAGTGCTCTTGATAATATACTTAAAATTATAGAAATGAGTGAATAAAATGAGTCTTCATAGTTTAAAAAAATATACTTATTACAAGGCAGTCCTAATCTTAGGATTAATACTTGCAGTACTGTGGGTAACCTTCGTAAATACAAAGCCATTTTCAGATTTTCTTTATTATTATAATGTAGCATTAAATGTATATAATGGTCTAACCTGGGGAAATACGTATACCGCTGTTGGATACTCCATTGTACTTGGATTTTTGTTTAAGATATTTGGAACTAATTTTTTAGTTGCTAAGATCTTTAATATTGTTCTATATGTGATCAGCAATGTACTTTTTTTAGAGCTATTAGACAAAACAAAGTTTAAAAATACTGATAAAAAAATAATGTTTACATTATTTGTGTTTTTTCCTAACAACATATGTTATACCAGTATTGTTGGAACAGAACTTTTATTTACTACCATTACGCTTCTTGTTACAGTTATATATTTTAGCAGATTAAAATACAAATATGCAGTTCTTGGTATACTAGTTGGGCTGAACACTATGATAAAACCATTTTTCATAATATTTTTCCTGCTGATATTTATTGTAGAGCTTCTCTCCATAAAAAAACTTTTAGTACCCTTAAGAAATTCAATTATTGTACTTATATTTTGCTGTATAGCAATAGCTCCCTGGGTTTACAGAAATACAAAAATGATGGGACAATTTACTTTTGTATCAAATAACGGGGGTATCGTATTATATATAAATAATAATTCGCAAAATAATCTTGGAAGATGGATGGCTGCATCAGATGTAGAAAACTCCATAGTCAAAACTGATGAATATAAAAATGCAAACATGACAGAGCAAAATAAAATGCTTAGCAATGCAGCGAAAAAATGGATAGTATCTCACCCAAAAGAATTTATATCCCTTGGAATTACAAGACTTGAAAATACATATTTTAAAGGTGATGATATAAGTTATACCTATAATGAAGCCGGATTGTCTGAAAGTTTTAAAACCTTGCTTTACAATTTAACAGACAAAGTCAGGAAAATAATTTTCAAGCCTGCTATTTTGTGTTTAGCTGTATATAGTGTTATAATACTAAAAAGCATATTTAATATGAAAACAAACGAATTAAATGTATTTAACCTGTACACCACAATATTGTTTTATATGTTTACTTCCGTATACTTTATAACAGAGGGTCAGGGCAGATATGCCTTCCCATTGATTTTTATATTTGTATACTACTTCTATTGTTTAATATACTATCTGCTTAATAAGGTTAAAGATTTATATAAATTACGAATGGAGGATAATAAATGAACTATTCTAAAAAGGCATTAGCAATTCAACCATCCATAACATTGGCAATCAGTGCCAAAGCTAAAGAAATGAAGTCCCAGGGCATAGATGTAATTGGATTTGGAGTAGGAGAGCCTGATTTCAATACCCCACTGAACATCCAAGAAGCAGCTATAAAAGCAATAAGGGAAGGTCATACAAAATATACTCCTGCATCAGGGATTATAGAATTAAAAAAAGCTGTTGTTGATAAATTTTGGAATGAAAACAATTTAAAATATAATGAATCTCAAATTATTATTTCAACTGGTGCTAAACAGTGTCTCGCAAATCTTTTTCAGGCGGTACTAAATCCAGGGGACGAAGTTATAATGCAAATACCATACTGGGTAAGCTATCCTGAATTAATTCAGCTTGCTGATGGTGTGCCGGTTTTCGTTGAAACAGATGAAAAAAACAACTTTAAGCTTACTTTGGACAAACTCCAGGCTGCTGTAACAGATAAGACAAAAATGATACTTGTAAATACGCCTAACAATCCTACAGGTACTGTATATAACAAAGAGGATCTTCAGATGATAGCTGATTTTGCAAAGGAGCATGATTTGCTTATATTAGCCGATGAAATATATGAAAAATTAATTTACGGAGACGAAAAACACATAAGTATAGCAACTCTTTCTGAAGATGCATATAATCGAACTATAATAATTAATGGAGTTTCAAAATCCTTTGCAATGACAGGGTGGAGAATAGGTTATGCTGCTGGTAATAAGGATATTATAAAACTTATGGCTAATATTCAGAGCCATACAACTTCAAACCCAAGTTCAATTGCTCAATATGCTTCCTTAGAAGCGCTTACAGGACCAACTGATGCTCAGAAGGCTATGATTGAAGAATTCAAAAAGAGACGTGATTATATGATAAAGAGGATTAATTCAATTAAAGGTTTGTCATGTATTGAACCAATGGGGGCCTTTTATGTAATGATGAATATATCCAAGCTCTTTGGTAAAGAAGTAGAAGGGGAAATGATAAGTGATTCACTTTCATTTTCAAACTCATTGCTGGCACACGCAAAAGTTGCAGCAGTTCCTGGAATTGGCTTTGGTGTAGATGATTATGTGAGGCTTTCCTATGCAACTTCCATGGAAAACATTGAAAATGGACTAGATAGAATAGAAGGGTATGTTAAATTTTATTATAAAGACTTATAAGATTGGAGTGTAAATAATGATAACAAGAGAAATAGTAATTAACAGTGCCACAGGACTTCATGCAAGGCCAGCTACTCTCCTTGTAAAAAAAGCTTCTTCCTTTAAATCAGATATTTATATTGAATTTAACGGAAAAAAAGCTAATGTTAAGAGCCTTATCGGGGTTCTTTCCCTTGGAGTAACAAAAGGAAACACAGTAGCTCTTTCAATAAATGGTGCTGATGAAGCTTATGCCATGGACGAACTGGTAAAACTAATAGAATCACTAGAAGAATAAAAGGCTCTTTGAGCCTTTTTTGTTTTTTACGAACAAAGATAGTGAATTTTAAATTAATATATGATATAATATGAATGAAATTTTATTAAATCAATTATATATACGTATGGAGGTAAATTAATGAGAAATACATATAATTCTCCCTTAAATTCAAGGTATTCATCCAAGGAAATGTCATATCTCTTTTCAGAGGAAATGAAATTTAAAACTTGGAGAAAACTTTGGGTTGCCCTGGCAGAATGCGAAAAGGACCTTGGTCTTAATATAACTGAGGAACAAATTGCTGAACTTAAAGCATTCCAAAATGATGTAAATTATGAAGTAGCTGAACAAAGGGAAAAGGAAGTAAGACATGACGTTATGAGCCATGTTTACGCTTATGGAGTACAATGCCCAAAAGCAAAGGGTATAATACATTTAGGTGCTACCAGCTGCTATGTTGGAGATAATACAGATATTATAATAATGAAGGAAGCCCTTCTTTTAATAAGAAAAAAATTAATAAACGTTATAAATTCACTAACAAAGTTCGCCCTGCAGTATAAAGATATGCCTGCTCTTGGATTTACTCACTATCAGCCGGCTCAGTTAACTACAGTAGGCAAAAGAGCAACACTATGGATCCAGGATTTAATGATAGATCTTGAAAATCTTGATTTTGTAATTGAAAACTTAAAACTTAGAGGTGTTAAAGGTACAACAGGTACTCAAGCCAGCTTCATGGAGCTTTTTGACGGCAATGAAGAGCTTGTAAAAAAGCTGGATGTAATTGTTACAAACAAAATGGGCTTTAAAGCAAGCTACATGGTTACAGGACAGACTTACAGCAGAAAAGTTGATTCTATAGTATTAAATACTCTTTCAGAAATAGCTCAAAGTGCTTATAAATTCAGCAATGACATGAGACTCTTACAGAGCATGAAGGAAATGGAAGAACCATTTGAAAAGAGCCAGATAGGTTCTTCAGCAATGGCATATAAGAGAAACCCAATGAGATCCGAAAGAATGGGAGCATTAGCAAGATATATAATAGTAGATTCATTAAACCCAGCTATAACTGCAGCATCCCAGTGGTTTGAAAGAACTCTTGATGATTCTGCAAACAAGAGAATAGCTGTAGCTGAAGCATTCCTTGCTTTGGACGGAGTATTGAACCTCTATCTTAACGTTTCGAGCAACATGGTGGTTTATGAAAAAGTAATAAAAGCACATGTTTTAAAAGAACTTCCTTTTATGGCTACAGAAAATATTATCATGGAAGCTGTAAAAAGAGGGGGAGACAGACAGGAACTTCATGAAAGAATCAGGGTTCATTCCATGGAAGCTGCTAGAATGGTTAAACAGGAAGGTCTAGATAATGACCTAATTGAAAGAATAATAAATGATGACTTCTTCAATATGAGCAGTGAAGAAATAATAAGCTCCATAGATCCTCAAAAATATATCGGAAGAGCACCTGGGCAGGTGGTAGATTTCATAAAAACTGAAGTTGAACCAATGCTTTTAGCAAATGAAAGCCTACTTGGTGAAAAAGCTGAAATTAACGTATAATTCTTCTAATTTTGATAAAAAAATCGATTTTAAAAATTAAAAGACCTTAATTAGGTCTTTTTCTTATTTTTTGAATTAATTTTTTTGTACACAATTTAATTCCCAGTTTGTGGAAAATAATAAAATTGGTAATTATGCACCAATTAAGTAACAACCTGTGATTTACAGAAAACCGTATAATTATGCACGAATTACATAGAAGTATATTGAAAAGTCTATTTTCAAATGAAAACCCTTTAAAATCAAGGGTTTTCATATTAGATGTCGTTCTGCTAAATACACATTTAGCAGAATTCCGTTTACTTGCGTCATGTTTTATGATAATATTATAGTACAGAGATTTATATCAAGGTGGTGAAAGTTTTGAGCAGCAATTACGTTCTGTTAAATTGTTCTGAGGCAGATAAAGAAATTCTAAAGTATACCCTGTTAACTGAAGAGGATAAGCGAAATATTTCAGAGCTAAAGGAAAGGTTCAAAAAGAGGAAGTATGCCCTTGCAATAGAAGATTTATATAAGTTACATAAGAACTATTACCCTACTTCAAAAATTGCTTTGATGTACGGGGTTGGAGTTAGACAAATTCAACGTATTTTTACGGAGCTTGGTTTAAACAGAGATAAATCCATGGCTATGATTATTTCTTCAAATGACAATTTAAAATATGAAGATAAATCCCTAAAAAAAGTCCCTCTTATAACCAGTACTCCAATTAAGGATTTAGAGCTACCTTCCACCCTTCAAAACTTTTTAATTTATCTGTCAACCATTAAAGGAAAGTCCCCTAATACTGTAGATGGATACAAGATGGATTTAATATTGTTTTTTAGATTTATTAAGAGACATAAAGGCTTATATCCTAAAAACACACCTATATCTAATATTGCTATAGGAGATATAGATAAAGATTTCATTAAAAGCATTAACTTAACTGATTTTTACGCATTTCTTTCCTTTCTAGAAAATGATAGGAAGAATACTTCATATACTAGAGCAAGAAAGGTAGCTGCCCTTAAATCTTTCTTTAAGTTTTTGCAAATAAAAGCAAAAATATTAGATGAAAACCCAACTGAAGAACTTGAAGCACCAAAAATACTTAAAAGACACCCAGTATATCTAAGCCTTGAGGAAAGCAAGGAGCTTTTAAGTTCTGTAGATTATGATGAAAAACACCCAAAAAGAGACTTCTGCATATTGACCTTATTCCTTAACTGCGGCCTAAGACTTTCAGAACTTTGCAGCATTAACATTTCAAGTATTAAAGATGACACCTTGACCATTATCGGAAAAGGAAATAAGGAAAGAACAGTTTATCTTAACCATGCCTGTATTAAGGCTATATCAGCTTATATGAGGGAAAGAAATATTAAAGACATACTCCCCCAGCATAAAGATGCCTTATTTATAAGTGATCATAAATCCAGGATAAATAAGAGCACCATACAGAAAATAATTAAAAAATACATTACCCTTGCTGGGTTAGACCCAGAAAAGTACTCTACTCATAAGTTAAGGCACACAGCAGCAACTTTAATGTACAAGTATGGTAATGTGGATATTAGAAGCCTTCAAATGATATTAGGACACGAAAACATCAACACCACTCAAATATATACCCACGTGGATGATGAAAAGCTTAGGGAAGCTGTAGCCTTAAATCCTTTAAGTGATGAAGACTTTTAAGAATAAAAACACTCTATGAAAAATCATAGAGTGTTTTCCTTATATTGTTTTATTCAACTATTTATTTAATTTTTTAAAGTAACTCCATAGCTTATCACCTTTGATATTATATTGCTTTCCATACATGGTCACAACAGTCTGAAAGCCTTGGGTACCTCCAAAAACAGATACCCTTTTCCCACCTTCATAATTAATAACCACTTCACTATTATGTGTTGTTCCCAAATCATTATCAGCTTGAATCGCATCATTATAAGCAGTCATAAATTCATTTATTTCTTTAATATTTTTTTCTTTTGTAAATATGACTTTACTATTTCCCCCATGAATTATCTCTATAGAAACCACATCTTTAGCAGGCTCTGAAACATTGGAACTTGTGCTCTTACATGCAGTAAAACTAATAGATAGAATTATAATAAAGAAAATTAAAATAAATTTATTTTTTATAATATCACCTCCTTTAACCTTCATTTATAAGCAATTCTATATTTGATCAAAGTAGAATAATTCCTCAAATGTTTTATCAAGAACAACGCATAATATTAATGCTAGTTTAGCACTTGGACAATATTGATTAGTTTCAATAGAACTTATGGTTTGTCTTGAAACACCAACAATTTTAGCTAGCTCTTCCTGCGAAATTTTTTTCTCAGCACGTGCTACTTTTAACCTATTCTGCAAAATTAGTGTTTTTTCCATATTTATCACCAGATATTTATATATTAAAGAAAAAAGCAATTATGCTGACTACAGCACAAATAGCAGTAAATATGCCGCCAATTAATAGATATTTGCTTTTATATTGATAGTATTTATATAATGATTCAACTGAGATAAAAGTAAGAAAAATAGAAATTAGATCTGAAGAATTAATTCCCTTAAAAGCTTTATAAGCCATCATAAGAGAAAGTACTAAAAGAAAGCACGTTGAAGCAATAGCTCTCGCTTTATCATTTATATATTGTTCCCTTTCATCTTCACAAGGTGCATTTTTAATAATACTGGATAATATTTCATCTTTATTCATATGAATCCCTCCTAAATTTTGTATTATAAAAAGAATAACACGGCAAAAATAATATGTCAAGTATTCTTGTCAATTTTACAAGTTAACTTGGAATTTATACAAGAATTCTTGTCATATTAAATTCAAGAAGTATTTCTAAATACTCTTCATCTGTTTTCTTTCATTGAAGAAATTTTTATAAGATAAAAAACATGCAATAAAGGATGATATGGATGTTGTTGAAAGCAGCATAAAGGTTACCATAATCTGATACTTCACTGCTTCCACAGGGGAAATTCCTGCAAGTATAAGACCTGTCATTGTACCAGGTAAAGATACAATTCCTAAGGTTTTTGCTGAATCTATTGTTGGTAGCATACTTACTTTAATGGAATCTCTTATTATTTCTATTGATGAAGTGAAAATATCTGCACCAAGGGATAGCTTCGTTTCAACCTCTTCCCTCTTGTCTTTAAAATTTGAAATTAATTGTCTATAGCAAAGTCCAAGGGCAACCATTGAATTGCTTATTATCATTCCGCTTATAGGAACAATTTGATATGGTTCATATTTAATGGCACCGGATATTACTAGAATCCCAAGAGTTACTATTGTTCCAGCTGATATTGATATAAATGATATCAGTACTCCATTTTTAATTCCCTTTCCTCTTTTTGAAGCGTTATATGCCGCATTAAAACACATAAATAAAATTAACAAGGTCGTAAAAATTGGATTTTTAAGACCAAATATAAAGTTAAGTAAATACCCTACAATAATTAACTGAACTATTGCTCTTATTACACTAATTATTATGTCCTTCTCAAGCTTTAATTTTTGGTAATGAGAAAACAATAATGAAACTAATACCAGTGATGAAGCAATTAGAAGTGATGAAGTATTTAAAGTACCTGCACTCATTTTAACACCTCCAAGGACTTAACTTGCCCCGCTTCAATAGTTAATAATTTATTTGCATTCCTTTTGCTTTGTTCTGGATTATGAGTTACCCAAAGGATAGTTGTACCCTCCTCATTTAATTCCTTTATTACATCTTCAACCATTAAGGTATTTTCTACATCCAGTGCTGATGTTACTTCATCTAGGAGCAAAACCTCCGGCTTAAATAATAAAGTCCTTATAAGTGCAATTCTTTGTTTTTCTCCTCCAGAGAGCTTCTTAACATCTTTTTTTAGGTATTCATAATCAAGGTTAAATAGAAAAAAAAGCTCTTCCACCCTCTTTAGATCCACTTTAATATCTCTTATAGAATAAGGAAATGATATGTTTTCCATAACAGTATCACCAAAAAGATAGGGTGTTTGAAAGCAATATGCTATACTTTTCCTTAACTCCATGGGATTGTATTCTATAATTGATTTGTTTTTATACAATATTGTTCCTTTTGTTGGGGTTATCAAATGGCTGCACAATTTGAGAATAGTGCTTTTACCACTTCCGGAAAGGCCAATTACAGAAATATAATCACCTTGTATAACTGAAAAATTTATATCATTTAATATATTTTTATTATCACTAATATAAGCTACGTTTTTAAACTTTAGTATGGGCAAAATTATTCCTCCTTCCAATAGATTAAGAGCCATTAAGGCTCTTTCACATTTTTAAATCTTATAAATCCAGGGAATTCCTCCACAGTGTATTTTTCAAGGTGGGCCTGGTTTTCAAGAAGATCTCTTAAACCTTCTATATCATCTATAAGTTCCATAGTATCATCTTCAATATCTTCCTCTGAAGATTTAATTTCAACTAATTCATCTTCATCAATATATTCATCACTATCTTCAAGAATTTCATCAACAGAGATTGATAGTGTCTCTATGTCCTTATCTCCAAGGCACATGCCGCAGTTGTCGCAAGTCTTGTTCTTATCCAAATCACATATACTGCATTCTCCACATTCTATACATATTTTAGTTACTTCAAAAATACATTTTTTATCTATTTTAATTACCTTCCTTCAATTTATTCTTGATAATTATTATACAAAATTTATTAAAATCAGCCAAGTTTTAATTTGAGAACATATGTTTGATATTCCCTATTCCTCATGTTATAATGATATAAAGATGAGGAGGTATCCACATGAAGTCAAATAAGCAAAATGAAATTTATGAATATATAAAAGATTATGTTAGGGATAAGGGTTATCCCCCTTCCGTTCGTGAAATATGCTCTGCAGTTAACTTAAGTTCTACTTCCACAGTTCATGGTCACCTTGAAAAGCTTGAAAAAAAGGGGTTAATTAAAAGAGACCCCACCAAGCCAAGAACAATAGAAATAGTTGAAAAAGAAGAAAAAAAGGAAATGATAAACATTCCTGTTTTAGGTACAATTACTGCAGGTCTTCCAATTCTTGCAGTTGAAAATATTGAAGATACCTTTCCCCTTCCACTTGACTATATAAGAAGCAACAAGGATCTATTCATGCTTAGAATTAAAGGTGAAAGCATGATTGAAGCTGGTATTATGAATAATGACCTTGTAATAATTGAAAAAACTAATTATGCAGAAAACGGCACAATTGTTGCTGCCCTTATAGATAATGAAGCTACCTTAAAAAGGTTTTACAAGGAAAAAGACCATATTCGTCTTCAGCCTGAAAACAGCTCCATGAGTCCTATTATAGTTAAGAACTGCACAATACTAGGAAAACTTGTTGGATTATATAGAGAATATTAAAGAGCCTAAGGCTCTTTATTTATTTTCCATTATTTTTGATAGTGCAATTAATATCCCTATTTTAGCATGATCAAAGGTAAGTCCACCTTGCATGTATGCAATGTATGGCTCTCTTATCGGACCATCAGCAGATAATTCAATTGATGAGCCTTGTATAAAGGCACCTGCAGCCATTATAACCTGATCTTCATATCCAGGCATATCCCATGGCTCACATTCCACAAAGGAATCAACAGGTGAACCATGCTGTATCCCCTTACAGAAATTAATTAACTTATCCTTATCTCCAAATTTAACTGCCTGGATTATATCGCTTCTCTTATCATTATACTTTGGAAGCACATCAAACCCTGCAAGCTCCATTAATCTTGAGCAGAATATTGCTCCTTTTACCGCTTCAATAGCTACATGAGGTGCTAAAAACAATCCTTGGTACAAGGTTCTCATCACTCCAAAGGTGGAACCGCATTCTCCTCCTATACCAGGTATTGTTAATCTGTAAGCTGCCTGAGTTACATATTCCTCTTTTCCAACTATATATCCACCTGTAGGTGCAATTCCTCCTCCTATGTTTTTGATCAATGAACCAGCTGCAAGGTCAGC
This sequence comes from Solirubrobacterales bacterium, assembly GCA_050261915.1. Lineage (GTDB taxonomy): Bacteria > Bacillota > Clostridia > Clostridiales > Clostridiaceae > UBA699. The sequence continues at coordinate 183,490 of JBLNDT010000089.1, forward strand.
TCCAACATCGGTAGGCTCCATTGTATCAAGGAATTCTCCATAACAGTTGTCCACGAAACATAATACATCTCTTACTTCCTTTATCTTCTTTATTACATTCGCTAGTTCAGGAAGAAGTAATGCCTTTCTCCATCCGTACCCTGTGGATCTTTGAATATGTACAAGTTTTATGCTTTCATCATTCTTTAATTCATTTATAACCTTGTCTATGTCAATTTCATTACTGCTGTTTAAGTCAATCTGCTTGTAGTTTACTCCATATTCTTTTAATGAACCAATGTTTTTATTTTTACTTAATCCTATTATGTTATGTAAGGTGTCATAAGGACTTCCGCATATACTAAGCATTGTGTCTCCAGGTCTAAGATTTCCAAATAGAGCCGCTCCAATTGCATGAGTTCCATTTACAAAATGAGGTCTTACAAGGGCGCTTTCTGCATTAAATATATCTGCATAAAGCTTATCTAAAGAATCTCTTCCGATATCCCCATAACCATAACCAGTAGAATTTGTAAAATGCATATCGCTTATTCTTTCATTTTGAAATGCACTTAGTACCTTAAGCTGGTTGTATTCCCTTATTTCATCATATCTCTCAAACTCGGCTTGTATATCCTTCATTGTTTGATTATATAAATTAATTATGTCATCGCTTATTTTAAATTTTGATTTTAAAGTGTTAATCGTTATATCCAGCATTTAAATTGCCTCCTTTTTAAATTCCAGAGTATATGATAACACATAAAATAAGAATAGGCAATAAAGCCTATTCCTGCATTTCTGGTGATTCAACATTATTAAAAAGAATTGGTTTAAGTGGAGTAATTGTTGATATTGCATGCTTGTATACCATCATCTGTTTTCCATCACAATCAAGCACCACTGTAAAACTATCAAAACCCTTTACATTTCCTCTAATCTGAAATCCATTTGTTAGATATACTGTAACAGGAATTCTGTTTTTTCTAGCCCCGTTTAAAAATATATCCTGTAAGTTGTTAACTGCTTTATTCATGTTCAAACCTCCGCATATAAATATCTATTTATATTTCTATATAAATTAATTAAATCCTTTATTTTTTAAAAATTAATTGAGGATTTTATATACTCTGCTGCTTTTTCTTTTGACTCAAAATTATCCATGTCGACCCATTTTACCCTTGGGTCTTTTCTAAACCATGTAAGCTGACGTTTTGCATAATTTCTGCTTCCTTGTTTTATCTGATCCACTGCAGCATCTAGTGATATTTCCCCATTAAGGTAATGAAGAAGTTCCTTATACCCTATTCCCTTCATGGACTGCATATCAGGAGTATATCCCATTTCACTAAGCTTTTTAACCTCATCAATAAGACCATTTTCAAGCATTATGTCCACCCTTTTGTTTATTCTTGAATATAGTTTTTCTCTATTCATAGTAAGCACGAAGTAAGAAAGGTTATATGGGCATTTGTACTCTTCTTTTTTTGAATTATACTCACTTATAGTTGTTCCAGTAAGTTTATATACCTCTAATGCTCTTATTACCCTTTTAAGGTCCTTTGGGAATAATCTTTCAAAGGATTCAGGGTCAACTTCCTTAAGCATAGCATGGACATATTCCCTTCCTTTTACTTCTGCAAGCTTAGTTAATTGTTCTCTATAAGCTTCATCTGTTTCTGCTCCAGTAAAATCATAGCTGCATATAAGGGAATTAATGTAAAGACCTGTGCCTCCAACTATCATGGGAAGCTTTCCTTTATCTGAAATTTCTTTTATTTTTTCTTCTGCAAGAACCTTGTATTGTGATACATTGAAGCTCACATTCGGCATAAGGAAATCTATAAGGTGATGAGGTACTCCCTGCATTTCATCAGAAGTAACCTTTGCTGAACCTATATCCATATATTTATAAATCTGCATTGAATCAGCGGAAATTATTTCACCTTTTAAATCTTTAGCCAGCATAATTGATATATCTGTTTTGCCAACTGCTGTAGGCCCAGCCAAAATAAATAAATTCATCATTGTATTCTCTTAAACCTCTTTTCCAATTCATTCAGGCTTAACTTAATTATAGTAGGCCTTCCGTGAGGACAGTTATAAGGATCTTCTATATATTTAAGTTCGTGGAGCAAGGACTTCATTTCAATTTCTGAAAGATTGTCATTTGCCTTTACCGCAGCTCTGCAGGATTTTTTAGCAATTGAATTATACTTGATTTCCGTTTTTTCACCACTGCCTAGGCCTCTAAGGTTTTCTATAATTTCATAAAAGAGCTCCTTAACATTTGGTTTTCCAAGTATTAAAGGAACCTCACGAATACATATAGTATTTTGCCCAAATTCCTCTATATTAAAACCAATAGTTCTAAATAAATCCATATTTTCCTGGTAAATTATATTATCCTCATTGTTTAGTTCTATTACCACAGGAGTTATAAGCACCTGGCTCACTACCTCCTGATTTCTTATTTCCTCCATATATTTTTCAAAAAGTATCTTTTCATGGGCAGCATGCTGATCTATAAGATAAAGCTCATCCCTATACTCTCCTATTATATATGTTTTGCTGAACTGGCCTATAATTCTTATATCCGGAAGTTTAGCTTCCTTCTTTAAAGGTTTATATTCCTCTTTTTGTTCTATTACAACCTCTTTTTGTTTTAAATCAATTGGAAGCTGAATTTGAACCTTTGGTGGTTGGTATGTGAATTCAACCTTAGTTTCTGGTGCCTTAATTTCAGGTGTTTTATATTCAGGATTTTCTATATTTTCTTCTTCCTCAACTGTGAAGGTATCTCTTAAGCTTTGCCTAAGGGCAGAATGCACTGCATTAAAAACAATACTGAATACTTCCCTTTCATCCTTGAATTTTATTTCTGATTTTGTTGGATGCACATTAACATCTATAAACTCAGGGTATATATCAATAAAAAGTACAAAGAAAGGATATTTATTTACTGTACAAAAGGACTTGAAGGCATTCTCAACAGCAACTCCTATAGTCTTGTTTTTTATATATCTTTTGTTTACAAATATACTTTGGTGATTTCTATTTCCCCGTGCAGTATCTGCATTTCCTATATATCCATAAACGGATATAACATCCCTGTGTTCTTCAAACTTTATTACATTTTCGCAGACGTTTTTTCCATAAAGAGCTCTTATTACATCAATGACTTCTCCTGTTCCAAAGGTGGAAAATACCACTTTGTCGTTGTTTATCAGCTTAAAGGATATGCTTGGATTTGCAAGGGCTATCCTGGTTAATATGTCTGAGATGTAGGCGTACTCACGGCTCTGAGACTTTAGAAACTTTTTTCTTGCAGGTACATTGAAGAAAATATCCCTAACTTCTACAGTAGTGCCTATATTTGTTCCAGTGTCCTTTATATACTCAATTTCCCCTGCAGATACATAAATATCCTTCCCAAAATCAAATTCTATGGTTCTGCTTTTCATACTAACCTTAGCTACAGAGGCAATACTCGCAAGAGCCTCCCCGCGAAACCCCAGGGTATCTATTTTAAATATATCATCAATGGCCTTTATCTTACTGGTTGCATGAGGAAGAAAGGCCTTTTCGAGGTCCTCCGGAAATATGCCGCTTCCGTTATCTATAACCTTTATCAGCTTTTCTCCACCTTCATATACTTCCACAGTAATACTTGTAGCATTTGAATCCACGCTGTTTTCCACCAGCTCTTTTACCACTGAAAAGGGTCTTTCCACCACTTCGCCTGCAGCTATTTTATTTGCCGTATTAGTATCCAGCACATTAATTCTTTTCATTGGAGTTCCCCCCTAAATCATTTTTGCATTTTTAATTAACTCATTTAATTTGTTCATGCAGTCTATAGGAGTCATGTTCAATATATCCACTGCAGCAAGTTCCTTAACTATATTGTTCTTTTCAATATCTTCGAATCCTAACTGCAATACTGGTTTTTCTGTTTTTATAACAGTTTTTTCATTTTCAATATTTACAAGAATTTCTTTTGCTCTGTTTATTACTTTTAAAGGTAGCCCAGCCAGCTTTGCAACTTCAATACCATAAGATTGGTCTGTTCCTCCTTTTACTATTTTATGGAGGAAAACTATTTCATTTTGAAGCTCCCTTACTGCAACTCTGTAATTAACTACACCTTCTATTGCACCTTCAAGTTTTGTAAGCTCATGGTAATGAGTTGCAAAAAGAGTGTTGCATTTAACTTTTTTATTAGTACAAAGGTATTCAATCACCGCCCAAGCTATACTTAAACCGTCGTAGGTGCTTGTACCTCTTCCTACCTCGTCTAATAGCACAAGACTGTTTGAGGTGGCATTCTTTAATATATTTGATACTTCCCACATTTCCACCATAAATGTACTTTTTCCTGCTGCAAGGTCGTCAGACGCTCCAATTCTTGTAAACACCCTGTCACATATACACAAATCAGCCATTTTAGCTGGAACAAAGCTTCCTATTTGAGCCATAATTGATATGAGGGCAACTTGTCTCATGTAGGTTGATTTACCTGCCATATTGGGACCTGTAATCAAGGCAAGCTGTTCATCCTTGGAGTTTAGGTATGTATCATTTGATACAAAACTGCCTCCTGAAATTACTTTTTCTACAACAGGATGTCTTCCTTCCTTAATTGTAATTAATCCATCCTGGTTAAACCTTGGTTTTGTATAGTTATTTTCAAGTGCAGCTGTGGTAAGAGCACATATGCAGTCGATTTCTGATATTATCTTTGCAGTATGTTTCATTCTAAAAATATGTTTTTCTATTTCATCACGTATTTCTGTAAATAATTTATACTCAAGATTAAGCAGCTTTTCCTCTGCACCAAGTATTTTATCTTCCATTTCTTTAAGCTCAGGGGTAATGTACCTTTCAGCATTTGCAAGGGTCTGCTTTCTTATATAACGTCCCTCAGGCACCTGGCTGAAATTTGATTTTGTTATTTCAATATAGTATCCGAATACTTTATTGAATCCAATCTTAAGTGACTTGATTCCCGTCACTTCCCTTTCGCTGTTTTCAAGTCTTGATATCCAATCCTTCCCATTAGCCTTTGCAGCTCTTAGTTCATCTACTTCATAGTTATATCCTGCCTTAATTACATTACCTTCCTTTACAGAAAGAGCAGGGTTATCCATTATTGATTTATCAAGTATCTCATATATGTCTCTAAGCTCATCTATGCTTGATGTCATTTCGGTATAAAGCCTTGTTGAAAAATCAGATATAACTTCCTTTACCCTTGGAATTTTTTCTATTGATTTCTTAAGTGAAACAAGTTCCTTGGCGTTCACATTTTTTGAGGATATTTTACCAACTATTCTTTCAATATCATATATTTCTTTTAAATTTTCAATTAGATCGTAATGAAGGTTAAGACTTGATATGTTTTCTTCTATTGCATTAAGCCTTCCTTCAATTTTATCTTTTCTTATAAGAGGCTGTTCAATCCAGCTTCTAAGCCTTCTTCCTCCCATGGAGGTAGTTGTTTTATCAAGAACCCAAAGCAAGGAGCCCTTTCTTGCTTTATCTCTTAGAGTTTCTGTAAGCTCAAGATTCCTTCTTGAATTTATATCAATGGAAAGGTAATCCACTATGTTATAAAAATTAAATTCATTAATATGAGGAAGAGATATCTTCTGGGTTTCAATAATGTACCTAAGCATGGAGCTGCTGCATTTGTTTACTCCCTGACTATAATCAAGTGGATTATAGTTACTGAACTGGGTTTTAAGTGTATTATCATCGTTATAATATTCTTCACTAACTCTGGTTAAGGAAAGACTGAACCTTTCTAGTATAAAACTTATGCTGTCTTCATTTAACCAATCTGGAATTATCATTTCCTTAGGAGAATACTTTGATATTTCATCAAGTATGACACTATGGTCATATAACGCTTCAGTACAATTAAATTCACCAGTAGAGATATCGGCAGAACAAATGGCAAAGTTCTTATTTCCATCAAAGGGAAGGAAGGATAATATATAATTGTTTTTATTCTCTTCTAGGAAGGAAGAATCTGTATATGTGCCGGGAGTAATTACCTTTATTATTCCCCTTTTAACAATGCCTTTCGCAGCACTTGGGTCCTCAAGCTGCTCGCATATGGCAACCTTATATCCTTTATTAATAAGTCTGCTTATATAGGAATCTGCGGCATGGTACGGTATACCGCACATATCCGCTCTTGTTTCTAAGCCGCAGTCTCTGCCTGTTAATACTAGTTCCAGTTCTCTAGAGGCAGTTTTAGCATCCTCAAAAAACATTTCATAAAAATCTCCAAGTCTGAAAAAAAGAATGCAGTCCTTGCAGTCTTCCTTTACTTCCAGGTATTGCTGCATCATTGGAGTAAGTGCCACTGTTATTCCCCCTTATACTATAAAAAAAGCTCTTTTGAGCTTTATTTTATTTCTTCCCCAATTAGGGAAAATGAATTTGCTTTAGTTATTTTAACATTAACAAGTTTTCCTATAGAGTCCTTAGAACCTGGAAAATTAACAAGTTTTCCTGTTCGTGTTCTTCCCATTACCCTTGTCTCATCATTCTTACTCAGGCCTTCAACCAAAACCTCGGTTATTCTACCTTCATATTCCTTATTTTTCTTTTTGCTGCAGTAATTAACAACCTCCATAAGTCTGTTAAAACGTTCATGCTTAACCTCATCTGATATTTGTTCCTGAAGCTCAAAGGCAGGAGTACCCTTTCTTTTGGAATATATAAAGGTAAAGGCTGAATCAAATTCAACTTCCTTAACAAGAGACAATGTGTCTAAAAAGTCTTCCTCTGTTTCTCCTGGAAATCCTATTATAATGTCTGTAGAAAGAGCTGCATCAGGTATTCTAGTCTTTATTTTTTTAACCAGCTCTAAATAGTATTCTCTTTTATAATGCCTGTTCATTTTTTCGAGTATTCTGCTGGAACCTGACTGTACAGGAAGATGAATCTGTTCACACATTTTGTCACATTCAGCCACTGCATCTATTACATCATCTGTAAGATCCTTTGGATGGGAGGTCATAAACCTTACCCTATCAAGGCCTTCAATTTCATTTATTTTTCTAAGAAGCTCTGCAAAACTGCATTTTTCTGCTAGATCCTTCCCGTAAGAATTTACATTTTGACCTAAAAGTGTTACTTCCTTATATCCTCTAGCAACTAAATCCTTGATTTCATCAATAATATTTATTGGTTCCCTGCTTCTTTCTCTTCCTCTTACAAAAGGTACAATACAGTATGTACAAAAATTATTGCATCCGTACATAATAGTTACAAAGCCTTTTACATTGCTCTCTCGGTCTATTGGAATTCCTTCAATAATACCTTCTTCCTTATCTAGAATTTCTATTATTGATTTATTTTCCTGTTTTACCCTGTTAAGATATTCAGGAAATTTATATGAATTGTGTGTTCCAAAAATAATATCCACAAATGGAAACTTTTTGATTATTTCTTCAGGTACTCCTGCCTGCTGCATCATACAGCCGCAAACTGCAATAATTAAATCCGGATTTTCCTTCTTATATTTTTTTAATGCTCCAAGGTTTCCATAAACCTTAAGCTCTGCATTTTCTCTTACGCAGCAGGTATTAAAAATTATAATATCTGCAGTATCTCTGGTTTCGCTTCTAGCGTATCCAATATTCTTAAGCATACCTGAGAGCTTTTCTGAGTCCTCCTCATTCATCTGACAGCCCCAGGTTTCTATATAAAAAAATTTTTCCTTCATATAATATGTATCTCTCCTTAGTTTATCTATTTACTTAACTTTTTACATTATACTATATTTTATATTTTTTATCTATTTTGAATTAATAATTATAATTTTATTGGGTAATATAATTTTAAAATTATCATTGCAGGATTTTTTCATATTATGTAGAATAGTAATTAGGTAGAGCAAAGCTTTACATTTTATATATTTTTGGAGGGGGTTTTTTTAATGGACGTAAGATTTTCAGACAGAGCTACCAAACTAAAAGCATCAGAAATCAGAGAACTACTCAAATTGGCTGAAATGCCAGAAATAATTTCATTTGCAGGAGGACTTCCAGCACCAGAATTATTTCCAGTTCAAGAAATGAAAGAAGTTCTTATGGAGGTAATGGACACAGATGGAAGAGCTGCATTGCAGTATGGTCCTACAGATGGAATTAATGCTCTGAGAGAAGTAATAGTAACTCAGAGAATGCCTAAAGTTGGCATCAACAATGTAAAAGCTGAAGAAATTGCAGTAACAACAGGTTCCCAGCAAGGTCTTGAATTTTCAGCTAAAATATTTTTAAACAAAGATGACGTTGTTATTTGCGAAAGCCCTAGCTATTTAGGTGCTGTAAACGCATTCAAGGCTTATGAGCCAAAATTTGTTGAGGTTCCATGTGATGAACATGGAATGATTATGGATGAATTGGAAAAAGCACTTATTGCTAATCCTCAAGCTAAATTCATCTATATAATTCCTGACTTCCAGAACCCAACAGGCAGAACTCTTCCTGTTGAAAGAAGAAAAATAATTGCAGAATTAGCAGCAAAATACAAAATGCCTGTAGTTGAAGACGGCCCATACAGTGAATTAATATTTGAAGGAGAAGTTTTCCCTTCAATAAAGAGCTTTGATAAAGAAGGATGGGTTATCTACCTTGGTACTTTCTCAAAGACATTTGCACCTGGTATAAGAATAGGCTGGATATATGCTAGCCCTGAAATACTTAATAAGTATATCATAATAAAACAAGGTGCAGACCTTCAGTGCAGCAGTCTTGACCAGAGAGCAGTTGCATTATTTATGAAGAAACATAATCTTGATGAACACATTGAAAAGATCATAAAAGTTTACAGAGGCAGAAGAGATTTAATGCTTGACAGCATGGAAAAATATTTCCCTGCTGGAGTTAAATTTACAAAACCTCGTGGTGGACTATTTGCTTGGGTAGAATTAAAGGAAGGACTAGATGCAGCTGAAATTATGCAGGAATGCTTAAAAGAAAATGTTGCGTATGTTCCAGGTGGTTCCTTCTTCCCTAATGGCGGAAATGCTAACTTCTTCAGAATGAACTTCTCATGTATGAATGAAGAAAAAATTGTTGAAGGTGTTAAGAGATTAGGTAAAGTATTAGCTAAATATTATTAAACTATAAATAAGATTCCTCCTTTTGGGTAAACTACCTAAAAGGAGGAATGTTTATGTATGAGGTAAAAAAAGATATTGAGGAAAATGAAAAAGCTGACATGAAATATCCTGTTATTATGGACAGAAGCTATTTCAACAAAATACAGGCAGAAAGTTTTCTTAGTCTTAAGACCTCCCATGTTCCTATGGAGGGTATTATAAAATTAGATTAAATAAAAAAAGATAAGAGTATCCCTCTTATCTTTTTAATTGTAAATTATACATGTGATTATTTTCAATAAACCCTAAGCTTTTATATAGGTTTAGAGCCTTGTAATTACTAGTCTTTACCCTAATGCCTACAACTTTATAATCACATTCCCTTAATATTTGAAGCATGTGCTCCATTAAGATTTTTCCATATTTTAATCCCTGATATTTTTTAAGAATTCCTACATTAACAATGTATGGCATATCCTTTTCAATAATTATTTGGGCATATCCAGCACATTCCTCACCCTTAAATAAAAATATTGAACCTTTTTCAAAATAAAATCTTTGAGACTCTTCAAAATATATATCACTAACACCAACAGGTATTCTTCCATTTTCTTGGAATACTTCATTTTGAACCATGCACCGTAACTCTTCATCCATTCCTTTTCTAAATACCCTGAAGTTTAAATTATTTTCAATTAGAAATTCTTCATGATTTTTATAATTAAATTGAAAATTATCAAGATGCATTGCTATAACACCTTCATTTTTTATAAAACCAAGTTCCTCAAGGATGTTAAAATTATATTCGTTATTTAAACAATTATATTTCACAGGCCCCTTCGCCTTTATATTGCTTATTAATACCCTATATGGTTCAGCTTCTTTTTCAATTGAAAACATTGATTTAATAATGATTTCATTCAAGGCAGTTTCAAACCATATATATCCTATGTATTTTTCTTCATGCTTCAAAAGCTTAACCCTGCACCTAAGTAAAACTTGTTTGGCAAAGTTGCAGCTTAAATAATAATCAATAAAATCTTCATTTTCCAAATTAAACTGACTTCTTAAAGAATTAAGCTCCTTTAAATCCTCAATATTTTTTTTGCTAAAGTTTACACATTCATACATAACTCCCTCTCAGTGGCACTTTTATTACTAGTATAATTCTTTTAGCTAAACCCTTCAAGGAAAATTAAATAATCTTCCAAAAATTTCTGTTCCAAATCATCATATTTTGTAAGCCTGGAAAGTTTATGCATAAATTTTGACTCATCCCAGTTCTTAAACTTAACATAACGTTTTTTCCCTAGTTTCCAAAATTTATGGGGGTAAACTATCAATGCAAGCATTACCTCTAATTCGCCTTTGCTAAGTTTTCTAACCTTGCAATATGAATTTATTATTTTTTGGGCATATTCAAAATTCCAACGGTAGTTACTTTTGAACATAAGTCTTCTAATAAATTTTCCAAGATCATTAATATGAAGGTCAAATATAATACTATCCAAGTCAATTATAAAATATTCATCCTTTTTCTTAATTAAATTTTGATAATAAAAACTGTCATGGCAAATGGTTTTCCTTTTATCCGCCTCTCTTGAAATTCTGTAGTAATCTGAAGTGTTTAGAAAATTAAGAGCTACCATTCCTCTATTTATAAAACTATCTATATGTTCATAATAAAGTTTATCAAATTCTGTTTTCAGCCTTTTTCCTTCTATTTTTATTTTAAACCTTTCAAGCTCATACTGATTTGAGTTGAAAATTTTAGGCCAGTTTTTTATATTATTTCTGATTCTTAAATCCTTGGTATCAATATTATTTGCAGCATTGTGAAATTTTGCTAGTAGAGCTGCACACTTACAAACCTCATTAAAATCATCTAAATTGCATTCTTCCCCATCTATCCATTCAGTAACATAATATAATGAATTTTTAGTTCTAACAAAACTCATATTGTCCTTTGTTCTATAATATTCAGCTGTATTCTTAAAACCAGTTTTCCTAAGCTCACTAACAAGCTTTTCACCATTCCTAGCTTTATTTTTGCCATGATTGATTTTTTTAACACAGACTGTGCCATTATCCGTACCAATTTTGTATGCACTTCGCACTTTTTCAATACTAACTATATTTAAGCCGTATTGGTCCATCACCATCTTTATTCTTGATTCTTCCTCCATAATAACCTTCTAACCAGTATTATTACTAAATTATATTAAATAATAATTTAATTATTACAAAAGCCGTATTTCATAAGGAAATACGGCTGAAAACTACTCTACAATTTTGTAATAAACCCTGGTAGTTAGTGCATAAATTAAAGCATATATTGCGGCAAAAACAAGTATGGTTACAATGGAGCAAATAAAGAATAATTTAATGTTCGTAAGGGAAAATAGTGCCAGCATCTTTGTTATCATGTTAAATGCCCCTGCCACATGAATAGCAGCTATTATAATTGGCAGGAAAAACACTTTCAGCACTTGAGAATCTATGCTGGATTTAATCTCCTCCCTGCTCATTCCTACTTTTTGCATTATTTCAAATCTTGATTTATCCTCATAACCTTCTGAAATCTGCTTATAATAAATTATTAAGGCAGTTGCCATGAAAAATAATAATCCAAGAAATAACCCAAGAAAAAGGAACCCCCCATATAATGCGTAAAAATCCTTTTCACTTGCCTGACGATTTTCAATATATATGTTGCTATTTACATTTTTCTTCAAATTTTCAGCAAGATTACTTGATATATTTGGCTTTTCACTGTCTTTTGCATCTATGTTAAACATTATACTGGCAGCTGGCTCTGATGCATTTTTACCATAAACACTTTTTTGTGAATTGTTGATGTAATCTGCTTCCTTTGAATTAAGGACAATAAAATACTGCTGAATCATTAGTGATTTATAGTCTCCATTAACAGATAAATCCTTCAAGTGTTCTTTGATTTTGTAGGTTTTATTGAAAATATTGAATGAAGTATCAAGCTTTCCATAGGCTTCAAATACAATTGCTTCATCATCCCCTAATGTAACTTTATTCCCAGATAACAAATTGTATTCATCTGTTGTTAAAAAATCAAGCATTGCTACACTTGTGTCGGTATAGCTTTTATTTATATCCACTGCATTAAAATCATTCCCGTTCCTCTTTGCTGAGAAATCAAGAGATGTATAATAAGTAAGATTTCTCACTTTACTTCCAATAGAATTATTTATTATCATAATTGCCTTGCTGCTTTCCATGCCCTTTACACTATTAATATGAACAATGCAATCCTTTGCATATCTTGCATTTAGTGAATCCTCCACTCCCATATACATGCATACTGTGGTAGACACCATAACTAGCACCATGGTAGATAATATGCAGATATTAGCAAGTCCTACAGCATTTTGTTTCATTCTAAATATCATACCTGAAACACTTGTGAAATTCTTAGTATTATAGTAATATCCTTTGTTTCTTCTCAAAAGCTTTAAAATTGTAATACTAATAGTAGTAAACAAGAGGTATGTTCCAATAATCACCAGTATTACTGCTATAAAAAACATTGTAATAGCTGTTAGGGGTGATTTAACAGTAATTGCAATATAATACCCTGAAAATATGCAAATCAAACCTATTGTTGTAAGAATCCACTTTGTCTTTGGCTCTTTTTCACCTGCATTTCCATTGTAAAGGAGCTCAATAGGTTTTGAAATATGGATTCTAACTATATTAAAAAACAAAGTTGCAATAATAATGCAGCCATATAGTATTACTGTATAAATGATTCCAATCTTTGATATCGTAAAGCCAAAGGGTACTGAAAAATTAACGATTTTACATAAAATAAGTATCATAAGCTTATTAAAAAGTATGCCAAAAAAGAGACCAAAAGCTATTCCAATTAATCCAATATATATAGTTTCAAAAAAAAGCACCTTTCCAATATGTCTTTTTTCCATGCCTAGGATATTATACAATCCAAATTCCTTAGTACGTCTTTTTATTAAAAAACTATTTGTGTAAAAAAGAAATATTACGGCAAATATCCCAACCACAATACATCCTAAGCCCAGGATATATTTCAAGGAATCAAACCCCGGCATTTTTTTTAGTCCTTTGTCAAAGGATATGGAACACATTATATAAAACATTGCCACAGTACCTATACAGGTAATTATATATGGATAGTAAAATTTGCCGTTCTTCTTTATGTTTACATGGGCAAGCTTTGGATAAAAAATGCTACTCATTTTTTTCACCACCAGCTTCCGCCATGGTTAATGCATCTGATATTTTAACAAACATTTCTTCATTTTTCATATTACCCTTGTAAATCTGATGAAAAACTTCTCCATCCTTAATAAAAAGTACACGTTTTGCATGGCTTGCAGCTTTTATTGAATGGGTAACCATTAATATTGTCTGCCCTTCTGAATTAATACCATCAAAGAGTTTAAGTAGTCCATCAGCGGATTTTGAGTCAAGAGCTCCTGTTGGTTCATCAGCTAAGATAAGCTTAGGATTTGTTATCAATGCCCTTGCCACTGCAGCCCTTTGTTTTTGCCCCCCGGAAATTTCATAAGGATATTTGGATAATATATCTTTAATCCCTAGCTTTTCTGCAATTGGTGTTAATCTTGAAGCCATTTCTTCATATTTTTTCCCTGAAAGAACAAGTGGAAGAAATATATTGTCTTGTATTGAAAAAGTATCAAGAAGGTTAAAATCTTGAAATACAAACCCAAGATTATTTCTTCTAAATGCAGAAATCTCTCTTTCACTTATGTTTACAATATTGTTCCCATTAAGTTTTACTTCACCACTTGTAGGCTTATCAAGAGATGCGGTAATGTTAAGAAGGGTGGTTTTACCTGAGCCTGATTCACCCATAATTGCAACGTATTCACCTTGTTCCACGGAAAATGAAACATTGGACAGCGCTTGAACTTGATTCCCGCCAAAACGAGTAGTATAAATTTTTTTTAGGTTATTTACTTCTAGTATAAGCATATTTTTATCTCCTCTCTTTTTATCAAGTTCATTTTACCAAAATATACATTTTCCAATCCATAACTTAAGCTTACAATTCAGTTACTAAACTTACATTTTCGTAAGTTTGTCACTCGCGGATTGTTTCATGAGAATTAAAACCTAGTTTAACCTTTGTTCCAACACCTGGTTCAGAATCAAGGCTTATTGTATGAGAAAGTTTATTCATTACTTCTTTGCTAAGATACAAACCTATACCTGTAGATTTCTTGTCATATCTTCCATTGAAACCTGTAAATCCTCTTTCAAAAACCCTTGGAATATCTTCCTTTTGTATTCCTATGCCTTGATCTTCAATAACAAGAGTATCATTATCATCCAAATAAATTCTTATGCAGCCTTTATTGGTATACTTGATTGCATTTGATAAAACTTGTTCAATAACAAAGACCGTCCACTTTTCGTCTGTAACTATATTTAGGTTTATATCTTGCAAATCAAGACTGATTTTTTTACTTATAAACATTTTTGCATATTTTCTTATGGCTTGTTTAACAATATCCTGAAGATTATATTTTCCAAGCAGGTAATCTGTAGCTTCACTTCCAAGCCTTAAATATTGAAGCACCATTTCAACATACTGTTCTATTTTAAAAAGCTCCAATTCTAGTTCATTATTCTCTCTTCCTTCTGTCTGAAGCAGAAGATGCATAGCAGATATAGGTGTTTTTATCTGATGAGCCCAAAGAGTATAATAATTAATCATACTGCTGTACTTAAGGTCTGAATTTGATATATTTTGAGCCTTATCCTTATACAATATTTGGATCAGCTTTTGATAATCATTTTCAAGCAAATCAAAAGGTTTGGGCATTTTTTCAAGAGATAGTGTTATATATTTTGTAAGTTCCATAAGCTGCTTATGTCTTTTAAAAAAAATCATATAATCAAATACTGTAAATATAGCACCTAGAAAAAAACATAAAACAACTGAGTATAAAACAGCTTCCAATTGAAGGCTGTATAGTGAAAATATAATTGCAAATATTATGGAAAATAATCCAAATAGTAAAAACCATTTCATTCTGCTTTTTAAATATAAAGATAAAATATCCATCAGTCCACCATATATCCTAAACCTTTTTTTGTGGTGATAAAGTCAACCATACCAACAGTATCAAGCTTCTTTCTAAGTCTGTTTATATTTACTGTAAGAGTGTTTTCATCAATAAAGCTGTCGCTTTCCCATAACCTTTCCATAAGCTTATCTCTTGATACTGTCTTGCCCTTATTTTCAAGGAGCACCTGCATAATTCTATATTCATTTTTAGTAAGTTCAATTTTTATATCATTATACTTAAGTGTGGCATCTTTGATATTGAGAACTGCACCTTTATGCTCTATGAGGCTTGTTTCTTCCATGAAAACATAGGTACGTCTTAGCATTGCTTGAACCTTTGCAGTAAGTACACTTAAATCAAAGGGTTTTGCGATAAAATCATCTCCCCCCATGTTTACTGCCATTACAATATTCATATTATCAGAAGCAGAGGATATAAATATAATTGGAACCTTGGAAATTTTTCTAATTTCACTGCACCAATAATAACCATTGTAAAAAGGAAGAGATATATCCATTAGAATTAGTTGAGGATCATATTCCACAAAAGTTTGAATAACATTTTGAAAATCACTAATGCATTTAACATGGCAGCCCCAGGTTTTGATATGATTTTCTATAGCCCCTGCTATTATAGTGTCATCTTCAATAATTAATATTTTATGCATAAGAAAAATCCTTTCTATACAAAGAAGCGTTGCAGCTTAAACTGCAACGCCTAATTTTTACTTAAAAAGAAATGTTTATACTTCGTCCACTTCTCTAATGCTTAGTCCTATTTTCTTAAGATCGGTGTCAACATCTATTATCTTAGCCTTAACAACTTCTCCAATTGTTAGAGCATTTTCTGGTTTATTTATTCTCTTGTTGCTTATTTGAGAAATATGAACCAATCCATCAACCCCTGGTTCAAGCTCAACAAATGCTCCAAAATTTGCAAATCTTACTACTTTTCCCATTACTACACTGCCAACTGGGTATTTTTCATCAATGTTGTTCCATGGGTTTTCTATAAGCTTCTTTAAGCTTAAGGATAGCTTTTTCTTTTCTCTATCTATATCTAATATATATACGTTTAATACATCTCCAACTTTAAGTACATCAGCTGGTTTATTAACTCTACCCCAGGATATTTCTGAAACATGTAAAAGACCATCAAGCCCGTTAACATTTACAAATGCACCAAAGTCAGTAATACGTTTTACTTCTCCCTGTACAGTTGTATCTTTTTCCAAGGTACTCCATGCAGCTTCTTCAGCTTTGCTCTTTTCAGCCTTAAGGATATCTCTCCTTGATGCAACTATTCTTGTTTTGTTGTTTTGTTCGCTAAATTCTATTATGCTTACTTCTAATTCTTTTCCAACATAATCATTTAAGTTTGATGTATGAAACAACTCCACATGGGATGCTGGTATAAATACTCTAACACCTTTATAGCTTCCAACTAGTCCTGCATTTGATGCTTCTTTAACTATAACCTTTATTGTAGCATTGTCATCTTTTGATCCTTTTAATTCGTCATAAGCCTTTTCTCTTTGAAGCTCAATTTTTGAAAGTACTACATATCCGTCATCACTTCTTCTTTTTACAACCTTAACTTCAACTTCTTCACCTGCTTTAAGCAAATCAGTAAGGTTTTCATTATCATCTTTAGTTACTTCATTTTTTGGAAGTATTCCATCTGCCTTATATCCAATATTTAAGAAAGCTTCCTTTTCATTTACTGAAATAATTTCTCCCTTAATGACCTGACCTACTGCAATTTTAGTGTCATTTTTCTCCATAAACTCAAGTTGTTCGTTGTTTTCAATATTTTTTTCAAAGTCCATTTTTAATATTGCCTCCTTTATTATCCAATCCGGAGTTGAAGCACCGGCAGTAACACCAATACTATTTACATTACTTTTAATCAACTCCATTGGTATTTCATCCGAGTTTTCCACGTGGATTGTATTTTTACAGTTTTCACTGCAAATTTCGTAAAGCTTTGTGGTATTTGAACTGTTTTTGCCACCTATTACCACCATCATATCTACTTTTTTTGAAAGTTCTAAAGCACACTTCTGTCTTTCAGAGGTAGCTTTGCATATGGTATTAAATCCTACAAACTCTCTGGAGTTCTTTACTATAATACTAAGAACCCTTTCCCAATTTTCCTGTTTTTCAGTTGTTTGAGACACTACGCATATTTTGTAGTTGAAATCATTTAGTTCGCTGCCATTCTTTGTAATAACAGCGCTATTATCACACCAGCCGTTGATTCCAATAACTTCAGGATGGGAACTGTCTCCCACTATTACAATTTTATATCCTGCTTGATAATGTTTTTTCACAATATGCTGGATGTTTGAAACAAAAGGGCAAGTTGCATCCAAAACAACAAGTTGGGCTTCTTCAAGGGATTCTTTTACTGCTAATGGAACCCCATGTGATCTTATTATTATTACATCCCCAGGTTTAAGAGAATCAATTTCCGAAGGCTCTATAGGATAAATATCCTTTTTTTTCAAAAAATCCACTACATCATTATTATGTATCAAAGGGCCTAAGGTATACACCCTTTTATTATGTTCATCTTTAACTTTTAAAGCTTCTTGAACCGCTCTTTTAACACCAAAGCAAAATCCAGCTTGTTCTGCTAAATATATGTTCATATTAATTCACCACTTGGCTGTTTTTTTCTATTTTATCATTTATGTACTTGCACATTGTTTCAACAACCTGCTGAATATTCATATTTGATGTGTCCAAAATTATAGCATCCTCTGCCATCCTTAATGGATCCGTTTTCCTGTGTGTATCATAGTAATCCCTGTCATTGATGTCTTTCAGTATTACCTCATAATCTACATTAATACCCTTGGCTTTAAGCTCGGAAAATCTTCTGTTTGCCCTTTCTTCCGGGCTTGCAGTAATAAAAAACTTTATAAATGCATCTTTTAGCACCACAGTTCCTATATCTCTGCCATCCATTATAACATTATACTTTAATGCCATGCTTTTCTGCATTTCTGCAAGCTGTAATCTAACTTCCTTTATTGCAGCATATTCGGAAACTATTCTGCTAATCTCAGGAGAAACAATTTCTTCACTTACATCCTCATTGTTTACAATAAGTTTATCCCCTTCAAAATGCATATCAAGTTTAACTATTAATGATTCAATGCTTTTTATATCTTCAGATCTAATGTTGCTTCTTACTGCAAACAGCGCCACAGCTCTATACATAGCTCCTGTGTTTATATACATTAAATTGAATTTTTGTGAAATTATTTTTGCAATGGTGCTTTTGCCAGCCCCTGCAGGACCATCTACTGCTATAGATAATAACAAATCCATGCCTCCTTCAAAAAAATACCTTCCAAAGATTTATTATATACTTTTTCCAGCCAAATATCCAGTAGACAGTGCAATCTGAATATTATAACCTCCGGTTAATGCATCTACATCAAGTATTTCTCCAGCAAAGGAGAGATTTTCAATTATTTTTGATTTCATTGTGGATGGATCCACTTCCTTTACATCTACTCCACCAGCAGTTACTATTGCTTCTGCTATAGGTCTGGTACCTTTAATGTTAAAGGTGAGATTTTGGAGCAGCTGAACCAGATTCTTTCGTTCTTCTCTAGTGATAAGATTAACTTTTTTATCCGGATCAATTTTAGATAGATCTACTATTGTATCTATAAGTTTTTTTGGAAGCAGCTCATCAAGAGAATTTTTAAAGGATTTATTAATATTTTTATTAAAATCCTTTTGAATTCTTTTATCAAGTTCTTCAGATGTTAATCCAGGCTTTAAATTTATAGAAGCTCTTAAACTATTATTTGAAACATTTCTACCTGCACTTAACACAATTGGTCCTGAAAGTCCAAAATGAGTAAACAGCATTTCACCGAAATCCTTAAATAATACTTTGTTTTTTTTGTCTATTAATTTAATTTCAACATTTTTAAGGGATAATCCCTGGAGTTCCTTCACCCATTCCTCATTAACCTCTAAAGGCACCAAGGAAGGAATTATATCTGTTATATGATGTCCAAGCTTCTTCGCCAGGTTATGACCATCTCCAGTGGAACCTGTTTGTGGGTAGGACAAGCCCCCTGTACAAAGAATATAATGATCTGCATGTATTTCAGTACCATCATTTAAAATAATAGCATGTATTTTCTTTTCAATTACTTTTATTTCACTCACCTTGGAATTAAGCCTTATCTCAACTTTTTTCCTATCAAGTTCATTTTTAAAAGCAGATATAATATCTGATGATTTATCTGATTCAGGAAAAACCCTGTCTCCTCTTTCCACCTTTAATTTAACTCCAAGTCTCTCCATCATGTTTATAGTTTCTTCATTAGTAAAACTATATAAAGAGCTGTAAAGAAAATTTGGATTTCCTGGTATATTCTCAAAAAATTCGCTTATATCCTTGGCATTTGTTATATTGCATCTGCCCTTGCCTGTGATATATAATTTTTTTCCTATTTTATTATTCTTCTCTATTATAATAACCTTGTTTGAATCTGCTGCTGTGAGAGCTGCCATAATCCCTGCAGGACCTGCCCCTATTACTGCAACTGTGCCCATATATTCACCACCTTAATTATTTACTATTATAATGTAATACAATATGGACATTTATTCAATATCTATATAAAGAATTAGAGAATCCCTTAGGATTCTCTAAGAATATTATTAATTAAGCTTTATTTTAGTAGTTACCCTGTGCATGCATAGCATCTGCAACTTTTACGAATCCAGCTATGTTTGCTCCTGCAACTAAGTTGTAGCCAAAGC